>NZ_JABXKQ010000039.1 GCF_017114945.1 Nostoc sp. JL34
TTGTACGTATTTACTTATCTTTACATAGTTTGGTTTTTTCACCTCGTCTTACTTAGTGTAACTCTTACTACGAGAACGAAAATTAGCTTTGTAAAGCAGAAGGTGAAATTCGACAATCAGCATAGAAGAGTTAGAGTCAGCTTGATTACCAAATATCAAAAATGCGATCGCATAAATTTTTGCTGTAGTAAAACTTAAATTGTTCAACTCAATTATTCCTCTACACAAGAAAGAGACGTGAACTGAATCACGTCTCCAAGTGATGGGATAAATGCTTTGTGTGTTATGCTGCTGCTGCGTCGGCTACCAGTAAACCATTAACAGCGATGATGATTATTTGTGCTGCTAAAGGACTATCACAACATGGCCTATCATCCCTATTACAGGGTTGTGCTACCCATTTCCCCTCTAGATTTTGGTAGAAAGTGCCAAGTAGTTGAGAACCATTCCAGACTCGATACAGTTCACCCAAGTCATCTGCTACTGAGTCAATTTCAATTTCTGGTGCTACTGGGTCGGCAAACTGGTCAATATATTCCTCAAACTCTGATTCAGCCAAGGCTGAGTTACTAAAGTCATCTTGTACAATCATCATGAGTAACCTCATTAACGGGGTTGAACAAAAGGCGATCGCAATCTTTGGACGGAGGGCGATCGCCTTTTTGAGTACATCAATATATTAGTAACTTTAGTAGCTAAAATCAACGAGTGAGTTTAAAACTTTAATTTGTCACTTCGACTGTGCTTAAAAAATTGCTTACTGATATTTCTAATGCTGTACAAATAGCCTCTAATACTTTCAAAGAGACGCTTTCAGACTCACCATACTCTAGTTTTTTTAAATTTTGATGCGAACACTCACCGCCTCTGGCAGCAATTTCATCAGCCAGCTTCTGACGTGATTTTTTTCCACGCAGTCGCTTTAAAACTGTTCCTCTATCTTTATTCCAGGCTACAAATACAACGTCCTCAATGTAAATATAAATTCTGGTTTCTTTTTCACCTTTGTTGGACATATAATAGCTACAACAGTAAACAAAATATAAATTCCTGAGCTACTACAGTTTACAAACTATAACGATTTAGAGTGAAAGTGAGTCTCCTTGAGAAAAACTGACGCTCAAGTACCAAAAGTTATTTAGTTTTCATTCTTATCAACAGAAGTCCAAACTTGCGGATTTTGCCTTGCTATGGATAAAAATGTGATCGCAAAGTTGAGATTTTGATTCCTGGTAAGCCATCTAAACCTCCTATCCCCCGTCACATCGGTACTCCGATTGGCAGTGACGGGGGATAGGAGGGCTGATTGAATGGGGTTCAATACCCAGTGCATAAAAATATCAGTTTCATTGGATATAGGAATTTTGGCTCTCTGTTTATAGCTTCCAAAATCGCTGCACAAATTACCGCTTCTTGAAAAATTTTTCAACTTCTAGCTCATACTTAGACTGAAGTGAGCAATATCTAAACCTTCTGCGTTTAGTGGCATTATGAAGAGAAGCTTGATAGCGGTGACACTATCTCATAATCGACTCAATACGTATACTTATTGCCGATGAGATTAGTTAGTATAATTTTTTATTAATGACCTAATCTGGGATTGCTGTATGTCTTTAACGGTTTCCGTAGTAGGGACTCTTTTGAAAATAGTTGCTCCTGCTGTTGCCAAAACATTGCTGCAAAATTTTGGGATTGCAGACGATCTGGCTAATAAAGTGCTGGAGCAAACGATCGATGTAGCTACGGATGCGTTGCCTGAAGGGGAAAAGCGACAATCGCTAGAAAAGCAGACTCAAGATTTGGCAAGCCGTCTAAAAAGAGACATGCGGCCTCTGTTTGAAGAAGCAGAAGCAAGAAATCTTGATAAGGGTGGTCAAGAAGCTATTTTACTGGCAGTAGCGCAAACTCTATTGCAAGGCAGCGTCGGTTTGGATGAACTGATGAATATTGGATTAGATGCTGAACGCCTAACACAACAGTTGCTTAAAGCAGATTCCAGAGTAATCGTAGGCTTCTCGGAAAACGAAAAGTCACTTTATCGGCAGGCAATCGCAGTTGTCAGTGAAAGTTTAATTGAAGCTGTTCCCCAGCTAGAGGGGTTCCAATTGAGTGTGACGCAGGCAATGCTGCGGCAACTTGAAGAAGTAGTCAGCCTTATGCAATCGCACAAAGAAATGGCATTGCAGCAACGCGATGAGTTTTTGGCTCGATATCGCCGCATCATTGCAAGTGAACTGGATAAACCAGATAAATTTGGAGTACCGCTACTGAAAAATTTGCTGAGTCAGCAACGGCTATGTGAAGCCTATGTCCAGCTTTCGATTACAGAAACGGTAGAAGAATCTGCGGATAAGCCGCCATTGAAAGAGGAGGTATTCCCCCGTCATCAGCATTTGGAGAAGCGATCGCAGAACATTGAGAAAGTGTTGAGTACGCGCCGTCGTTTGGTGATTCGGGGTGGCGCAGGAGCAGGAAAAACATCCCTGATGCATTGGTTGGCGGTTCATGCAGCACGTCAAGATTTTGATGCTCCATTCCAACACTGGAATAGCCGAGTGCCATTTTTTATTCGACTGCGAAATTGGGTAGACGAGGGCTTTCCAGCAGTTAAAGATTTTGTGCAGCCAATTGCTAAAAATATTATCGATGAAATGCCCAAGGGCTGGGTGAGAGAGCAGCTTGATAACGGGTGTGCGCTGGTGTTGATTGATGGAGTAGATGAATTGCCGCGTGGCAAGCGGCAACAGTTCTTTGAAGCGTTGCAAAAGCTGGTGAGCGAGTTCCCTTACGCGATTTATATTACGACATCGCGCCCAGCGGGGCTGAAGGATGAGAATGGTGAGGAATGGGTAGAGTTGGAAAATTGGATCGAAGCGGAAGGGTTTACTAACTGCACAATGGAGCCGATGACATTGCCTGAAATTGAGCAGTTTGTCAGTCGTTGGCATAGCTCTCTACCCGAACCGAGTCGGCATGATGATAAAGATCCGCAGCAAATTGGCAACAGTCTGATGCGTCAGTTACGGCAGCGATCGGAAATTCGGCAACTGGCAGCAACGCCACTTTTATGTACGATGATTTGCGCCTTGCACTACGAAAACGAAAGAACTTTACCTGAAACTCGGATTCGACTGTATGACAAGTGCATAGAGATGCTATTAGAGGAGCGAGATAAACAGCGGGAAATTGAATCAGACATTCATATCACTCTGGAACAGAAAGAAAGATTCCTGATGGAGTTCGCCTACTGGCTAATGCGAAATAACTACTCCGATGCCGAAGTGGAAAAAGCCGATCGCCAGTTTCAGGACTATGCGAGGGAATACAACCTGCCAAATGTGACTGGACGAGATATCCGGCAACTATTGCTGGAAAGATCGGGGCTATTGCGAGAACCCCTACTAGGACGAATAGATTTTGTCCATCGCACGTTTCAGGAATATTTGGCGGCAAAGGCAGTCCTCGATCGTGACGATTTGGGGGTGTTGTTGAATCATGCTGAAGATGACCAATGGCGAGAAGCAATTATCACCGCTGTGGGTAAAGGGACACGCCCTCAGCGACGAGAGTTGTTAAAGGGATTGCTGGAACATGGAGAAAAAGACACTGCAAAACGGCACTATCTCCATCTTCTGACAGTGGCCTGTTTAGAAACGGGTGTACCAATTGAAGCAGAGCTAAGAACGCAAATTGAAGACTGTGCCAAAGCCTTATTGCCACCCAAAAATGATGATGAGGTTGCCACTATTGTTAGAGCAGGGGATGCGATCGTGCCTTTGTTAGGATACAACTCCCAGTTTAGTGCAACCCAAGCTGCGTACTGTATGGAAGCCCTGATCGAAATTGGTAGTTCAGCAGCGATGCAGCAGTTAATTGATTATGCCAAAGCAAGATTCGACCCCAAGGCAAAGAATTTTCGGAAAATACTCTTGCTTTTTGGGAAAGGATATGGCGTGTTTGAGCAGGAAGCTTATCTGCGTCAAGTTCTCGTCCACACCCAAAAATTAGATTTGAGCAGGACTGCGATTCAAGACCTGTCACCGCTATCTGCTCTGGGCCAATTACAATACTTGAGTTTGAGCAGGACTGCGATTCAAGACCTGTCACCGCTATCTGCTCTGGGCCAATTACGATACTTGAATTTGAGCGACACCGCGATTCAAGACCTGTCACCGCTATCTGCTCTGGGTCAATTACGATACTTGAATTTGACCAAGACTGCGATTCAAGACCTGTCATCGCTATCTGCTCTGGGTCAATTACAACATTTGAATTTGAGCGACACCGCGATTCAAGACCTGTCACTGCTATCTGCTCTGGGTCAATTACAACATTTGAATTTGAGCGACACCGCGATTCAAGACCTGTCACTGCTATCTGCTCTGGGTCAATTACAACATTTGAATTTGAGCGACACCGCGATTCAAGACCTGTCACCGCTATCTGCTCTGGGTCAATTACGATACTTGAATTTGACCAAGACTGCGATTCAAGACCTGTCATCGCTATCTGCTCTGGGTCAATTACAAGACTTGGATTTGAGCAGGACTGCGATTCAAGACCTGTCACCGCTATCTGCTCTGGGTCAATTACAAAATTTGGATTTGAGCAGGACTGCGATTCAAGACCTGTCACCGCTATCTGCTCTGGTCCAATTACGATACTTGAATTTGAGCAGGACTGCGATTCAAGACTTGTCACCGCTATCTGCTCTGGGTCAATTACAACATTTGAATTTGAGTGACACCCAAGTCTATGATTTTACCGCCCTTATGAAGCTGCCCCAGACAGTCCTACTATTTGCAAATGAGTCTCAAAAAAAAGCCGCTGAACTTCAGAAGGTAACGAATAAGTCGTACATCATGCCTGATATAATACCATTCTAAAAAAAGAGAAATCTACTTTTTTTAAATGTAAATAGTGTTGTCGCTGCTATTGGGGTCATCGAGCCAATTTAGTGTTGTTCGAGATACTTAAATCAATCAATCAGCAAGCGCTCGCGTTTCCATTTAGAGAAAGATTTTTCATCAACCTGAATAGAGCGATCGTTTTGGCTCTTACTTAGTCCACTAGATACTTAAATATCAAAGTAAAAATCAGTGCTTTTGGAATAAGCGATCGCTTTTGCTCCTCTTTTTTACTTGTGAAGCATCCTGAAAAACTTTTCACAAACCCGCACCCACGACTTGTCCCCTTGATAAATCATTCATGAGTTTCGCTGCATAGTCTACGGGATTAGCACTGGAGACAGAGAGCGATCGCGGCGTGTTGGCAAGTTGTAAGATGCGATAGCATTACATCATGGTTTGGGTTCCCCTCGATTCAAAGATGATGATGGCTACCTTATGAAAAACTTTTCAAGAATCAATTGTGTGATGCGGTTCTTCAAAATGCACTATTGAGCTAGGTTTAACTGGCAACAGCAATGTATCTTCAATATACTGTCGCACTTCTCGGCAATAGGACTTACACAAAAATCGCCAACCTTGCTTAATTTATCGAACCGCCAAGACGCCAACGCATAGTGTCTTGAAGAGAAGAATTGTAGAGTGTGCGTAAGTCCTGACTAATCTAAACTCCAGATTTGGCAGTGCCATAAGCTGCTCCAAGTGCTGAAAATACCATTGCTGAGGCTGAACCCATTACGCCAAAAAAGGGAGCGTATATTGGCATTAAAGAATCGTCCGTTACAGTTGCCTTTACTGTTACTCCGCCTGTCACTTCCATTGATTCCTCATCTGAAAGTTCTCCAAGTTCTGGAGCTTGTATATTTTCGATGTTGAGGGTTGTTGATTTGAGTTTATTGATATTCAGAGTCATAATTAAGCTGCGTTTAATGCGCTATTCACTGCATATTAAATGTAGCAATTGATAGCAAAACTATCAATGTAAAAATAAAAACATCGTACTTTGTGGTGTTGGGAGAGAGTGGAAGAGCGTTTCCATCCCCGTGAGGGGTAATGATTTGAAAACTTCTTAGAGACGAAGGGCTACTTCAAACAGAACGAGTTTCTATCCCCTTTCGGGGCGATGAGTTTGTAAAGCTTTGAGCATGAGACGGCGATCGCAATTAAGGAATTTTGCTTGCTTCCTTGTCCAAGTCAGCTAATCGCTTTTTGCATTCAACGCTTAGTTCCACGTCGTCGTTAGGGCTGAAATTAGCATTGTATTCTTCGGTTCTGCACAATTTGGTTTTTTGGTACTCTTCCTCTCTTTTCTCGCTCCTCTCTTTGCCTTCAAGCAAGATTTTGTCCATCCTCTTTACTATCTCACGCGCTTTTTGCCTTTCAATATCTATTGATGAAGCAGGGGAAGGTGTAAGTGCTGGAGTTGAGGGGATTAAGGGAGCTTGTGATCGCACTCCCTGTGAAGAACAGGCACTCAAGACACAAACTACATTGCAGTGCCTAAAAATATCAGTTTCATTTGGATATAGGAATTTTGGCTCTCTACTTATAGCTCCCAAGATCAACGCCAAAATCACCATTGTTGAAAAATTTTTCATAATCCCTTAATAGGATGATCGCAAGTTCAAGCAAAGAGGTATGCTCTTGTCCAGAGCGATCGCGACAAAACTTGATTTCTAAATCAAAATGCCATGTGTTCAAGCGGTGTCTGCAATGCTTATGTTAGGATCGCTTGATAAATGAATCTTCCATCAAATTTCTACGTGTTTAACGTCACATATTTGGTGGCAGTTGCTATAAATTAAGTCCAGACAATTGCTAGAATTTTGCGTGGAAGTGAATGAGTGACTTAAAAGAAAAAGCACCTTCTGTTCGTCATTACTTTGTTGATGAAGCTGGAGATCCAACACTGTTTAATGGCAAAGGCAAAATTATTGTTGACACTGAAGGTTGCTCCCGCTTTTTTATACTTGGGTTGTTAGATGTGGCTGAACCGGAGTCTTTAGCAAGAAATCTAGAGGGACTCAGGTCTGATTTACTAGCAGATCCATATTTCAAAAATGTTCCATCAATGCAACCAGAGCAACGAAAAACAGCTATAGGATTTCATGCTAAAGACGATATTCCTGAAATTAGACGTGAAGTATTTAATTTATTGAAGAAGTATGATTTAAGATTTTTTGCAGTAGTTAGAGATAAGCAAAATTTACTGGAATATGTGAAGGGTCGTAATCAGAACGATCCTCGTTATCGCTATCAGCACAATGAATTATACGACTATTTAACACGAAGATTATTCAAAGAACGCTTGCACAAAGATGATGAATATAATATCTGCTTTGCTGCAAGGGGCGGTTCTGACCGAACAGCCGCTTTAAGAAAAGCTTTAGAGGTAGCTAGAGCTAACTTTTATTATGAATGTGGAATAGCCAGTATTGCCCCTATTAATATTACTGCCACCACACCGCCTCATGCTCCTTGTCTGCAAGCTGTTGATTATTTCTTGTGGGCACTGCAACGGCTATATGAACGTCGTGAAGAGAGATATCTTGAGTATCTTTGGCCAGCCTTTAAAGTAGTGCATGACACTGACGACACTAGGCAGGAAAGATATGGGGTTTACTATACCCAAAAAAACCCTTTAACCATATTAAAAATGCCAGGGATATAGGATCGTTAAGCCGCAGCCCTCCAATCACACGGCATGAAGCCGAATTTTGTCCCTAGCACTAAATATATTATATCTGTCTTGCAGTTATATCTCTACTGTGGTGTCACTGTTTTGTCGTTATATCTCTATTGCGGTGTCACTGTTTTGTCGTTATATCTCTACTGTAATAGCACCATAATGACGTTATATCTCTACTGTGGTGTCATCGCATTGTCGTTATATCTCTACTGTAATAGCACCATAATGACGTTATATCTCTACTGTGGTGTCATCGCATTGTCGTTATATCTCTACTGTAGTGCCACTATGTTGCTGCTGTAATGCCATTATCTTAGCTCTTATCGGCTCTGCTGTAATCTCACTAGAGATGAGGGCGATACAGCATAAAAGTGAGTTTTTTATGCTGGCTTGGGGGAGAAGCTGGAAAATTTTTCAACTATTCTTTGCTCTGCCTAGTAAGAGTGGATACTTAAATATCCGAGCAAAATGGATGCCCTTGGTTAGAGCGATCGCCGTCGCAATATCCTTGTTTTGGATGAGCTTTAACAAGGCACAGTGGTTGAAAAATTCTTCAACAAGTGGAGCGATCGCTGTCTATTGGATACCTAGATATCCAAGCAGGGATGCTTTTGTCCAGCGCGATCACTTCTTACCTTATGCCGATCGAGGTAAAATTATCCTTACCAACCAGACCCACAGGTATTAGAGAGGGCGATGCCTGCGGCTGACTCTTCGGTGACGCAGCAGGGTGTAATGCTCACACTGGACTACATCAAGCTATTTATGAATTGCGACATGGGTCGGTAACTGAAGGCAAGCAGATAATCGCTCTTGCTGATTGCACAGAGCAGTAAATACGTTGATGATACTTTGAAGATTGTGAAAAGTTTTTCACTATCATTTGCGTGAATTAAAAAACTTTAAACAAGAACGGGCTATGGTAATAAGATGGGTGGGGTGAAGGGGTGAACTCTGAGCTATTGAAAAATAAATAGAAAAAGATTACCAAAGCTAATTTTGGGCTACTCTAGAACTAGGCATCAAACATCGCTTAGTCTTGAAAAATTTTTCATAAACTCGCTGCCGTAGAATTTGCAGTTCATCTAAGCATAAATCTTTATTTATATTAAACTTCTACAACTTTAATTCCAGACTAAAATTCCCGAACAATATCTTGCCCAATTCCTTAAAATCTGACCCAAACAACTGGAATACACTAATCTTCGCCTTCTCGCACACAGGAATAATCAACTTTACCAAATGATAAGGTTGACTTTGATTTGTTCTTGAGGCTATCTTCAACGATTCCATGATTCCTCCTAAATCTCCCAATAACTTCACATCCTTGCCAATTGCTTGCTCAAACACTAACAAAATCAATTGTAATTTTCGGGTTAACTCAATGGGGATGGGTTCGTATCCTAATTGGGGAGTAAGTGCAATTAATTCGCTAATTCCTTGAATATTAACTCGATATTTCTCTACGTCCTCTTCGCCTTTAATTTCCTGTCCTAACCACCCGTAACAACGAGAACAAAATCCCGCAGGTGAAAACCTAGCCATCACAGGTAAACGGGAACCACAATGAGGACATTGTTCTATTAATCGCTGTTTGTGAATCAAACAAAATTCTACATCCTTAAATGACCATGATAATAGTTCATAAATAGTTTTATTCTCCTGCATCCACTCTTCCCAACAACAAGGACACCAAGCGCGATAGTTCCGAAATAATCCCTTGTCATAAATCATTCCTTTCCAGCTTAAAAGGGTCAAAAAGCGTAAATCCTGACGCATTGTTAACTCTTCTAAGACAGTGACTAACTTTTCTGTCATTTCTCGCATTCCGTTAATAGCCGGTTTAGCATCGCTATTTCCCAATAGGTGACTCAGATTTTTTGCTAATAGCTCAGATTTATCCTCATCTTTGAGGATAAGTGGCGCAATTTCTCCCATAACGAGCTTTTGAGAGGTTAAACAATGCGCCTGTGCCAAACGATGGAGGTAGCTACTAAGACTTTCTGCATAGGGAGTTCCTACTGCCACAGGTTCAAGAGAAAATAACCGACTCCGTTGCGGGATTTCTAGAGGTTTTAGGCTCCAATGTTCTGAGTAAATAGTCATCCCTCTTGGATTAACCTAAACGCGCTGGTACTTTAGTTTTAACAGCTAAATTTTAGGGATTAGTTTCCGATTCACTCTTAACCTCGATACCGTAATTAACAAAGAGATCGGAGACAGATATCTCCAAAGCTGCCGCTAACTTAACAATATTTTTTAACGAAGGGTTACGCTCTCCGGTTTCGATTCCTGAGATGTAGTTGCGATGAAGTCCTGACTTTTCAGCCAGTTCTTCTTGGGATAAATCTAACTCTCGCCTTCGCCGCCTAATGGCTTTGCCAAAGCGGTACTCAATACTGGGGTGTTTTTGCGTCACAAAACAATACTGAACCAGTATCACCATTAAATCTATCTACTATCAGTGGACTTTTGCACAATATAAGTGTTATAAAGTTAAGTAGTATAGCATCAGGCAAGCAAGTTCCTAACTTTATGGTCTTATTTTGATAGATTCATAAAATAAAGCGCTTTGCGCTTACTAAGGAGTATATGAAAGAGCAATTTGAACAATGGGTTGCTCGCCTTCAAATATCCGAGGCAGGGCAAAAAATTATTGAGAAAGTTCGCTCATCTGAGCCATCCCGTCGCGTTGGTGGCGGTAGCAAGAATGTTTCGGGACGCTACCCTAGCCGCAAGATGGGAGTCACGATTCAATTTGAGTCTCATCGGGTTGAACTGCCAATTATCTATCAGTTAGAACACGATGAAGATGTTCTTGAATTCTACGATCAACCACCGCAAATTAAACTTGACTATCAAGCAAGTAACGGACGTAGATTAGGTGTTTTACACACCCCAGATTTCTTTGTCATCCGAACCAATTCGGCTGGTTGGGAAGAATGTAAAACTGAGCAGGATTTGAAAAAACTAGCAGAGAAAAACCCCAATCGTTACTTTTACTCTGAAGAAGATAATCAATTGCATTGTCCGCCAGGAGAAGACTATGCTAACCAGTTTGGGCTTTATTACCGCATTCGCTCAGATCGGGAAATCAATTGGGTTCTGCAACGTAATCTGCAATTTTTAGAAGATTATTATCGCTCAGAATCTCTAGTAGTGGAAGAAGCGATCGCTCAATCATTACTTGCAGTTGTGTCATCTCAACCAGGAATCACTTTAGCAGAATTACTCAATCAGTCAACAGGAGCTAAATCTGACGATATCTACACCTTAATTCTTCAAGAGCAAATCTATATTGATTTAAATGCTACACCACTAGCTGAACCAGAAAGATGTCTAATCTTCCGTGACGAACAAACTGCTAGCGCTTATAAATTAATAGTTGAACAGCCAAGTATAAGTTTTCCGGCTATCTCTCCTGTAGTCAATATTGTTACCGGAACGCTTGTTAGTTGGGACGGCAAAGGTTTAAATATCATCCATGTTGGGGAAACAGAGGTTATACTTGGCGCAGAAAATAATCAGTTAATTGAACTCAAAAAAGCTATATTTGAGAATCTGGTTCGCCAAGGGAAAATCACAAGTCTCCAAACACCAGAAAAAACAGCTATTAGCACAGAATCTTGGCAGCGATTTTATCAAGCTAGTCCTGAAGACCAAGCAGAAGCTCTTGAACGCTACAGAAGTATCGAACCTTACTTAAACGGCCATCCCCCAGAAAACGAAACAATACCAGCCCGTACCATTCGTCACTGGAAAGCTAAATATCTAACTGCAATTCAAAAATACGGTTGCGGCTACATTGGGCTTTTGTCTCATCGCAGTGTCAAAGGTAATCGTCAGCGCAAGCTGCCCGAAGACACCTTAGCAATTATGGAGAAGTTTATTTTAAAAGACTATGAAACTCTTAAACAAAAAAGAATGTGGGAGGTTTATGGGGATTTAGTTCAAGCTTGCGAACAAGCTGGTGTAATTACTCCGAGTTACAAAGCATTTACTAAAGAAGTAAAACGCCGTCCTAATTACGAACAGACTAAAAAACGCCAAGGTCGTCGTGCTGCTTATCAGCATGAATCCTTCTATTGGGAGCTTGCTATAACTACCCCAAGACACGGCGATCGCCCATTTGAAATTGGCCATATCGACCATACTCAGTTAGATGTAGAGCTAGTTTGCTCTGATACAGGTCGCAATCTTGGCAGACCTTGGGCAACATTTCTCGTAGATGCTTACTCACGGCGATTGCTGGCAGTTTACCTAACGTTTGACTCACCCTCATATCGTTCTTGCTTAATGGTGCTAAGAATTTGTGTCAAGCGTCACGGCAGGCTTCCCCAAATTGTAGTGGTAGATAACGGTGCAGAGTTTCACAGCGTTTATTTTGAAACACTACTAGCTACTTTTGAATGTACAAAAAAGCAAAGACCCCCAGCCAAAGCTCGTTTTGGTTCGGTTTGCGAACGCCTATTTGGAACTTCCAATACTCAATTTGTCCATAACTTACTCGGTAATACACAAATAACTCGTAACGTCCGCCAAGTCACCAAGTCAGTTAACCCTAAAAATCTAGCTGTATGGACACTTGGTTTACTTTATGAATATCTTTGTGCTTGGGCTTACGAAGTTTACGATACAGACGAACATCCGGCACTTTTCCAGAGTCCGAGGGATGCGTTTGCTGCGGGTATGGCGATTGGAGGCAGTCGGGTTCACCGCATGATTTCTTACGATGAAAACTTTCAGATTCTTACCCTACCTACGACCTCAGAGGGGAAAGCAAAAGTTCAAGTCGGACGTGGTGTAAAAATTAACTCAATCTACTACTGGTCTAATAGTTTCCGCGACTCCCAAATTGAAAATACCTCTGTGCAGATAAGATACGACCCGTTTAATATTGGTATCGCTTACGCCTTTGTTCGAGGACAGTGGGTACAGTGTATCTCTCAATATTATGCAGAACTGCAAGGTCGTTCAGAAAAAGAACTGAAGTTAGCTAGTATCGAGTTACGCAAACGGTCTTCAAATCATGCACAACAATCTAAAGTTTCGGCTAAGAATTTAGCAGAATTTTTAGCATCGGTAGAAGCTCAAGAAGCTCTATTAGAACAGCGTTCCTATGATGCAGAAGTTAAGGAAGTCTTTAGAGTAATTGAGGGTGGAAAAGCGACAACAAGCCGTAACGAACAACCAAAACTCATTCAAGTTACTTTTGCTAATACCGATTCTCAAGCGGATGAAGACGAAGCGATTGTCCCAGAAACACTTGTAGTGTATGAGGAGTTTTAATTATGACAAAATCTACTGGATTTCCTCTTGAACTCCTCACACGACCTGCTACAGAAAGGCTTGCTTACTTTGAAAATTACACCGTAGCGCATCCTCGACTTAAAGAAGTCTATGAAATTCTCATGCGAACGATTGCCGAACCCGCAGGAGCTTCATTTATCTTTGTTTACGGTGCTAGTGGTGTTGGTAAAACAACTTTGCGACTCCGCGTTGAGCAGAAATTAACAGAACTAGCATTACCTAAACTGGAAAGCGCTCGCAGTCGTGTTCCTGTTGTTGGTGTTGAAGCTGTAGCCCCAGAATCGAGAAACTTCAACTGGAAAGATTACTACACACGCGCCTTAATCGCCTTAGAGGAACCCTTAATCGATCACAAGTTTGATTACGGCGTGCGTGGTATCTCTCGCGATAATTTTGGAAAAATTAATGTTGAGTCGAAAGTAGTTGCACCTGCTTTACGCAGAGCTTTAGAAAATGCTCTTATCCACCGTCATCCAGACGTATTTTTTGTAGATGAAGCACAACATTTTGGCAAGATGGCAAGTGGATACAAGCTACAAGATCAATTAGACTGCCTCAAATCTGTGGCAAATATGACAGGTATCTTGCATTGTCTATTAGGAACATACGAATTATTGACATTCCGTAATTTAAGCGGTCAACTCTCACGCCGTAGCGTCGATATTCATTTCCGCCGTTATTGTGCTGACAGCCCAGAAGACGTACAGGCTTTTAAAAGTGTATTGTTGACTTTTCAACAGCAGATGCCACTTGCAGAAGTTCCAGATTTGGTTAGTCATTGGGAATATTTTTATGAACGTACATTAGGATGTGTTGGCATACTGAAAAATTGGCTAACACGCGCTCTTAAAGATGCTCTGGATCGACAAGCAACAACAGTCACTCTCAAAGACTTACAAAAACGTGCTTGGTCGGTTGCTCAGTGTCAGAGAATGTTCAAGGAAATTCAAGAGGGCGAACGACAATTATCTGAAACGGAAACAGATATACAAAACTTACGCTCTGCATTAGGGCTTGGTGCAAAACCAATTGTGCTACCTGAAGAAACTCCAAAAATTACTCGTCCGCCAGGAAAGGTTGGTAAACGCAAACCTAAAAGAGATCCCATCGGAGTGCAGCAAGATGTTAGCTAGTGTATTAGAAACATACCAATCTTGGGATTTAAAAAAGCCATTAATTCCACAACGTAGTCGCCTCTATCAACCTCAACCTGTAGGTCTTGGGACTCCTTACATAGAGAGTTTAACAGGTTATATCGCACGGATAGCAGAGTTGCATGGAGTTCTTCCAGGAGTCTTGATAACTAGAGAAATTGCTCCGCTTGTCAATAAAATATATTTCCAAAATGGAGCTAATCGGGGTTTTCGTGAAATATTCAACCGTAGTCAAGCGTTAAATGGCATGGGAGAGATGGCAGCAGATTTAGTTCAAGTGTTACAAAAATTGACGCTTAGAGATGACTTGCATTTTTTAACCATGCTGTTTTGGTCTAACATTTTGACTCCACGCAATTTATTTCGCACCAACAAAGCTTGGTGTCCAATTTGTTATCAAGAGCGGCATCAAAATGGGCAGGTAGTTTATGAGCAATTGCTTTGGACAATCAACCTAATTACAATTTGCCCTCAGCATCAAAAACCCTTGGTTGATCTTTGCCCTCGCTGCAATCATAAATCACCTTTATTAAACTGGCAATCAAGACCTGGTTACTGCTCAAAGTGTGGAGAATGGTTAGGCATAAATCAATACCTTAAAACATTTACAGATGGTGAAAGATCAATAAAATTACAGTTGGAGTGGCAGTCTTGGACTGCCAATGTTGTAGGAGAGCTAATTTTAGCTGCTCAATGCTTTGAATCTGCCCCATCAAAAGAAAATATTACAAAATCATTAAATATAGTTATTGATAAAGTTGCGGAAAATAATGCAGCTGCATTTTCTCGTCTTATTGGAGTACCAAAAAATAGTTTGTGGATGTGGCAGTCTACTAAAACCTTGCCAGAGCTAAATACACTTCTGAAAATTTGTTACGAATTAGAGATATCGTTGGTAGAATTTCTTACTCCAAAAAATCTAATTACTAAATCTTTTACAAAAATCTCGCAGAAGCACCTCCAACTTTCTCGCACACCAAGGGTATCTCCAAAATCTTTCGACCAATATCAAGTAAAAGATACTTTATTAGCAATACTTGCAGGTAATGAAGAACCACCACCAACAATGGAAGAAGTTGGAAAGCGTTTAGGTCATCACAACAGAACTATTTCTAGACACTTTCCAGATTTGTGTAGTGCTATTTCTGCTAAATGTCGTAATTACAATAAAGCTTGCCGTCTCAAAAGCATAGAAAAACTTTGCAGCAAAGTTAGAGAGATTGTCCTTAGCCTTAATGCTCAGGGTGTGTATCCCACAGAAGGTCGTGTTTGTGAATTAATGCCAAATCCGGGGTGTTTTAGATATAAACAAGTCCGCGCTGCTTTTAATGATGCACGACGTGAGTTTGGTTTGTAAGCTGTTATATGTAAAACTAGAACAGCTTATATAACTGGAACCATAACTTTGCCACCCTTTATTGGAAGCATAAGCTTGCCGTTGCGGCAAAGTTATGGGTAAAGTCACAAAAAGCCGCCATGTGGCGGCTTTTTAAAGATGGGCAGTACCAGACTCGAACTGATGACATCCTGCTTGTAAGGCAGGCGCTCTACCAACTGAGCTAACCGCCCTTTTCACTAATCCTTAACTAATATAGCAAAACATTTCGCGTTGCGCTAGTAGTTTTAAGAAAATCTTTTTTTCTCTTATACTGACTCAGTGAGAACTCTGAGCGGCGGCTACCCTGCGGGAAGTCCAAAGGCGAACCGCCGCTCAGAAGTTCGGTAATCCAGTTACTCAGCACTCAGGATTTAGGATGCCCTCTGGTCGGACGCACGATCGCATTACTATGTATGCTTTGCCGTTCGTGGCGGGCATTACTTTCTGGCAGACTCGCAGTAGCAATGCAACTTTGTTGGTTGCAGGCGGGTTTCTATTTGGAGGGCTGATGTTTGGCCCCGATTTGGATATTTACTCTGTGCAATTTCAACGCTGGGGTTTCTTGCGCTGGATTTGGCTACCTTATCAAAAAAGTCTCCGTCATCGTTCTTTTTTATCCCACGGGCCGATTATTGGCACTATCCTGCGGATACTTTATCTCGGCAGTTTACTAGCTATTTTGGCAATTTTCGTTTTGGCAATTGCCGAAAAACTGTGGAATCTGAGTTTTACTTGGCAAGATTTGGGTGGAAGTGTGGGGCGATCGCTTATCCAATACGATACTGAATATATCGCCCTGTTTTTGGGTTTAGAACTCGGTGCAATGAGTCATTCTCTCAGCGATTGGGGCGGTTCGGCATACAAGCGCGTGCAAAAACAGGGCATTCGTGGGTTGTTTCCTAGTGGCAAAATTAAGAAGCGGAAAGTGATGAGAGGTAGTCGTCGGCCGAGAGTAAAGAAATAAATTTTTAAACGCAAAGGAACGCTGAGAGAAGCGCAGAGGTACACAGAGGTATGGAAAATCAAAATGAGACTTTGGCGGCGTTGCAGGAATTAATTGAGGTGGTGGCAAAATTGCGATCGCCTGATGGTGGTTGTCCTTGGGATTTGGCACAAACTCCCGAAACGCTGACGCCTTATGTGATTGAGGAAGCTTATGAGGTGGTGGATGCGATTAAGAATGGAGATCAGAGTGCGATCGCAGAAGAGTTAGGCGATTTATTATTACAAGTGGTACTGCAAGCCCAAATCGCTAGCGAATCTGGGCAATTTTCCCTCAAAGAAATAACTCAGGGAATTTCCCAAAAGTTGATTCGCCGTCATCCCCATGTATTTGGTGATGTGTCGGTAGCAAGTGTGGATGAGGTGCGGCAAAATTGGGAACAAATTAAAGCTGCCGAAAAAGGCGAACCTTCCGCAGACGCGCAAAAACTTAGTGCTAAACTCGGTCGTTATGGGCGTACTCTTCCCCCACTGACTGCGGCGATGAAGATTTCTCAAAAGGCTGCGGCGATCGGTTTTGAATGGGAAAATATTCAGGGCGTTTGGGAGAAGTTTCATGAGGAGTTGGGAGAGTTGCAGCAGGCTTTAGCTGAAGAAACACCCGAACGACAACAAGCAGAATTAGGTGATTTACTATTTGCAGTTATTCAGCTAGCCCGTTGGCATAATCTTGACCCCAGCGCCGCTTTGCAAGGCACAAATCAGCGATTTGTCCAGCGATTAGAAAAAATGGAGGCGGTTGTTGACCGTCCCCTTTCTGATTACAGTTTGAATGAGTTAGAAACTCTCTGGCAACAGGCAAAAGCTCAACTTGC
The DNA here is from genome assembly GCF_017114945.1 of Nostoc sp. JL34. Taxonomy (GTDB): domain Bacteria; phylum Cyanobacteriota; class Cyanobacteriia; order Cyanobacteriales; family Nostocaceae; genus Nostoc. The sequence continues at coordinate 17,256 of NZ_JABXKQ010000039.1, forward strand.
TCAAGAAGGGTATTAGTCATTTGTGATTAGTTTTCTTCCCCTGCCTCCCCTGCTCCCCACTCCCTTCTTCAAGATTTTTGAGCATCGAACCACTTATCATATAGTGATTGATAAGTGCCATTTTCTTTGAGACTCAGCAAAGCCTGATTAATTGGTTTGCGGTAGGGACTGTTATTGGGCAGAATAATGCCGTAGCTTTCTTCACGCAAGATACTGCCAACAATCTGTACTTTCCCTTTGCCTTCATTGGCAGCATAAAAGAGGAGTACAGGCGCATCAAACACCACGGCATCAGCTTTTTTTGTTTGCAAAGCATTGTAAGCTTGCTCAATCTTGGTAACTTCTAGAACTGAAATCTTATGTTCTCGGAGGTATGTAGCGGCTGTACTACCCGCAGTTGTGGCCACTACCTTGCCTGGTAAATCGTCTATACTCCTGATATCGCCTTGAAGCTGTTGTACTGTCAATGAAGTAGTAGCGCTGGCTGTAAAGTAAGCGGCAAAAAGTACTCCAATGAACATCCAGACAATACCTACTAGGCGTCCCATTACTCCCTTGGGCATTTCATCAGCTTGGGTTGCTAATGTAGCAGCTGCCCACCAACAGGCTTTAAAAATTCCAGGAAAGTATGATTTGGGAATCATCCCATCTTTGTGATGGCGCTCAGATAACCAAATAATGTGGGCTGCTACGACAATTAGTACTAGGGCAACTCCTATTACCTGCAAGAGGCTAGCAGAGAAAAACAATTGCAAAATGTTTGGGAAAGCACTATCGTTGTTCTCTGGATTTCGTACCATAATTTGCAGCCCCCCAGCAAAAATGGGTAATGAGAAATCAAAATTTTGCTCGCGTTCGGCTGTAATCGAGATAGCTGCAATCCCCAAATTAGCTTTGTTGTCCTTAATAGCAGAAAGTATTTCCGGTACAGAGGAATATTCAATAAATTTAGACTCTACACCTATTTGGTTAGCGATGCTGCGCCAGAGGTCGATACTGAATCCTGATAGTTCACCTTTGTTTGGTAGCACAAAAGGCGGTATAACTCGTGTAGCTATTAATAACGGTTGTTGGAGTTGTGGTTTTTGGGCTAGTCCTGGGGACGCCATTAACAACAATGCCAGAATTGTGCCTGCTAATCCTATGCAGGTATACAGTGCTAAGGAACGCCTGGTTTTGTTTTTGCAGTTATATCTTCTGTCAAAATTGCCTATCGGGCTTTTTCTCCCAGCCATAAGTTGGCGAAATCTAGTAGCGATCGCATTTATCATCAAAATTTTCTTAAGGTTGTGTGCAATGTCTATTTATCATGCCCACCCCATATCAAATATCACGTTCATCATCCCCCTAAAACCGATTTTTTTCAGATTTAGGGAGATGAATATGGCTAAAACTAGACTTGTATAAGATTATTGAACTGGGAATTGGGGATTGGGGACTGGGAATTGGGGACTGGGAATTGGGGACTGGGAATTGGGGATTGGGGATTGGGGATTGGGGATTGGGGATTGGGGATTGGGGATTGGGAAAATAGATCACCTCGCCTGTAGTGGAGTTGATTATTTCAAATCGGCGTAGGCGTAGCCCGTCGTAGACATCGCTAATACTTTCTATCCACTCGTTATTCATTAGCAAATTGGTTGGGCTAATTTTGACCTGTTATTCTGGCAGTGTTGCTATAACGATCAGTCCCTCTTTAAGCGATAAAAATATTTGCGATAAATCTACCTCTTGTGTTTATTGCTATACAGCACTCTAGGTGGATTTCTTGATGAATTCTTTGTTTTAAAGTCATAGTAAGAGGTTGAGACAACTATATTGTATTGTGTCTAATTCACTTTGTAGAACTCGCGTTGGAAAGACAAACCTCTATCTTTTGAGCAATAGTTTTGAGACCAACTTTTAGCGTATAGTTAAATTAGTACTTTCTTAATTTTTTCTCTAAGGTGCGCTTCTTAGTCTTTGCAAAGTGAGCAACATGAATGTAGACGATTTTAGTCAACAAATAGAGACATTGCGCTCACGGGTGACGGGATTAGTGCAAAGGACTGCAAGTGAGCCATATTCACAACAAGAGCTAACAGCGGAAGCTTTTGAAGAACTTCAAATCGCTTCGGAAGAACTGAAAATCGCCTGCGAAGAGCTGCAAGCAACACGAATGGTAGTAGAGAAGGAGCGTCAGCGTTACCAAGAATTATTTGATTTTGCGCCTGATGGTTACCTGGTAACTGATACATTCGGCACTATCCTTGAAGCTAACCGTGCTGCTACCATACACATCAATGTTTTACAGCGATTTTTGATTGGTAAACCGCTGATTACTTTCATCGCCCAGTCAGACCATCAAGCTTTTTTTAATTACCTAACTCAGTTGCAATATCTTGACCGAGGCGGGGAATGGGAAGTGTGTTTACAACCACGGGAAAAAATTTGTTTTGATGTTGCTTTGACAGTAGTTACCGTGCGTAACGAAAAAAGTAAGCCAGTTGCTCTGCGCTGGCTAATGCGCGACATTAGCCAGCGTCGGCGTTTAGAGTTGCAGCGCGAGCAGTTATTTGCCAATGAGCAAGCCGCCCGAATTGCAGCCCAAGCAGCAGAGAGGCGCTCTAATTTTTTGGCTGAAGCAAGTAGTGTATTGGTATCTTCCTTAGATTACCGCACTACCCTAACTAGCGTCGCCCAATTAGCAGTACCTACCCTTGCTGATTGGTGTATTGTGGATGTCGTCGAAAATAATTTCCCAGTCTTCAGTAACCCAGTCATCGCTGCATCTGAACCAGCGAAGGAAGCACTGATCCGAGAACTCCAACAACGCTATCCAATTCCTGTTGATGCTGATTATGGGCCACCAAAGGTTTTACGGACTGGTAAGCCGGAACTAGTTACAAATATTTTTGAATCTTCATTACACAGAAAGGCCTCGAACGAGGAACACCTGAGTCTGTTGCACCAACTCCAAATTAAGTCTCAGATGGTAGTACCACTGTTGGTGCGTAACCGCAAGCTGGGGACAATTGTATTTGCGTCTGCACAACCAGGACGCCATTATACTACTGTAGACCTAGAAATGGCTGAAGAACTTGCTCAACGGGCAGCGTTCGCCATTGAAAATGCACAGCTTTATCAGCAAGCCCAAGAAGCTAACCGCATCAAGGAAGAGTTTTTAGCGATCGTTTCCCACGAACTTCGTACACCCCTCAATTCTATGCTGGGTTGGGTTCAAGTAATACGGACTCGAAAATGGGACGAAGCAACTACCTCTAAGGCATTGGCGACAATCGAGCGAAATGCCAAACTTCAAAGAAAACTGATTGAAGATATTCTGGATATCTCACGCATCGTACAAGGTCAAATCCGCCTAAATATCCGTAAAGTTGACCTTGTGCCTATAATTCAGACGGCAATTGAAGCTGTATATCCCACCTCTGAGATTAAGGGTATTGAAGTTGAGTATATTCTGGATTCCTCAGTTGGTCAGGTTATGGGTGATGCAGAACGCCTTCAACAAGTCTTCTGGAATTTGCTCTCCAATGCCGTCAAGTTCACACCTAGCGGGGGGCGAGTTGAAGTACATCTAAAACAGGTAAACTCAAATGCCCAGATAACTGTCTCTGATACAGGTAAGGGAATTATTACTGAGTTTCTACCTTATATCTTTGAACGCTTTCGTCAAGCTGATAGCACAACGACTAGAGTAGACAATGGTTTGGGGCTGGGGCTAGCAATTGTCCACCACTTAGTAGAAATGCACTCAGGCACAGTCTACGCAGTTAGTGAAGGGGAAGAAAAGGGAGCAACATTTACAGTGCTGTTACCTCTAGTAGAACCGCAACCAGAGCATTTAATTAAAGAGAGTGAAGTAAAAGTCCATAACCTCTCAGTACTCGATGGTTTGCAAATACTCGTTGTCGATGACAATGCCGATACGCGTGAGTTAATTGCCTTCATTCTTGAAGAGTCTGGAGCGCAGGTGACGGCGGTTAGCTCAGTAGGTGAAGCCTTAGAAGCACTAGAACGATTAAAACCAGATGTTCTAGTCAGTGATATCGGAATGCCAGATGAGGATGGTTATTCTCTGATTCGGAAAGTACGGACGCAGGAAGCAGAGCAAGCAAAGAAGATTCTAGCTGTAGCGCTAACAGCATTTGCTAGAGATGAAGAACGCAGACTCGCTCTGGAAGCTGGATTCCAAGTTCATGTATCCAAGCCAATCGAGCCAGAAAAGTTGGTGACAGTGGTAGCGAACCTTACCAAAGGCAGCAAACAAGTTTAACGAGTTGCATTAAAAAAAGGAGGCAGTTACTAACCACCTCCTGAGAAATTAAAGCTTGGATGGACTGAGAAATGCTTTGACAGCAGACTAGAAACTCAGCTATCTGCTGCTCAAAAACATAGTCAAGACCACTCCTAGGATAATCGATCCACCGCCAAGCATGAATGACCAGAAGCGATGGTAACTGTTGACAATAGTGCCATTTTCACTCTGGAGTTGAATCAGATCCATCCAAGGCGCAACACCTCGACGGAACCAACCCACAGCCCCAACTTGTTCACCAATCAAGCTTTGGACTCGTTTCATCCCAAATAGGAAATTGCCAATGGGGCCAAAGCGTGAGGTGTAATGCAGATAAAGCATCCCACTACGATCCTGAATTTTTAAATCGGAACCAAATTTATAACCAGCGTCGCCACGACCAATGAGTTGACCTTCAAGTTTTGCAGGTTGTCCACGTAACGGACTGGCATAGGGGTCTGACATCAGGGTGAGAATATCGGTTTCTGGTGCTTGCTTGTAGTCGGGAAACATCACCAAGGCTTTGACCATAATTCCGATCCCTAAGCCAATAAGTGGCGCACCTATTACCAAACCTGTGTTTGGAGAACTTGACCACAGAATTACACCCATTACCAAGCCAACAAAGAAACCTATAGTTTCAGCGCCGTACAGCACAACATCTAAAAAGAAGTTGCCGTAAAGCCTACTTTTATTAAGAGTTTTACCTTCTCCAATAACTCGCCCCATATCAAACTCGGTCGGTAAACCCAATTGTTCGGCATAGTTGCTTAATGCACGAACTCGTTTACCTGTCAAGGGATGAGTGGAATTTAACTCCATCCACCAGCCCCAAGGATTAAACATATCCCACAGAAAGACGCGACCAATTTTTTGGGTATCGGATGCAATGCGGTAAGCGGTTCCTGTGGAAGCGGCAGCTTTATGGTCATAGATACCCAAGGCGCGAGTTCCTTCAATTAAACGGCTGGGTTCTTGTGTGCGTGAACCTTCTTCCAAAATTCCGTAGGCAATCTTCACCAAAGCGCGGGATAATCCATTGGGATTACCTGTACTTTCGGCTGCAAAGTGGTCGGCAAAGTATTCCCTGGTGCGGGAGAGGTACAGCACTAGATAAGTACCGACGATATAAAACACGTAGGCAACCAAGGCAGCAGTTTGCATCGCATCTTTGATTTTGCTATCGCCACCACCACGCCCAAATCTTCTGGCTGTGCTGTAAATCAAGTAACAAATTTGCACTAAGGTAGAAGCTACTGTCATCACTGCAAAGTCCCAGTGGACTATGTGCCCCAATTCGTGGGCGTAAACAGTAGCAATTTCATCGTCATCTAGGTATGTGAAAAGTCCCTGACTGACGATTAAACGGGCGCTGTTCGGCAATGAACCATAAGTAAAAGCCGTAGGGTTTTGGTCGTTAATGATTCCCAAACGGGGCGTTTTCAGCTTTTTCTGCTCACAGACTTGGCGAATAACTTTAGCTGTCTCTGGACTGAGGGTTTCAACTTCTGCCAACTCTACCCAGCGAGTTTGGTAAAGCCAGCCTTGGGTTAAGTCCATGATGAATGGAGATATGAAAAAAGCGGCGAGATTAAAAACTAGGGTAATACCAATAGCGATCGCTAATCCTTGGAGGGGATTATCGTTACCCAAAATAAATACTAAGCTCAAACCTAAAGCCAACACCATGCCAAACAGCAAGGTCATGGTGACACCAGAAGCTAACGCCAAACTACCACCCACACCCCCCATCGCTAATTTCATCCCAGTAGTAGCGGCGCGACCAGCTTTTTGGCTAGCGTTAGACTGAGTTGCTGGCTTTTGACGGAAGGATTGACTAGCTTGTTCTGCCCAACTGCGAGCCTGTGGGTTTTCACTCATGATTAACTTTTGACACAGCATTTTGGCTTTTTCGGTTTCGCCTGTGGCTTGATAGGCTTTCATCAGCCACATCTGTGCTGAAAGATAATCTGAGGAATCGTGTTCAACACAATCGCGGCAGAATTGTTCGAGTAATTCAACCGCTTCTTGATAACGTTTCTGTTTTAAGGCATCTAATGCAGATTGCAATGACATAGGATCTCCCTAGCAAAGGAGTGGTATTTGATCTATCAATACTCAATAGATCCAGCGTTCGTCACTGCAATTTCGTAAAAATTAAAATAATAGTAGTATAAATTATTTACTTAAGTAAAAGGCTAGAGAAACATAGATTAATATGTCTATCTAGCCTGGGGAACGCATAAATCATATTTAGGATTTTCAAATAAAATATGTAATGATACTTAGAATATTTTTAAGTCTGTAAACTTACTACCTCTTGATCTGTGTTCCATAATCACAGAATAAATGTTTTGAACCAAGTCTTGCCTCACCCGATCAGGGTAATTATTGATTACCCAAATGGTTCACCCGATTGGAGGAAGACAAATGATGAACATAACCTGAGATTGATAAGATGAAGAAAAGGTAAATATTTGTACTATGACTATTCTTGATATTGGTTCTTCCCTAATTACGATCGCAGGGCAAACCCGCCAAGCTGCAAGTAAGCTAGCGATTCTCTCCACTGAGGCAAAAAATCAGGCAATTGTTGCGATCGCGCAAGCTTTAGAATCAGCTAGAGATGAAATTTTACAAGCAAATGTTGCTGATTGTAAAGCTGCTACTGCCGAAGGGATTCCCCAACCACTTTATAAGCGCTTGCAGTTAGATGAACATAAATTAAGAGATGCGATCGCTGGGGTACGAGATGTTGGTAAACTAGCCGATCCAATTGGTAAAGTACAGATTCACCGCGAACTTGATAGTGGCTTAATTCTCAAGCGCATCACTTGTCCTTTAGGCGTTTTGGGGATTATTTTTGAAGCTCGTCCAGAGGCGGCGATTCAAATTGTTTCCTTGGCGATCAAGTCGGGAAATGGTGTGATCCTCAAATGTGGAAAAGAAGCTGTCCGTTCTTGTGAAGCGATAGTTAAGGCAATTAAACAAGGATTATCTCAAACTGCTGTTAACCCAGATGCAGTACACTTGCTCACAACCAGAGAAGAAACTCTAGAACTGTTGAAGTTAGATAAATATGTGGATTTAATTATTCCTAGAGGTTCTAATTCCTTTGTTAGATTTGTGCAGGAGAATACACGCATTCCGGTACTAGGTCACGCTGACGGGATTTGTCACCTTTATATAGATAAAGCTGCCGATCTTTCTAAAGCAGTTCCGATTACCGTCGATGCCAAAGCCCAATATCCTGCTGTTTGTAATGCAATTGAGACTTTGCTAGTTCACCAATCAATTGCTACAGAATTTTTACCGAAAGTTGCTGAAGCTTTGCAAGAACACCATGTGGAATTAAGAGGCGATCGACGCACCTTGAAAGTTTTACCTAACATTGTATCTGCAACAGAAACCGACTGGGAAACAGAATATAGCGATTTTATTTTGTCGATAAAGATTGTAGACTCTATAGAAGATGCGATCGCACATATTAACGAATATGGTTCTCGTCATACCGATGCCATTATTTCTGAAGATTTAGTATCTGTGGAAACTTTCTTTGGACTAGTAAATTCAGCTAATATATTCCACAATTGTTCTACCCGCTTGGCTGATGGTTTCCGTTATGGTTTCGGTGCAGAAGTAGGAATTAGTACGCAACAAATGCCTCCCCGTGGCCCCGTTGGTTTAGAAGGATTAGTGACATACAAATATCAAATGACTGGTGATGGTCATATTGTTGCTACTTACACTGGGGCGAATGCTAAAGCTTTTACTCATCAGGATTTAGTGTAAAACATCGTCAAAAGGATATGCTTTAGTAACGCTATAAATACACCGGAGAAATCGGTGTATTTTTTATGTTAATAGTTTATCTGAATTGTCAAAAATTTTAATTGGGCCATGCCATCGGTCATCATTTAAGAAAACCTCGTTAAAAGCTCCATTAGTGTATTGACTAATTACTTTATCCCAAAAAGCTTGTGCGCCTAAGTTCAAAGCAGTCTGCCGTACCTCCCAACTGCCGGGAAACTGGTTAAAAATGTTAGTAGCTACCTGTTTCCCAATGCCATGATTTCGATACTTCTTGAGGATAAAGAACTCAGCAATAGACATAGCATTGCTATTTTGATGAAGGTAGGTGTGCTGATTAACAAGTACAAACCCTGCCAGTTTCTCATTAACTTTAACTAAAAATGGGTGTCGCTCAGGTTCTATCCAATAGTAATCAAGATATCGATAGCTAAACAAGCCGCAGACATCTACATCTTTAGCTTCTATCTCACTTAAGTCATACTGATATAGTTCCATTAAACTACACAGCACTAACTTTTGTTCTTGAGTAGCTTTTATGACTTCTATTTTCATAAAAAATCTCCGATACTGGAACTAGAATATAAGCTCTCATACAGAGAAATCTTTGGATGTTTTTTAATTTATAAATCTCTTTAAACTAACGCTTTTAGTAACGCCTGAAGTTTCAGTTGCACCTCTGCAAATTCTTTGTCAGGATTAGATCCCGCAACGATACCAGCACCAGCATACAATCTCGCGCGATCGCCATCAATTAATGCTGAACGAATCCCCACAATAAACTCGCAGTTTCCCTGAGAATCTATCCAACCCAGAGGCGCAGCATACAAACCTCTTTCAAAGCTTTCATAACGACGAATTTCGGCACAAGCAACATCTCGTGATGCACCGGCAACGGCTGGTGTAGGATGCAATTGAGCGACAATCTTTAATGGATGTATGTTAGTAGGAACTGTAGCATTTATTGGTGTCCATAAATGTTGGATGTTGGATAATTGTCGTAGACGCGGTGCTAATATTTGAGGGAATAAACCTAGCTGGCATAGGCGTTGTGTAATGAAATCAAGTACCAGCAAATGTTCGTGCTTTTCTTTTTCACTATTGAGTAAGCGATTGGCATTAGCTGCATCTTCAGCAGGGGTTTTGCCTCGTGGTGCAGAACCAGCTAAAGCATCAGTGATTAACTGTTGATTATTAATACTAATTAATCTTTCTGGACTTGCACCAATAAAGTTTTGTCCTTTGCCATTACTTGTAGAAAAAATATAACAGTTAGGATGTATTTGCCTAAGATTATTTAAGGATTTAACTAAGTTAAAGTGGTTGCTTGACTTTACGTCTAATATATCTGCTAGGACAACTTTACTTAAATGACTAGACCGAATTTTTTCTAAAGCAGACACTACTGAACGTTTAAACTGAGCAGCATTAGTAACAGATTTTTTATAGAAATTAGCTGGGAAACAATCAATACTAGCAGAGTAATATTCTAAAGATTGGATAAATTCAATTTTGTTTTGCAGATTTTTCAACAATCTTTCAATATTTACATTTGCATTGATAATTATATTTGTTACTAATATGCAACGCTGATTTTTGACAGCTACTTGCCAACGGGGAAGAAAGATGGTGGCAGATGGAAATGGATAATCTAATTGGGCATTTTTATCAAAAAAGCTGAAATAACAAAAAAAGTGAGGGCCGGAAAAAGGCTGGTTAGCGTTACCAAAATTAATTATATTTTTTAGACAAGATTTGATAAAATCTTCCGCTTGACTGAAACGGTCTACGCCATCAATCTGTAATTTTGCTACAGCATCAATTGCCGCGATCGCTTCTCCTTTACCTCTGTCCTCAAAGTAAAAATTTATTTCATTTGCTTGTGTAAGTTTATCCAATACAAGTAAAGGGTCAACTAAATCGATCTCTTGGGAGATACTGACAATTTGCCTACAATTATTGTTGACGCACTTTTCTTGCACTGCTACCAGAAATTGATATAAATCTTTGTGCTCTACAAAGAAGTTGTTACGACATGGTGAAACTGTCATGGATCTATAGTAAATTTTTTTTAAGTTAACTTCCTAAAGTGTAATTAATCGTGGTCGTATTTCTACAGGTAACATATTAAGTTGTCATTTCACCAGCGTAGGATTTGCTTTGTTCATGGTGTTCCTAGACCCTGACAAGCCAGTTCCAGCCTTAGGCTGCAACGTGAGGGTGGAGTGTTAGCAACGCAAGGTTAACGAGCCATAGTCAAAGTAGCAGTTGTTTTTAGCTCATGAATATCTAGCGTCTCTTTAAATCATAAAATCTCAAGTGTGAGTAATATTCCGGCAATTTAATTAATCACGACTGATGACCACCAAACAGATTTTATATCCCAACACTAAGTTATGGATGGCAGCGATTAAACCGCCAATGTACAGCGTTGCCATTATGCCCATTTGGGTAGGAACAGCAGTAGCATTTGCCGAAACTAAAATTTTCAATGGTGCAGTATTTTCTACTTTTGTCGCTGCGGCAATCTTAATTCTTGCCTGGGAAAATATCAGTAATGATGTCTTTGATTCCGAAACAGGGATTGATCAAAATAAGCACCATTCTCTGGTGAACTTAACAGGCAATAAGCCATTAATATTTTGGATAGGAAATTTGTGTTTAGGTTTGGGGTTGCTAGGCATACTAGCGATCGCCTTTTGGCAACAAGACTTAACTGTTATCGGGATAATTTTGCTGTGCTGCGGTCTAGGCTATACGTACCAAGGGCCTCCCTTTCGCTTGGGATATCAGGGTTTAGGCGAGATTATTTGCTTTTTTGCCTTTGGCCCCTTAGCTGTGGAGGCAGCATATTACAGCCAAACCCAAACTTGGTCAATAACGAGTTTAGCAGCCTCAGTAATTGTTGGGATTACCACAACCTTAATTTTGTTTTGCTCACACTTTCACCAGGTTAAGGATGACATAGCCGCAGGCAAGCGATCGCCTATCGTCCGTCTAGGAACCCAAAAAGGGGCCCAACTCCTAGTTTGGTTCACCGCTAGTATTTATCCCCTCACCTTGCTGTTTGTGCTGTGGGGAATTTCTCCACCTTGGACATTACTGAGTTGGGTAAGTTTACCCTTTGCTATTAAATTATGCCGCCATGTCCAAGAAAATCACAACCAACCGGACAAAGTTAGTAACTGCAAATTCATCGCCGTAGCCGTGCATTTCTGGGCTTGCTTGCTGTTGGGATTGGGATTTATGATTTAGCGCATTGGGCATTGGGCATGGGGAAAATAACTAATGACTCTTGACTAATGACTAATGACTACAAATTTGAATTTCGTCCCTATCAGCGAAGATTTTTGCGATCGCTTACCACCAATCATGGTAGGTGGGATATTCGTGAAGGTATTATCCTCCGTCTCACGGATGAATCAGGTAAAGTCGGCTGGGGAGAAATCGCCCCCATTAGCTGGTTCGGTTCGGAAACCCTAGAACAAGCCTTAGATTTCTGTCGCCAACTTCCAAGAGAAATCACAGATGAAACGATTTTCTCTATCCCAGATGAGTTACCAGCTTGTCAATTTGGCTTTGAGTCAGCATGGGAGATGGGAAGTGAATTCTTTTCAATGCCCAATGACAGCAGTTGCTCCACTTGGGGAAACCCCATCGCTTTTAGCGTCTCCCCTTGGGAGAAGACCGCACTGCCTCCCCCATGCCCCATGCCCCATGCCCAATCTTTCAGTGGCTTATTACCAGCAGGGGAAGCAGCTTTAAATCAATGGGAAACGTTGTGGCAACAGGGATATCGCACGTTTAAATGGAAAATTGGTGTGGATGCGATCGCTCATGAACTAAAAATTTTTGAGTCACTCATACACACCTTACCAGCCTTTACCAAACTGCGATTAGATGCCAACGGTGGACTCAGCTATGAGGAAGCTAACTTATGGCTGTGGACTTGCGACAATCTCAAAGCAAATCCAGAACTACGCCTAGAAATTGAATTTATCGAACAACCACTACCCGTTGAGCAATTTCAGCAGATGTTGGAATTGAGTACGAGTTATGAAACTGCGATCGCTTTAGATGAATCTGTCGCCACACTTGGGCAACTCGCCGCCTGTTATCAACAAGGTTGGCGAGGCATTTTTGTGATTAAACCTGGGATAGTCGGCTCACCATCTCGTCTGAGAAAGTTTTGCCATCAACATCAAATTGATACTGTATTTTCATCAGTATTTGAAACTGCGATCGCAAGACTTGCAGCACTCCAGCTAGCAGCAGAATTATCCCGAAACAACAGGGCAATTGGTTTTGGCATCGACCATTTTTTTGAACAAGAAGAAACCTGGCTTCAAAGTTTATGGAACGACCTTTAGACTATTTTAATAACCTGGCTAAAAATGATTTGCTTATCGGTTACAACAACCATCAACTTAATCAAATAGCTCAAGAACTATATTCAGAACTAACACAGTTATCAACGTGTGGAACGCCACCAAAAATTATCTTAGCCGAACGCGAACCATTAAGATTTATAGCAAGTTTTATTGCCGCTTGTGCAGCTAATTGTCCAGTTTTTCTTTGTAACCCCGATTGGGGAACACAAGAATGGCAACAAGTCTTTGATTTAGTACAACCAGATATTATTTGGGGAATAGGGAATAGGGAATGGGGAATGAGAAATGGGAATAATTACCAATGCCCAATGACGGCAGTTGCTCCACTTGGGGAAACCCCATCGCTTTTAGCGTCTCCCCTTGGCAGAAGACCGCACTGCCTCCCCCATGCCCCATACCCAATGATTATGATTCCCACAGGTGGTTCATCAGGACAGATTAAGTTTGCCATCCACACTTGGGAAACTCTCATAGCATCTGTACAAGGATTTACAGAATATTTTCAACTAAAACAAGTCAATTCATTTTGCTTTTTACCGTTATATCACGTTAGCGGTTTAATGCAATTTATGCGCTCTTTCACCACCGGAGGTAAACTGGCTATTCAACCATTAAAATCACTAGAATCAGGGGAAATATTAAATATTCAACAATCAGAATTTTTCATATCTTTAGTACCAACACAGTTACAACGAATTCTCGAAAATCCAAAATTAACAGAATGGCTCTCCCAATTTAATACTGTATTTTTGGGAGGTGCGCCAGCATGGAATGAACTCTTAGAAAAAGCAAGATTTCATCGCATCCGGTTAGCACCAACCTATGGTATGACAGAAACAGCCTCTCAAATTGCTACCCTAAAACCAGATGATTTTCTGAGCGGTAAAATTAGCAGTGGTCAAATTCTTCCCCATGCCCAGATAATTATTCGCAATCAGCAAGGTGAAATTTTAAACTCAAATATAATCGGAAATATTAACATTTATGCTCAATCTTTAGCCCTTGGTTACTATCCTAAAACCAGAGAAAGTAAAACTGATTTCCAAGTAGATGATTTAGGTTTTTTAGACGAGCAAGGTTATTTAAATATTGTCGGACGAAACAGTGACAAAATTATTACGGGTGGAGAAAATATTTACCCAGCAGAGATTGAATCAGCGATACAAGCAACTCAAATGGTTGCTGATATTTGTATCATAGGCATCCCAGATAAACACTGGGGACAAGCCTTAACAGCAATTTACATTCCCAAACAATCAGATACCTCTGCCTTGAAAATCCAAACCTTACTCAAAGACAAACTTAGCAAATTTAAAATCCCTAAATATTGGATTCCTCAGCACAACTTACCCCGCAACTCCCAAGGTAAAATTAACCGCCAAAAATTACAGCAAATAGCCACAGAATTCCTTCAAAATCCCATTACATAATCTCTCTCGACCTTCTTCTCTCTGCACCTTCAGCGTCTCTGCGGTTCGTTTCCAACCACTGAATAATCTCATCAGGTAATTCCTGCTTACTTCTACTACTCACATCAATACAAACATGCCTAGTAATAGCCTTAGCAACTACCACCTCAGTCACTGTAATTTCGTAAGTAATTTCAAACTTATCAACACCTATTTTTTGGGGAATTAAGCTAATCAGCAACTTGTCCCCGACAAACATAGGGCGCAAAAAATCTACACTAGCATGAACAATCGGGAAAGCCACAGATGGATTAGTAAAAAAATCTTTGAGATTAATACTTGATGCTTCTAAAGATTCTTCATAAGCTTCATGGCAAATACCCAAAACATTAGCAAAATAAACTACCCCAGCGGTATCAGTATCTTGAAAGCGAACCGTGCGATTATAAGTAAAAGACATTTTTGATAATTGAGTATTAAAAACAAAAAATAGCAGGTTTATTGCCTGCTCTACAAACTAATGTTAACGTGATTTCACTGCGTAGCATCCCCGCTAATTTAGTCATAAGTAGCAATGACTAATATCAGGTTTGGTTAAATACTTATAACATCTGTAGGTTGGGTTGAGGAACGAAACCCAACGCTTGTTGATCCTTGTTCATGTTGGGTTTCACTGCCGTACCCCTACAGCTATTCACAGCAGTCTACTATCGCTTCTGAAGCAATATCATTCAGACCAACAGATTGCAACATGTTAGCCCAATCAGTACGTTTCGGGTCTAGGCGGCGAAGTTCGGCTGAAGCAGTCAGGGACTCGTACCAAATACCATTAGTGGCATAAAGAGCAACGCGCTGTTTTGGTGTTGCTGTCTCTAACTGACTTTTTAAAACTGGGTTGGGTTCGACCCTTTTAACCCAACCATTAACAAAAACAGGTGGTTGTTGTAAATTACAGTAAGTATTGAAATACCAATGATAACGCTTGCCAATTTCTAATGGGGAAGCTGTCGATGGCAGAGAGAGGCTAACAACCCCTGGCGTTCCAGACAGTGAAACAGGGCTTTGATATATAGTCTGCCCCGCTTCATTCTGTAGCACGAACTCTGCGGAAACTGTGGCCACATCATAAGGAACGTAAAACCAGAAAGTTGGATGGGAGATAGTCGTTAATCCAAAGACTAATTCCGCATTTGAGAACTGATAAACCGGAACTAAAGCTGTTAGTCGCTTTTTTTTGGATGTAGCAAGCTGCTTGTCCATGCTTTCGCAGCCGCGCTTTCCTCCTCCAACGCGATTACCGGGTGCGTTAATGTCATCTGGGGGAGGAGGTGCGTTAAAAATCCCCGATGCAAGAATTTCCGATTTTACGGGCTGTGCTTGTACTGGCGTGAAGCATAGCGATACTAAACTGATTCCGAAGGCAAGTTTAAGCTGTCTAAGACCTAAATTCATTTCAGTAGTAACTCAAAATTTTTACCTATTTTCATTAGTAAGTATCCAATTTTACAGATATCTAATGGGCATAATAAACGGACTGATGAAGGATATTTAGATATTCAAAAGAATGAAAGGTATTTTCGGAAATTACGCCTGCTCTGATCTTTCTTGCCTAGACAGATTGATACTACTATTACTACCTTGAGAAATGCTGTAGATGACTACACTACTACTTGTAACAACCAGAGCCAGCGCACCAGGAATTAGCGGTATCCAAATGCCTTTCAGAAGCATAACAAAGCTAATTGCGGATATAACCCCAATTACAGTAACTACCGCCAGTCCTAAAAGCCAGGAATTACGAATGCGCCATGCTAATATCCCTCCAAAAACTGACCAGTAAAAAACCCATAAAGCCTCACCCCAAACTGGCCAAATCCATAATAGAGTTCGTCCATCTAAAACTGCACTGAGAATTTGACTCACCATTTGAGCATGAACAATAACTCCTGGGATTTCCTGCTTATGATCGGTCGTGTAAGGGGTGGAAAAATAATCACCAGCACTTTGGTTAGTGATGCCGATAAGTACGATTCGATTCTTGACGATTTTGGGATCGATCGCACCCCTGAGCAAATCTTTTAAGGTGATTTGCTCAACAGCCTTTAAGGGAGAGTTAAAGGAACGGTAATTTAGCAATACTTGATAACCCCAGTCATCCAGTTGTTGATAGCCACCCATGTGCGATCGCAATCGCTTAAATACAACTTGGCCAATCTGCAAATCTTTTTTTTTGGTGTACTTGACAGAAATGCCTTCTGCCTCTAAATAACGAAATGCCAATTGAGCGCTGAAAGCGTAGGGCGTAGTACAAGGGGATGAGTCGTTTGGTTTCATCGCCAGCAGATGGCGGCGGAGAATACCATCGCTGTCTTTGACAAAATCGCTAAAGCCTTGACGCGCTATTGGAACTTCTGGAGGGGGTGAAACGCCTGGTTCATTAATTTGAGGTTCGCTGACTTTACAAATAGCAACGAAGCGATCGCTGCGCCGCATCCAATTAGCTAAAGGTGCTTCTTTGGCATCTACAGGGAAATCGCGATAAATATCTAAGCCAATGGCTCGTGGTTGATATTGCTCTAGTTTTTCCACCAAAAGAGCAAGTGCCCGATCTGAGAGCGACCCTTTTCGCTGCTGCTGTTCTGGAAGCTGAAAATCATCTTCAGCGATCGCCACTACCAAAAGGCGGCGATCTGGTTGTTCGCTAGGGCGCAGTCGCAGCAGTTGGTCGAAAGCTTTTAGCTCCGCAGCTTGTAGTAATCCCAGATGTCGCACCCCCATTACCAAGGCTGTGACAACCACACTTAAAACAAGCACAGTTTGAAGACGGCGCTTGTTGGGCAATGTTTGACGCGATCGCTCTCCCGATTGTGAACTTGATAAGGCTTTATCAACCCAATTTTGATTAAAAATAGTAGCATAAATGCGGTTATAAACTTTTAATAAACCCTGTTGCTTGACAACCAATCCTGATAGCCGCAATTCTATTTGCTCAGGACTGCTATCTGCTGTGATTTGACCTGTTTGTAAAATTTGCTGATAAAGCTCCAGCAATTGCTGAGTGCGTCGGTAAAAAATGCGATCGCGAATTGTCCTCAGATGCTCCGGTTCATCTTGGGATTCCCAGTTGGCAATTATTTGAGAACGTACCAGTTTCTCAACATACTCGGCTTCACCATCTGCTGAAATGGGAGAAGATGCGTTCGCCGTTCGCGTAGCCATCACTAACTGGCAAAGTTTCTGAGTGAGAAAAGGTTGACCACCACTCCAAGCTAATATCTCTCGCAACACTATCTGAGGATTACCGATACCCACTAATCCCTCAGCTAATGGTTGAGCTTCATGCCATTGAAAGCCGCTTAATTCAATTGCTCGACCAATATTAAAAGGTGTGCGGTGTTTGTCTTGAATCAAATCGTAGGGAGTAGTCACCCCTAGCAGAGCAAAGGTAAGGCGCTGGTAAGCTGGATTATCGGCTCGTTTGTTATAACAAGCCCGAATCAAAGCTAAAAAATCATCCTTGAAGTTTAATTTGAGAATGCTATCAATTTCGTCTACAAAAATCACAATGTTTTGAGACACTTCTGCCAACAGCACTGACTCAATAAACTCACTCAAGCATTGTATTGGTGATAGTGCAGTGCGATCGCTCCACCAATTCAGGACTTTAAATTTGGGAATGAAGCTACGCGCTAGCCTCCGCAGTATGCCCAAATACCACTCAGATGAAGTAATATCTTGACTACTAATTGCCGTAATATCGACAACACCACAAGCAATACTCTCTGCTTGCAGTTTACGCATTGTTTGGACTCGCAGACTAGACTTGCCCATCTGCCGCGAGTTGAAGACATAACAAAATTCTCCAGCCTTTAGTGCATCATAAAAATCTTTGTCGGCTTGCCGCTGCACATAGCTTGGAGCATCAATTTGTAGACTCCCTCCGACTTGATATTTGTAAGGCGAGTTTTTTGCTTGGCTCGTTGGATGCATCCTCACTTTCAGCTATGAGCAACGTGTCATCTTGGTTAAAATTTATAACTAACTGAGGCGATTTTGAAAATATTGGCGGTATAAATCGCAGCGTGGCATCACTTTATTGTCATTACAATATACCACCAGACCCATGCTATGTAATTTAAATGCTGACTCCGAGTCTAGTTCTATCGGTACAAAACTCTTCACAACCTGGCTAAAAGCTGCCACTAAATTTGGATGATCGTTGAGATTACACAAATGCCCTCGAAGATGGTCTTTGTAAATTCCCGCTTCAGTTGGGGCTGTTTCCAACAACTGCTCAAGTGTGATGTCCTGATGTTGAACGTGATAAAGAGCTAGCCGGACTAAATAAGGATGTCCTCCTACCATCTCCATCAGTTTTTCGACCTGAGTATCAATCCAATTTAGTCCTTGATGACGCTCAACCAAAATTTGAACTTGTTCTTGATTAAACTCTTGTAATTCAATACTCAATCCGACGTTAAAGGGAGATTGATTAATATTTAGCGGAATATAAACTTCTTTAGAATGTACCAAAATTAGCCGGAGTTTTTTCCAGATTTCGCTACTGCGATCGCCATACTTGGCATACTCATACCAAGCTCGTAACAGGTTAAAAAAGTCTTCAGCAATTTCCCGATGTGGAAAAATGCGATCGACGCCATCCAAGCTAATTACTAATGGGCTGTCGATTTCTTCTAACAAACATTCTTCAAAGTAAGCAGTGGTTTTATCCTTACTGCCATAAATGCTCCAATAATCATCTAACTGATGAAGCTGCTTCAGTTTCCTGCCAACGCTTTCACAGAACCAGCGTAAAAATGTATCCAAGCTGGTGAAAACGGCTTTATCTGCTAAATGAAAGCTTAAAGCTACTGTTTGGCAGCCATGCTTTCTAGCTTCATCAAGAATCCTGGCCATTAGCGAGGTTTTGCCCATCTGTCTAGATGCTTTGATGCGAATTAGGGCACCTGGCTGCAAAATCTCTTGAAAACAGCGATCTTCAATTGGAGGACGTTCAACATAAAAGCTAGAAGTGAGAGGGACTTGACCTACCGGAAACTCTGGTTCTGTGTTCAGTTGAGGTCGTTCATTAGTTAGTAATACTTCCTCATTTCCTTCAGAACCGGAGTTGGGGGATGTCATTTTCTCCCTTTTTAGCTGTGGCTGTAAAGTTGCCTCTAACTGCTTTGGTAACGCAGCAGTATCGGAAAGCTGCTGCCGCTCTAATGCTGCCTGAAAATTCTTTTTACTAACCTTTTCGCCAAATGCTGCTGACAGCATTTGCCATAGCTTCGGGCCAACATCATGCTGTAGGTATTCGGTAGTGTAGCCATGAACTTGGGCAATTTCACCATACTTCTTTCCTTGCCAAGAGCTACGAAGTATTGTTACTTCAATATCTTTCAGATGTCTTTTTGTCTGGGCAACAACTGCTGCATCTAATATTTTGAATGCTGTTTCAAAGTCCATTGCTCAGGAATGAATAACAACTATTTATATATTTAGCTACAGTCCGAATTCTCAACTTTCCAGATTTTTCACCAAACTATATTCAAATGGCTGTAATCCTTACCTTGCCTATTTCAGCAAAGATTACTCCCCTTAAATTTTCTTACTTAACCTTAAATTGACTTCTTTTGTCGTTTAATTTCTGGGAATCAAACTCCTTAAATTATCCATATTTACGTTTTTGAGTGCAAAAGGCAATCTGTAATAACAGCAACCGCAGCGATTGGGATTTGGATAAATCTAACTTTATTGAAATGTCCAAACTCTAAACCAGGTAAATAATACACAAACTCATAACCAAATCAAAGGAGACTCAAAATTATGGCGATTATTAGTGGAACCATAACCCCTGCTGATGACAAAATTATCGCTAATGGGGACAACGATAAGATCGATGCTCTAGCGGGTAACGATACGGTTAATGGTGGCGCGGGTAACGACACTTTAATAGGCAACTTTGGCAATGATTCTCTATTTGGGGGACTTGGTAACGATTTCCTCGATGGTGGATTCAACAGAGACACCCTTGATGGTGGCGCAGGTAATGACACTCTCAACGGCGGCGATGACAACGACATCCTTTCTGGTGGGACTGGAAACAATCGCGTTAATGGCGGTGCGGGTAACGATATTCTCATCGCTCAAAACGGCAACTTTCCGGCTATAGGTGATGTTGGCGATACCCTGATTGGCGGTGTCGGTAATGACGAGCTGCGTGTTGAGGGAGCCTCAAATTATTTCTTAACCAATAATCAGTTGTTTGTCGGTAATTTAGCCCACCAGTTTTCTGAGATAGAGGATGTCAGGCTCACTGGTACTTCCGGTAATGACACGATTAATGCATCTCAGGCTCTTTTGTCAGGGCGAACCTTTCTCTTCGGTGGTGCAGGTAATGACACCATCATAGGTAGCCGTGGTCTTGACCAGATCAACGGTGGTGATGGTAATGACAGCATAGTAGGAGGAACGGGATTTAACTTCCTGCGTGGAAATAATGGCAATGACACTCTTATCGGTGGAAATGACAACAATAATTTGAATGGAGGACAAGGGAATGACTTCCTCCAAGGTGGAGCCGGGAGGGATAGTTTTTCCGATAGTGCCTTTGATGGAGCAGGTGATGACCAATATATCGGGGGAGGAGGTGAAGACTTCCTATTTATAAATGGTGACAATAACTTTGAGCTGTTCTCATTTGCCAATGACCCAAATAAAAGCCAACTCAAAGGTGGCAAGTTTGGCCCTGGAGCTAATCTAGATGATTCAGCCACAGGTACAGATACCCTCCAAGGTATTGAAAACGTTGAAATCCAAGGAGGCGCTAGCAGCAATCGCATAGATGCCAGTCGCGCCAACCAAAACGTCAACGTAGTTCTTAATGGTCTCGATGGCGGTGATATTCTGCTAGCTGGTAGCGGCAACGATGTACTATTTGGTGGATTGGGCAACGATCGCCTTGACGCAGGCGCAGGTAACGATCGCCTAAATGGTGACTCTGGCAATGATATTCTTTCCGGAGGTAAGGGTAATGATACCCTCTCAGGTGGTGGTAGCTTTAATAGCCAAGAAATAGATATTTTAACAGGAGGAGTTCTATTTCAAGGGGTTCAATCTGTTGATACGTTCAACCTACGTGACTCTTATCGGCAAGCTGGTCATGCTGTGATCACAGATTTCTCTCTACTAGATGGGGACAAGATCACTCTTCGCGGTTCTGCTAGCGATTACACATTCGTACAGCAAAACTTCAATACTAATAATAGTATTGGTAGTGGTATTTTTTCAAATGACTCATCTATCTTAGATACGGTCATCTTCTTCGGAGCGCCCGCTTTCGGCGACGTGATTGCTGTGGCTGAAGATGTCAGTTTGAGTGCGCTCACTCCTGGAATTACATTTACTATCTAACGCTTTCAGTCATTAGCGATCGCACATAACCTTGCGATCGCTGATTTTCCCGGTCATCCTATCCATCTCTTTGGGTATGTATTCGCCACACCGAAATCAAATTCATTGATTAATGTCATAAAATACCTGATTTTTATTGAGATTCATCTAACTTGGGATGTAGGAGAAATTAAATCGTATATATTTCTCAAGTTAGACGAGTTATTGATAATTGATATCTAACTTTAATTGTTAACCATCAACGTAATTACCCAATTAACAAGACAAGCAGTCAGAGAACGAATCTATTGATTATTGGCTAATTCGTAGTTGGATTCATTGTTAGTCATAAGAGGTAGAAAATGGGATTATCTACAGATTATTTAGGCATTCCTGATTGGGTGAATAAACCTGAAGGATACCAAGCAGGAGTCACAGTCAGATATAACCAAAATATCTTTAAAACAGCTTTCTGGGGTTCAGAACCAGGGGTAGGAAATCCTGAAGAGAATGGATGGCGATTTGATGATGAGTTGTATGATCTAACATCTCAAACTCACACTCAAGAAGCCAAAATTATTGCTTATATCCCAACTTGGAGGAAGACAGAAGGCTTTGACTATGCTAATGAGAAGATTTATCAAAATATTACTCATGGCATCATCTCATTTCTCATGTTTGAGGAGAAAAACCTTGGTGAATTTACTCAGACATCAGTAAACGATGTTAATGAAATCCTTGATGATGTTGTAACCACAGGACACAAAAATAATGCCAAAATCTTGATTGCCCTGGGAGGTGCAACAGATTATGGATTCTTGTATCTCATGGAGAAGATAGGAAATAATCCTTCAGATCCACTTCTCCCGCAAACTGTAAATAAGGTAGTCAAGTTTATCAACGATCATTCTCTAGATGGTGTAGACCTAGACTTGGAGTGCTGGTGGGCTAAAAATCCAGGAGACCCTGACCAGGGAGGCCGACCTACAGGTGATCCCCATCCTGCCGGATTAGGTTTGACTAAATTTGCCGAGCGATTAAAGCAAGCTTTGCCGCTAGGTAAAACAGTTTCAGCAGCTGTGTTTGCCACATCTTGGTATGGAAATAACTATGACCCAAAGCTGGCCGATTATGTAGAGTGGAT
Organism: Nostoc sp. JL34; assembly: GCF_017114945.1. Classification (GTDB taxonomy): domain Bacteria; phylum Cyanobacteriota; class Cyanobacteriia; order Cyanobacteriales; family Nostocaceae; genus Nostoc. Next base: position 39,699 of record NZ_JABXKQ010000039.1, read on the forward strand.
TGGCGTGATGAGCTATGACCTGACTGGTGCTTCGGATAAATCTCCTGTAGGCCCACATACAAAACTCTTTAGCATCCGAGAGCAAAAGGCTTATATACCAGAGCAACAGGAGAAACCTTGGCCAGCGTTACCAGAAAGACCTCCAAAACCTGATGACAATCCGATTATTTCAGTGGAAGATTCTTTGTGGTACTGGTCAAACTCATATTTTGTCAACTGGCAGACTAAGGGACAAGGACTTCCAAGGAATAAGCTGGCATTTGGAGTACCTACGTATGGGTATGACTTTGCTTATAAAAAAGATCAAGATCCCCAAAGTCATGAGATACCTCCAGGATATAAAGTGATTCAGTACAAGGATATTGTCAGAAATTATCCTTATTCTGATACTGCTCCTGATGCCAATATTAAAGAGCTAGGAAGTACACCAAGACCTGATTTCGTCAGTCATGTTCCAGGAAACTATCCATATGCTCACAATATCTACTTTGAAACTCCAGAAACTGCTGTTGAAAAATTGAAGTTTTTAAAGTATGTCGGAGTCCAAGGGGTTATTGTTTGGGATATTACTGGTGATGACTGGCAAGGGAATAAAAGTATCATCAAAGCACTATACCAGGCAAAAGATTTGCCAGTAGACTTGAGTGCAATCAGTGGCTTCTACACTAAAAAGCAGCAATACCCTAACGTACCTGTGGGTGTGGAAAAAGTTAGCCAAGCTGCACCTGTCTAGCCTCAGATATTGTGTACCATTTGTGGATATTTGTTTAAGCACTAACCCAACTTCCCCTCCCCAATGTTGAGGAAGGCATCATATCGTGTCCGGTTCAAGACTTATCATTAAGACGGCAGGGGGCAGGGGGCAGGGGGAAAGAGCGTTTCCTGGTTTTTGCACAGATGCGGGAATTATAACTCATTAGGCGGAGATGATATCACTCAATCACCTCCCAATACTTCTCGGACAAGTACTCTTCAACTCTTGTGGAACGGACAAGATGCCCGGATCACAAGAGTTATTTTAAATTTGGTTATGCAATTTAGATAACTTTCAACTTAATCATTGCTATTTTTGAATTTACGTTGCAATTGTTTTAGTGATTGATACATATCTGGCAGGCGACCATAAACAGCAGATACCTTGAGATATAGTTTGTAAGGAAGGGCTGGAGTTCCGCAGACAATTTCTCCTGGTGCAACATCGTTGTGAATTCCAGTTTGAGCAGATGTCATCGACCCATCTCCCATCTTCACTTGATTGACTATTCCTGTTTGTCCAGCTAAAATAACGCGATTTCCCAGTTTGACACCTCCCGCCATGCCAACCTGACCTGCGATCGCACAGCTAGAACCAATTTGGCAACCATGACCTATTTGCACTAAGCTATCAATTACTGTATTGCGACCTACCCGTGTTTCTCCGACGGATGGGCGGTCAATGCCACTGTTGCAGCCAACTTCTACGCCATCTTCTAAGACTGTATAGCCAGATTGTTCCATTTTGAACCAACCAGTCGGGATAGGAACAAAACCAAAGCCTTCTGCACCGATGACAGCACCACTGTGAATGACGCAATCTGCACCGATGCGGGTGCGTTCGTGGATCGTACAGTTGGCGTGTAAGGTGGTGCGATCGCCGATTTTGGCATCTGGATAAATCACCACGTTGGGATGAATGATTGCACTATTGCCAATTTCTACCCCTTGTTGAATCACAGCATGGGGGCCAATATAAACATCACTACCAACTTTTGCGGTAGAGTGAATCACAGCGGTGGGATGAATTTCTGGGGTAGGGCGATATGGTTGATAAAAAAGTGCGATCGCTTTGGCAAACAATAATCGCGGATCTGAGGTTGCTAGCCAGACAATACCCCTCTCTTGTGCAAGCGTCTGTAATTTTTCGGACTGGGGCAAAATTAAAGCACTAGCATTGGTATTGCCGACAAAAGACCCAAATTTTGCACCTTCTACATAACTGAGAGTACCGTTGCTAGCATCATCAATGGCTGCTACCCCTGTAATTTCTGGGTCTTGGTCTGGGTTGCTAGTCAGGCTATGATTGGTGGCCGCGTCACCAAATTGACGGAGGATTTCGCTGAATTTCATTGTTGGGTGTGTTCAAAATTGATCTACAATCGCAAGATAATTTTCCCTCTTTATGCTCCAATACAATAATTTTGTAGACGCATAGCAGTAAAGCAATCAGACCGTTCCTAAATTCCCTCTAGGTTGGAGTACTTCACCGACATTCTTCTGTTGATGGCTCTCGTTGTAAAGATGAGCCTACTTTCACAGAATCTTGTCTCAGTAGCGTCTTGAGGCGTTGATTATCTTCGGCGGCGATCGTTTCACCATAGTGATGAAGCTGAAAAAGCTGGCAATAACGGTTTTGTTTGGCGCAAATCAGGCAGCCATAGGCATGATTGCCGTTAGTACCGCATAGGCGATGTCCCATCACTGGGCCCAGAGAAGTATTTTGCTCACTAGCGACAGCGCTGAGAATTGAGCGCAGTTTTGACTCGAAATCCAATGACAAGTATTGCTTACGTCCTGGTTGTGTTCGATCCCATTCTGGAACGATTAATTCCTGTTTTAACAGACTTGCTTCAATGTCTTCAGACATCACAAGCCCAGATAGAATAACGTGATGGGAAACATGGGGCAATAGTGTCCGTGCTAATTGCCACATTAAGGCTTCATCAAACCACTCTTCAACTAGTGGACGCAGATACCAACAACAGGGAATCCCAAGGTTTACTAAATCTTGTAACAACTGTACCCGGCTCTGAATTGAGGCTTGCTCATAGCCTGGTTTCAAGGGTGGTAGACTGACAAAAACAGTGACTCGAAGTGAATGAGGTCGCTCTAGAGTTGTTTTGAGGCGCTCTAGAAAAGATTGACCAGGATGGACTTTGGTGGTGATGTAGACTATATTGGCAGCTTTGCGGTCAATCAGTGCATCCAGAATTGATAGTACACGTTCTCGATGGGCTGGAATAAAGGGGTCAGAGTAATCGCACAATGAAATTGGAAAACCCTTTTGTCCCTCCTGAGTAGCAAAAATGTAGTCTAGCAAAAGATCGAGCAGCTCAACTGGATCTGAGACATCTTGAAAGTTTTGTGGATAATGATGCCAGTCACGGTCTTGATGACAGACACAATAGGCACATTCAATCGGACAACGATTTTGGACATTGGGTAGAAATGGATTGAGACTGAAGTATTTTACAGCCCGCTCCTCATCAGGAACACCAAGCACTGGAAAGCCGTGCAGCATATACTGGCTTGCCTGCAACATAATTTCAGACGCAGTATTTTTATCAGTGTTCATATATTTTTTATAGAAAAACGAATACACCCTGAAAAATTAGTCTTCTCTAGGGTGGCTGGTGTGAATGTAGAGTGGCAAGGTGGGAAATGCTAGAAGATTAGTACAAATTTTGATAAGTAAATATAGTTAAGTAGCGATCGCTTGTTCCTAAAGAACTGGTAAATGGGTTCGGGTTAACACGGAGAAAAATCTCCGCGTCTTTGTGTCACTCCAAATCCATCAACTTTGGATCGGCAGACTATTCGTGGCTAGTCGCCATTGCTATCCCTGCTAAATATCCGGTTGTCCAAGCACTTTGGAAGTTAAACCCACCGGTAACGCCATCAATATCTAAGATTTCTCCGGCAAAATAAAGACCAGGAACTAACCGACTTTCCATTGTCTTGAAGTTGACTTCTTTGAGCTTGACACCACCACAGGTAACAAATTCTTCTTTGAAGGCTCCTTTGCCATTAATTAAGTATTGTCCTTGAGTAAGCTCTTGCACTAGTTGATTTAAGGTTTTACTAGATATTTCTGCCCAACGGTCTTCTATGGTAATGCCTGCACGGGCAATGATATATTGCCAGAGACGATGGGGGAGATCAACGCCGCGATGCAATGCGATCGCTTTCTTTCCCCATTCATCCTTAACTGCTAAAACTTTTTCTCGCACTTGTTCTTGGTGCAAATTAGGTAGCCAATTAATCAATAATGTGGCTTGGTAGCGGCTTTCGTGCAGAACTCTCGCACCCCAAGCAGAAAGCTTCAAAACAGCCGGGCCACTCAAACCCCAGTGGGTAATTAGCAATGGCCCAGTTTGTTGCAATTGGGATTTTCCGCCCGCAGATAACCGCAATTGAGCAGGGTTAACGCTTACTCCAGCCAATTCCCGCAACTTTTGATCGACAATGTTGAAGGTAAATAACGAGGGTACTGGCGGTTCAATTTGATGACCTAACTCTCGGACAATTTTATAACCCGCAAGGCTACTACCGGTTGCCAGAAGGAGGCGATCGCATTTAATCGTCTCTCCCGATTTCAGAAGAATATCAAAACCCCCATCTGCTGCGGTTCGTTTCACCGAAGTTACATGTGTACCGATACGGAGTTTTATACCAGCTTTCGCCACCGATTTAATCAGACATTCCACAATGGTTTCTGAAGTATTGGTGACAGGAAACATCCGGTTATCAGCTTCAGTTTTTAGATAGACTCCACTAGCAGCAAACCAAGCTACTGTGTCTTGAGGCCCAAACCGAGTCAAAGCACCCCGCAAAGCTTTTGCACCTCTAGGGTAATTTTGCACTAACTCCTCCGGCTCAAAGCAAGCGTGAGTAACGTTGCAGCGTCCGCCACCAGAAATTAGCACTTTCGCTAGGGGTTGACGACTGGCTTCGAGTAAGGTAACTTGGGCATCAGGATTGGCTTTAGCACAAGCGATCGCGCCAAAAAATCCCGCTGCCCCACCCCCAATAACTACAATTTGTAACGGTAGCAAGTTCTAAAATTTCTCAATAGCACGTACTTTACTAGGCTAGCCGTTATTTTCACTCTTCAACTATTTCAAATTGGTCTTTTGTGGCACCGCAAGTCGGACATACCCAATTATCTGGTATATCTTCAAAGGCTGTTCCCGGTGCTATATCGCTATCTGGATCGCCTACTTCTGGGTCATATTCATAGCCGCAAACAGTACATATATACTTTGCCATGTTCGTTTTTCCTAGTAAATTGTTGGCATTGCTTCACTATTTTATTTCTCTCTCCCTACCTCCTCTGCCTCTCTTGTTAAAAACGCCACCATCTCCTTTGGGCGTAACTGATAATCCCGATCGCGATCGCTCCAAGTAGTAGTAGCCAAATAATTCCACCTGGAATAAAAGTGAGAATACCAATACCTCTCAGTACCCAGACGGCGACGCTAACGCCAAGAAGGATACCAAAAATCTGGATTAATCTACGATTTAAAGAAGATTGACTCACTTACTTTTCCTCTCAACTCAACAGACATTACACTTGATATTGATAATTAAGATATGAAGTTATGATGAAGTTGCAGTTTCATCAGAAATAACACGTAAAAATCGAGAGATGCTATCCAAACGCTGGGGTAAGGTACTTGATATTAAGTCGTGTTTGTGCCATTCTAGCTGTTAATAACACAGTTGTTCATCTACAAGTATTACTTTGATAAAAGTCACTTAAGTGCTAATTGTGTTAATTCTGAGAAGAAATACAGTTTTTACAGTAAAGTAACTGAAATAATTAGCAAAAAATCACCGTTTCCGGAAAAGATAGGGATTAGACTGGAACTAAATTTAATGAGTTGGATCAAAATCAAGTTTTATGGCTTGTAATTTCAACTCCATTTAGGTGGATGAGTTGAGGAGTAACTTAAATCATTATGTCTGCGTCTTATATATCAGATTCAATTATTGCAGGTTCAGATATGGCTTGGAGTCAAGACAAGCAAAAGTTGCTGGTACAGGGTGAAATTTTGGTAGAAACGCGATCGCACAAGACATGTGGTGGTGCGGTGACAGCCTGGATGTATGTGCCGATGGTGCGATCGCACGTTTGGCAGCAATTAACTGATTACCCCCGGTGGGTGCAATATTTTCCCGATATCACCAAAAGCGAGATAGTACAAAAAGGTGAAGTCAAACGTCTGTATCAAGCAGCACAAAAAGCCTTCTTCTTTTTCACGGCTCAAGTGGAAATTTACCTCAGCGTTGTAGAAGTGCTGGGGCAGCAAATTCAATTTCGTATGGAAAAAGGGACTTTTGAGGATTTTAACGCCAATTTAGAACTAAAAGATTATGGTAATGGCACAATCCTTGCTTATACTGTGCAAGCTACCCCTCTGATTCCAATTCCATCAATTTTCATTCAACAAGCAATGAACTTAGAGTTGCCTGCAAATATGCGTAAGATGCGACAAGTGCTTTGTAAGGGTTAATTAACTTTGGATTTTAGATTTCAGATTTTAGATTAACCCTACGGATGAATCGGCTTGGTCTAAATATTGAGAGTTTTGGGCGCTTTCCGCATTGCAAAAGCATTTTGAATCTTAGCTAAAGTTCAGAAGAAGGGGAGTTTTTGCAGCAGCTAAGTTGATTTTTCAAGAATAGTTCACTACAAAGACGCTTTCTCTAAAAGAGAAAGCGTCTTGCTAATGGTTAGTGTCGGGTGGTTATGGGCCAATAACTAAGAATTGCTCTAATTAGCTACTAAATACCTCAACAGGTAAGCGACTAAAAGAAAGACGCTCATTCTGCACATCTACAAAGATGGTGTTACCGTCGTTGAATTCACCGCGCAAGATGGATTTAGCAATTTGAGTTTCTAACTCCCGCTGAATCGCCCGCTTCAGTGGACGCGCCCCATACACTGGGTCATACCCTACTTCTGCTAAAAAGTCAAGTGCAGAATCCGAGAGTTTGAGGGATATTTTGCGATCGCCCAGTCTTTGCCGCAATCTTTCCACTTGTAACAGCACAATTTGCCGCAATTCTTTCTTATCCAAACCGTGGAAGATGATGATTTCGTCAATCCGGTTGAGGAACTCTGGACGGAAGCTATTTCGCATCGCTTCCATGACTCGACGGCGCATTTCATCGTAGTGGGCGTTATCCCCGGCGACATCAAGAATGTACTGCGAACCGATGTTGCTGGTCATGATGATAATAGCGTTTTTGAAGTCCACCTTATGACCTTGGGCATCAGTGACGCGACCATCATCGAGAATTTGCAAGAAAATATTAAATACATCGGGATGTGCTTTCTCGATTTCATCGAAGAGAATCACTGAGTAAGGACGCCGCCGAATCGCTTCTGTAAGTTGTCCGCCTTCTTCATAACCCACGTATCCTGGAGGCGCACCAATTAAGCGAGAGACGGCGTGTTTTTCCATATACTCCGACATATCGATTCGCACCAGCGCATCTTCGCTATCGAACATATACGCCGCCAATGCTTTCGCCAATTCAGTTTTACCCACGCCCGTAGGCCCAAGAAAAATAAAGCTAGCGATGGGACGATTAGGATCAGCTAGTCCAGCCCGCGATCGCTGAATTGCATCCGCTACAGCTGTCACTGCTTCTTCTTGTCCAATTACGCGGTGGTGCAGTTCATCTTCTAAGTTCAGCAGTTTCTCTTTCTCAGATTCCACCAATTTGCTAATGGGAATTCCTGTCCATTTAGAAATAATTTCGGCAATATCAGCTTCTGTGACTTCTTCGCGTAATAATGATTTTCCACTTCTTTGAGTGCTTGCCAATTCAGCTTCTACTGCTTCCAATTGACGATGCAAACTGGTTAAATTGCCGTATTTCAACTCCGCAGCCCGGTTAAGGTCGTAATCGCGTTCTGCTTGCTGAATCTCTAAGTTAACCCGTTCAATCTCTTTTTTAACCGACTGAATTTTGTCAATAATATCTTTTTCCGACTGCCATTGAGTATTCAGGGTTTTTTGTTCTTCTTTGAGATCGGCAATTTCTTTTTCCAGTCTTTCTAGACGTTCGCGAGAAGCTGCATCGCTTTCTTTTTTCAGCGATAGCTTCTCCATTTCCAATTGGAGAATCTTACGGTCAATTTCGTCGAGTTCTTCTGGTTTGGAGGTAATCTCCATTTTCAGTCTAGCGGCGGCTTCGTCTACTAAGTCGATGGCTTTATCAGGGAGGAAGCGATCGCTAATATATCGACTCGACAATACAGCTGCTGCAACTAAAGCACTATCAGAAATCTTCACCCCGTGGTGGTTTTCATAACGTTCTCTCAACCCGCGCAAAATCGAAATACTATCTTCTACACTGGGCTGATCGACATAAACCTGTTGGAAACGTCTTTCTAGTGCGGCATCTTTTTCGATATGTTTGCGGTATTCATCCAGGGTTGTTGCCCCAATACAACGCAATTCGCCCCGCGCCAACATTGGTTTTAACAAGTTACTAGCATCCATTGCGCCTTGGGTTGCACCAGCGCCGACAACGGTATGAATTTCATCAATAAATAAAACAATCTTGCCGGCAGATTCAGTAACTTCTTTTAATACTGCTTTCAGGCGTTCTTCAAATTCACCCCGGAATTTTGCCCCTGCAATCAAAGCACCCATATCTAAAGCAATTAGCTTGCAGTCTTTGAGGGATTGAGGTACATCACCTGCGATAATCCGCTGTGCTAATCCTTCAGCGATCGCAGTTTTACCAACACCTGGTTCACCAATTAGCACAGGATTATTCTTGGTGCGGCGAGAAAGAATTTGGACAGTGCGACGAATCTCATCATCTCGCCCAATTACTGGATCGAGTTGACCTTTACGCGCAGCTTCGGTGAGGTCACGCCCGTATTTTTCCAGTGCTTCATATTTGCCTTCTGGATTTTGGTCGGTCACTTTTTGGCTCCCACGAACTTGTTTAATAATATTTTTTAGCTTGCCTTCGTCTAAACCGAATTCTTGGAATAAACCTTTGCCAAACCGGTCATCTTTAGCGTAAGCCAGCAATAAGTGTTCAATTGAAATATATTCATCTTGAAACTCTTTGCGATATCCATCTGCCCGATCTAGAAGTGTATCCAAGCTGCGTCCCAAGTAGACAGAACTGCTGCTACCAGATACTTTCGGCTGCCGTTGAAAAAATTGTTCAGTGCGATCGCGCAATTTTTGGAGGTTAACACCTGCCTTGGTGAGAATTCCAGTTGCTAGACCATCTTGTTCTAGCAAGGCTTTCATCAGGTGTTCACTTTCAATTTGCTGTTGTTGATATTGTTTGACAATATCGGGGGTGTGGGCGATCGCTTCCCAGGCTTTTTCTGTAAATTGGTTAGGATTAGTAGGTTGCATAGGCTTTTTCAGGAACGTAGAGGCGCAGCAGCTTTTCGGAGGCTACCACCAGAACACCAAGTAAAGAAAATTTCTGTTCTCACATAGATATTGTAAGAACAGGAGAGCCATCGCCTAGATCGGTGTTCACGTCTTGTAAAAGTGGTATTTTCCCGTAGTTACCATTTTCCATTGGCGATTTTGTTTATTTTCTGTAAATCAAAAAAACTGAACCAATCGGCCCAAGGTTTTCTACATAAGTTTTCTGGTTATAATACAATCCTGGAGACATGCCTCCATCAAATAAAATCCCTTCTTGAATCTTACCTAAACAGTTATTGCTAGCAATGCCTTCTAAGACATTATCAAACATATCTGGCAGTAACTCTTGATTAACTTGAGATAATTCTATATCTGAATTAGCTTTCAAGTCATTAACTAGGAGGATGACATACCCTTGATTCGTGATCGCTGCCAGAGAGCGATTCTTAGCATTTTTACAGGCAAATTCTCCCAAATCTTGACAAATATCTTTAAACTTACCCTGACGGTAGAATCTGCCATTACCACCCACTAAATTGTAATTGAGAATATCGCTTTTTCTTCTACCAGCTTGGATAGTAGCCTGTCGCTGGTTGGGTGTACCTCCTGATATCCCAAAGGAAGAACGTTTATTTTTAAATGCTCCTGAATACTCTATGCCACGAGAAACATTTAAGCCTTGTGGTTGATCATCAGTACCTATATAGTCGGCATTAATTGCGGCAATGGGTAGCTGTCCGTTTAATTTGGCATTCTCATCGGCAATGAGTTCATGAAACCGTTTTGCGACATATTCTTTACGCAGTTTCCCCCTGGCATCTTTGGCATAGAGTTGATGAGATAAACCAACATTAACTTTGAAATCTAATTCTGCTGACTTGGGATTAAAAATAATCACATTGTTAATACCTCTTTGATTTTTTTTACCTTGATTATTGGTTTTAAAAAAATCAATACTGAACTTGGCATCTTTGCCAGGACAAGTTTTAGATGCTTTTGGGACTGAATTTGCTTCAATCTCTTGACAACCTGATAATAAACTTGCCGCAACTATCAAGCTAAATAAGAAAAATAATTTTTGTGTATACATAAATAATGCAAAAAAAACCGCTACAGAATTACTATAGCGGGGAATAATTTAAAATTTTAGTATCGAGTTAATCTCAGAGCCAAAACTTAAGGGAACCATTCTAAAACAGCTTCTTCTTTGGTGTTAGTATTCCGAGATGGTGTCTCACGATTAAATTTCATCTGAATTGACCGAGTTTGCTCACCATCAGCGGCTACAGCCAAAATCGGATAATCAATTAAACCATCCTGGAAGGACATCTGGAAGCGGAATGTCCCATCTGGATTTAGCTGAATTGGCCGGCCGCCAATGGTTACGGTAGCATCGGGTTCGGTTGCACCATAGACGATCAACTCAGCATCAGCAATTAACCAGAACTGGCGCGGACGCACTGGGACGGCGGAAGCCGAGAAGCCAACACCTGACATTCCAGCACCGGAAGCGGTTAAGCCAGACACGGTGGGAAGTGCCCACAGACCCACACCAGAGGGGAAAATGTAAGAGCTAATAGCTTGCGCTGCACCTGGTACTTGCTGCTGGGAACCGAAGATAGAACCAGCAACCCGTAGTGCTTCGGCAGATTCTGCTAAACCAAATATTTCGTCGTAAATGGGGTTGCTGTTGCCGTTACCATTTACAACAGCATTACCATTGGCGGTAGCTGCAATCTTCTTGGCGGGGGGAACTAGTTCGTACTGAGTTTTGCCACGCAAATCTTCTTCAAATTCAACAGTGATGAAGACATCTTCTATCCAGTCAGAAGGATAGACGGGAGGGATGTGTACTCTAGTAGAACGAGCTAGTACCAACCAGCGGCCATCAGCAGCCCGATAGCCGATATCGATCACATAATCGCGATCGCTAACTGGAACTGGTATATACCATTCTCTAGCTAGTTCATCAGCAGGATATTCTTGAATGCTGTGGGGGCTTTGGTATTCAATATCGATGTCGGTGACATCATAAATCCGTAGTGCCAGTTGTTGTCCCCCTTGGCGGCGCAGTTCCTCTTTGTGTTCATTGGGAACGTCCCAGTAAGTGTAAGCCCACTGAGGATCGCGTGGTAAGAGTACAATCCGGCTGTCACCATAGCCAGATGGCAAATCTGCCAGTCCTTCATCAACATCAGCCAAAGATCCGCCTGTTCGATCTTCCTGACCTAATTCAAACTTTGCAGCTTCCACGGTTTCTTGTGCCTCCAATGAACGAGATGGACTGAGTAAGTTTTTGCTCCGCTGAACTTCTTGTATTGATGCCAGCAGTTGTGATTTACGCATTCGGCTATAGCGAGAGATGCTATATTCGCTAGCAACTTTGCGTAGTTGGCGTAAGGTCATCTCCTCTAGTGGCGGGCGTTCTTTTGCCATTAATTTGGCCTCCAGTAGTTTAAGCGGTAAATGATTTCCCCTGGTTAAAGAATGCTATTTAAAATGTCATCCATTCCAGATGAATTTCTTATTCCTGACTCCTGGTTTTTGCCCAGTTTTTTAGTCTGTTTTTAAATTGAGGTCATTTCCTTGCAATTCCTAGTTATGCCAAAATTAGCATTTCTTTGGGATCGAAGGAGTTCTTTTTGTTAAGTTAATATTAACCACTAAGCATATCTAGGGATCAAGTGTTTTCAATAGGTTTTTTGCCTGTTTCACGAATTTATCAGCCCTTCTGGGATCTCAATGTCACGTTTTCATAACATTAGCAGCTAGCTACATGTTGAGCGATGGGGATAATGTAAGTTTTTCATGACATTGGGTTGTGGGTTAGCCAAAAACCGCAATCTGCTCACAGGGAATGGCATGGGGCATTGGGGACTAGGGGGTTAAAATAATTAGGAAAATGAGGAGTGCTGAATTAAAAGCACTGAGTTTGACCAAATTAAGAAGGGCGATCGCTCCCAGCATAAACTCTAATGAATAACCTGATTCTGGTTGTAGACAACGACGATTTCATGCGAATGCATCTGAGTGAGCTATTGACAGAAGCAGGGTATCAAGTGGTAGAAGCGAGTAACGGTTTAGAGGCGATCGCTACCTACACTCGCCTCCACCCAGATATAGTACTGTTAGATGCCCTGATGTCGGGGATGGATGGGTTTAGTTGCTGCGCTCAACTGCAAGCACTCCCCGATGGCAAAGATACACCAGTGTTAATAATTAGCGCTTTTTCTGATCAGGCTACCGTAGAGAAAGCTTTTGCTGTGGGTGCAGCTGATTTTATTACCAAGCCAATTCAATGGCCAATATTACGTCAAAGATTGCACCGTCTTCTGGAAGCTCATCGGGCTGTGCAGGAATTACGACAGCAAACTGCCCAGGCACAATTGCGGGAAGCACAATTGTGCCTGGCATTAGACGCTGCTCGCATGGGCATCTGGAACTGGGATTTGCTAACGAACAAAATTACTTGGTCAGAGAATCTGGAAGCACTTTTTGGCTTAGAAAAAGGGACTTTCAACTACACGTATGAAGCTTTTATCTGCTGCATTCATCCCCACGATCGCGATTATGTCAGGCGATCGCATCAGCAAGCTATTCAGGAGCGAGTCAAATATGACATCGAATTTCGCGTTGTTTTACCCGATGGGAGAATTCGCTTTTTAGCAGGTAAAGGAGTTGTCTTTGGGGATGCGTCTGGGGTGGCTGTGCAAATGTCTGGGGTATACATGGACATCACCAAGCGCAAGCAAGCGGAGGAGGCGCTAGAAGTTCATGCTCACCAGCAAGCGATGGTGGCAGAACTAAGTCAAATGGCCTTAGCTAGTACAGACTTGACTACACTGATGAACTCATGTGTGACAATCGTCGCCCAATGTCTCAAAGTTCAGTCTTGCAAAATTTTGGAACTACTGCCAGACGATCAAAGATTGCTGCTACGCGCCGGAGTAGGTTGGCAACCTGGACTTGTGGGAAAGGCAACAGTTAGTGCGGGAATGAATTCTCAAGCTGGCTATACCCTGCTTTCCAAAGAACCAGTGATTGTTGATGACCTCCGTGCCGAAACACGATTTAATGGCCCACCACTGCTACATGACCATCAAGTAGTGAGCGGTATTAGCGTGGTGATTCATGGCAAAGAGCGTCCTTTTGGTGTCTTCGGGGCACACACAACCAGACACCACACCTTCACCAGAGATGATATTTCTTTTCTGCAAGCTGTTGCCAACGTTCTCGCTACAGCCATTGAGCGCCAACGGATGCAAGACGCACTCAAACAAAGCGAAGAACGCTGCCAGTTAGCCGTCCAGGGTAATAATGATGGGATTTGGGACTGGAACGTTGAAAATAATCAAGTATTTTTCTCCACTCGCTGGAAGGAAATGCTTGGTTACGAAGAACATGAGATTTCCAATCATTTCGACGAATGGGCAACACGAGTGCATCCAGATGATATTGGATTTGTCAGAGAAGCGATCGCTGATTACTTTGCTAAAATTACCCCGTTTTTTATCAGCGAACATCGAGTCCGGTGTAAAGATCACACCTACAAATGGGTTTTGGATCGCGGTCAGGCAGTATGGGATGAAGATGGTAATGTAGTGCGGATGACAAGTTGCTATACAGATATCACTGAACGCAAACAGGCAGAAGAACAATTGCGTCAGAGCGAAGAACGTTTTCAATTAGTTGCCCGTGCTAGCAATGATCTTTTATGGGACTGGGATTTGCTGACTGATGAGGTGTGGTGGAATCAAGCTTTACAAACACTCTTTGGTTACTCGATAGAGCAAATAACATTCAATGTTAATTGGTGGTATGAACATATCCATCCAGACGACAGACAGAAAATCGCCTCGGAAACGATGGCACTTATAGATAGCGGTGAAAAACTCTGGTTAAATGAATACCGCTTTCGCCGCGGTAACGGTTCCTATGCTTACGTTTTTGATCGCGGTTATGTCGTCCATGACCAAACAGGCAAGCCAGTGCGGATGATCGGGGCGATGATGGATATTAGCGAACGGCAAGCCGCACAGCGCGATCGCAATCGGGTACAAGCAGAATTAGAACGCCAAAATATGCGATCGCAAATGTTCGCTAATATCACTCTGAAAATTCGTCAGTCTTTACAAATCGATGAAATTCTTCAAACCAGCGTCACAGAGGTACAAAAGCTACTGCTTGCCGACCGTGTACTAATCTTGCAGCTACAGCCAAACGGCTCTTTCATCGCAGTTCAAGAAGCAGTAGTTCCTGGTTTACCTGTTGTTATGGGTCAACAAATTATCGACCCTTGCTTTCGCGACGATTACATCCAAAAGTACCGCCAAGGGCGAATTAGTTCTATTAGCGACATCAAAGAAGCTGATATCCAACCTTGCCACATTGAATTGCTGCAACAATACGCCGTCATCGCCAACCTTATAGTCCCGATTTTCCTCAAAAATCAACTGTGGGGGCTACTAATTGCCCATCAGTGCGCCCATCCCCGCCAGTGGACTCACTGGGAAATTGAATTTTTACAACAACTGGCAGATCAAATAGGCATTGCCTCAGCTCAAAGCCTGATTCTAGAACAAGAAACTCGGCAACGGCAAGAACTCGCTCGTTCCAATAAAGAACTGCAACAATTTGCATTTGTCGCCTCCCACGATTTGCAAGAGCCACTGCGTAAGATTACAACTTTTGGCGATCGGCTCAAAACCACCTGTGGCGACACGTTAACCGAACAGGGACGTGACTACCTAGAACGGATGCAGAATGCCGCCAACAGAATGCAGACATTGATTGAAGACTTATTGACACTTTCACGAGTTACTACCAGGGCACAGCCTTTTGTATCAGTAAATCTGTCAAAGATTGCCCAAGAGGTATTGTCTGATTTAGAAGTATATATCCAGCAAACAGGCGCAAGTGTAGAAATAACACAATTACCCACCATTAAAGCTGATCCTCTACAGATGCGCCAATTGCTGCAAAACCTGATCGGTAATGCCCTCAAATTTCACCGCCCCCAGACACCACCTGCGATCAAAATATATGGTAATATTTTAGACAATCAAGCAGATAACCTATCTGCTAATTCTGAAGTTTGTCAAATCATCGTAGAAGATAATGGTATTGGTTTTGAAGAAAAGTATCTGGAGCGCATTTTTAATGTTTTTCAACGTTTGCATAGTAGCATTGAATACGAAGGCACTGGCATAGGTTTAGCAATCTGCCGGAAAATTATCGAGCGTCATCATGGAAATATCACAGCCCAAAGCAAACCTGGGGAAGGAGCAAAATTTACGATCACATTGTCAATTAATTCTGATTCTTGATTTTTCTTCCTGGAGAGGGATTAATACTAGATCCCAAAATTAGCTTAATTGTACAACTGCACTCTGTAATTTGTAGGACTAATGCATTGTACAAATCAACCATCATGTTAATTCTTAATAGGATTCGATTATTTCAGACTATTGGCGACTACCACAGCGGTTTGTCGTTAAATATCGCTTCTTAGTATTGAAAAAATAAAACTTTCATATCTAAACACATAGATTGCATATTTGATTCTTTTTGTCAACGTAACAGTTGCCATCTGTTCCAAGTTAACAACTTGATTCATACTAATAAACCAATGCAAAGGAGACGATGCATAGTGAAGGGCCGAGAAAAAAACCTCACAATCTTAATGGCTGATGATGATGAAGACGACGGCATCTTAGTTCGTGAGGCCTTGGCAGAAAGTCAATTGCCAATTGAACTATACATTGTGAGTAATGGTGAAGAATTAATGGATTATCTGTACCACCGTGGTCGATATGCTAACAACAGCAAGACGCCGCATCCGGGTTTGATTTTATTAGATTTGAACATGCCGAAAATTGATGGTCTTGAGGCACTCAAAGAGATAAAAGCTGACCCACAACTGCGGCAAATTCCAGTTGTAGTACTGTCAACATCACGAGCAGAAGAAGATATATATAATACTTACAATTTGGGCGCGAATTCTTTCATCATTAAGCCAGTGGCTTTTGCCTCATTGGTTGAGGTTATGAAAACTTTAGTTAAATACTGGTTTGAAATTGTGAAACTGCCACTAGAAGCAGTGGGAGAAAAACATGGACAAAAGCCCTATCAAAGTTCTGTTCATTGATGATGACGAAGACGACTATATTTTGACTCGTTATTGGTTTAATGAATTTCAGGTAGCAAACTGTGAGCTGGAATGGGTAAACAATTATGAAGCAGCAAGGAATGCGATCGCTCGCTACCAACATGACATTTATCTTGTAGACTACCGTTTGGGGCCACACAATGGACTGGAACTTTTGCGCGAAGCAATTGCCAACGGCTGTTGTTCTCCGATAATTTTGCTGACTGGTCAAGGCGACTGGGAAATAGATATCGAAGCGATGAAAGCTGGAGCCGCAGATTATCTCGAAAAAAGTAAGTTGACTGCGCCTTTGTTAGAGCGTTCTATCCGCTATGCCATTGAGCGGAAACAAACAGAACAGAAAATCCGCGAACAAGCTGCCTTACTAGATGTTGCCACCGATGCAATTTTTGTCCGTGATTTAGACGATAAAATTTTATTTTGGAACAAAGCTGCCCAAAGTCTGTACGGTTGGAAAAAAGAAGAAGCTCTTAATAAGAAGACACGAGTTCTTTGGCATGAAAAACATCTGTCTCAAGTTCAAGAAGCACTCAGTATTCTGATGAAAAATGGCTCTTGGGAGGGCGAGTTACAGCAAAAAACAAAATCAGGTAAAGAAATTATTGTTGAAAGCCGTTGGACATTAGTGCATGAATTTGGTAATAAAGCACAATCTTTCCTCGTTGTTAACACGGATATTACACAAAAAAAACAATTAGAAGCGCAATTTCTCCGCGCCCAGCGATTGGAAAGTATTGGCACTTTAGCGAGTGGTATCGCCCACGACCTGAATAATGTTCTTGCCCCGATTCTGATGACAGCCCAACTGTTAGAAGCACAAGTTCATGATGAGCGTTCTCGGCGACTGTTACCAATATTAATTACAAACGCTAAACGTGGGGCAAATTTAGTCAAACAAGTATTATCTTTTACTCGCGGGCTTGAAGGCGATCGCACAATTTTACAATTAAAGCATTTAATAATAGAAATTCAGCAAATTATCAAAGAAACTTTTCCCAAATCTATTGAGGTTTCTACTCAAATTCCCCAAAATCTTTGGACTGTATGCGGCGATGCGACCCAACTGCATCAAGTACTGATGAATTTGTGTGTCAATGCTCGTGATGCTATGCCAAATGGTGGAACTTTGAAAATATTGGCGGAAAATCTCTTAATTGATGAAAATTACGCCAAGATGCATATAGATGCTAAAGTTGGTCATCACATTGTTATTACTATTAGTGATGGGGGAATTGGTATTCCAACAGAAATTTTAGATCGGATATTTGAGCCATTTTTTACTACCAAAGAACTTGGTAAAGGTACTGGTCTTGGTCTTTCTACAGTACTTGGCATTATTAAAAGCCACGGCGGTTTTATCGACGTATACAGCGAACAAGGAAAAGGCAGCCAATTTAAGGTGTATTTGCCAGCACAAGATGCGAAAGAAACTATAGAAGAACAAGAACAGGGATTACCTTCAGGTCAAGGAGAATTAATTTTAGTTGTAGATGACGAAGCCGCAATTCGAGATGTGACAAAAACATCTCTAGAATGCCATAACTACAAAGCAATCACAGCTAGTGATGGCATTGAAGCAATAGCCTTATATGCAGAACATCGAGATGAAATCTCTCTTGTATTAACTGATATGGTCATGCCGTCTATGGATGGGATAACTACTATCCGTACCCTGCGAAAAATTAACCCAGATGTCAAAATTATTGCTGTCAGTGGACTGAGTTCAGCTGATAAAGTTACTACAGCTTATAACATGGGTATCAAAGCCTTTTTATCTAAGCCTTATACAGCTAGCCAATTATTGCAAGCCATTAGCACAGTTAAGAAGAGTTAGGGATTGGGGAAGGTGGGGCCCCCTCTGGGGATAAGGGGTAATGGGGACTGGGAATTACTAATTTGTCAAACTTGAGAGTTATAATTTAGTAACTCATAACTCATAACGCCTAACTTTTAATATTTAATTCCCCATGACGAAGGATGAAGTATTAGCGGCTAATGCAGCTTTTTATCGAGCTTTTGAAAGAAAAGATATTGAGACAATGAGTGCCGTATGGTCACAAGGAACTGGTAGTTTTTGTATTCATCCTGGAAGTAATATACTGCGTGGTTGGAAGGAAATTCGCACATCTTGGGAGCAAATATTTAAAAACACCGCTTATATTGAAATAAACACAGATATAATTGCTACAGATATAACTGATAATATCGCCTATATTGTCCTGAGAGAAAATGTGTTCCAAGTAGTAGGTGGAAGAAGGCTGGAGGCACAATCAACAGCTACAAATGTATTTCATTTCCTTGGTGGTAAGTGGTATTTAGTTCATCATCACGGCAGCCCAATTTTGCGGTAAGGTATCTGGGGACTGGGGACTGGGGACTGGGGACTAGGGAAGAAGCAAGGGAGCAGGGAGCAGGGAGCAAGGGAGAAGAGTTTTCCCCTCCGCCCCCTGCACCCCGCCCCTCTGCCTCTTTTCAATGCCCAATGCCCAATGCCCAATGACTAATGACTAATGACTAATGACTAATCAATTCCACTGCATCTCGTCCATCGGAATTTTGTAAGTAAACTTTGATAATTTCTTCTTTCGCAGTAGGCAATTTTTTGCCAATAAAATCTGGGTGAATTGGTAATTCTCGATGACCTCTATCTACTAATACAGCTAAACGAATCACCTCTGGTCTACCGTAATCATTGACTGCGTTCAAGGCAGCGCGAATTGTCCGTCCTTTGAAAATCACATCATCTACGAGTACAACGGTTTTTCCTGTAAGGTCAAAGGGAATTTCGCTTTTTGTTGGAGTCCGCAATCCAATTTTGTCGAGGTCATCTCGATAAAATGTAATGTCCAAAGCACCGACTGACACAGCTACACCTTCCAGCGTCTCAATCTGACGTGCCAACAATTCGGCTAATAACGCACCCCTAGTATAAATACCTAGAAGAACCAGTTGAGACAAATCACGCGTCCTTTCCACAATTTGAGAGGCAAGGCGAGTCAAGGTACGACGGATTTCTTCGGATGAGAGAATTTCAACGACTTTGGCAGACATAGCTATAGACTGATACCCCTAAAGAATTAGGGACTGGGATGGAGACTGGGGACTAGGGAAGAAGCAAGGGAGCAGGGAGCAGGGAGCAAGGGAGAAGAGTTTTCCCCTCCGCCCCCTGCACCCCGCCCCTCTGCCTCTTTTCAATGCCCAATGCTCAATGCCCAATGCCCTATATTTATCATTACTTATTCGGAAGTATTAAAAATATAGTGATCGCTATTCCTAACCATAGCAAACAACAATATCGAGTCAGCTGCAAAGCATTCTGAATAGAAGTTGTACTAATGGGATAAATAGGATCTCCTAGCAGTGGTTTGTACTTCGCTACCCCGCGATACCAATTTGTACCACCCATCTGCACACCCAAAAAGGCAGCGTAGGCGCACTCACTCCAGCCAGAATTGGGACTAGGATCATGAATTGCATCTCGATGACAAGTTCGCCAAACATGCATCGGTTTACCCGATAACAACGCCAAAGTCACGACTGTTAAGCGACAAGGTAGCCAAGTCAAATAATCTTCTAGCCGCGCACAGAACCATCCTAAATAAGTATAGGGTGCTTCTCGGTAGCCCACCATTGAATCAAGGGTACTGCTGGCTTTATATGCTAAAGCCAAAGGAGTTGGCCCCACAACTGGTATAAAGACACCAACAATTGCATAAAAAAGCGGAGCCATTACTCCATCGGTGGCATTTTCTGCAACGGTTTCTAAAACGGCTCGTGAAACTTCTGCTTGTGAGAGGTTTTGGGTATCTCGACCAACATAATTACTTAAAATCTTCCGAGCCTTGTCCAAATCTCCTACTGTTAAAGGTTGTAAAACAGCCTCCGCTGCTGCTCGTAAACTTCTGCCAGCAAAACAACTAGCCAAAAGAATACTATCTATTGCAATACCCAACAACGGATGAACCCATCTGGCACTTTGAATAATCAAAAAGCCAATAAACCCACTACCAATTATTAGGATAATGCCTAGTACAATTCCAGCTAGGCGTTGTGTTAGAGAATTTTGACACAATTGGAGAGAAAATTTGGTCAGACGAGAAATTACCCATCCCATAACTTGCACTGGATGAGGCCAATCCCAAGGATCGCCAATTAAATAATCTAAAAGTGCAGCAATTATTAAAATATAGATATTATTAGTCATAAGTCATAAGTCAAGGGTCAAGCAGGAGATGCTCTGCCTCCAGTCAAGGGTAAATATTTGGACTATTGACTATTGACTAAACCACAAAGCTAGCTTCTTCCCCAAGGGAAGCTTGCCAACTACGAGCATCGTAATAAAGGTCTGCCAGAGTAATATTGTACAAAGCTTCTTTGAGCTTTTGGTTGAGTCTCTGCCAGAGGCTAAATGTTACCCAATCTTCGGGTTGTGCAGGTGCTGGGGTGTGATGAGGTAAATGGCTAGTCTCGCCAACTGCTTCTAAAATTTGTCCTATAGATATTTGTACAGGCTCTCTTGCCAATTGGTATCCGCCGATGCTACCACGAATTGATTTCACTAACCCAGCACGACGCATTTCTATTAGTAATTTTTCGAGGTAAGGAGCTGGGATATCTTGGCGTTTAGCGATCGCTCTTACAGATACAGGGCCATATTTTGGCTGTAAACTCAAATCTAGCAACGCCTTTACACTATAGTGTCCTCTGGTAGTTAGTTTCATTTTGGCAAGCTTTATTGTTTGTCCTTTGTCATTTGTAAATAACCAATAACCAATGACCAATGACTAAGGATCAGTTTTGCTTATCATTCTGTGACTCAGTTATCATCCTCAACAACTAGACAACCTTTTGAGCGTTAGTTTAGAAAACTTAAAACAACTATAGTCTACCAGTAATTCACAAACTATATATATAGTTATCAGCATTGCCAGCATTCTCTAAAATAGATTGTCTTGGCAATATTGGTAATGGCATAACAATTGTGCCTATGAGTGTAATATACTTGGCTAGGTTGAGATAAAAAACTAAAGGATTATGTTCCTATTAGCTCAACGTCAGCTAAAATAAAATCGATTCAAACACTTCAAACATTCATTTTCGACCTAAGTTGATGCCTAAACAGAAAAAAATTGAACCCCTACTCGGTGAAGAACTGCTCAGAAAAGTCAAAGAGCTAGAGAACGAGAGCAAGGAAGATAAAGCCAAGAAGTGCGGCTACTATACCGTTACCAAAAATGGTATAGAGCGCGTCAATATGATGAAGTTCTTAAATGCCCTAATTGACGCTGAAGGCATTCAGTTAGACAGTACACCCAGCGCTAATGGGCGTGGTGGACGTAGTGCTAGCTATAGAATTAGTGTGCAATCGAATGGTAACTTACTTATAGGTTCAGCTTATACAAAACAGATGAATCTTAAACCAGGAGATGAGTTTCTGATCACTTTAGGCAAAAAGCACATTCGTCTGAGACAAGTAGATCCAGAAGATCGGGAAGGTGATGAAGCTATAGAAGCCACGGCTTAATAAATGGTCATTAGTCAATTCTCCTTTGTCATTAGTCAAGTGTCATTTGTCCTTTGGGAAAAACAATGACTATAAACAGTCATTAGTCAAGTGTCATTTGTCCTTTATGAAAAACAATGACTAATGACTGATGACTAATGACTAATGACTAATGACTATATCTGTAGTGGGTAAGACTGGTAAATAGTGGCGAAGTGCCTTGCGCGTAACTGCTAAATTGCAGGTTAATGCAATTTGCTCTTTTTCTAGTAAACCTAAAACGCGATCGGGTTTGTCTCGTGCTACTACTGGTAATTGATGCAAACCTCGAAGACTCATCCGGTCTAAAGCTTCAGATAAAAGTTCATCTTGCCATGCGTAGAGGATGTCAGTAGTACAAATGTCTATGAGGGTTTGACTGAATAAATTATCTGGAATTTCAGTTAGAGAATTTGGGTATGTTTGCCAAAGATCAAGGGCACGGTTAATATCTTCCAGAGAAAGTATACCAACTAATTGCTCTGCTTCATCAATTACTAAAGCACTACGGACGCGATCGCGAGTCATTTCCACAGCTGCATCTAATACTCCCAGAGTTGCAGGTAACTTTTTTGGACAGGGGTACATAGCATCTTCTACCAAAATTTGCTGCACAATTTCTGCTTGTTCATCTTTCAATTCCGAAAGACCAATTTGTTGTAGGTTAGAGTTAGAGTTAAAAGTTGGTTTAATCCTTTCCACTAGCCAAACACTCAAACCCACAGCTGCCATCAATGGTAAAACGATGCGATAGTCACGGGTTAATTCAAACAGCATTAAAATAGCCGTTAACGGCGCTCTGACACTAGCTGCCAATACTGCTGCCATTCCTACCATTGCGTAAGCTGGGGGAGCCGCCATTTGATCGCAAATTGTCGGGAATGCCACAGCCAAAATCTTGGCGTAAGCCGATCCAAAAGAAGCACCTAAAAACATTGCTGGTGCAAACAAACCGCCGATAAAACCACTACCTGCACTAATTGCAGTCATCAGTAGCTTCACCACCAACAGCACCACCAACAGGTAGAGTGGAAACTCCACATCCTGAAGCATTGCTTCTACAGTTTCATAACCGACACCCAGAATTTGTGGGAAGTGCAAAGCAACTGCACCAATCATCACACCGCCAATAATTGGATGAATCGGTTCAGGAATTCGTCCCAACAAGGCAAAACCTGGAACCTTCCCAGCAAAGCAGGCTTTTGCTAAACGAATTGATTGAGTATAAGCCAAAGCAACTAGGCTGGCCCCTAAACCCAAGCCAAGATAAAGGGGTAATTCTAAGGGACTGCGAACTTGGTAAACAGGTAAATCAAAAGCAGGTTGTGTGCCCAAACCAATTTGGGCAATTAATGCTGCTACCACCGCTGCTAACAGTACTACACTGACAGCAGAAGTAGCAAAAGATGTAGCTCCCATCACCACCTCTAGAGCAAAAAATACTCCAGCGATGGGAGCATTAAATCCAGCAGCAAGTCCAGCCGCCGCACCAGCACCCAACAGCAACCGTTGTCGTTCTTGAGATACATTGAGGATCACAGACAACAACATCCCAAAATTAGCACCAATTTCTACACTCGGCCCCTCTGGCCCCAAAGAAGCACCGCTTCCCAAAGAAACAGATGCGGCCAGCATTTTTGTAACTGGTCGTAGTGGTCGCCTAATCTCTGTTCCTTGAGAGGCGGCGATCAGAGATGAAAGTCCAGGGCCAAAGTCTTGAGTGCGCCAGCGCATCAAGCCAACGATTAATCCGCCAAGGGTGGGAACGCAGGCTAAAGTCCAAGCCCCCCAGACGCCGATTTGACCCATTAAATTTTCCAGCATCAACTGGTGAATCAGCTGGATTAAATAGTGAAAGGTGACTACACCCATACCAGTACCACCGCCAATCAGCATGGCTAAAAATAGCACGACGGTTTCTGGGGATGGTTGAAAACGATTAATTAAGTGAGCTAAACGAGCGGAAGGTGTAGGAAAGGCAGGTTGTTCCGTTACCTTCCTCAGTTGAGTGGGAGGCAAGAGAGTCATTGAGGGCGGGGTAAATGTAAGAAAAAATTTAAATTTTTATCTGTTACTTCTCATTGTGAGCCATTATTTAGCAACCAGACAAGTAGACTTTATTTGCTTGATTTACAAAGCTTTAGGCAAAAATGTCATTGTGCAAAATTTTTGTGGTGAGAATGGTTAAATGGGAGACAATTATTATTTGAGGGTCAGCGATGCCTAAGTTTGGCGTAGCTGTGGCTAGTGGGGTGCGAGTGAGCGCCAACGCTATTCTTTCTAGAGACAACAGAGTTTTTGTGAGCTGGGTGGACGCACCTGTAAACATTAACTAGAAGTCATCCTTGCCTAAATCTAGCTATACTCGTGTTGCGACCATCGAGCCATCCTTGGTAGTAATACAATGTATGTATGATTTATGCCTGATCTAAGATCATACATTGATCCCAATTCAATATAGCTATTGTTATAGAGCGAGTAAATGGACTAGGCGGACGAGGTAAATGAATATACACACCTTTGATAATCATTATGTTACTTGCCCAATTTGCCAAAGAAATGCTACGCCGAAACCAGTTAAAACGCGCATGGGCTTGTTTTGCTGTCCCTATTGTCAGGAACGGCTAGTAGTTTGCCAAAGCGGTCATTATGTCCGCGATCCGTTTACTTGGAGACAATTGATGATTTCTTCAGCGCTACGCCGGCAAAGCCGACCTTTAGCGAGGATTATCAGAGATTTTGTCTTGCTCAAGCGTCCTATGGTAGCCTTGGCTGTAGGAAGTGCCATTTTCTTTGGTGCGATCGCCTTGACCCAAGAAAAGACAAGCTACGATCGCCAAATATTTCCGACAACAGAGAAAGTTAATGAACCAGGAAACAAATCTCAGTAAATGGATTACTTTGGTATAAATCAAATATTACTTTGATTTTTGTAATATTATAACTAAATACTTCTATGAAACCGTGTCTTATTCGCCCCAAATAGGACACGGTTTTACTTTATGGCATGAAGAATACAGGGAATATAAATCCTAAGGGATGCTGTATGAACAACCATTGCATCAACTTACTTAAGACTCTTGGCGATAAATAACTTTTGAAATTTTCTACGTCATCGCGAAATTTATAGCTTTTTGGGATCAAACCGCATAAATCCTCTGAGTCTGCCCCAATATTAAAGTAAGAAACTTAACTTTTCTTCCAAGTATCATGCTTAACGAGCCGCAGTCTCAATGGTTACAAATTGCCATCACTTGACATTGGACAACGAAATTATAATACTTAGCAGGAGACAAACATGATGTTACTCCACGCTACTTAACCTGCTATTCGATTTGACAGATATTGGCAAGGTTTTGGATCACACCATAAAAAGGCTAGTTTTTATATGGTCTATTAAGTAAAAACCCATAAAAAACCAACTTTAAAGGGTGCGCCAATCAGGTCAGGATGTTAAATAAATTACCCATATTTTCTAGCCTTCAGCACTTAGTTGATCGATTCTATATGTACATGACTATAGATAATTCAATTGGTCGCAGATCAATTCAATGGAAAGCTGAACTACATTTACAGCGTAATATTGATTTATATAAAACTCAACACGACCAATTTGCAGCATTATTGAATCAAAAAAGTGAGCAAGGCTTAATTCAATTCTGGCTCGATATGGCGCTAAACAACTTGCCTTCAAAATATGATTGGGAACCAGAAAACCGGAGTCAAAAAGCATGGGAGCATTTAAGTCTGTATTGTGAGGAAAGTTGCTATCGCGCTGCTTCACAAGTATGGAAAGAGAATCAATATAAATGTTGGGAAGAATATATTTTTTTTGCGAGGTGCTTAGTTTATGATCCCGTGAGATTTCGGGCAATTTTGGCGAAGTACGACCCCAGCATTTCGCCACTTTCTGCTTACATAATTGAAGTTTTGCGAAAAACTATTAAAGACGAGGGTGCAGTTGCCAAATTTTCCAAATGGCGGTTGTTGTGCAAAAAAAGTAACAAAGAACTTCAAGAAGCATTAATTCGATATGGTATATGTGAACCAAAGGTTTCCAGATTTTTGTTTGCGCGTAAATATTTTAAACAAGTTTATCAATTCAATAAAATCCAAAACCCTGCAACTCGCAGCGGACAACGTTGGATAGAACCAGATAGCAATGACTTTCAAGAAGCAGCACAATACTACAACGCTGAAAAAATACTAGCTATCGCACCGCATCAAGTTGCAGTCGGAAAAGATGTGACTGGAGAACAACTGCAAGGATGGATGGAAACCAGCATTACCGCTTTGCGAAATTATCCCCAGTCAATTGCCCCAATTATTTCCCTCGAAGTAATGGGTGCAGCTAGTTATAGAATTGAGTCAGATGGGGGTTTTCACCTGGAAATAGCAGATTCTACACCTGAGGAAAAAAGCCTTTGTCAGCAAACTGAGGCGGTGTTACAACAGGAATTACTGGCACTCAATGACGACCAAAAAGAAATTTTATATCTTTATCATGCATTGGGATGGAATCAAAAACAGATCGCTGCAAAATTTGCAATTACCCAAGGAGCGATCGCCCGTCGCCTACAAACCATTGAACGCAGGCTAATTAATGCGGTATATTCATTAAAGCAACCGCCACAATGGGTCTCCGGGTACGTGACAACCTGGTTGATGTATAATTACGAAACTCCCGATTATTCTGATTTAATTCATACAGCGTTGGTTACAGCCGTCAAACGACTGAACACTCAATTTCAGGATTTATTGCGACTTTACTACGGACAAAAGCTAGACACTAATGCTATTAGCAACCAACTTTGTCTTCCCCCAGATATAGTGAATGAATTACTTTTCCAAACAAATTATGAATTAGAAATTGCACTACTAAAAGAACTTGATACAATGATCAGAAGATTTTTAAATATTTGGCTAAATCAACAATATAAATATATCAGAGATGATAACATAAGCTCAAAATCTTGATAGTTAATGTTGACATAAAATCAGTGAAAAATGTATGTTTTTATATATACCTTTGTTGTACGATAAATATAATAATAAACAAATAAATTTAGTTTTGAACAACCAATTGTTGTTGCAAATACATACCTCCATACAACAGCAAGCCTGGAAAGACGCACAACAGCATTCTCATAAGATCGCGCAGTCCAGTGCTTATTTGAATCGTGTTTGCTTGTATACATTTCTAGACTGGCTGAATAACCAAGTGCCTGATGAAGCGTTATCCAATTCTTCAATTTATCCTAGTGAAGATAGCTTCCGCAGCATTTTAGAAGTAGTAAATGGGGCTGCAATCGGGATTGGTACACGGCGAGTTATCCTTATTCCCAACGAAAACATAGATTCAGAATCACTGCGAGTTCCTCAAGAGTGGATAGATATCCCAACTTTTGTAGGTGACTATTACTTAGCCGTACAGGTTGATTTAGAAGCAAATGCAGATGAATGTACATTGACAGTACAGGGGTTTGCGACACATCGTCAAGTCAAACAGTTGAGCAAGTATGATCCACGCGATCGCACTTATATATTACCAACAGACCAGTTAATCACAAACCTCACAGTAATGGAGGTGACGCTAGGAATACAAATGCGTGCAGAAGTCCCAGAATTGCCGATTTTATCTGAGACTGAGGCTCAAAATTTATTGGAACTGTTAGGCGATTCATCTATTTATTCCCCGCGTTTGCGAGTTGATATACCATTTGTACAGTGGGCAGCACTGCTGAATAATGATGAATGGCGACAACAGTTATATCAGCGCCGGATAGGTCAATTTGTGACTAAAAGCATAGGCAAAACGAACAACTTAAGCAAATGGTTGCAAAATACCTTTGATGATGGTTGGCAATCTTTAAATACACTATTTAACCAAGAATCTGGAAATTTCGTTTATAGTTTTAGACACTATCAAGAAGCGGCGAAAGGTATATCTGTAGATGGTATCAAACTAATTGATTTGGAAATGCAACTGAGTAATCAATCAGTTGCACTTTTAGTTGGGTTGACACCAGAAACTGATGGGAAAGTAGCTGTGCGCGTGCAACTGCATCCAGCTAAAGGACAAACTTACTTACCGCCTAATATCAAACTAGCTTTAATTTCTCAATCAGAGTCTATCCTTCAGGAAATTCAATCGCGGATTCAAGATAACTTTATTCAATTGAAACGATTTGTTTGCCCACCAGGAAAAATCTTTAAAATTCAGGTAGCTATTGATGAGTTCAGTGTGACTGAAGAATTTATAATTGAACCACTTGAATTTATAGGGTAATGAGTCAGTTAGTTATCTTAAACTTGGGTAAAGGTAATTTGCATTCAGGTTTTCCTTTTGTGACTGTTCAGCTATTCTACGAGAACTCACTTGATGAGCATCTACAAGAAGAGAATAATTCACAATGGAGGCAATTTCAAGGTAATTTACCAGCTAGCCCAATTCTTCTCGATCTATATTGCCGCTGGCAATTATTATATGAATTAATCTACGAATCTCGCTACATAAATGTAGGTTTACGCCAATCTCAGCCAAGCAATGAAGATATCAAAATTGATGATGCTGATGTGACTCACTTTTCTGATATAGATTTTTATAAAGTATGTCATGAGTTACAAAAACAAATCGATATCTGGCTAGATGCTGAAGAGTTTCGTCATATTGATCGCCAATTACGGATGCAGTTGAGTAGCGATGATGAAATCCGCTTTATTATTCAAAGTGAAGATATATTGCTTAGGAAACTCCCTTGGCATCTTTGGCGTTTTTTTAGTGATTATCCCAAAGCAGAAGTTGGTTTAAGTTCTATCGAGTTTGAAACCAAAACTCAGGTTAAAAATTATACGCGGCAAGTAAAAATATTAGCGGTTTTAGGTGATAGTAAAGGAATTGATATTGACACAGATAGGAAGATATTAGAGAGTTTACCATCTGCTAAAACAGTATTTATAGTAGAACCAAAACATTCAGAATTAGATACACTACTTTGGGATAATCAAGGATGGAATATTCTATATTTTGCTGGACATAGTTATAGTAGTAAGGAAAATAATACTGGTTATATACATATCAATAAAAATGAATATCTAAATATCAATCATTTAACTAATGCTCTGAAAAAAGCTTTAAAAAATGGGCTGCAAATAGCAATTTTTAACTCTTGCGATGGCTTGGGATTAGCACAAAAATTAGATGATTTACATATTCCCCAAATCATTGTCATGCGTGAAAGAGTGCCAGATAAAGTAGCACAGGAGTTTTTAAAGCACTTTTTAATAAACTTTGCTGAAGGTCAATCATTTTATTTATCAGTGCGACAAGCGCGGGAAAAGTTGCAGGGTTTAGAAAGTGAATTTCCGGCTGCTAGTTGGTTGCCAGTAATTTGTCAAAATCCAGCAGAAATTTCACCTCTTTGGGAAAACTTAAAAGGTAAAAACCAGGAATTAAAGAAATATATTCTCCCTAAACCACATAAAATTAAAATTAATTATAAAATAATTTCAATTGTTAGTTTTCTTGTCACTAGTTTGATAGCAATAAGTCGATATTTCGGGATCTTACAGTCTTGGGAACTGAAAGCATTTGACCATCTAATGCAGATGCGATCGCCGGAATCAGAAGATAGTCGTCTATTAATTGTTGGTGCAGATGAAAAGGATATCCGCACCTATGGTTATCCTCTACCAGATGCTGTAATAACTCGACTTTTGAACAAATTACAGCAGTATCAACCCGCAGCTATTGGCTTGAACATTGTCCGCGATTCACCTGTACCAATTAATGATATAACTAGTCATCAAGCACTGATTAATCATTTCCAGAAAAATCATAACCTGATGGCTGTATGTGCATTGAATGACAGTCCTGAACAAAGCATTGCACCTCTATCTCAAAGTCCAGAAAACCAAGTGGGTTTTGTTGATTTATACGACGACTTACAGCAGACTAACAATCAAGATCAAACAGTCCGTCGCTATCTTTTATCCCGTAGCGAAAATCCGATATCTGAAGCTTCTTCCTGTACTGCCAAGTATTCCTTTGGCTGGCAATTAGCATATCAATATCTCAATACAAAAAAAATTCCAGTAGCAACCTTCAAAGATGATTGGAAATTCGGTGCATTTGTCATCAAGCGGCTGGAAAAATCTAGTGGGGGGTATCAAAACTTAGATGCACAGGGAAACCAACTACTGATTAATTATCGCCATACTCTAGACCCCATTCATATTGCTCAACAAGTCACCCTGAGAGATATTTTGAATGCCGATCGCGATCGCTTTAACCCCGCTTGGGTGAGAAATAGAGTCGTCCTCATCGGTGTTGTTGCACCCAGTGTCAAAGACCCGCATCAGACACCTTATGGTGAAATGCGATCGCTTTACATCCACGCCCATGTCGTCAGCCAATTACTCAGTACCGTCGAAGACCATAGACCACTATTATGGTGGCTACCAAAATGGAGTGAAACCCTATGGATATTTTGCTGGTCATTGACGGGAAGTATTGTGGTTTGGCGTGTCAAAATCTCACTTCACCGAGGCTTGGCACTTGGTATATGCAGTGCTATCTTATACGGAATCTGCTGGAGTATTTTCTCTTTGGGTGGGTGGATACCAGTGATTCCAGGAATCATCGCCTTGGTTGCGCCTTGGGGTGTTATTTGGCTAGGTAATGCCGTTTACAACAAACAACAGACATGAAACAGGTTAGGATTTTTGTCAGGTTTATCTGTACTGGAATTTTGATGTTGGGTACACAAGGACTCAAACAACCAAATTTATCTGCAAGTCCACCACCACCCAAACCACCTACGACAGGTACACCGAAAGGAAATTCCACACCAGGAACAACCCGTCCAGCGATTGCATGTAAGCCAACGAGTAAACCTCTGACGGCACTTAACGCCAACGATGGCAATGATTTTACAGCCTCTCCATATCCTAGTTTTTGGTTTTATGTACCTTACAGTCAGAACGACATCCGACACGCCGAATTTATACTACTCGACGCGCAGGAACGCACAACTATTTATCAAACTACAGTTAAATTAGCTACCAAAACAGGACTAATAAAAATTTCTCTGCCTTCAGGGTCAAAAAATTTGCTGCAACCAAATCAGAATTACCGCTGGTACTTGATGTTAAATTGTCAGGGTAGTAATAGTGATGAACCTGATGCTGTTGTCGATGGATGGATACAGCGTAAAGTCATCACTAGTAATCTTTTGCATCATCAAGTAGATAAGTTACATAAATATATTTTTTATACTAAAAATCATCTTTGGTATGATGCAGTCAATGATTTGGCACAATTGCATTTTAATTATCCAGGTGATGCTGAAATTCAAGTAGCCTGGATAAATTTACTCAAGCAATTAGACAAAGAATGGTTAGCACAAGAAAAGTTTTTTGATGAGTAAGATTATTTTTGGTAAAAACTGTAAATAATAGGGTAGGCAAGATATCTACCGCATAATAATTTTGATTAATTTACTTATAGCTCGCGTTTTACGCGCAAAATGCGCTTTAGGAGCATCTCAATGAGTGTAAAAATACCCCTAGCCCTGGCGAATGAAATTCGCGGCTATACAGACAAAACCCACCTTCGTGGGTTTAAAATTCCTTGAGTCCGCGTAGCCGCGATTTTTAATCGCCAGGTATATTTGCAAAGGTGAGATGCTCCCTACGCTTTTCTCCAAGCAAGGCAAATTATTGAAACAAAATAAATATTTAATAACAAATAAAAATTTTCTAAAAATAAATTATTCAAGTATAAATAAAAAATTATGCAATTGTACGGTATTTATAAAAAGTTCAAAAACATTTATCCAAAAAATCTCACTACCCTCATATTTGATTGAGGTTATTCCCAATTAGATAATTAGGAGTCTAATTCTCAATTATTGCTCCATATATGGAGAGCATTTGTAGCGATTTTTATAAGAGTCACAAGTAGTGTCTGTTATGGGCGATCGCACAATCTCAGCAAAATTATTTTCCAAAAAATCTTATTACCCTCATATTGCTATCATTTTCTCCCCAAATAAAATATTAGGACATAAAACATAGTGGAGATATGAAGCAAAGTAATCTTTCTATTAAGCAACAGTACTTGACTCCCTTTGAGCAAAAAGGACTGCAAAAAATTTTAGAGCAAGAAGACTTACCTAAAAAATACCGTCAGCGTATCCAAATCATGCTCCTAGCAGATGAAGGTAAAACGCAGAGTAAAATCTGTCAATTACTAAACTGTTCTCGGATGACGGTAAGACACTGGCTTTTGGTAGTTAAATCAGGTGAGGCTCATAATTGGAATGCCTTTCCTATTGGTAGGCCAAAGATAGTAAATGATCAGTATCTAGACAGATTGAAGGAACTAATTAGCCACAGTCCCGCATATTTTGGCTATCCATTTCGGCGTTGGACAGCGCAATGGTTAAGCAAACATCTCGCAAAAGAATTGGGTGTTGAAGTAGGTGTTCGTCATATCAATCGTCTGCTCAAGGAAATGGGTTTATCCACCCGACTGAAACCCGTGGAAGCTTTTGACTCTACTCAAAACAGCAATAACAAACAGTAATCAGCTTGTAATTAGTGATCCCTAATCCCACTGGTTTGTAGTTGCGCTATCTTTGCTAAAGCACAACTACAAGCCAAATACAGAGATTTTACATTTTGTTGCATAGGTTTGTTTTTTATTGCTAACCTACTTACTCGACCAATACCATGCTGCTGTACGACACCTGTTACAGTTTCCCAACTTTTAATTTGAAAAAAAGGCTATTTCAGAATGTAGGCGATCGCATTTGTCAAACGGCTATTTACCATAGCCGCTAACACTCATATTCAGCAAGAATGTTTACCAGACAAAGCACTGTGGGGTAAAACCCTTAACACTTCTTCTACTGTTGTCACCCCAGTTGTCACCTTTTGGGCAGCAGCCACACCAAAGGAGGTATAGTTAATTTCCTTCAGATAGCGATGTAGCTGAGTCATTGTCCCTTCATAAATCAGTTCGCGCACCCGATCATCCACATCCAGTAATTCTACGATCGCTTCCCGCCCCAAATAGCCAGAATGAAAACACTTAGGACAACCTTTTCCCCTGCGCCAGCCTGTGGTTGCAGCATTCGTTGCTTCTAATCCCAGTCTCTGTAAATCTGTTGCTGTTGGGGTGTAAGATTCTGCACAGTGAGGACAAACCCGACGCACTAAACGTTGAGCAATAATACCTAAAAGAGCATCACTCACTAAACTGGGATCTTGTCCAATATCTTTGAGGCGAGGAATAGCACCAACTGCGTCATTGGTATGCAGTGTGGTAAATACCAAATGTCCTGTTAAAGCTGCTCTAATAGCAGTTTCTGCTGTTTCTCGATCTCTGATTTCTCCTAACATAATCACATCAGGGTCTTGCCGGAGAATTGCCCGTAACCCAGCAGCAAAGGTCATACCAGCTGCTTCGTTGACTTGGGTTTGGGTAATACCTGGTAATACATATTCTACTGGGTCTTCTACTGTCACCACGTTGACTGATTCAGTGGCTACTCTTTGTAAACTGGTGTAAAGGGTGCTGGTTTTCCCGGAACCTGTGGGGCCTGTGAGAATAATCATTCCTTGGGGTTGACTTAACCATCTTCTGTAAGTTTCTAATGTAGTTCCAGAAAACCCTAACCCATCCATATTAGAAAAGGGATTGCGCTGAGGTAACAAACGAATTACTACTTTTTCGCCACCTACGCAGGGAAGGGTGCTAACTCGCATATCTAATCCCACTTCTGATGATCCAGCCGTTGCATACTTCTCACCGATGCGTCCGTCTTGAGGGCGACGGCTTTCGGATATATCTATTTCTGCCATCACTTTGAGAGTTACAACTACTTTTCGACTCACTTCTAGGGGGAGAGTGGTAATAGTCCGCAATACGCCATCTATGCGATAGCGGACTCTTAATCCTGCTGGCATTGGTTCTAGGTGGATGTCACTAGCACGGTTGCGTAAAGCGCCACTGATAATGGTTTTGACTCGCTCGATTTGGTCTGATGCTTTGGAGAGATAGAGTTCTGTGAGTTCGGAAATGTTTTCTGATTCTGATATCTGGGTGAGGGGATTGATTAGAGATTCGCTACTGATTTTATTCAAATCGAGGTTTTGCGTGTGATACCAAGCGTTATAGCTTTTTTCGGCGATGGGGATGATTTTGATTTCAGTAGCTGTGCGATCGCTCAATTTCTGAATTATATCTGGTGTCGGGGTGACTGGAGTGCCCAAATAGTAGCAATTGCGCCAGAGTAATAGGGGAATAACTGGGGGTAATCCCTGACGGTTGGCAAATTTGCGAAAAAATCGAAAACTGACTTCAGAATCTAATAATTCCAGGTTGAGTTTTCCTGTCTCGTCGATTAAGAGACTGATTGCTTGTTGGCAGTTAATTTCGCCATTTTTTAGCTGTTGCCAAGAGGATAAAATATTAATGGTACTTTGCATAGAGTTTTCTCGTTCAATTAATAAATTAAAACTCAGATTGACTGATGAAGCCATCTGAGTTGATTTAGTCACCGTCTAATTAGAAACTGTTTACTGTTTCAGGTGCGTATGTAATTAATTAGATTGGAAGTCGTAAAAAAAGCAACTGAAGCAGCCTTGATTGACTTACCGAGGATTTGTCCAAACTATTCCTGTACCATAACCTTGAGCGCGACCATCAGGAATGTTAATCCACCATGTCTGCTCTTTCACGTAACCTGCATTTTGTGATAGACCAGAATCCATAATTTTAACTTGCCGTTGCCCATTCGGGAGTTGCTGTGCAGCCATGACGATTGCTACATGACCGTAAGGCAAAGTTATAGAAGGGAAAGAAATAACAGCACCACGCTTGGGTAGACCCTGATTAGTCAAAGGCTCAAAATATTGCTTGTAATTTGTAGCAACTTTATTTGCAACACCTCCACCATTATCAAGGTATACAGTTTGAGTCCGTTGATTTGCTGGGAAGAAAACTTCTGCAATATAACGAGCAATCAAAGAAACACACTCACCCTTATAGTTAGCCGTATCTAACCGAGCAATGTACCGTTGACCTTGAGCCCACTTAAAAAATGCTTCTGCTCCATTAGACGCTTGATCTATAAATATACTACTCTTCCAGCGTTGATTACCATTATTCCCATCACAATTCCATAGATAAACTTTTCCTTGATTATCCCTGGTCGGAGTATCTATACAAAGATTTGTCCCAGTCCGTTTGATTAAGTTAAAATTATTACCAACACCAACTATGTTCCAGTTTTGGTCAGGGTCATTAGCGTCGCAAGACCAGACATTAATTTGTGAGCCGTTGGTCAAATAATGAGCATTCAAACACTTGCCAGTAGAACGATGTTTTAAAAGAATACCACCACGATTTCCTGGCAATCTGTCGAACTGTTGGTCAGGATCATTATCATTTCGTCGATAGATTGACATTCTGGGAGTACCATCAATGCGGCCGAAATTGTTATTGGTATTTAATGCCACACCTTCTTGAACAAAAAAAGTTTCCGCAGCTTGAGCAGATACTGAACCAACAGAGAATGTAAAAGAAAGAGATGCAGCTGCTAACGCAATAGATTTACAAACGTTGTGAGACATAATATGATGATTCCTTTTGACTTGATGTTTGATAGTGCTAATTGATGGAAAAACTATTGGCCTTTAACTGTTTGCAAAGTAGGATGTTTCTTTGGAGATACAATATCGGCTCTTACTTTTTTAGCCATTTCGTAAGGTAAACAAATCACATCACCATTTTTCTGTCTGCATAAACTACTCCCTGATATATAAGGGTTTTCCCATTTATCCCAATTCAAAACGGCTGGCATAGATATAACTCGTGAAGCTCGTTCTTCATCTGATAAATAAGGA
This sequence comes from Nostoc sp. JL34, assembly GCF_017114945.1. Lineage (GTDB taxonomy): Bacteria > Cyanobacteriota > Cyanobacteriia > Cyanobacteriales > Nostocaceae > Nostoc. The sequence goes on from NZ_JABXKQ010000039.1 coordinate 75,499, forward strand.
TCGTCGGAACCACCTGCATGAGCTTTATCTGTTATCAAAAACAAACTAGTCAATATCACCAGAGCCGGTGGTAAAACCTGCTTTGCAAGAAAAAAAATTCCTTTCATGTTCGTTATTCAGCAAGCAAAATAGAGAAGGAGAAAATTATCATCGATTTTTAAAGGTTCCAATTGCCAAACAACTTGAATTGCTTTTGAATTAATTTGGCACGTTATCAGTAAGTAAAACTACAGAGCTTTTTCTCCTTCCTTATTTACTATTTCATTTGATAAAAACTAATTTGTCACTATCAATTAGCTAACTGAAAAGACATTAAAATAGCCACTGTTTTTATTAAATAGGTAGCAAATACAGATATTAAAATAACGATTTGTCAATGAAATGATCCAGAAAACACATTAAAAATAAAAATATATTGTGGAAAAATATAACTACTTTAAATTGCTTAAGTAAGTTCACGTAAATAATATCTTTTCTGTAATTTAAGATGAGTCTCGTTTTAGACAAAAAGCTAAACATTTTGTCCAAATAAAATCTGAATTTGATGGATAGTATCGTTCTCAACACTGCTCAGTTAAGCCTAAAAAAGCACTCCGGGGTAGGTTGGGTTTCAAAAACTCACGAAAACCAAAATCCACTCATTAACAGAATTACTCAACCCAATACATTAAGCTTGTCGCGCTACTACGAATATTCTTAACCGAGCAGTATTGGTATCATTCCTGAGATAAATCGAGCCAATAAAAAATCCCTCTCCCAAATCTGAGAGAAGGAATTGGGGTATAAGGGCTTTTTCTCAACCCTGAAATTCTCAGTTACAATTCTTGGCTGAACCGTATTCCATCACCACCAATTCCCAACTAATATATACGGGGCCCAGTAATAAGGATTTTGATACTCAGGCTGTAATAAAAGTGCTTTCTGCGCTCGATGCAGTGCTTCGGCTTTCGTAACCCCGCCTTTTTTTAGTTCAGTATAAAACTGTACCATCAACTGAGATGTCGAACCATCATTAATTTGCCATAACGTTGAGAGGGTGCTATTTGCCCCCGCCCGCACAGCAAGTCCTGCTAACCCCAAGATTGCCCGATTGTCGCCTTCAGCAGTTTTACAAGCACTCAGTACCAGCAATTTGATCTCTCTGGAATTAACTGTGTCATCCCGCAGTAAGTTATTTAACTCCCTAGCTTTGATTAGTTGTTGGTAAGCAAGCAAATACGTATCTTCAGGGTCGGAACTAAAGTTACCATGTGTGACAAAATGAACAATGGAAAATGCTTTTGACTGTAACTGCTTGTGCAGGTTTGCTGGGGTGAACTGGGAATTAATTAACAGTTTGCTTGGGAGAATTTTAGCAATTTGCTGCAATTCATCAATGTTGAGGGATGAAAAGTTATGGTTTTCTATATTTTCTTGCTGTTCTCCTATCCCACCTGCTAATATCTTTGGCTTTTCAAATTGTGAGTTACTTAAATCAAATAATTGCGAATTTGGTAGCAAGGCGAGGGCATAATCTTTTTGGATGAGATATTGTTCTTTTTCTTCATCATACAATACTGCCATTGGAATGTTACGAAGCTCGCCATCAAGGACAAAAACTAAGGTTTTGATATTACTATGTTCTTGCAAATATGGTTCGATGGGTTTGATTAGCCAGCGATAAATATTTTGTGAGTTAGCTCTAATTTTACTAGGATTGCGGGTATATATAGCTCTGCGGAGCTGCATTACAGTATCTTGAAGTGCATTCCGTGGAATGGAATGTACATAGTGTTCTAGGTGCTGTCCTGGTAACTTAAAGATAACTTCTAGTCGGTTTTCTAGAATGATGGGATAGATAAAGACGGCGTTAGGATCAACAGGATTATTTTCACGACTGATGGGTAGTATTTGCGCTAGATTACAGCGTAAAAAATTCTGGAGTTCTGCAAGTTGTAGGGCATCGATATTGGCAATTGCTTGCTGGAGATACTCTTGAGATACTGTTGAGTTAATCTGATTTTTTAATAGTAAATCGACTAATTCACGATAGACAGGTTCTACATTATCTCGATAGGAAAATTGCACGTCTGAATTGATGGTAAGCAAATCACTACGAACAGATTTAAGGCTTTCTACAGCCATTTGGTAAAAGGCGATCGCTTGCTCATCTTTTGTCTGCGCTGCTAAAATTCTCCCCATCTGCCATTCCCACTGATAAGCAATGTCTGGTGCAGTGATGGGTTGAGTCAGGAGTAATGCTTGTTGCGTCAGATTTTGGCTCGTGAGGAGATAATTTTTATCGGCTTTTAATATTGACTTGTGCCCTGATTTGTGCAGTGCTGCTACAGCCAGATATTCATAAAACCCACCACGATTACCAAGAGCATAAGATAAAGAGCGGGAATCTTGGAGTTGCTTGGCATCTTGAATCGCCGTCTCTAACAAATGATCAATTTCAGGTAATACAGAACTATCTGTAGCACTTTTTTGAGAGATGCACGCGAGGTTTTTAGCAGCGTCAATCTTTGCATACACCGCCTGACGACCGTTTGGGAAGTCAGAAAGTTTGATTTCCTGCCATAATGCCTGTGCTGCGGATAATTGCCCAGTTTCCACCAACAAGCTCAAATAATTAATCTGTGTTTGGACTCGTATTGATGGAGATGATGGTATAGCTAGTACTTGTTGGTATTGCAAGGCTGCATTTTGATATAACTTCAATGCAGTATTGGGAAGCGATATTCCTTTGGAATCACTTTGCGATCGCTCTCGGCACTGCCAAGGGATATCATTATAGTTGCGAGTCGTGTAGCGATCGCGCTCTAAGTTTCCCTTTGCCCAAAACATATTTGCTAAACTAACCAAGGCGGCGCTTTTTACTTCAGTTTTAGCTGACGATGATGGCAAGTTTTCCGCCAGTGCCAAACTATTTTGTAAGGCCGCTTGTGATTGTTTGAACTCTCCAATAGCCAGCAGAACGTTACCCAAACTCAAATATCCTTGAACCTTGATTGCAGAATCAGGTAATGCCATCAACCTTTGCTGAATCTGTTCGAGGTTATTGTATGCTTGCTGATATAAACCTAATGCTTGTTGTGCTTCTGCTTGGTTGATGACACTACTAATGCTTCCCGCTTCATCTCCCAAACGGATATAAATGGATGCTGCTTGTTGCAAACTTTTTAATGCAGCTTCTGGTTTTCCGCGCACATACCAAAGGCGACTTTGGATATCCAAGGATTGCGCGTAGATTTTGAGCAGCTTTGGAGAATCCGGCTGGGATTGGACGGGTTGTAACAGCTGCAAACTGGCTGATATATGACTTTGTGCTGCATCCCAATTGCCAAGTTGCTGATATGCTAAGGACAGATTGCTGTGGATCAGAGCTTGAGTGCGATCGCCATTATGAGTTGTGGCAAGTTGCAATGCTTGTTGTAATAACTTGATAGCCAGAGAGTAGCTGCTAGAATTATATGCTTCTTTACCCTGACGGACTAACTGTTGTACTTCAGTGGGGGTTTGATTGCTTTGTAGAGTAGGTGTCTGGGCAATTACATCCGGTATCTTAACCACAAATAACATCAATATCAAACCCAGAGCCAGCAAGTGATACCGTATTTTCATCAGCTGGAACTTAAATCCTACCCTACGAAGCAATTTAGTATGTTTTCTTGTCATGGGCGATCGCTGACGATTTATAAGGTGTAATCTGAAGGAGCAATCTCCAAAACCTAGTGCAGCACGGCAAAAATCAAGCTACCATTCAAAACCGTTGAAAAGCCGACAATATAGGAATTTTAAATTCTGCGTAAAGATACTAGGGTGTCGGATTTTGGGCAAGGTATTACTTACTAATCTATTTTCCTTGGCAGATGGAACTTGTCGGACTCGTTACTGAACCTGTGATCTCATTCGAGCGATTTCTCGTAGCATCATTGAATGTATTTAAACGCCGAGTCAGTGGAAAATTCTCACGCCCAGTCTTGTTCGAGCCATCTTCCTGAGCGTCATCCAAATCAATCCATCTCGTCAAAAACATTTCTAAATTCTGCGGTTCTTCGGGGCGCGATGGTATTCCTCCCCGTCCACGATTGACAAACCGCACCCGTTTTGCATTGCTCTGTCTGACATCGCAACCTTCACTAATTTCAACGCTACGCGGTTCACTTGGTAAATTAACTAATCCTTGAGTCGGATCGATACCGAGTGTGTTAATTTCAATCACACCATTAAGTTGCGGATTGGTTTCTGAAAAAGCCGTAATATCACTTTGTTGAGTTAGCTGTTCACGGGATTCTAATCCAAAGACCCTTTGAGCGTTAATTTCAATAACACCGCCTTTACCTGCAAAAGCGTTTGCAATAATATCGCTGTTTTCCTGGGGAACAGCAACAATAAAACCATTTCTGGCATCAATTTTGATATTCCCACCATTTCCAGGAGCCTGTCCAGTCCCAGCAGTGGTAGATATCAAGCTGTTTTGGCGCATTAACAGCAAATCCTGTACTTGTAGGATAATATTCCCACCGTTAGCTGATTTTGTTTCTGCTGTAATCGCACCTTGATTTTGCAAGTGGATAGTTCCGGCTGATATTTCTATATTTCCAGCAACTCCAGATCCTTGACTGCTGACGGTAATTAAACCCTGATTTCTTAGATTTACCTGCTTGGAGAAAATGAATACATTACCACCATTCCCTATTGCATTCACATCGGTACTAGCTAGTACCCCACTAGCAGCCCCTTGATTGGTAAATGTATCCACACCAATTTGAATATTTTTCAGAGCGCGATCGCTATAACTCAAATCACTACCAGTCAGGTTTATACTATCTGAGACGTTAAGTGTGATGTTACCTGCATCGCCACTACTGCGAGTAGAAGTAACAATTTGTCCGCCATTAGTAGTTTCTAAGGTCTGAGCGTTAATTACAATACTACCTCCCCTCCCTGGATTTGCAGTTAAGGCATTAATCACGGCTCCATCTAGCACCCGTAAAGTGCCTGCATTAACTGTGATTTCTCCTCCCCCACCAATTGCACTGGGTTCGGTATTGCTATAAAGTCCACTGGAATATCCATCGCCAGCAAAGCCAGCGATAGTTACATTCTCAGCACGATTAATCAAAATATCTCCGGCATCTCCACGGCCGCGAGTGCTGGTAACGATGACAGCACCCTTATTCAAGGATAAAGAATCAGCATTAATGATCACATTACCACCAATTCCCTGACCTCTGTTTTTGACACTACTGAAGGCACCACTGGATTGAAAAAATCCAAATCCAGGAGTATCGTTAAAGCGACCCTCACCATCAAAAACGACATCACGAGCATTAATAGTCACATTACCTGCATTTCCTTTGCCATCAGTACTGCTTGTGAGAACCGCACCGTTGGTTACTTTCACTGTTCCAGCTGTGACATTAACGCTACCAGCATTTCCCGTAGCTACAGAATTGACGCGACTGTATGCACCACTACTAAATACAGCGATCGATACTTGATTAAAATCAGCAGCCTCGCCATCAAATAAGGCTGTATCACGCACAGAAATATTCACACTACCAGCATCACCCCGCCCAACCGTACTAGCTTCCAGAATAGCCCCGTTGGTGACAGTAAGAGACTTCGCTATGATATTGAGATTACCTCCTCGACCTCTACCACCTTCGGCGATCGAACTGTATGCACCAGTATTAATCCCATTTGTGCCGACACCATCAAACAGTACCGTATCGCCAACATCAATATTGACATTGCCGACATCTCCTTGCCCATAAGTGCCAGCAAAGATTTGAAAACCCTCAGTTACGGCGAGCGATCGCGCTGTTAAATTAACATTACCGCCCTTCCCTTTGGCGTTAGACAGCACCGCGTTAGAAATAAAGCTACCAGTACCAGTAAGAGTAACTGCCTCTGTAGCATTAATGTCAATATCTCCCGCCTTGCTGTCAACAGCACCTTGAAAAGAAGCAATACCTGCCCGTAAGGTACTTCCTTGAGCAATATTTAAATTATGAGTGTTGATTGCAATACTACCGCCCTTGCCAGCGCGGACATTGACTTGTGAACCCTGAGTTAAAGAAACATCGGCGCGAACTAAATCATTAGGAAAGCTCAAACTGCCATTCTGATTTAGTGTTACCGTACCTTTTTGCGCCAATCCCCCTAACTCGACTCGACCCCCTGGCGCGACGATTGTGCCATTGTTTAAACTGACGTTACCACCCACTAGCGCCAGGGTTTTATCTGGCTGCACAACTAGACGCGCTGACTGTAAACTAATAGCCTCTGGTATATTCTCGTCGAATTCTAAGCCAATGGGAACCTTGATTGTTAACAAGGGTGGGGCTTGCGGATTAGTTGCACTAAATTTTGCACCATTAGCAAAAACCAGACTGCTGGCTGTACTGGCTACAAATGAGCCACTGACATCGAGTTTGGCTTTTGCCCCAAAAATAATGCCGTTGGGGTTGATTAAAAATAGGTTAGCTTTTCCCAATACACCCAAGGTTCCCAAAAGCTGTGAAGGATTTCCTCCTGTAACTCGGCTAATAATGTTCTCAATCCCTGTAGGGTTGGCGAAATATGCACTTCTTCCTTCGCCAATATTAAATTCCTGAAAGCTGTGAAAGAGATTTGTACCGCGAATTGCTCCGCCATCAACTCTGTCAACTAGCTGATTTTGTGGTGTGACTGTAGAACCTTCACTGCCAAGGGTATTATCTGGGGTAATTTGGGGGATAAATTGAGCTATTGCCTTACCAGCTAATATCTGTGACACGGCTGCACCGAACGCGGTAATCAACATGAAAAAACTTAGTACTCTCAATTTTTAGTACCCACAATCAGCAATATAGAACTATCGCGGAAATTGAACCCAAAAAATCTGGATTTTTGCATTTTCACAATTTAAAGCCACAAGCCAGTAAAAATACTTCCGTAAGATTACGCAAAATTGTAGCGCGTTCTGTGAGTTCTACTTGCACAACATCGATCATCGTAATCAAATATTTTAAATATTTATTGTAGAATGGGCGTCTCAGCCGTTCTGTGAACTGGGCGGGCTTTCCCACCCACCCCACAAGTAGTACATAGTCAGTGGTGCGCTGAATAAACATTTATATTACTGTGTTTGCCAAAACTACTTACGCAAAATCACAAAACACTGCCAATACTCCGTAAGTCTTATGATTAGCACAAGCGCCACTTCTGAATATCTGGAAATGTGAGGAATGTCAATTTTTGTTAAGCGCAAATCCCGCGATGGCGAAATGCGATCGCACTCAGGCGATCGCCAAGCGTTACAGCAAAGCGCCGAACGTGAATTCAAACGTCAATTTTTCGGTTTACTTTTGGTAATTGTAACGTGGAGTCTAGCTATGGGCTGGCTTTTAGCCTTGGCAACTAACGCCCAAAGTGCTACTCCCCCTGCTGAAATTGGCACTGTTGACGTAGTACCTGCACAGTATCAATTAGGGCAAGAACTGTATTTAGAAAACTGCTCTACATGCCACATCGGCATACCACCAGCACTTTTGCCCACCCAAACTTGGAAAAATCTCCTGCAAGACTCTCAGCACTACGGCGCACGACTCAAGCCTTTAGTCGATCCGCAACGCATCTTGGTGTGGAAATATCTTTCGACTTTTTCCCGTGTCCAGCTAGACGACGAAGAAACACCATATCGCCTCAACAATTCCCGTTATTTCAAAGCTTTGCATCCAGGAGTGAAGTTACCACGTCCCGTCCAGCTTGGCAGTTGTGTCAGTTGTCATCCTAGTGCTAGTGATTACAATTTCCGCCGCCTGACAGCAGAGTGGAAGTAAGGAGTTAGAAACAAAGCCAGAGATGCTCCGCCTCCGGTTAGGAGTTGAAAAATTCATAACTCATAACTCCTAACTCTATTCCCCCACTCCCTCTCTGGCCCCATCTGGGGGCAAAATGATACTATGAAGAAAGACTAAATATAAGATAAGAGTTAAAACCGATCATTTAGTAAACTGATTGGCTAGTTTTTCTCCTGTTTTTGAGGTAATTCTCATTTCACACCCATCCACAACCAAGACGGTTGGGCTGGGTTAAATGTTTATAATCAATGCCGACCCTTTAATTCCCATCCCCTTTGATTCAGTTCTATAACCTGCCATGCTAAAACTTTTGTTGGGCGACCCCAACGCTCGTAAGCTTAAAAAATACCAACCTTCTGTTACTGAAGTTAACCTTTTAGAGGAAGAAATTAAGGTTCTTTCTGATGATGAGTTAAAAGGTAAAACCGTCGAATTTAAACAACGGCTCGCTAAAAGTGAAACCTTAGATGACATATTGCCAGAAGCTTACGCCGTTGTTCGGGAAGCAGCACGGCGAGTATTAGGCTTGCGACACTTTGATGTCCAAGTCCTTGGCGGGATCATTTTGCACGTGGGGCAAATTGCCGAGATGAAAACTGGTGAAGGTAAAACACTAGTCGCCACCTTGCCAAGTTACTTAAATGCCCTTACTGGTAAAGGTGTACACGTCATCACCGTAAACGATTACCTGGCTCGTCGGGACGCTGAATGGATGGGACAGGTGCATCGGTTCTTGGGGCTGAGTGTGGGGCTAATTCAGTCAAGCATGACTCCTAGTGAACGCCAGAAAAACTACGACTGCGATATCACTTATGTTACCAACAGCGAGGTCGGCTTCGACTATCTGCGGGATAACATGGCGACATCAATGGCAGATGTGGTACAACGCCCGTTTAATTATTGCGTAATTGACGAGGTGGACTCGATTTTAGTTGACGAGGCGCGGACACCACTGATTATTTCTGGGCAGGTGGAAAGACCTACAGAAAAGTATCTACAAGCCGCTGAAATAGCATTCACACTCAAAAAAGACGAACATTACGATGTAGATGAAAAAGCTCGTAACGTGCTATTGACAGATGAAGGGTTTGCGGAATCGGAAAATCTTTTAGGAGTCACAGATTTATTTGACCCAGAAGATCCTTGGGCGCACTTCGTTTTCAATGCAATTAAAGCCAAGGAACTTTTCCTCAAGGATGTAAATTACATCGTCCGCAATGGTGAAGTAGTAATTGTGGATGAATTTACTGGTCGGGTACTATCCGGACGGCGTTGGAGTGATGGATTACACCAGGCGATTGAAGCGAAAGAACATGTAGAGATTCAGCCAGAAACTCAAACTCTAGCGACAATTACTTACCAAAATATGTTCTTGCTGTATCCAAAACTCGGTGGAATGACAGGAACGGCAAAAACTGAAGAACCAGAATTTGAAAAAATTTACAAACTCGAAGTTGCGGTAATTCCCACCAATCGCGATCGCAGACGCGAAGATTTGTCTGATATGGTCTTTAAGACAGAACCAGGCAAATGGGGGGCGATCGCGAAAGAATGTGCCGAAATGCACGAACTAGGTAGACCTGTATTAGTGGGAACCACTAGTGTAGAAAAATCCGAACTTCTTAGTCGACTACTGAAGCAGCTGGAAATTCCCCACGAATTACTCAACGCCCGACCGGAAAACGTCGAGCGTGAGGCAGAAATCGTCGCCCAAGCAGGACGCAAAGGTGCTGTGACTATTGCTACCAACATGGCTGGTAGAGGGACAGACATTATCTTGGGTGGTAACTCCGAATACATGGCGCGTCTAAAGCTGCGGGAATACTTTATGCCCCGAATTGTTCAGCCAGAAGATGAAGATGCATTTGGCGTTCAAAGACCGGCCGGATTACCCACAGGACATGGCGGTGGTCAAGGCTTTGTCCCTGGCAAAAAAGTTAAAACTTGGCGGGCTTCACCAGAAATTTTCCCCACCCAGTTGACCAAAGAAACAGAAAAACTACTCAAAGATGCAGTAGAAATTGCAGTGCGTGAGTATGGCGATCGCAGTTTATCGGAATTGGAAGCTGAAGACAAGGTAGCTATAGCCGCAGAAAAAGCTCCCATCGATGACCCTGTGATTCAGAAATTACGGGAAGCTTACAACCGCATTAAGCAGGAATATGAACAATTTACTACCCGCGAACATGATGAGGTAGTAGGAATCGGCGGTTTGCACGTAATTGGTACAGAACGCCACGAATCACGGCGGATTGACAACCAGTTGCGGGGACGTGCAGGACGACAAGGCGACCCTGGAACCACGAGATTCTTCCTCAGTTTAGAGGATAACCTACTGCGGATTTTTGGTGGCGATCGCGTTGCGGGGTTAATGAATGCCTTCCAAGTGGAAGAAGATATGCCCATCGAATCTGGGATGCTTACCCGCAGTTTGGAAGGCGCCCAGAAAAAAGTTGAAACCTACTACTACGACATTCGGAAGCAGGTGTTTGAGTATGACGAGGTGATGAATAATCAACGTCGTGCTATTTATGCTGAACGCCGCCGAGTCCTAGAAGGTCAAGATTTGAAAGAACAGGTAATCAAGTACGCCGAAAAAACGATGGATGACATCGTTGACTACTACATCAACATAGACTTACCCTCGGAAGAGTGGGAGTTAGAAAAGTTGGTTGAGAAAGTCAAAGAATTCGTCTATCTGCTAGCGGATTTACAAGCAAGTCAATTAGAAGATATCACCGTCAGCGAGATTAAAGCCTTCCTCCACGAACAGGTGCGAATTGCTTACGACCTCAAAGAAGCGCAGATTGACCAAGTTCAACCCGGACTGATGCGCCAAGCTGAACGTTTCTTTATCTTGCAACGCATTGATACTCTGTGGCGGGAACACCTGCAACAAATGGATGCCTTGCGCGAATCGGTGGGATTACGTGGTTATGGGCAAAAAGACCCGCTGATTGAATATAAGAGCGAGGGGTATGAATTGTTCTTGGATATGATGGTTAACATTCGCCGAGACGTTGTGTACTCGTTGTTTATGTTCCAGCCGCAGCCTCAGCAGGTGATGCAGGCTTCGTCGGAGATGGTGTAAGTAAGGAATATATAACGCAGAGACGCAGAGGCGCAGAGAGGCTTTTGCGTCTTTGTATTTTAAGGCATCTCTCAAAAATATTTTGTTTTCAGGAGTTTGCTGAAATGGGTAAGCTGATACTACCAAATCTTCAGGGTAAGCAAATGGGGCAAGTAATAGTTACCCTAACTGTCACGAATCGCATTGATCAAGTTTTGGTACAGCGAGGCTTTATTTCTTCGGAGAAAGTTCGCTCTTATCCTCTGGATAATATTTTAGTTAATACGGGCGCAACTTTGCTGTGTTTACCTGCTAGCATTATTAGTCAACTAGGTTTAGTCCAAGGTGGAGAAGCCCAGGTAGAGACTGCTGCTGGAGTGCAGCAGGGGCAAATTTTCCGAGATGTTGAACTCTCTATTGGAGAACGTCAAGGAACTTTTGATTGTCTGGAACTCACAGAAGTACCTTATGCCCTTTTGGGTGTGACGCCTATGGAAGTTTTAGGGTTAGAATCAGACCTTAAAAATCGGAAGTTGCGGGTTTTACCGATGAATTCTGAGCAAAGATATGCAAAAATTTGTCAAGTATTACTCCACAGTAAGTAATATAAAGCAATTTTTTGAAATTCATTTTTAGGACTTAGGTGTATCATTTATGTTTGCGAGAATCACAGACTCTAATGAAAATATAGTTACAATTGTTGATTGGCAAGTAGTGACACAGGAAAAAGGTCAGATTATAGATAGATTCATCGACAGTAACGGCAATATTTACCTCGAACGCCCTCACAAGGAATTCATTGATGCTATCGAGCTTATGAACATCGGGAGCAAAGCTGAAAGTTTCTACCAGATGCAAAAAATTGGTATATCCATTGGTCGAACCCAGTAAACCAAGTAAGTTTATTTTAATCACTAGGCAAGCAAAGACAAGTTAGCCTATAAAGTAGCTGATACAATATAAATAGCAGTCAAGAGGTCTGACTTTTCAGATCGCGGGAGCTAGGTCTTCCCTTGACTGATTTTTATTGTCTAATAATATAGAACAGCCATGTATTTGCTGTATGCAGATGAGTCTGGCACCATCGGTGAGAGGTTAAGATAAAGTGCCTTTTGTCAATCAGTTAAAATACTCAAA
>NZ_JABXKQ010000122.1 GCF_017114945.1 Nostoc sp. JL34
CCAGACATGGTAGTTGGTATATTTGATACAGGGATTTTAGCAGGGTTTGAGGGTTCGCCATGCATCCTCTAAGAACGGCGCACTTCAACAGTTATTTCCGTGAAAATGCGATCGCCTGACGATGCTAGAGGTGATTGCTTTACAATTATTGGAGCAGAAAGCCCACCAACAAAAGACTAAAAACTTCTTGGGTTTTTAGTCTTTTGTGTCCTTCATGGGTGGGATTTTTGCGTTGCACCTTTAGGTGCAGTCCTAATTTTATTGTGTTTTTTGATTGGCAATATACTTTTTAATTGTCTCACTTGAAGCATCACCTGCTGTTCCGCAGAAATAATTTCTAGTCCACATTGAAGGTAGTCTCAACAAATGCGGAAATTCTTGCCTTAGCACTCTAGACGTATAACCTTGGTTCTTCAGTACTTGTTATGCCAAATTGTTAGGAATGCATTGTAATAGTTATGTTAAAAATTATAAAAAATGATGCCTGGAACTGTTATTAAAATTGACATCTAAGACATGGCTATTCAGTACTTGTTATGCCAAACTAATAATTTTAATGCCAATTTAATAAACATCTAACTCTGAAATTTTCAAAGTTTCTAAATCCATATCCAGAACGTTTAATAAGTTTAAGTTTGTTATTAATTTCTTCGACTTTACCACTAGTTGTACCATTGTCAAAATAAGCAATGATTTCATCAAACCAACGGATAATAGTATTGTTACTATTTGGGAAATATTTTTTAGCTCTCGATAACCACATACCTAGTTTAAAGACTCCGGTATACCAATCATTAGTCTTATTAAAATTTTTTCTAATCTTTTCCTTTAGTTCATGCATTACTTTCAGAATAGGAGATACATTTTTCACTTGAATAAGTTTATTCAATTGCTGATTATTTAAGTCATCTTCATTTTTGAGTAGGGGGTATTTACTATTCTTTAACCCTTCCAATATTAGTTCATATTCCGCTTTATCATCTGCTAATTTTGCTTTTTTGATTAACTCTTCTACATTTTGTCTTTCTCTTTTTCTTTGGGTGTCTAATTCTTTATTTATCTGTGTCATTACATGAAATCTATCTGCTACTACTTGAGCATTTGGCATTAATTCTGCGACTAGATTTTTATACTCACGCCACAAATCTATACTTACTTCTTCTATTCGCTCTAAAATCTCAACTCCCCATTCTAAAAGGGTTTCTCTGATTATTGTTTGTGTGCGTAGGCGTAGCCCGTCGTAGACATCGCCTAAAATCGCAATGAGTTTAGATGTATCTATATCTACTAGTACTGCACAGTAATTCCCCTTTCCTTTAATCAAAGCTATCTCGTCAATCCCAAGTCTTTTTAAGTTTAAAGGTTTTGAATCTGATAATTCTTCCGATGCGTCTTTTAACATACGTTCTATCTCTTCTGTTGTCACTATTCCTTTTGAGGTGATACTGTGAATGTCGTTTTCTAGAACTTCTTGTATTATTTTGTGTGCAAGCCTTTTTGTATAAGTCCTTTTTTTTCTGACAAAATCTAGGTTTTCGCTGAAGGGTCTTTTACATTTCTCACATTTGAATTGTCGTCTATTAATTTCTAAAAATACTGGTTTTTCTCCAAAGGGTAAGTCTTTAACAATATGTCGATGATTCTGATGCAATTTATGGCTTTTTGTACCACAATTAGGGCAAATACTATGTGATGCTTTTGATTCGGTTTGTAAAATCATTCCAATCCCACCATGAAGGCGATGTGATATGACTTTTACATCCTCTAAACCAAGAAGTTCTGTTAGAATTTTAATATCTTTTTTGTTGACCACGACTGGAAATACACTAAAATATTTATTGTTATATTTATAGCAAACAACAAAAATGTCTTAGATATCAATTTTAATAACAGTTCCAGGCATCATTTTTTATAGTTTTTAACATAACTATTACAATGCATTCCTAACAATTTGGCATAACAAGTACTGAAGAACCGTGTTTGTCAAGCACCAAATCATCGAGGAGCCGTGTGAAATTAACGTTTCATGCATGGTTTTGTAGCCGAGTCAGAGAGGTGACTTTCTGGCTTAGGCATCCAAGTAGAGGCAATTAATGCCAATACAAATAGGGTGACATCAACCTCTTTAGAAGCGGCGCAGGATGCATTCAAAACTTTTATTGCAGTTGTCCAACCGTAGGCCGAGTTATTGGTTGTCTGTGGGTACTGATTGCCAAGCAAGGCGATCTTTCCAGTGCGATGTGAAATTAAGTTGAACTGCTTGCTTAAAGTCCTCTAAAGCTGCTGAAAAAGCTTTCTCTTTTAGCTTGGCTGCACCTTGGTTGTGCAACTGTTTGGGGAATTGTGGATTCCATACATATTTTTGACAAGTTTGGTAGGCAATTTCTACATCACTGCCATTTTCAGGATTTTGAAAGACGGGATGATAATGTAACCTGTTGCAGCAAACTTGCAACCATTCTTGCCACCCACAGTACCACAAGCGGACTGTTCCATCAAGACTACCACTGACAATCAGTTTACCATCAGGGCTAAAAGCTGCGGAATTTACCCAATACTCATGCCCGCGCCAAGGTCTACCAATGGGGTTGCCGTTGCTATCCCATAAGCGCACTGTCGAATCATTGCTGGCACTGACAATCCACTGACCATCAGGGCTAAAGCCGACAGAATTAACTTCTTTTTCATGTCCGCGCCAAGGTTGACCAATGGGATTGCCGTGAATATCCCACAAGCGGATTGTCGAATCATTGCTGGCACTGACAATCCACTGACCATTAGGGCTAAAGCCGACAGAATTAACTTCTTTTTCATGCCCGTGCCAAGGTTGACCAATGGGGTTGCCGTCAATATTCCACAAGCGGATTGTCGAATCATTGCTGGCACTGACAATCCACTGACCATTAGGGCTAAAGCCGACAGAATTAACTTCTTTTTCATGTCCGTGCCAAGGTTGACCGATGGGGTTGCCGTCAATATCCCACAAGCGCACTGTCGAATCATTGCTGGCACTGACAATCCACCTACCATCAGGGCTAAAGGCGACAGAATTAACTTCTTTTTCATGTCCGTGCCAAGGTTGACCGATGGGGTTGCCGTCAATATCCCACAAGCGCACTGTCGAATCATTGCTGGCACTGACAATCCACCTACCATCAGGGCTAAAGGCGACAGAATTAACTTCTTTTTCATGTCCGTGCCAAGGTTGACCGATGGGGTTGCCGTCAATATCCCACAAGCGCACTGTCGAATCATTGCTGGCACTGATAATCCACTGACCATCAGGGCTAAAGGCGACAGAATTGACCCAATTCTCATATTTGCGCTGCGATCGCCCGATGACCCGATCTTGTAATATTTGATGTAGCTCCCACAAACGCACAGTGCGATCGCCACCACTGATAATCAGCTTGCCATCGGGACTAAAGGCTAGCGAATTAACCTGTCCTTCATGTCCCCGCCAAGGTTGAGTGATGGGGTTGCCATTGATATTCCACAAGCGTATTGTCCGATCGCAGCTACCACTAATAATAAACTTGCCATCAGGGCTAAATGCTACAGAATTTACATGTCCTTCATGCCCGTGCCAAGGTTGACCGATGGGATTACCTTGGATGTCCCACAACCGCACTGTAGAATCACTACTACCACTGACAATCAACTTGCGATCGGGGCTAAAAGCGGCGCAAATAATTTTTGCCTCATGTTTGTGCCAAGGTTGGGTAATGCTGTTACCTTGTAAATCCCACAAACACACCGTTCCGTCAAAACCAACACTGATAATACAATCGCCATTTGGGTTAAAGGCGACAGAAATAACTCCTTCCTTGTGTCCGCGCCAAGGTTGAGTAATGGCGTTACCTTGTAAATCCCACAAACACACTGTTCCGTCAAAACCAACACTGACAATGCGTACCCCGGAGGGGTTGGCGCAGCCATCGCTATTTGGACTAAAAGCGACGGAAATAACTCCTTCCTCATGTCCCTGCCACGGTTGAGTAATGAGATTACCTTGTAGATCCCATAAACACAAAATTCCGTCAATACTACCGCTAACAAGAAACTTGCCATCAGGACTAAAGGCTATACAATTAACCTCTTGCTCGTGTCCCAACAAAAATTGAGCGGTGGGATTGCCAATGATATTCCACAAGCACACCGTAGAATCGCTACTGCCACTGGCAATAAACTTGCCATCAGGACTAAAGGCTACACAATTAACCTCTTGCTCGTGTCCGCGCAAGCTATTTGCCTCTGTGGGTGTGTTCATTGCTTCCTTTAAGCTTCCCAAAACAGAAGCTAGAAGCTGGTTTGGGTATTTCTCTAGATTCTCACCCATTGTTTGAATTGCCAGCACCAAACCCTCTAGCGGTTGGACAGGAAGTAAATTCAAAACCCTGGCGGATTGCTCGCGCAGTTTTAATTCAGTCAGTGCAAGGTGTAACTTTTGAATCTCTTGTTCCTGGCGATCGCGCCATCCAACACTAGCATTAATAAATCGATTAGCTTGTCCGTCTAAATAACCAAACGTTTGCTCTTTTAGTTCTTTATAAGTCTTTGTCTTCAGAATCCGGTTTGCAATATTTTCCCTTTCCCACAGCAAATCTAAGGTGTATGCCAGAAGTGGTAAATAATCATTTTGTTGGTGAAAATCATGAATAATTTGCTCAACCAATCCTTGTTCAAAGATAACGCCGTTTTTAGCAGCAGGTTCAGCGATCGCTAACTTTAATTCTGCATCGCTCATTCTAGTGAGTATACGACTATAGCGATCGTGAATCTTTGCAAGTTGGGGATACTCACTAAATTTATCCGAAAAATCAGACCGCATTGTTAAAACAATTTTGACAAAGCTATCCTGCTGCTGGATCAATTGAAAGAGACTAGCAATAAATTTATCGCGTTCCGGTTTTTGAGTTTTCGTAAACAGTTCTTCAAATTGGTCAATAAAAATCAGAATACACTGATAATCTTGTTTGAGGTATGTGACAATTTGAATTAGGGTATTTTCTCTTATTTCTCTAGCAATATCCGCTATTTGCGATTTTTTCCCATAAGTAGAAGCAAGACAGTGATAAAGAGATTTAAAAGGATTTTTATCTGGGTGAAAACTTAAATTAATTAATGATTTTTTATGAAATCCTAAATAAGGAATTAAACCTGCCCGAATCAATGACGATTTGCCAGTGTCTGATGCTCCTAAAAGCAAAAGTACATTATCTTTTTTTAAGCGATCGCCCAGATTAGCAATCCACTTTTCCCGACCAAAAAATTTGTCTTTATCTTTAATTTCAAAAGTTTTTAGTCCTAAGTAGGGAGAGTCTGTTTTCAGTGGACGACAATGAATGTCCTCAAAATTACTGTCAGAAAAAAAGTCGTATTCAGAAATACCTTGGACATTACACCCAATATTTATATCGCCTTCAGAACTGTTAACCATCTTATCTCCTTACCTTTGGACATCTCTGGCTAAATCTTTACCTCAGTTATAGTTCCTCGGCTAATCTTTGTAAGTAACTCAACAAAATTAATTACCGAAGAAAGGCAGTGGTTCGACTCCCTTCTCTACGAGAGGCTGCGCCAACGACTACGCTCAGGGCAAGTCGCTCACCAACCAGGCAGGAGGCAAAAGGAAGAAAATACAATTCTTGCTCTCTACCAATTTGGGCGAATATAATTCGCAGCTACACAGGCGAAGTCCACATCCGTGGACTAATGAAAAAGTAAGAATCTTAACCCGCGCAGGCGGGTTTTGTCTGTATAGCCGCGACTTCTAGTCGCCAAGGCTAGTTTTAAATAGCTTTATTCAGCAAAATTACTTAAGTAACTTTCAAAAATATGTAGTAACTTTATCCTAAAACGCCATAAATGACAAACGGGATGGAACTTTTTGATAACCTACACCTTGCTATGTTTAGCGGCAAAGGTGGAGTCGGAAAAACGACAATCTCCTGCACCTTTGCATGTCGTTGGGCGCAGAAATTCGCCAATGAGCAAATTATTTTAATCTCAACCGATCCGGCTCACTCTCTTGGAGATGTCTTACAAGTTAGCGTTGATGACATTCCTCGTCCCATAGCGGAACTACCCAATCTACTAGTAAGGGCGTTGGATGCAAAGCTTCTGCTACAAGAGTTTAAAGAGCGTTATGGTCAGGTTTTAGAACTGTTAGTGGAGCGAGGTAGTTTTGTTGAAGGCGAAGACTTGTCTCCAGTTTGGGATTTAAATTGGCCTGGACTGGACGAGTTGATGGGCTTGTTAGAGATCCAACGCCTTTTTAAGGAGCAGCGGGTAGATCGAGTAGTAGTTGATATGGCTCCTAGCGGTCATACTCTCAACTTGTTTGGATTGATGGATTTTTTAGACACTTTCCTCCACTCTCTTGAACTGTTTCAAGAAAAGCATCGGATTATTAGCAAGACCTTTGCTGGAAGTTACACACCCGATCGCGCTGACGACTTTTTGCATACCCTGAAAGCTGAACTGTCGCAAGGTCGTCGTCTCCTTCAAGATCCTACCCATACTGCTTGTTTGTTAGTTGCGATCGCCGAACCAATGAGTTGGTTGGAATCAAAAAGATTCCTAGAAGCCTTACAAACCATGCAGATTCCTTGCGGAGGGTTGTTTGTTAACCAAGTCCTTGCCAGTGCGACTGACCCAGATCGTTACCAAGAACAACAACCGCTGATCGGTCAGTATACGGAGCTTGCTAACGAAAAGCCGATTTTTATTGTGCCACAGCAAGATGAGGAGCCTTTAGGGATTTTAGCCCTCAGCCATCTCATCGACCAAATCCATGTTCCTCAGCTTGAACCGCTATCTCTTATCGATCTACTCCCAGTTCAATGGCCGGAAACAATTCCTCCTAGCTTTGGAGATTTTCTCACCAAAGGTCGTCGCCTGTTACTAATAGGCGGTAAGGGTGGAGTAGGCAAAACCACAGTAGCAGCTGCGATTGGTTGGGCTATGGCTCAACAACATCCCGATCGCAAAATTCGCATGGTTTCCATCGATCCAGCCCACTCCTTGGGTGATGCCTTTGGTCTGAGTTTAGGACACGAACCATATCAAATAACTGCTAATCTTCGAGGTCAGGAAGTGGATGGCGATCGCATTCTCGATCAATTCAGAGCCGATTACCTATGGGAACTGGCCCAAATGATGAGTGGTGAAACCCAAACAAGCGAAGCTATTGAAATGGCCTATGCTCCTGCTGCCTGGCGCAAAATTGTCGATCAAGCTTTACCAGGGATTGATGAAATACTTTCCCTGTTAACAGTAATGGAATTGCTAGAGCAACAAGAAGAAGACTTAATTATTTTAGACACTGCTCCTACAGGTCATCTTCTGCGTTTTCTAGAAATGCCAACTGCATTAGCAGACTGGCTAGCTTGGATTTTCAAACTCTGGATCAAGTATCAGAATGTCCTTGGTCGTACAGAGTTTATGGGGCGTTTACGAACTTTGCGACAGCGTGTAGTTAAAGCCCAAAAAGTGCTAAAAGACCCACAACAAGCAGAGTTCATTGGGGTTACACTTAACCAGACTAGCGTACTTGCCGAACAAAAACGCCTGTTCAAATCTCTTCAAGAAATAGGTGTAAGTCAGAATTACGTTGTTCTAAACCGCTTTACTTCTAGAGCAACCATTAATTGCGATTTTCCAGGTTTGACAATGGTTCGCTTACCAATGCTTCCTCGCTCAGTTCAGCCTTTAGAACGCATCCAAGCAGCAGCCGGCTGTTTATTTTAACGGCTAATTAGACTAAATACTTCCATACCCAAAGAGAAATTTATTATGCATCGCACTCCAAACCGCAGACAAATTCAAGCCAAACTTAGCACCATGCCTCCTCAACGTTCTCAAGCAACAGTTTACTTAAATGCTTACAAAATGATGTTAGAGAAAGAGCGTTTAGAGGAGGAACTAGAGAAACTCGAAGCACGCCGACATCAGATTCAGCAGCGTCTTGCCATTTTAAATAGTCAAACAATTGCTGAAGAGAACACGACCCATCAGCAAGCAAATACTGACTTGGAGAACAAGACACCAAAATTTAACACCATAACATTGGAATATTAAGTACTAATATTTCAGCTTGTCTATTCTTCGCTACTTCCTTGCACGGTCATGCCAGACCAAGCTGGAGGGGTTGGGGTGGCTGGGGGAGAAAATTGCGATCGCGTTATTGGATGTCGTGTTTTAAGGGGAAGACGACATTAGGATAAAAGCTTTTATTGTAAAATACTGGAGTTTAGACTAAGCTATGCAAAACGACTCAGCAGGGCTGAGTTAATCAGA
>NZ_JABXKQ010000080.1 GCF_017114945.1 Nostoc sp. JL34
ACAGAGTTTGATCTTGCTCACGAGTTAGAAATACTCTTAAACGAGCGCCCATATATAAGTCACCTCATGTCGATGCATTCTCTGTATTTACTTATCTTTACATAGTCTGGTTTTTTTATGCCCACCTACTTAGTGCGAAAACATCTGGGCGATTGAATCCCGGTTCATTAGGTCTATGCATTGCAACTCCGATGATTTCACTGCGAAAACCACGAGCAAGCATTCTGCGGTAAGCTTCATCTCGACTGGTATTGACCCCAGCAACCAAACGTGACATCCCTTGAGCCGCAGTCAATGCTTCACACAAATCCAATAACTGTTCAAAACGTTGCCCTGCTTCATTGCCAGAATATACCGCGCCAAATCGGACAAAGCAAGTGTTACTACCTGCCTCAGTACCTGCCCCATAGTGACAAACTGCAAATCCTGCCAAGCCTGTATCATCCCATAACAACACTGTATCACCCAGTCCTTGAGCCTGAACTGTCAGAATTTCTCGTGATAAATCTAACCCTTCATAAATAGAATTAGTGAGTTGAGCAATTGCTTTCAGACTTTGGGTGCGTTCATCCTCACTCATCTGTGAATATCTAGTTCCTTGAGGTATTGGCTGTAATTGCTGTACTTGCTTTGCCAAAATTGCAGTCAGAAAACGCAGACGGAAGCCAAATTTTTGATATAGTCCGTGATGCTTAGGACTTTGAGCAAAAGTAAACAGTCCTGTCATTGGAATATTCCACTCGTCAAAGTAAGAAATGGCAGCTTCAACCAGACGTTGACCTACTCCTTGGTTCCAAAAGTCAGGATGAACGCTTAGCGGCCCAAAATAGCCAAAACTCCCCCAATTCACCACCAAGTTAGAACCGATTAGTTTTCCATCTACCTCAGCAGCATAAGCCACATTCGGATCACTTTTCCAGCGGTGGTGGATGTAAGCAGCATCCCCATAAAACTCGGTTGGTTCAGGTAATCCTAACAAAGTCCCAAAGGCCAGCCGAAAAATATGGTCAGCAGCAGCTAACTCATTCTCTTGAAGTAATCGGATAGAAACGTTCATCTCTTTGTTAATTGTGTTGAGAGCGCTAGGTTCTATCCTATTACTTAGAGTTATGCCAAGTTACAAACTTTTTAGGACGCAAAGACACGGAAGTAAACTTGAAGTTAAAAGGGCAGTTTCTAACCGCCCTTTTAACGCTATAGAGAATCTATGAACTGCTGTATTTTTTCCAGGAGTGGCTGATGTTCGATTTGCTCTGCTAACTCTTGGGCATTTTGGTAGCACGATCGCGCCAACTTTTTGCGTTTGGTGGTGGCGTAAAGACTTCCCATATTCAGCAAAGTTGAAATTTCCCCAAGAGAATCCTCCAGCTGTTGATAAATTGCAATGGCTTGTTTGTAGAACTTCATTGCTTGCCGATACTGTGCCAGGGTGCTGTAGGTAAAACCAATGTTGTGAAGCGTTGTTGCCTCACCAGAGCGATCGCTAATTGCTTGACGTGTCAAAAGAACTTGATAGTAGAGCAACAGCGCTTGTTTAGGTTTTCCTAAATCATGATAGACAGAAGCAATATTGTTCAAGGTGGTTGCTTCTGCAAGCAAATTTTTGACAGCTCGTTGAATTGGAAGTGCTGCTTGAAAAAATTCTAGAGCTTGCTCAAACTTGCCTAAGACGTTGTAAGCGAACCCAATGCCATTTAGCGTTGTTGCCTCACCAGAAAAATCACCTAACAATCGTCGCATCCTCAAAATTTGGTGTTGTAGCAACAGGGCCCGTTTTGGTTCTCCCAACCGCGTATAAATGAGCGCCACATCATTGAGAGTAGAAACTTCACTTTGAGGATCTTGCGATCGCCTAAAAATTGGCAGTGCTTTGTCAAAATATTCCAACGCTTGCGAAAAGCGGCCAAGACGGCTGTAGGTAGAACCCAGATTGCTAAGTGCAGTTGCCTCTGCTGGCACGTTGTCAATTTCAATAGCAACCGAAAGCGCCTGCTGAAAGCGCTCTAATGCTCTTTGAGGTTGCCAGCAACTGAGGTGAGCTAAACCGAGGTCGTTTAATGTATAACCTTCTCTAGCTCGGTCTGGAATTGCTCTAGCCAAGTGTAAATTTTTGGTTGCAAGGTCGAGAGATTCCTGAAATTTCCCTCGCTGGTAGTAGCGGTTTGCTTCATCACGACGTTGTTCCCACTCTTTGACTTGATTTAAAGGTTGCATCATCTGACCTCAGTTGCATTCTGCGATAAGTAGGCAAGACATCTCTTGGGAATGAACCCCTCTTAGGTTTCCCAAATTTTAACCTTAATCTTCTATCTTTAGATATAAGACGTAAACAGAGAAGTATGGTATTATTCCATACTCCCAAGGATATTTATGAAGCAATTAATACAAATTCCTTAATAGCAGGCTATGTGCTACTTTAAACAAGCATGTTTTTTTGCAAACATTAATATAATGCTCTTACTATGAGCATCTACCAATCTCTCAAAAAATCTTACACGCAAGACCGTCGCCGTGAGAATGACTGGCGGTTGTTTTTGCGCCTAGTGCCCTATGCCCGTCGTAGCGGACGACTGTTGGCGCTGTCCATGTGCTTACTCGTACCGATCGCATTAGCTAATGCCATACAACCGCTGTTGATTGGCCAAGTCATTTCCCTAATTCGCAATGAACCAAGCACTTACGAATTTCTCAGGAATCGTCCCTTGTCGCAAGGGCTAAATATCCTGGAGGGATTATTGGTAATTGCGATCGCAATCCGACTGTTGTTGACAGGCTTCCAGGGTTACATAGTACAAAAGCTAGGGCAACAAATCACCGCAGCAATTCGCCAAGACTTATTCCAACATGTGACATCTCTAGCAGTACGCTTTTTTGACCGCACGCCCGTAGGTAAATTAATTACCAGAATCACCAGCGATGTGGAAGTGTTAGGCGATGTCTTTTCTACCGGGGCAATTGGCATTGTGTCCAATTTGTTTTCCATGCTGGTGATTTTGGGTTTAATGTTTTCCATCCAATGGCAACTCACTTGCTTGCTGCTATTGATGTTGTTACCAGTTACCTGGTTAATTGTTTACATTCAGCAACAGTACCGCAAAGCCAATTACAAAGGGCGGGAAGAACTTTCTATATTGAACTCACAGCTACAAGAAAATGTCCTTGGCATTAACGTAGTGCAGTTGTTCCGCAGAGAAAGATTTAATGCCGAATTATTTCGCGCCACGAACAACCGCTACACTCAGCAAATGGATCAAACCATCTTTTATGATTCATTTATTTCAGCAACCTTGGAATGGATTGGTCTGATTGCGATCGCAGGTGTTTTGTTGATGGGTGGATGGTTGCTGTTAGGAAAAAGCTTGACATTTGGAACTTTAGCTGCATTTATATTATATGCCCAGCAATTATTTGACCCTTTAAGGGATTTTGCGGAAAAATTTACAGTAATTCAAGCTGGTTTCACTGCTATTGAACGCGTAGGCGATATATTAGATGAACCGATAGAAATCCGCGATCGCGCCAATGTCCGCTTCTCAATATTTGATGCGAAATTCGGCTACATAGACGAGATCGTGGCAAATCTCGAATCCCCAGACCTCACTTCCCCGCCAGAATTGGGAGAAATTCGCTTCGATCACGTCTGGTTTGCCTACAAAAATGATGATTATGTAATTAAAGACTTAGATTTCACCATTTATCCTGGTGAAAAAGTGGCATTAGTTGGCCCCACCGGTGCGGGTAAAACTTCGATTATCCGGCTTTTGTGCCGCCTCTACGAACCCACCCAAGGACGCATTCTCATAGATGGCGTCGATATTCGGGAAGTACCACAGGCAGAACTGCGGCGTTACATGGCAGTAATTTTACAAGAAGGCTTTTTGTTTGCTGGCGATGTTAAAAGCAATATTTCTTTAGGAGATGGCTATACCATTGAACAGATTCAACAAGCAGCTGAAGAAACCAACATTGCTCAATTTATAGAAGAACTACCCCAAGGTTATGATACTCAACTTCGAGAACGGGGGACAAATATTTCTAGTGGTCAAAAGCAACTTTTAGCCTTCGCGCGGGCTGCCATTCGCAGTCCCCAAATTTTGGTGCTAGATGAGGCTACCGCTAGTTTGGATGTTGGCACAGAAGCTTTAGTTCAAGAGGCATTAAACCAGCTTTTGCTCAGACGCACCGCCATTATTATCGCTCACCGCTTGTCTACGATTCGCAATGTAGACCGGATTTTTGTTCTGAAGCGCGGCGAATTAATCGAACAGGGAAGTCACGATCAACTACTGCAACAGGAGGGGCTTTATGCTACTTTGCATAACTTGCAGATGTTGGGAAGTTAGGATATTTTCAGAATCATCCCAAGTTTGAGATGAGATGATTAATTTATTAGAAAATTCAGGAATCTTGTTATTTTCAAAAAAACCCTACTATTGATTAACAGTAGGGTAGGTTTTTTAATTGTGTCGTTTTCTCAAGCCTTTGTGGATATGGCATAAGGGATTAACTGGACTTTTTATAAATCCTAATTCTTGTACAGACGCGATTAATCGCGTCTCTCCTGACTCCTGAAAAAAAATCCCCACCCAGGCAAATGCCTGAGTGGGTAATATGAGGTCGGACAAAAGAATCTTCCTAAAAGAAGTAGGGAAATTACTTGCTCTCTGTAAAATCAGCGTCAATCACATCGTCGCCGCTACCAGAGCTAGATGTAGAATCGCCATCTTGAGGTTCAGCACCTGGTGCAGCACCGCCACCAGCTTGTTGATAGATGTTGCTACCAACAGCGAATAGCGCTTGTTGCAATTCTGGGGTGAGCTTCTTGATTTGCTCATCGTCTTCTTTGGCAACTGCTTCCCGCAGTTCTTTCACTAAACCTTCAACTTTAGTCTTGTCAGCAGCGGGAACTTTATCGCCCAATTCTTGTAACTGCTTTTCAGCTTGGTATGCCAAAGAATCGGCTTGGTTCTTGCGTTCAATCTTCTCACGCCGCTCTTTGTCAGATGAAGCGTTCTGTTCAGCTTCTCTCACCATCCGGTCAACGTCATTTTTATCCAGGGTGGAAGCGCCGGTAATGCTGATGGACTGTTCTTTACCAGTGCCTTTGTCCTTAGCGGTGACGTTAAGGATACCGTTAGCATCAATATCGAAGACCACTTCAATTTGAGGGACGCCGCGTGGTGCAGGAGGAATACCATCAAGGCGGAAGGTTCCCAAGCTCTTGTTATCGTTAGAGAATTCGCGTTCACCTTGGAGGACGTGAATTTCTACGTTGGTTTGACCATCCACAGCGGTAGAGAAAACTTCCGATTTTTTGGTGGGAATTGTGGTGTTGCGGGGGATAATTTTGGTCATCACACCGCCCAATGTTTCCACACCCAAAGATAGCGGTGTCACATCTAACAGCAAGATGCCAGTTACATCACCAGCCAGTACCCCGGCTTGAATGGCTGCACCAACTGCTACAACTTCATCAGGGTTAACGCTTTGGTTGGGGTCTTTACCCAATACCTGCTTCACAATCTGGTGGACTGCGGGAATCCGGGTAGAACCACCAACTAACACCACTTCGTCGATATCGCTCTTGGTTAACTTGGCATCCCGGAGGGCGTTTTCCACAGGAATACGGCAACGGTCGATTAAGTCAGAGCAAAGTTCTTCAAACTGGGCGCGAGTCAGGGTTGTATCCAGGTGCTTGGGCCCATCCTGGGTTGCGGTGATAAATGGTAGGTTAATTTCTGCTTGGGTAACGCTAGAAAGCTCAATTTTGGCTTTTTCTGCGGCTTCAGTCAGACGTTGTAAAGCTTGTTTATCTTTCCGTAGGTCAATGCCTTCGGCTTTCTTGAACTTCTCAGCTAAGAAGTCAACTATTTTTTTATCAAAGTCGTCACCACCAAGGTGCGTATCACCAGATGTGGCTAGTACTTCAAAAACTCCATCTCCTACTTCCAGCACGGATACGTCGAAGGTACCGCCACCAAGGTCAAATACGAGAATGGTTTCGTTACTCTTCTTGTCAAAGCCATAAGCTAGAGAAGCAGCGGTAGGCTCGTTGATAATCCGCAGAACTTCAATCCCTGCAATTTTACCAGCGTCTTTTGTCGCTTGCCGTTGAGAGTCGTTGAAATATGCGGGTACAGTGATTACAGCTTGGGTTACAGTTTCACCCAAGTATTTGCTGGCATCTTCAACTAATTTGCGAAGAACTTTTGCAGAAATTTCTTCAGGAGCAAATGGTTTACCAGCTATCGGACAATCTAATTTGACATTGCCGTTGCTGCTGAGGACTTTGTAAGAAACTTCCGTAGCTTCATTACTCACTTCATCGTAGCGGCGTCCGATAAAGCGTTTGACTGAGTAAAACGTATTTTCGGGGTTCATCACCGCTTGGCGTTTGGCGATTTGACCAACCAAGTTGTCGCCATTTTTCGCAAATGCGACTACTGATGGCGTTGTCCGAAAACCTTCAGCATTAGCAATTACTGTGGGTTTACCACCTTCCATCACTGCCACGCAGGAGTTCGTTGTTCCTAAGTCAATTCCAACTACTTTTGCCATTTTAGGTGCTGGCTCCGTATAACTACAAATGAATGAATGAGAATATAAAGGACTAAATTTTGAACCAACGGGGTCAATAAATCAGCCAGTTCAGCATGAATACCTTTGATTTGGCTTTGCTGGGGTTAAAACTCCAGACTATGCTGATATATATACTGAAGCTTAGTGGTAGCCAGTCCATGAAGGGTGGTTTCCCGAACCTTGCTTGGGACGGTTAAACTAACTAAATTGTGTTTTTAGTTGGTTCATGGATTAATTTGCCTTCACTCTGTCTAATGTATGAGAATTAATACTTTCAGCAATTAGGGTGAACCGTAACGTCCGAGTGGTGTTTGCCGTCTTTAAAGGTAATAAACTATGGAAACACTGAAAATGGAAGTAGATTAAAAGGCGCGTCGGCGTAGCCTGAACTTCTCTACGAGACGCTACGCGTAGCTTGCCCCGTAGGAGTACGACTTGGCTCAGTGACCATCGCAGGCATCGCTTCCGTAATTCCGTATAATCGGCAATATTTACTAGTTTTCATGGCTGTGATTTTGCTGCCATCATGAATCCACGGTGTGGATAAGACAATCACTGCTGCAATTACTTTAGTATCTTGTGTTTCGCACTAGGTGCCTCAACACAATTCTTTTCTTTCCCTTCACAGATAAATCCGCTTGCTCTGTACCGTTGTGTAGGAAAATAATATTTTTTTTTATAAAAATAACCAGCAGTTAACAAAACTGCTGATTTATTTACCAACTTCCGAACTTGTGAGAAAGGCGGAGTGCTCCGTCTCAGTCTTTACTCCTGCTCCCTGCTCTCCTGACTCTTTTGACGCTCTCTACGAACGCGGCAGCGTGTCGCAGACAGATGCTCTTGCTAGCTTGCTTCTGGGCAGGAGTACGCGGACTCGCTAACGTAATTCGTAATTGTTGTTATGAATTCATTAGGAGGCTCATACTTCGTCTTGAGAACTTTCTTTTTGAATCCAGATAAATACTAAAGCAAACACTGGAAAAGGCAAGATATAGAATACTAAGGGAATCATTATCCAGGGTAGCCATGAAGCGGCATAATCACCTGTTAGTTGTGTTATATCTACCATGATGTATTCTCCTCATGAATTCAAAGTTGAAAAGTTTATGCAATCCACCTTCTGGGCATCTCCAAAAATTCAAAGATAAGCTTGATTAACTAGCGTTAACTGCACCTCGCAAGATGGCATCTAAAGAATCAAAATTTTCTAGTAGAAAGTAGGCAAATATGGCGCCACCCATTGCACCAACAAAAATTCCACCATTCAATTGACTCCATTCTTCACGAGTTTTTAGTGGTCTAAGCAGGTCTTTAGAATATGAATTATAAGCTCCTCTAGGATTTCCTTGGAAAGTAGTAATTGCAAAAATGGAAATCCCTAAACAGGCTGATAAAGCTATATATATGGAGGTAATTAATCCACTGAGATTGGTTCCATGTGCAGATTCTCGCAAAGGACCAACCACAACCTCTGGGCCAACTAGTAAATAACCATGAGCCATACCAATTTCTAACCCGCGCATGAAAGGTGTTAACCCTTTACGATACAGGGTTAGCGCGTCTCAAAGCCTATTGACAATAGGACTTGCCTGATATAGCAAT
>NZ_JABXKQ010000150.1 GCF_017114945.1 Nostoc sp. JL34
ATGGTTCGATAGCTTTCTTGTCGATTCCCTCAACGAAAAATTGTCCGGAGTATTGTGACATCTACTTTTGATAATGTAAGGGCGGAAGTTGCTACAGCCTGCGCGAAACACTCAAACGTGAAGGCAGAAATTGCTACAGACTGCGCAAAACACCCAAACGTGAAGGCGGAAGTTACTACAGTTCAGGCGGAAGTTGCTACAGCGTGCGCGAAACACTCAAACGTGAAAACGGAAGTTGCTACAGCCAAAGCAGATTGGAAATGGCTGGCTACGATGTTAGTCAAGCTGAAGACGGCATCAAAGGGCTGTAGCAGACTGACTAATTTCAGTTGGCGGCCGTTTAATTTCTCCCTCGCAGTAACCCAGGTCGTACATACTAGCAGCTTGAGAATCTTCTTCTGGTGCCAATTTAGCTTTTCCAGCCCAAGCATCAGATTTTCCTAAGTTAAACCAATCTTCATTAGTCATCCCTGAACCAAATGTGTTCTCCGTTGTTTTTGTCATTTTAAGTACCTCTACTGTACTGTTAAGTGACTGGTTCTGATATACCTTTACGATACCTATAATTGGGCGTGCCAATCTTGAGCTTGTTGGCGGATAGACTGTAATTCTTCAGGAGACATTTTATCCAAATTATTTAAAATAAAACTCATCCTTCCTTGAGACTTTAGTTGTTGGCGGTGTCGGTTAAGAAAATCCCAATAGAAGAAGTTGAACGGACAAGCATTTTTACCCACACGTTCCTTATGGTTATAAACACAACTTTTGCAATAGTCACTCATTTTATTTATATAGTTAGCAGAAGCAGCATAGGGTTTAGATGCCAACACACCTCCATCAGCAAATAAACCCATACCAATGACATTTGTCTGCATAACCCAGTCATAAGCATCAATAAACACCGCATGGAACCAGTTTTCTACAGATTGTGGTGAAAGTCCGGCAATTAAAGCAAAATTACTCAACACCATTAGCCGTTGAATATGATGAGCGTAGCCAGTGCGTTCCACTTGCGTGAGAATCTGGTGTAGACAATTCATTTCGGTTCTACTTGTCCAGAAAAAATCCGGGAGCGGTTGTGTGTGGTTAAACCAATTTTTGTCTGAGTAATCTGCATCTACATAGTGATAGATGCCGTGCATATATTCTCGCCAACCCAACATCTGCCGAATGAAACCTTCTACACTATTTAAAGGCAATTGCTGTTGGAAGTATGCTTGTTGTACGGCTTGAATTACCTCCATTGGTTGGAGTAACCCAATATTCAAATAAGGAGAAAGTAGCGCGTGCCACATTGTTTCTTCTCCCGTTACCATTGCATCTTGGTAAGGGCCAAAATGTGGTAGACGATTTTGAATAAACCAGTCTAATACTAGAAGTGCCTGTTGGCGATTTACTCCCCAGCGAAAAGGTTTTATTTCCCCATAAGTTGGGCAAGCAAGAGAATTAACTTGAGCAATGACATCGAGAGTAATTTCGTCTGGTTCAAACCATTGTGCAGGTGGTGTATTTAATTTATCTTTGGGTGGTTGACGATTTTCTTTATCTAAATTCCACTGTCCGCCGACTGGTTTATCTTTCTCCATTAAAATTTGGAAACGTCGCCTTCCTTCCCGATAAAAGTCTTCCATTAACAGGCGCTTACGACCTGATGCCCAATTATTGAATTCTTCTGTACTCCACAAAAAATGATTGTTAGGAATCAAAGTAATTGGGCAAAAAAGTTCTAAATTTTGAATCATTTGGGTGAACGGTAGATCGTTCGGTGTCATCACCCGCAACTGAGTAATTTTATTTTCTTTAATCCATTCTTGGAGTGGTGTTGCAAAATCTTCAGCTATTTTGTAGGTTACTGAATATTTTAGTTGTTGCAATTCTTGGGCAAAATGCCTCATTGCCGACCAAAGTAAGACTAACTTTTGCCGATGGTAAGGTCTTACTTGAACATGATGCAGTGACTCGATCAAAATTACTGGCACGTTTTCCTGATGAAAACAACTTTCTAAAGCTGCTTGTTTTACCCAAAGTTGGTCGCCTAATATCCAAATACCAATTGTCATTGTTAGTACCACGAATATCTATAACTACATAAACATAGATTAGTCTTTATCTCTAGGGCGTGGGGGAGTTGCGACGAAGTAATGTAAGAGCGATCGCATCAGTGTTGGCTATAAGATTTTCTATTTTCATACCTTTTAGTATAAAAATCACTTGACAACATGAGTTAAAAGGTGATGTCACTTTCATACCGATTGGTAAATAAATTACTCGCCGCCAGCCCTGCCGCTTTCTACGTCACCGAAAGGATGCTTGATATCGAAGGCGGCTACAGCGCTTAAGTATAGGTACTATCAAAACTCATACTCAACTCATTCAAGGGAGTCATTACCATGTCACAGAAACTCACAGGAAAAATTGCACTTGTTACTGGCGGCAACAGTGGCATTGGACTCGCCACAGCAAAGCGGTTCGTAGGAGAGGGGGCGTATGTCTTTATTACAGGTCGTCGTCAAGACGGACTTGATGCTGCGGTCAAGGAGATCGGTGAAAATGTTACTGCTGTTCAGGGTGACGTGTCGAATCTCGCCGATCTCGATCGCCTTTACGCCACGATTAAAGAGCAGAAAGGACGCCTTGATATCCTCTTTGCTAACGCAGGTGGCGGCGAGTTTGTGCCGCTCGAACAAATCACCGAGGCGCACTTCGACAAGTATTTTGGCATCAACGTCAAAGGTACGCTTTTCACCGTCCAGAAGGCACTGCCGCTGATGCCTGCTGGTGGATCGATCGTCATCAACGGGTCGATGGTATCAATCAAGGGCATACCAGCTTTCAGCGTTTATGCTGCTACCAAAGCAGCCCTGCGATCGTTCGCACGCACTTGGTCAGTCGATCTCAAAGGCCGCCAAATCCGAGTCAATGTTGTCAGTCCTGGGACGGTGATCACACCTGGCTACAAAACCGAACTCGGTATGAGCGACGAGCAAATTGAGCAAATGAAGGCGGACACCGCTACCACCACGCCTTTGGGTCGCCCAGGCACACCCGACGAAATCGCCAAGGCAGTCTCTTTTCTTGCCTCCGATGAGAGCAGCTACATCACTGGCATCGAATTGTTTGTCGATGGTGGCACAGCGCAAATCTAATTGCTTTTGGTTAGGGTAACTCGATAAAGCCAACTACCAAATTTCAGGCAATTTGAGTTACTTGCTGATTCACACGAGGACGGCCAAAGCGTTCCCAAGCACTCCCTCCTCGCAAAAATAGCTCTAAAAAGCGCAATGGTTCTCCTGAATCGCCTCTTGACCAACCGGAACTACCAGGAGCAAAAGCTAAGGTTCCTTCAGACACTTTGAAACTGCCATCAGAATACACTGCATCGCTGACCACATCTCCAATTCGGATCACGATCTTGCTTTGAGGCTCCAAGTTAACTGTATGGGCCCCAATAGTTGTTTTGATATTGCCGTAGCCATCAATCCAGGCAATGCGATCTGGTGGAATATCTGGGATTTGCTCACTCTTCAAGCTATCTCCCAGAATACTAAAATCTTCATTCATAATGGCAGCCGCAGCCGGAGGAAACACATCTCGTGAGCGAAACTGCGATCCACCACGAGAAACGTTGACGACTCGCAACTCCTTTGTATAGTCTTTGATAAAGGAGAGAGTGTAGCCTGCATTCACACCTACTACTTTTACACCATTGGATAAAAGGGCATAAGTTAGTCCTTCACCTTCATTATCTCGACGGGCTTCAGGATCATCTTGACGAGGCGCACAGTTGTGATAAATTAGGCGATCGCTAGGGCCTGGGTTAAGTCCTAGTTGGGCAATCCAGAATCCCGTTGCTAAGGTACTGAATGCTGGAACCGAAAGCAAATGAATTTGGGCATGGGGAAAAGTCATCAGCAGACGTTGTGTGACTTCAGTAAATGCCGGATCTCCTGTACCGTAGTCTGCAATGACGCAGATAAACATTCTGCTCCTCCTTTTGATGGGTAGTAATTTGCAATCAACCTAATTCATAATGAGAAATTATGAATTATTCGGTCATTATGTGATTACTGGGTGAAATGAAAAAACGATTGTTCATTTCACTCCTAATTAATAACGTTAAAGTCTTAGTCAATGCAATGAAAACAATCACTTCACTTTTTAGCGAAGAACGCAACCAACTCCAGATAGATATTGATAACACAATTGGCATTGAGCAAATAGTTAAACTGGTTCAAAACCGACTCGATAATCTCGAAAGAATTTACATTGAAAAGCTTAATTTGGCTCAAGTTCGTCTGGCTTCTTTTTTCCTGGATACGCTGCGGCAGTCTATCGCCACTCTGGCTGCGGCTAACTATCTTCAAGTTGCTCCAACCGAACAAAGGCAAATTACTAATACAGGCACAAAGTTGTTTAGCAGCAGATTAATCTTGAAACTACTACAAGGACTAGTTTATATAGGCATCTTAGGTTCGTTGTTTTCTTTAACTAAAACTACCCCAGGTGCGTGGATGGCTATCTTATTAACTTCTCTACTTATAGGACTAGAAATTGTACTTCAACTCGAATTAAAGAATCAGCAAAATAATTCTATATCTGAAGGACTATTGGAATTACCTCAACCGATTCTTAGGGTTGATAGCAAAGTATTTCTAGATTGCCTTGGCGATGCTCTCAACACTATCGACCTAGCAGTGGCTAGAGTAGAAGAATCAAATAAACATGAAGGCGATCTAGCAATAGAAGAACTGCCAGAGTTATTGAATTTTCTGCAAAGACTAATGGGCGCATCCAAACTTGATAAACCCCAAATGGCTCATGAACTGGCGAAACTTCTGCCACAGATTTTAATGTCTCAGGGAATTAACGCTCAAATTTACCGATCGAATAGCGATCGCGAGTATTTTGACTTTGAGCCAAGTATCGACCCCGATACCAAAGAACACGTGACTCTAACGCCGGCTTTGTTAAAAGGCGATCGCTTGATTAGACGCGGTAGGGTAATTGAGCCAGCATATTCCTCTGCTAGAGAATAATAGACAATAAGGATATGGAAATTTTAGAAACAATCGGTTTTGATTTGGGACACGGTGAAACGGCTATAGCTAAAGCGATCGTGGAAAGCATCGAACCTCCCCAGATGCTAGAGATTAATAACAAGAAGAACCAAATTACAGCTCTTGGTTGGCATCCCAAACTCGGTTATCTTGTCGGCGAACAAGCATTAATTCAAGCTGGTGTTACCCAACTGACAATCTCTTTCAAGCAAAAACCCAACAACGATCCTAAATATCGGGAAACAATTAGCACGTTTGTGGCAACCTACTACCGCCTTTTGAAAGAAAGTAACCAACTCGTAGGTGGAGAAGGGAGCTATTTTTACATTGGTTGCCCTTCAGGGTGGACAGTTAGTGATCGCACCGAATACCAAAAGCTACTTCAAGAAGCTGGCATTCCCCAACTCAATGTTGTACCCGAATCGCGGGCTGCTTTCATGCAAGCCAAGGAAGCCGGGAAGTTGGAGTATGACAAACTTCTGGCATCGGTGCTAATTGTCGATATTGGTTCTTCAACCACAGATTTTACTTTGGTTAAAAGTTTAGAAGAAATCCCGATAGATTTCGGGAGTAATACTTTAGGTGCATCCCTAATAGACAAAGCTATTTTTGCTCGGACTCTTGCCAACCACGAACAAAAAGCATTACTGGAAAAAGTATTTAAAGAATATCCGCATCACCAAGCTCGTTGTGAACTTGCTTGCCGCAAAGCTAAAGAAGATTACTTTTCTAATGAACAGTTATACAGCGATCCTGAATCCTTTGCGCGTGGCTTCGAGTCGATCAACGAACAGATTTATTTTATTCCCCAAGTGAATAAATTGCTGATGGAGGAAATTTTAAATCAACCCTTACCTGAACTGGAAAATCATAGTTGGATTAAATCATTTCGCAACTCTTTAAAGGAGGCAAAAGAAAAACTGGAAAAACTTGGAATCGTGCCGCAACTTGTGCTGATGACTGGCGGTGCATCTCGCATGAAGTTCACGCACGTTCTTTGTCAGGAAATGTTTCCCGAACCAGAAACCCTGCTTCGCCCCGATCCAGAACCGGAACGGTGTATTGCAATGGGTTTAGCACGAGTAGGACGATGGGATCTGCGTGCTGCTGCTTTTAAGCAAGAAGTCAACAAACTATTTACCTCAAACAAGCTTAAAGGTTTGATTGAAAAGCATATCCCGGAGTTAATCGAATCATTAACTAAGCCTTTGACAGATGGCTTGATTGTCAACGCAGTTAAACCAGCTTTAAAAGATTGGCAAAAAAACAAAATACGGACTTTAGCCGATTTGGAAATAGCTTTGATCGGTCGGGCAGAACAGTGGCTCAAAAGCGAACGCGCTGTGCAGATAATTAATTATCAATGCGCTTATTGGTTTAGCAATAAAATCCAACCCGATTTAGCCGCACAAACCGATCCAATCTGTCGAAAGTTTCAGATACCTAGAAGCAGCTTAAGGTTCGAGGATAGTATTGACCCAAATTTTGTTAACCCAGAGTTACAAATTGGAGATGCTATTCTGGCTGATACAGTAGCGTTTATCGTCAATGTCGTAATTGGTGGAGGCGCTGTGGCTAGCATCATCACTCTCATCCTAACTGGACATTTAACCTGGCCGATTGCACTAGTATATGGGGCTTCGGTGATGGCGGCAGGAATGGAACTAAATCGTAAGACTGTTCAAGAAGTAATTAAAACAAAAGTGGATGTACCTAGTTGGATTCGTTCTAATTTTTTGAGCGACAAAAAAATTGAAGATATGTGCGAGCAAATAAAGCCTGAGTTAGAGAAAGTTCTTCAAGAACAACTGACAGCAAATCAAGAGGCTTTTGACAAACTGATTGTCAAAGTTGAGCAAGGACTTCAAAAAAGCCTTTCCACCAAGGTTCAATCTTGCATAATTCTGATTCAATAGCGGTAGTTAGTGAGGCACAACAACAATTATTCTAAATTTTCTGCTTCTGAGTGAATTAAATATGTAAAATGCTCAAAAGTCAATGATTAAAACAATAATTTTCTTTCTGATCATTGGGCTAATTCTCGCTGGGATTTTACTCAATCCGATTCTGGTAAAAAGGCGAAGAAATCGGTTAAAATCTCGTCCTTTCCCCCCACTTTGGAATGCCATTGTTGAGAATAATCTTCCCATTTATCTCTGTCTTTCCCCAGATGAAATCAGACGACTTCAGGGACATATTCAAGTATTCTTAGCAGAAAAGCAATTTATTGGCTGTAGAGGATTACAGGTGACAGAGGAAATGAAACTTACCCTTGCATCTGTCGCCTGTTTACTCCTACTAAATGAACGTGGGCAGTACTTCCCCAGACTTCGTTCAATTCTGGTGTATCCTAACGCTTATTTTGTTCAGGAAACAAATTCCGTTGGAAAATATGTTGTTGAAGAAAGGCGTGTAGCAAGATTGGGTGAATCGTGGACAAATGACCAAGTAGTGGTGTCTTGGGAACAGGTGAAACAAGACATTAATAACTGGAGAGATGGACGTAACGTTGTGCTTCATGAATTTGCCCATCAATTGGATCAAGAGGATGGTAAAGCTGAAGGAGTTCCGATACTGCAACATAACTCTGACTATGCTATTTGGGCGAAGGTGATGACAGAGACATATCAGCAACTTTGTAATGATGTTCTACAAGGTGCAAAGACAGTAATGGATAGCTATGGCGCAACGAATCCCGCAGAATTTTTCGCCGTAGCAACTGAAACATTCTTTGAGAAACCGCACCAATTGCTGTCCAAGCATCCGTCACTTTATGAGCAACTGCAACGTTACTATCAATTAGATCCTGTGCAATGGATTTAAATTACAGTGGATTACAAGTTATATGAAGTCCGGTTAATTACTTATGATTACCGCATCCGTGCAAAAGTCAGGAAAACCTCTTTCTCCCTGCTCCCTGCCCCCTGCACCCCTGCGGTCTAAATGATAAGTACTTTACCCGAACATGATATTAGTGCTGCTTGAACACTCATATAGCTGCATTTTGTCGATCAGTCCTATTTCACCGCTCGATCGCAGAGTGCGATCGTGAACACTGCTGCTGCCGCCAGTGCTGATATTGTGCGAACATGGTTCCAGATTGTCCAGTTGGTTAGGTATCTAGCCCATAGGTTTGCGCCTTCAGTGCTGTCCGGTTTAGCGATCGCCAGCGCATCATTCAGTGGTACATTAAACGCGATCGTCACTAGAACGGTGCCAATGAGATAAAGCAGGCTGCCGACAAGTAAGTAGGCAGCACCATGTTGATGCCACCTTAACACCGAGGAAACCGCTAGAAACATGCAAGCCGCAGCCGTTCCAAAGAGTGCCACCATAAACAACGGATTGATCGCCGTGATATTAATAGATTGCATGGCGGTAATACCCTCCTTCGGTTGGAGTCGGGTAAGGGCATTCATCACAAAAGTCGAAAAGGCAAAGAAGACACCAGCCACCAGCCCGCAGCCTAGTGCCGAGAACAGCTTCAATGCGAAAAGCAAGTTATTAGTGGTTGTCATAAAGTCTCCTGTGACTATTTGCCTTAATTGCGGTAAGCAATAACGGCATAAAATGGATCTCCTCCAGCTGCACCCAACCACTGGAAGAAATTCGGTAATGTTGATTTAGAAGCTATAACTTCTGCGGTTGTAAATCCTGGAACTGAGGCAAAGTACTCTTTGACTAATTCCACTCGAGCTGCTTCTGAAACCTCCCGCCAAGCTTGAATCGCCTTTTCAAAAAACATGCGGTTAGAAAAGCTGATAATTGCAACACCACCGGGTTTCAGGATGCGGTAAATTTCGGAAAATACTGCTTCTGGATATTGCACATATTGCACAGATACGCAATTGAGAACAGCATCAAAATCTTCATCTGGTAAAGGTAATTGGGGATTTTCGTTAAGATTTTG
Source organism: Nostoc sp. JL34 (assembly GCF_017114945.1). Lineage (GTDB taxonomy): Bacteria > Cyanobacteriota > Cyanobacteriia > Cyanobacteriales > Nostocaceae > Nostoc. The sequence goes on from NZ_JABXKQ010000150.1 coordinate 8,968, forward strand.
CACAAAGTAATGATTTAAGCAGGGATTACGTGCTAATTCCTCAGCGTTGAGTCCGTGTCCTTCCACATGGTCAAACTGCATCTCTTCTGGCAGATGAGACACCCAACTGCTCATCATATCAAAAATGCGAGTGTTGGGTTTCAGGCGATCGCGATATAAATCCGTTAGCTGTTGAATAAATCCTTCATCGACATGGGTGACGAAGCGGGGATAGGCATAGAACAGCTTATCGTCTGTGTCGTCTAATTTCAGGCGTTGATTCGGTCTTAACTGCATAAATCTCTGTTTTGGAGAACCTTTTCCGAAAATTGCGACAATTTCAGGTATTTTTTAACAATCACTATGTAAGATATTTTAATAACAGCAGCACACAAAAAAATTCCAAATTCAAAATTGTTCGCACAGCGTCACGTTGGCGCAGGCTTTCGTAGAGAAGTTGTGGCGCAGGCTCTTGTTGAGAAGACTATTAGAGATGGAGATTTTGACCCAGACTGAAACAAAAACTATGTGTAGACGTAGCGTTCTGCATCCACAGTCAAAGGGTATTTAACCCTTTACTTTCAGATAAAGAGTCTAAATCGCAGCATTCAACTTGATCAATTCAATGTTCTATAAATTACACTTCTTGCAGCATATTTGGCGACAAATCCACCGAGTCGGAGCGTTACCCTATTTTAGTTTGTTACTTTGGATACTGCCCTTATTATTATTTACTTCTGGGCACAATAGTCTGATTGCACATGATGAAGGACTTTACGCATCGCGTGCACGTCTGATGTTTGATTCTGGTAACTGGATATCTCCTTGGGAAAAAGCACATCATAAAACCCCTGGCCCTTATTGGTTAATTGCCAGTTTTTACAAGCTGTTTGGTGTGAGTGATACGAGTGCGCGTATTCCTAGTATGATTGCTGGCATTTTTAGCTTATGGCTTGTGTATGAAATCGGCAAAATTATGCTAGGCAAAAAAATAGCTTGGCTAGCTGCTGCAATTCTAAGTGTGCAATTTATCTGGCTGCAATACTGCCGCTTAAGCACACCTGATGTGCCGATGATTCTCTTGGTACTTTTAGCTATCTGGTCTTTAATAAAAACGGAATTACATCCTAAATATCGCTATTTTTGGAGTTTTATAGCTGGTTTAAGTTTAGGTTTAGGCTTCTTGGTCAGAAGCTTTATGATTTTTTTGCCTATTGTAGCTTTATTGCCTTATTTAATTTGGGAACATCGCCGTCATCGTCATCTTACTAACCCAATTTTATATTTAGGTTTTTTTGTAGGTTTAATACCGACCTGTATTTGGCTGTGGTTAAGTTGGCTACATTACGGAAATCAGAGTTTTGAGGAGTTATTCAAGTTCGTTGTGCAGTTAGGTTCTGATGACAATTCTAATAATGGCCCGCTGTTTTTTGTCTGGAATATCCCTTTAAAAGGATTTCCTTGGGCTTTTTTCGGACTTTTAGGTTTGTTTTTGACTCTCCGTCGTCCGATTTCTCGTTATCATTTGATATTAGTTGGCTTTCCACTTGTCCTATTTGTAGAAATTAGTCTTTTTCGGACTCGTTTACCTCACTATGCTCTTTGCCTTTATCCGTTCATAGCTTTTTTTGCATCTGTGGGGTTGAACTGGTTAGGCAATATTTACCAAATAGAAATTCCCCCACAATTACCTCTTCAAAAGGGTAAAAACAATATATTAAACCTTTTTGCAATCAAAAATCTTCCTCGAAATCTTAGTTATGGCTTTGGTGGGTTAGGTGTTTTACTTGTTATCGCGGGTATTGTCGTTATTAGTTGGGGTGCTTCTGACATCCGCAAGTATGCAACTATTAGCTTGGTTCTAGGATTGGGTTGGTTAATTTTACCTGTGGTCTGGATTAGTCGTTACCACTTTGGCCAAAAGTTTCTTACAGCCCGTTATTGGATTGCAGGATGGTTAATTCCCTGTTGGCTGGCTTTGGCGACGATGGGTAACATTGGGATGTTAAGTGACTATAACCCTACTTTGAGAACTTTCTTACAACAACCTGCGATCGCATCAATTCTCAAAACTAATCCTATCTACATTGTGCAAATAGATGCTAAAACCAAAGTACTGCTTAATTTCTATCTTTCTAGTCGTCCCCAACAGGTAGTCTCTATTTCCCAAGTACCAGCTTTGAGTTATGCTTTGATCTATGCTGACCAGTCCCCCAAATTATCTACGCCTCACCGCATTGTCGGTACAGTCAAAGAGTACCAGTTAATTCAAGTTCTTCCCTAAGATAGATGCAAAGCAACTGTTGCTAAAAAAATTAATCTAGTTAGTGTTCAATTCTTCGTTACGACTTTGATACATTCTGTTTTGAGAAGGACTAAATTATCAGTCTCAAAAACTGCACAAGAGTTAATTAATGTAGCTAAGACAGGTAGAGATTTCTCTAACTTTACCTTCGCTTGTTGTGCCTCTGGCTGATATTGTTGTAGCCAAGTGTTTTTAGTTATATATTCTGGAGTGAATGCAGAACGTTCTAATAGCCAAAAAGTTACGTGGTATTTTTGGATAAAGTCTTTAATCTGGTTAATATCTTCAGTATATTGGGCATTAATCAGATCAAGCATCCGTTTGCGAAATTGAGCGTAATATTTTGTATGGATCGGTAAACCATATTCTTTACCCACCAAAATTGTTCTTTGAGCAAAGATGGGTATGTTATCTGCTTCTTGGGAAGTAGAGGCTATGACAATATTTTGCGGTTGCTTTTGCAAAAAATCATATAATGTTGGGGCTTGACCTGCTAAATAAGGGGTTTTGGGAAAAACTTTTAAGCTACTAGGGTACAAAACGAGTCCTGCACCAAGGATCATAATAGTCCCCAAGATTAAAATTTGTCTGCCATTTTGTCTCGACCATCGAAATGTAGCATCTAAAATCAAGGTAATAGAAATTGCTGCTGCGAGAGCAAGTACTATCTTAAAAGTATGATGGGTGTAGCGGCTAGGCCAGTGCAGTTTAAAAGCTAAGGCATGAGCAGTAAAAAACATGATTAAACTAGCTATCACTACCTGTAGTAATAGTTTTGCTTCATCCTTTACTTGCTTGCTGAGGATAAAGTGAGACTGGAATTTCAGGAGAATTGGTAATAATAAACCAAATAATAGTTGAGGAGGTGCAATTAAAGCAAAAAAACCGCTATCTCTACCATCAAACCAATAACTAATAACATTATGACTAAAATAGCTGACTCTTCCTCCACGCCAGTACTCCAGCATAGTTCTTGCAACAGCAGCAGTAATTGTCGGCCCAAATTGTGATGATTGAATGGCATAAGGTAGAATTAGAATACCAGCAATCATAATGGCTGCTACAAATAAAATAAAATCTTTTCGGTTCTGAGAAATAGTTATCTGACCATTTTGCCAGCGAAATAATCTCAGAAATAAAATTAATAAATCGACAAAACCTATTAAAGGATATATTAAACATTGGAGTGCAAGTACAATTAATATACCAAACAGAGAAAACCGTATTGAATAATATAGAAAAGCTAAAAAGAGGGGATAAATAAAATCTCTAGGAGTCCCAGAAAATAGGTCATCATGTAAGCAAAGACTTTGATTTAAAAGTAAAGATGCGATAAACCCCGCCATTGGCACTGGTAATATCTGCATACAAGCTACAAAGCAATAGCTAGTTGTAATGATTCCCAGTCCTATTGGAAAAATTTTACTAAAGAAAATTGGGTCGATATTTAAAACCGCAATTATTTTATAAAGAATACCATATCCAATTGGTGTAACCGACTGAAAATAATCAGCGATTAAATCCCCAGGAAATAAATCTGGGTTAAAGTAACGATACATCCAAGAAATATATTCCCGTGCATCATCGCTAACTATATATTTACTACTGAAAGCTTGTCGCAGCCCCATAATAATATAACCAACAGCAAAAGTTAGACTTAGACTGTACCAAAAGATGACAGTCAATCTAGATTGATTTTGTCTGCTTTTTTGAGTAATCGGTGTTGTTAAAACTTTTTGTAATTGTGGAATTAGCATTGTGCGCCTTTATGTCTGAATAAATCAGGAGTAGGGAGTAAGAAATCAGCCTTTTTTAGTTGTACGGAGTTTTTTCAAAAATATAATAGGAGTCCAATGTATGCTTGGATTTATGCTGACCATTACCCGAAATTATCTACGTTTCACCGCATTGTCGGTATAGTCAAAGAGTACCAGTTGATTCAAGTTCTTCCCTAAGAGAGTTACAAAGCAACTGTTGCTAAAAAAGATTAATCTTGCTAGGATAATACTACGCATACTAAGTATTTTTCAAATGGTTTCTACATCTAATCACTCCCCAACTTTAGAGTCGTGGCAGCAAAATCTTGCACCATACAATTTGGGCTACAGAATCAAATTAGTCTCACAACTGCTCAGTCGCAAGTTTACTGAGAAGCTAGAACCCTTTGGATTGACACCATTTCACTGGTTGGTGTTGTGCTGTCTTTGGCAAGAAGATGGTTTACCTACTTCTAGTATTGGGGACAAACTCAAACAAGTAGGAGGGACTTTAACAGGCGTACTAGATCGGATGGAAGAACGCAGCTTGGTGCGTCGAGAACGCGACACTCACGATCGCCGCATCTGGCGAATCTGGCTCACGGATGCAGGTAAGGAACTAGAAGCTGTTTTACCACCAATCGCCGCCGCCGTGCGTGATGAAGCAATGGATGGTATTTCCTTTGCCGATCGAGAACTGTTTTCCCAAATCTTGAATCGGGCGATCGCTAACCTCTCCTAAAGATGATCTCACAATCACCCGACCGGGGGAGGTCGTGTAAAGATATGTTTTGAGATAATATTACGCATACTAAGGAAATAAGGATTTTTTTCAGGGAATATTACGCATTCTAAATAAACGACTATCAATCAAGTTATTGGACGAACAAGGGAGTTAACAATCATGGGTGCTAATACTTTTAACGGACGCAACGGACACAAGACCCCAATTTTAGAAAAAGAAGTGATTCCTGATTTAGAGACTTTAGAAGTTGTTACCACAGAAACATCCGCAACAGCAGAAGCACCTGTTGTAACTCCTGAGATCGAGAAAGAAGTTCCACCGAAACGCAAAAGACCAACTGGTTTAATTTTGGCAGGATTAGGCGTGGGTGCGATCGCCGCAGGTACTTTTGGTTTTCACTACTGGCAATATGCCTCCACCCACCAAGAAACAGACAACGCCACCGTTGCGGGAAATATTCACCAAGTTAGTAGCCGCATTCCCGGAACTATAAGTGAAGTGCTGGTGAATGACAATCAACTGGTACAACCAGGACAATTGTTAGTGAAATTAGATCCACGAGACTATCAAAGTAAGGTACAACAGGCACAAGCCGCCCTCGAAAATGCTCGTGGTCAAGCGCAAGCTGCTCAAGCCAATATTGCTTTAACTTCACAAACCACTACTGGTAAGACAACTCAAGCACAAGGAGATGTCAGTGGTGCAGTAGCAGCAATTTCTACAGCCCAAGCAGCAGTACAAGAAGCTCAAGCTGGGATTCCCGCAGCCCAAGCAGCAGTCCAAGAAGCTCAAGCTGGGATTCCCGCAGCCCAAGCGCAGGTAGCGCAAACTAACGCAAATTTGTCAAAAGCTCAAGCAGATTACAATCGTTACAACGAATTGTATAAAACAGGTGCGATTCCTCGCCAGCAACTAGACACAGCCAAGGCTGCTTATGATGTGGCGACGGCACAGAAAAACGCTGCGATTCAGGGAGTAGAACAAGCTAAAGCCAAGTTAGCCTCAGCCAAAGTTGGTGTAGCCCAAGCCCAGTCTCAATTGGCACAGGCGCAAGAAAATGTCACCAACGCCCAAGCTAAATTAGCAGCATCTAAGGGAGGATTGCAACAAGCTACCGCAGGCGGACAAGATACCACAGTTAAGCGTAGTCAATACGAAGCGGCAAAAGCGGCGATCGCGCAATCAGAAGCATCGCTGAAAGACGCACAATTGCAACTATCTTATGCCAATGTTACCGCCCCCAGTGCCGGACGGGTAGGTAGGAAAAACGTGGAAGTTGGCAACCGCGTCGCAGCAGGAACACCATTAATGGCGATCGTGGATAACAACTATTGGGTAGTTGCGAACTTCAAAGAAACTCAATTAGAAAAGATGCGGCCAGGAGAGCCAGTAGAAATCAAGCTGGATAGTTTCCCTCATCACACCTTTATCGGTCGTGTTGACAGTATTTCGCCAGCTTCCGGCGCTCAGTTTGCCTTATTGCCACCGGATAATGCTACAGGTAACTTTACTAAAGTTGTCCAACGCATTCCAGTAAAAGTAGTTTTCGATCAAAAGAGCATTCAAGGATACGAATCGCGGATTACTCCTGGGATGTCTGCGGAAGTTGCGGTGGAAGTCAAGTAATATCATGTCCGCCAAATTACCCATAATAAAAGAACGCCACCCCCAACTCCTCCCCGCAGGCGGGGCTACGGTGTACAGACATCTTTGTATAAAACCAAAATCGTTGAAGATCCCCCTAAATCCCCCGATAAATTGGGGGACTTTGACTCTGGTTCCCCTCTTTTTTAAGGGGGGTTAAGGGGGATCTAAACGCTGTGAGGCAACTCTCAAAGACTTGTGTGTACACCGTAGGCAGGCGGGGTGGGGTTCTTGGGGTTTAGTAAGTAATCAACCGGACATGATTAAATACGAAATTGCCTGTAAACAAGATGAAAAACCTCTTTCTGTCCATGACATTCTCCTACATCTATAGAGAGGCGTGTAGAGATGAGGTGAGATGATATCTATGAAAGCAGATTTGGTATAAAACAAGCCTGAGATGAAAAAATCGCTACTACCTGCATTAAGGTCAAGAAACTACCAGCTGTTTTTTGCTGGGCAAGGTATTTCCCTAATTGGGACGTGGATGACGCAACTTGCCACGATTTGGCTAGTTTATGACTTGACAAAATCCCCATTAATGCTAGGAGTTGTGGGATTTTCTAGTCAAATTCCTAACTTTTTTTTAGCTCCCTTTGGGGGAGTATTTGTAGATCGCTTTTCTCGGTATCGTACTTTAATTGGTACGCAAATCTTGGCGATGATTCAATCGTTAACATTAGCAGCGCTGGCGCTAACTGGAGTGATTGAGGTATGGCACATCATCGCCTTGAGTTTGTTGCAAGGATTTATTAATGCCTTAGATGCGCCAGCCCGCCAAGCTTTTGTGCCAGAATTAGTTGAACGCAGAGAAGATTTAGCCAATGCGATCGCTATTAATTCCACGATGGTTAACGGTGCTAGATTAATTGGCCCTGCGATCGGCGGTTTATTAATTGCTGGCGTTGGAACTGGCTATTGTTTTTTAATTGATGGTTTAAGCTACGTTGCTGTAATCGCCGCTTTATTGGCAATGAAAGTTAAACCTTGGAAAAATTCGGTAACTGAAGGTAATCCCTTACAAAAAGTCAAAGAGGGATTTGTATATGCCTTTAGTTTCTCACCGATTCGATCTGTCTTATTGCTATCAGCTTTAGTCAGCCTGATGGGATTGCAAAATACTATTCTCGTCCCCGTTATTGCTGAAGAAGTTCTCAAAGGTGGTGCAGAAAGTTTGGGTTTTTTGATGGCGGCATCTGGAGTTGGAGCCTTAACTGGTGGTATTTATCTAGCTACCCGCCAAACAATCTTAGGAATTGGGAAATTGATTGCCTTAGCTCCAGCAATTTTAGGAACTGGTTTAATTGCCTTTTCTTTATCTAGATTTTTACCACTCTCTTTATTTACAATGTTATTCGTTGGCTTAGGAACAATTCTCCAGATTGCGGCTAGCAACACATTTTTACAAACCATTGTTGAAGACGATAAACGCGGACGATTGATGAGCTTATACACAATGTCATTTTTGGGAATGATTCCTGTGGGTAATTTATTAGGAGGTTTATTAGCAAGTCATATTGGCGCTCCCAACACTTTAATTATTGATGGAATAGCTTGTATTTTAGGGTCAATTATTTTTAGCAGACAGTTACCTGCTTTAAGGAAAATAATGCGTCCAATTTATGAGCAAAAGGGGATTATTACGACTCAAGAAGTTTAAGACAAATAACCGCAGTTAAATTTATATTTATGTTAAAGGGGCTTTCTATAGCAATTATTTTTTAATTTTTAGAGTTGCTGATGCAAGCTCACGCAGAGGCAGAGAACATATTGGTATAAGATTTAATAATCAAGTTTTTTGCTACTTAACCTTGAAACTGGAACAAAGTTATGGCTAATACAGGTGTAATTCGTCAGCAAGGGCAAAATCCTGCTTTACCACCAGAGCGTGTACCGCTAAGAACCTGGATTGGTGTATTAGCCAGTATGCTTGGTGCATTTATGGCGGTATTAGATATTCAAATCACTAATGCTTCGCTGCAAGATATTCAAGCAAGTTTAGGAGCAACTCTCGAAGAAGGTTCTTGGATTTCTACGGCGTATCTAGTAGCAGAAATCGTGGTAATTCCTCTAACAGGATGGTTATCACGAGTATTTTCTTTGCAGCGTTATTTATTAGTCAATACTGCACTCTTTATTTTCTTTTCTATTTGCTGTGGTTGGGCATGGGATCTTAATTCCATGATTTTCTTTCGCGCCTTGCAAGGTTTTAGCGGAGGAGTTTTAATTCCCACTGCTATGACAGTTGTCTTAACAACTTTACCCCAATCAAAACAATCAGTTGGGTTAGCGGCATTTGGGTTTAGTGCAGTTTTTGCACCTTCAATTGGGCCAACATTAGGAGGTTGGTTAACCGAAAATTTTGGTTGGGAATACAACTTTTATATAAATGTAATTCCAGGGGCATTAATGCTGGCTGGTGTTTGGTACGGAATTAAGCAAGAAAAACCCCAAATTAATTTACTCAAACAAGGTGACTGGTGGGGAATTATTGCAATGGCTATTGGCTTAGGTTCCCTGCAAGTTGTTTTAGAAGAAGGTAGCCGCAAAGATTGGTTTGGTTCAGCTTTGATTGTGCGTTTAAGTGCGATCGCAGTAATTTTTTTGGCGATATTTTTCTTTATAGAATTAACTCGGAAGCAACCATTTATTAATTTACGGCTTTTGTCTAGGCGAAACTTTGGTTTAGCCAGTATTGTCAATGTGTCGTTGGGAGTAGGATTGTATGGTTCAATTTATATTTTACCGTTGTATCTCGCTCAAATTCAACAATACAATGCTCTGCAAATTGGTGAAGTATTAATTTGGGCTGGTATTCCCCAACTGTTTATTATTCCCCTCATACCAAAATTAATGCAACGCATTGATGTGCGTTTCATGGTAGCTTTTGGTGTGACTTTGTTTTCCATCAGCGCATTTATGAATTCTGGAATGACTAATGAAACAGGGTTAGATCAATTACGCTGGTCGCAATTTGTGCGCGCAATGGGACAACCCCTAATTATGGTGCCGCTTAGTTCTATTGCTACTGCTGGTTTGAGTCCGAAAGAAGCAGGTTCGGCAAGTGGTTTATTTAATATGATGCGGAATCTGGGCGGTTCTATCGGAATTGCTTCTTTAGCGACTTTATTAGCAAATAGAGAGCAATTTCACTCGAATAGATTGGGTGATGGAGTATCTTTATATAACCCAGAAACTCAACAGCGAATTGACCAGATGACACAGTATTTTGTCAGTAAAGGAGCAGATTTAAGTACAGCCCAAAATCAGGCGATCGCATCTATATCCAATATAGTCCGCAGAGAAGCATTTGTAATGGCTTTTAACGATTGTTTCTACTTTATTGGTATCGCCTTATTACTCAGTGGAATTGCTATTTTATTCCTCAAAAAGGTGAAGCCAACTGGTGGGGCTGTTGCTCATTAGATTTGTTGTATGAGTTAAAATGTTTGATAAAACTACTAAGGTACTAAAATGGTCATTAGCCAAAGTGAGTACTATATCTCCCCAGAAGAGTATTTAGAAGGCGAGAAAGTAAGTGAAATTAAACACGAGTATATTGATGGGCAAGTCTATGCAATGGCAGGGGCGAGTGATGCTCATGTCACAGTTAGCATGAATGTATTTATGCTGCTGCGAAACCATCTCCGGGGTGGTGGGTGCCGTGTTTATATGTTAGATATGAAAGCACAAATCGAGGCTATAAATCGCTATTTTTATCCCGATGTAATGGTTACTTGTGATACACGAGATAAAGAATTTGAATATTTTAAGTGCTATCCTTCCTTAATTGTCGAAGTGCTTTCTGAGTCAACCGAAGGCTATGACAGAGGCAAGAAATTTGCCAGCTACCGACACTTAGAATCACTACAAGAATATGTGCTAATTTCACCAGATAGAATGAGTGTAGAATGCTTCCGCCGCAATGCAGATGGACAATGGGTACTTTACCCTTATGAAAAAGGAGAAGAAGTGCATTTAGCTAGCGTTGATTTTCGTTGTGCGATGCCTACGGCGGGCTACGCCTACGCAGAAATATATGAAGATGTATTATTGGTAGATGAGAATATTTCCTAATCCAACATTTCTGGGTCAATTCCTAAAGCATTGAGTTGTTCAGCAGAGAGCGATCGCAATTTCTCTACAATTGTCTCTCGTTTTTGTCGCTCAACTTCCGCCCTTTGTCGCTCATTCACAGCACGTTCCTCACCCGTTAGCAGTAAATTTCCTTGTGCATCCCACCAGCGCAACCAAGGTAACTCTGCATTCAGATAAAATCCCTGCCAGATTCCTAACTCTACACCCATAGGAGCAATTGGGTAATGTCCCCGTTCATTGGGTTGCATCAGTTGATAAGTATTATCGACTAGGTGATACACTTCAACCTGTGCTTTTGCTACTTCATAAATCCCATAATAAGGCACTCGAATTGCCTGCTCATAAACCCAAAACTTACCAACATTTCCACCTTCCCCTTGAGATAGCGGTGTGTTATTTCGTTCTTCTGAACCATCTCCAGAGACAAATTCAATCACAATTAGGGGTGCAACATACTCCTTCCACAGCACATAAGAACGGCGCATTTTACCGTTAAGTGTCGGTGGTACATTGGGTACATAAAACCAGTCTGGTGCTTCCGCCCCTTTTTCAGGAGGATCTGTCAATCGCCAGTAGATACCAGAATCTTGTCCAATACAATATTGACCATCAGGATAAAGTTCGTCTAAAACAAGTTTAATTGAATCTGTGATTAAAATGCTTTGCGGATGCTCCTGAAGATTTTTCACAAATGTACCATCTGAGTCTGGTAACTGGGTGTGATCGGGTAAAGTTAATGCCGATAAGGAAGTCATAGTGATAGCCAAGATGTATCTAAATTTTATTGTAGATAGGCAACTTAACTGTTTGGGATGATTGCATCAGTTACAATGATGAGTTTTTTTAGGAATGCGATCAAAATAACTGGGTATTAACAGTTTACAAAATATTTAATGTGCTATATTATACAATATCTCTTGAAATTAAGAATAAGCGATGAAATATAGCGCTTCTCGTTTGTATGCAATACACTTTGACTTCTCTTTTAAAACGAGAGAGGCTTTGAATCTTACCCCCCAACGCTACAAGGGTTGGGGCTGTTCTTGTTAAATCTGTATTGGACTCAATCGAGAAACGTTATAGCTATCGACTCTGTTTGAATTACGGTCAAAAATTTTTATTCTAAATCAAAGTAGAAAAGATATTATGAGCATTACTCCAAAAGGTACAAGTGTACTAGAGTTATACCGTCTTTATAGAACAGAAAAGTTAATTGTCAATCGTAGATATCAACGTAAGCTTGTTTGGACAAAAAGTGAAAAAACTCGTCTTATTGAAAGCTTATTACTTAATTATCCTATTCCATTAATATTACTGGGAGTGTTTAATGATAGTGATGGAGAAGAGGTATATGAAATAATTGATGGTATGCAAAGACTTAATGCAATATTTAGTTTCATAGAAAATGAGTTTTCTGTCCAAGATAAATATTTTGATGTTACCAAACATCCCTTTGCATACGAGTTGAGTCAAGCAAAAGTATTTAAGTCGGTAGATGCTAATAAATACGCTTCCTGGGATTCTGATATTTGTGCAAAATTCTTAGAGTATTCCGTTGCAGTAACAATATACAGAGCCAATTTAATTGATGAAATTGAGGATATTTTCAATCGAATTAATTCAAATGGTAAACATTTATCACCTCAAGAAGTAAGACAAGCTGGAGTCACAACAAAGTTTTCAACTTTGGTTAGGTTTCTTGCCGCTGAAATTCGTGGGGATGTCTCACGAGAAGAACTTCCTCTCACTGAAATGCCTGAAATTAGTATTGATGCCAAATCTATTGCTCTTGGATATGGAGTTTATGCAGAAGATACATTTTGGTGCAATCAAGGAATACTACGTATTTCTGGTCTTCGAGATAGTGAGGATGAACAGTTACTAGCAGATATAATACTTTCTATAGCATTAGGAGAACCTTTTGCAGCTAGCAAAGAAAACTTTGATGCTTACTATGGAAAAGGCGATAATAATAAATTAGACAAAATAGAATTGGCTATTGCTAAATATGGAGAAGATAATCTTCAACAAGATATAAAAACAGTTTTATCTCATATAATCAATGCTATTAGTGCTGTTAATCTATCAAAACAAAATAACTTCTTAAGAAATATTTTAAGTCGTAAATCTGGAGGAAGTAATCCAGTAAAAGAGCCTTTCTATACATTATTTATGTCTTTTTATGAACTTATTATCAAAGAATCTAAGGAGCCTTTTGAGTACGAAAAAATTTTTGCTGCTGTTCAAAATTTAATAACAAAAATTAAAATGAGTCCTACTGTTAAAACGGAAAATAGAATCGACAATATTAATCTTACTAAAGGATTAATTCAAAATTATTTTAAGCATTCTAATAGTCCAACTCGCAGCAGTGGATCATATGCTATTGATTTTGAAAATTACTTGAGACGCTCAAAAACAGAAGCACCTAATTATGATTTTAAACAGGGACTGTATACTTTAGAAGATAAAAACAGAAGATTTGATGAGCAAAACTTAGAAAAAATTATACAAAATATTGCTGCAATAGCAAATTTAGGAAAAGGAAAAAAGGGATATATATTTATTGGTGTTACTGATAAAGAACAAGATACTCAACGCATTGAAAAGTTGGACAATATTACTGCTCCTCGTTTTTTTACATTTGGTATTGTAGGTTTAGAGCGAGAGGCACGTTTAAAAGATATTAGCCTTGATGATTACATTCTTTCTATCAGCAGAAAAATTCGCGATTCAAAATTACCAGAATGGTTAAAAACAGCAGTTAATACAAGTTTAACTCCGCTTACATATATGGAACATACAGTATTAATGATTGAGATTAAAGCTGGTAATGAGCCTGTATGGTATGGAGACAAGCTTTATATTCGTGATGGACATGAGAAAAAACCACAAGAAGTATCTGGTGGGCAAACTGCTGCGGTTTACAATCTCTTCAGATGAAAGCTTCAAACATAAGTGCAATCACACATCATTACTTATCTATTTTCATAATCCATTTTTGGATTTTCATTGCAGGACGCAAAGTTTCTTAGAAACGTTTGCGCCTTTGCATGAAATTATTCTTATCCTCCTTCCCACAACTTATCCCAGACAAACCTATCCTTTAATATTGAGTATCGTCACGTGTTTCTTACTGCACGATCAAATTCCGCAGTAATAGACGCATAATACCCGATCGCACTCCTGGCAAAGCATTTTTAAAGTCGATCGCAGCAACTCTTTTTAACTTTTATCCAGTGAATAATATGACTTTCAGGAAACACCAGGCTCATCAGCAGTTTTGATCTCTTTTAAAATTCGTTCTACTTGGTTAACTTTTTCACCTCTATTTTGTGTTTTGAAAATATTTAAAGCTTTTTCTAAAGAAGATAGCGCCTCATCTTTTTTATTTGTTTGCCACATTGCTAGTGCAAAATTAGTCAGTGCCTCGCCATAATTCGGATTAATTTCCAGAGCTTTTTTATATTCAGTAATGGCTTCTTCCCAGCGATTTTGACTTGCATAAACCATACCGCTCGCATTGTAGGCTAAAGCATATTTTGGCTGGAGGCGAATGGCTTCTCGATAGGCGCTAATTGCTTCTTCTGATTTTTTTTGCTGAAAAAGTACGTTTCCTAATTGAAAGTGCCCAAAAGCATCTTCTGGGAATTTTTTAATAAATTGGCGTAAATTTTCTTCTGCACCTTTAAAGTCTCCTTGACTATACAGAGTATTAGCTTGTTGGATTAGTTGCGATCGCTCTGGTGTCCCTGTACCTGAAGCTTGTGCTATTTTTTGTGGTTGTCTCTGTGCAGACTGTTCTGGCGAATGTAAAGAAACTTGTCCAGGAACCGCTAACACTAATGGTGATATTCCCATTCCACTGATAATACTCAGCATCATGCAGCCAATAGGTTGAACAAATGCTGATTTGGATTTGCACTTCACCTTCATCGCCCTGAATACCTCAATAATGTTCTAATCTTTATGATAAATTGGCCTGCGTTAGCGCGTAATGCATCACAAGACAGACGGTAAGTGCAGCATATATGTCATTGGTGTCAATTTTACGTGAAACCCGCTTGGTGACAACGTTTTACCCTCACCCCCAGCCCCTCTCCCATCCGTGAGAGGGGAGCTAGAGATTCAATTCCCCTTCTCCCTTGGGAGAAGGGGTTAGGGGATAAGGGCGTGATGTGTAAAACACCTACCCAATATAGTTTTCGGCTTAAGTTGACACCAATGCATATATGTGCGTCCCTACTAAGCTCATTTGAAATTATTTACGCGCCTTCTCGTAACTTATCCAATACACTGCGATCTTCCAATGTCGAAGTATCTCCAGATACCTCTTGTCCGGCAGCTAGATTCCGCAGCAAGCGCCGCATAATCTTACCCGATCGCGTTTTGGGCAAAGAGTCTGTAAAGCGAATTTCTCCAGGACGTGCGATCGCACCTATTTCTTTGACGACGTGCAGTTTAAGTTCTTTAATCAGTTCCTCACTTCCCTGATAAGTGCCTTCTAGAGTCACAAAAGCAACTACTTCTTCACCCTTAAGTTCATCTGGTTTACCCACTACTGCCGCTTCTGCAACCGCTGGATGAGAAACTAAAGCTGATTCTACTTCCATTGTACCGAGTCGATGCCCTGAGACATTCAGTACATCATCCACACGACCCATTACCCAGAAGTAGCCGTCTTCATCTTGTCTAGCACCATCACCAGCAAAGTAAGTATATTTACCATCTTGGGGCGGAATGTGTTCCCAGTAGGTGCGGCGAAAGCGTTCTGGATCGCCGTAGACTGTCCGCATCATTCCTGGCCACGGATGTCGCACCGCCAGATAACCGCCTTCGTTATTGGGTACGGTGTTTCCTTCCAAATCTACGACATCTGCAATAATTCCGGGGAAGGGAAGAGTTGCAGAACCGGGTTTGGTGGGAATCGCCCCTGGTAGCGGTGTAATCATGATACCGCCGGTTTCCGTTTGCCACCAAGTATCCACAATTGGACAGCGATCGCCACCAATAACTTTGTGATACCACATCCAAGCTTCCGGGTTAATTGGTTCGCCAACGGTTCCCAACAAACGCAACGAAGATAAGTTTCGCGCATTCGGATGGTGTTCACCCATCTTAATAAATGCCCGAATTGCTGTAGGTGCGGTATAAAAAATATTAACGCCGTATTTTTCAATTACATCCCAGAAACAGCCAGGATTAGAAGCACGGGGCGCACCTTCATACATTATCGTGGTTGCACCATTGGAAAGGGGGCCGTAGACAATGTAGCTATGTCCCGTAATCCAACCTACATCGGCAGTACACCAATATACATCTGTGTCCTGAAGGTCGAATATCCACTTAGTGGTGATATGGGTATACAGATTATAACCAGCAGTTGTATGCACTACACCCTTCGGTTTGCCCGTACTGCCAGAAGTGTAAAGGACAAACAGCATATCTTCGCTGTCCATTGCTTCGGCGGGACAATCTGCTGATACACCTTTTTGCAAATCGTGCCACCAATGATCGCGTCCGCCCAACTGCATATCAGTTTCTTGTCCGGTGCGCTTGACAACTAGGACGTTTTCTATACTGGGAACAGCACCATCAGCTAAGGCTTTATCTACCTGTTCCTTGAGAGGAACGATCGCATCTTTGCGCCAACCACCATCAGCTGTGATTACCAGTTTAGCTTGAGCATCAATTAAGCGATCGCGCAAAGCTTCGGCACTAAAACCACCAAATACTACGCTGTGGGGTGCGCCAATTCTCGCACAGGCTAACATTGCGATCGCAGCTTCGGGAATCATCGGCATATATATACCGACGCGATCGCCTTTTTGTACGCCTAGTTGCTTCAATACATTAGCGAACTGGCAAACTTCCCGGTGCAGTTGGGCGTAGGTAAGGGTACGGGAATCACCTGGCTCTCCTTCCCAAATCAGTGCAGCTTTATTTTTGCGCCAGGTAGTGAGATGTCTGTCAAGACAGTTGTAAGAAATATTAATTTTACCACCAACGAACCACTTAGCAAAAGGTGGTTGCCAGTCTAAAACTGTATCCCATTTTTGGAACCATTCTAATTCTTTTCCAGCCAAATCTGCCCAAAATTGCTGTGGATCGGCTTTGGCTTGAGCGTAGAGACGCTGATAGTCATCCAGGCTTTTGATATGGGCGTTCTGCGAGAATTCCGAGGTAGGATGAAAAAGGCGGTTCTCTTGTAGGATTGATTCTATAGTTGGTTGAGACATGATTAGTTATGAGTGCGATCGCTATTGTTACTAAAAACCATTTTTAGCCCAGTTGTGCTAGACAATGTTTAGATTTTCGTTAAGCTGGGTAGAAATTGCCGAGTTATTTAGTTTACATTCATTTTCATCTAGCAAAAGCAAGCGATCAAGAAATGTAAAGAGGTTACATTGCAACCTATCTACTGCCAATGTTGCAAAATATAAGTAGTCTTGACAAGAAAAACCTGAAATTATGACGCTCACTGTTGAAGCTAGCAGCTTATCTCTCAACGATGTTCATCGCTTTCTCAAACTAGAAAAGCTTTCCAATGGTTCATTTACAGATTTCTTAAGGCTAGAACCACTCTCTGACTTTGAACAGCAGGATTTATTACGAATCAGAAACGACTTTGATCGTTATTTAAGTGCAGGTAAAATTTCTGAAGGGTTGGTTAAATTCTTAACGATCGCACCCTTAATGCGGCTCTCAGGATTCTACGATGTGCCGATTCGGTTGACAATGGAAGATAGCATTGCGATCGCAGTCGAAGATGAAGACAAAAGAATTACTGGACGGATGGATATTTTAGCAATCAATAATCCTCAAAGTAATATTGCGCCGCCCTTTTTGGTTGTAGTAATTGAAACTAAAAATAGTGCGATTGAAGTGGGTGAGGGTTTACCTCAATTACTTACTTATGCTTTTAAAAGTTTAGATCAACAACCATCAGTTTGGGGTTTGGTAACTAATGGACTGCGTTATCAATTTGTTTATTTAAGACGTGACGAGCAGCCAACTTATCAATTAATGCCATTATTAAATCTGAATGAATCTCCCGGTGCAATTCAGTTGTTACAAGTTTTCAAAGCCATCTGCAAGTTACCGAATTTTCAGTAACATCAACGTAGAATTGCGGAGCGCTCGCTGATAGTCTTTCAGAAGACGAAGTTATTTTTCTTCCTGGTGATATACTGAGTGACGAACCAGCCTTAGAAAGTGACCTGCACCGCGACCAAATCGATTTGCTGATTCGCATACTTAAATTATGGTGGCGAGAGTGTCAAGATTTTTATGCTGATGGCAATTTGACGATTTACTACAGTCCTAACCAAAAAAAATCAGAAAGCTTCCGTGGTCCAGACTTTTTTGTAGTTTTGGGAACCCAGAAAAAAGACCGTAAGAGTTGGGTAGTTTGGCAATAAGACGGGAAATATCCTAACCTGATTGTGGAAATTTTGTCAAGTTCAACGGCAGCAGTTGATAAAGGTTTAAAAAAACAAGTTTATCAAGATACCTTCCGTACCCCAGATTATTTCTGGTTTGCTCCTGTAACAATGGAATTCCAGGGATTTCATCTAGTTGATGGAAAGTATCAAGAAATTCAAACCACTACTGATGGACGTTTTTGGAGTCAGCAGTTAAAACTTTATTTGGGAGTTTATGAAGGTAAATTAAGATTCTTCACTACTGAAAATCAATTAATACTATCATCAGAAGACTTGGCTGAACAAGAACGTTTACGTGCCGCACAGGCAGAAGAACGTGCCGAACGAGCAGAGCAAGAAATTGCTAGACTGCGGGAGGTTTACGTATACAGGGCATCGATCTAGAGAATATTTGATTACATCAGGAAATTAACTAAAGACATTTTCAAGTTAAAATCTAGTTATCAATGTGTAAAAAAAGCGTAATCTTCTGAAAGTAGGGCATCGATTGCAAGCACAAGAAATTAAGGATAAGCTAAAGTCCCTTATCGAGCAAGCCTCCTCGATAGATCATAATTTAGCGAGAAGATTAGATGAAATCAATCGTTGGGTAAAAAACATCAAGCCAGGTTCACTGACTGCAAAACCCTTTGTCATCGCCTTTCTGCTAGAGGTGATTACGGATTCGACAATATGGCTGATGATCAAATCCTTACCTTCAGAAGAGGAACAAAAAGCAAAGTTCGAGATGATGACGCCGATTGAGAGATATTGGTACGGTTATCTATTTCCCAGATGGATCAATGCAAGTGACTCCAAGTTTTATATTTGGAAACAAAAATTGATGGCAGGCGAATTTAATCAGGTTGATAATGATATCATTAGATCAATAGCCCAAGATATTGTTCAGCGAGAAGGTAATTTTTGGCAGCGTTATATTGCCGACCTTTCTATGGCAACAGATTTAATTGTTAGTCGTAACAATCAACCACTGTGCATTCAAGTTACCAGTGTTAGTGAAGAACTCAATCAACAAAAGTACCAAGCTTGGCAAAATACACTGCGATCGTGGGAAATCGAGAGAGGATTGTTCTTAAGTTACAATCCCAAGGACGCTAATTTTGTCAACCAGTTAGTCAACGTGGCCCTGTATAACAGTGATTACCTTTCTGGTGGCAAATATTTGAAATTTTCGTGAAATTTCTGGAATTTGATATTCAAGATTTGTGTTATAGCCTACATACTTACCTGCTAATTACAGCTTCTATGGCTAATAAAAGAGAAACTCACTGCAACAATCAAGTAGATACATTTGCTGAAGCTTTAGCGACAGCGCGACAAATGCAGCAGAACTGGCTAACTTATGGGGTTGATTTTGTCAATATTTACGTTGAGGATGTGGAGGGAGACTGGCTAGAAACGTGGGGACATGATGAAATATTAGGTAATTTTCAATTAGATAATATTAAAGAATTTCTGGTAAGTAATGATAGTGTAGCTGTTAAGATAAGAGAGCATTTAGGCGAGCGATCGCTGTTTGATTTTGCAGTAAACTTAGATGAAGTTTGGAGAATTTCTGAAACCAATGACAGGTTATCTGCTGTAAAAAATCTGTTATCTGGTGAAGGAAATAGTGTTGATACAGATGATATCAGGTTCTTAGATTTAGCAAATACTCTAGTGGGAAAGTTAGCAGAGATTTTGTGAGATTTTTAGTTGCGTAGTGGTAGATTAAATTTTGAAGTTTTATTTTGATTGCCATAGGTTAGCATATAGGCGATCGCTTTTCCAGATAAGCTTTAATAATCTTTGAGATGTGCAATCTTTATCACCGTTAGTAGTAATGGTTGATTCTGAATTTGGTAAATAATGCGGTATTCACCCAAACGAAGCTTATACAGCCCTTCGGTGTCCTTCAATGGATGAGCATCTTCTGAACGTGGATTTAATGCTAGTTCCTCTAACTTTTGTGCTAGCCGTTGCTGCACCTCTGAGTCCAATTCTGTAATTTTCTGCACAGCCGAAGGTACTAATGTTACTTGGTAGCTCATATCCCTAGCTCTCTTTTAATGTCTTCCAAGGGTGTTGTCCCCAGCTCTGCAATTTCCTCTAGTACCTTATAAGCATCTCTTGCATCAGCCTCATCTAACCTTGCTTCAATTAGCTCATGCATCTGCTCTGTTGAGGTAATTTCAATCCCTGGTTCTTCTCTAAGTTTGTCCGTTAATGCATAAAAAGCTTTGCGATTGTCTCGATGTTTCAATACATAAGCTCTTAACTCTTGTTTAGTCATCCCTTGAAAATTTGCCTTAGTCATAAATATCTTACCCTCCCATTTGGCAATATTTCGACTTCAAAACTTTGTCCAGCCAGAATATAAATACGTGTTGTCCGTTCATCTAATCTCACCAAGTAAATTGGTAGGTACATCTGAGTTAAATCCTGACACACTTTAAATAATTCAATTGTTTGTTAATTAGTTGGTTTTATTCAATATAATAATTAGCAAAATACCAGTAAAAAATACCCAATTTGTAGGGTGCATTATTAAGGCATCGTCTATTAAATAGGAATGGCATTGCGAAAAGGTTAATTTATACACCGCACCTTTTCAACTTCAACGCCCAAAGAGCAATTTGACATCAAAAATTACTTTTATCAATATAACTTTAGCAAAAAAGTTAAATAAGTTTCCATTTTGGGAACTATAGACCTATTGAAGGCAGGTAGGTCAAAAGCATTGATTAGTGAAACTGCGAAACTATTGTACCCCTCGGTGGAGAAATTGGTTCAAGAGATTGTGGCAATTAACCACGCATGGAAAGTGGCTTGTGAATTATTCGGACAAGATTCACCCCTATCTGTTTCTTCACGGGATTTAAAAACCTGTTTGCAGGTGCGTTTGTTGCGAAGCTATGCACCAAAACAGGTTTATTTAATTGAGGATAAACAATCAGAAGGTGAACCACTTTACAGCTTACGTCTTCGGAAACCTATAGGAGAACGCCTGTATGCAGAGCATCTCCCAATACGAATAGCTGAAGAAGTTCTTACGGATAAAGAATTAAAGCAATTCAAAAAGATATAACCAAGACAAACAAGAGGGGTGCAGCGTGGAAATAACAAAAGTTTGGAACATTATTTGGCATAACGAACCTTTTCATTGGGCAATTGCTTTTGTGTTAATAGTTGCAATTATTGTCGAGCTTTACACATTATTGCAGTATTGTGGCACAGATGGAGCCTCTATTAAATTTTTGAGTAATTTTAAAAAGGGTAAAAATGTAAAGCTTTCAAACAAAATTCGCCCCTGGTTAAAAGACCATCTAGGAACTGATGACTCTAGTAGATTCAGACAACAAGATGGTAACTTCATACTTATAAAGTATCCATCTGTCTTAGCCCACCCAATACCTCGCAGTTCCCTACGCTTCGTGACAACCTTATGTACTGCTATTGGTCTTTTAGGAACCTTTTATGGTATACAACAGGGACTCCAAGGAATTAATTTATCTACAGAAGATACCAAAGAACTGATAACTGCCAGTAAAGAGCTACTGGTGGGAATGAAAACAGCTTTCTCCACTTCCATGATGGGGCTTGGTTCTGGTAGCTTGTTTCTTCTAGTTTTGTTTGGGTGTGATTCGCTACGCCAGATACGGCGTGATAGTTTGCGTCACAAATTGAAGGCGATCGCAACTTTAAAAACAACAGACAATGCCAACCATGAAATAGCTGAAGCACTTACTCTTGTAGCAAAAAACTTGACTGGGTTAAAGCAGCTAAATGCAGAAGGCATTGGTCAAGCTGTAGGTAGGAGTATTGCAGAACAACTCGCAGGTTTAAATCAGTTGTCAGCCCAAGCTATTGGTCAAGCCGTAGGTCAGCAGATTAAGCCAGCCTTGGGAGAAATATTCAAAGAACAGAAAAAACTCCGAGAAATTCAAGAAAACCAGGGACAGAGAGTTTTAGAAGAGCTCATCAAAGATTTGCGAATTCAGGTACTCGAACCGATTGCAGATCGACTAGATAAAAGTGCAGAGTTAACCCAACAAGCTTCCGAAGCTGTGCTGACTCTGCATAGAGAATTGAGTGGTATATCTCAAAGTTTGGCAAGTTCCATCCTGACAATTGAGAACTTTCAAAAAAAGACTTTGGTAGAACTCCAAGGATTTGCTAAGAATTTGGGAGACACTCTCAATCAATTTAAAACAGATACAAAAGGGGTTTTACAGCAAACAGCCGACGAAATTAATCGAGCTGTAGATCAGAGTATCCAAGGACTGACAGCCCAGCGAAGTGCTTTTGAAACAAGTGCAGTGCAAGCTGCTGCTACCTTCCGAGGAATTCGAGAGGAACTTCAGACAGCGCTACAAGAACGTGCAGCAGTAGAACAGCAGATGCTTCAAGGATTTGCTAACAATATGGGACAAACTTTGAGTCAATTCCAAACTGAAACTACGGCAGTTATACAACAAACAGCCCACGAAATTAATCGAGGTGTAGTTCAGAGTATCGAAGGAATGACAGCCCAGCGAAGTGCTTTTGAAGCAAGTGCAGTGCAAGCTGCTGCTACCTTCCGAGGAATTCGAGAGGAACTTCAGACAGCGCTACAAGAACGTGCAGCAGTAGAACAGCAGATGCTTCAAGGATTTGCTAACAATATGGGACAAACTTTGAGTCAATTCCAAACTGAAACTACGGCAGTTATACAACAAACAGCCCACGAAATTAATCGAGGTGTAGTTCAGAGTATCGAAGGAATGACAGCCCAGCGAAGTGCTTTTGAAGCAAGTGCAGTGCAAGCTGCTGCTACCTTCCGAGGAATTCGAGAGGAACTGCAAACAGCACTACAAGAACGCGCAATAGTAGAACAGGAGACGCTTCAAGCTACTCGGACTGGAATTATCCATATTCTCACCCAAGCAAATAGAACCTTTCATGAGCAAACTAATACTCTACAAACAGTTGGTAATCAAGCTTCTGGGTTGATGAATGGTGCGAAGGATAATCTTCTGGCTACTTTAGGAAATATCGACGCAACACTCACAGCTACCCGCCAAACAGTAGAAGATGATTTGACAAAATTTAGGGAAGAATATCAAACAAATTTACAGACATTCTTTCACAAACAAAACAACTTACTTGAGGTGACGCTAGGCAAACAACAGGAAGGATTATCTGGGGTTGTGAATAATCTCGATCAAGTCTTCAGGGAGGAATTTGAAAGACGTAGTAAATTGACTCAAGAAGTAGACGAAAGTATGACAAAAATTCAGAAGTCCGTCGAACAAATTAACCAATTAGTTATTGCGGCTGGATTAAACGATTCACAACGACTAATACAACTAGCAAATCTTACTACTGATATTGCCAAGCAAGTGAACATAGTTGACAAGTCATACAAAAATTTGAATGAAAAATTCGATAATAGCCTTCAGGCTTGGCAAAGTCATCTTGAAGTTTCTATGCAAAGGACTGTTGATTCACAGTTAAGCTTTTTCCAGCAAGCAGATACTTCTATGGCTAGAGTTTGCGGAGGTTTACTAGAGACAGCAAAAGTTCTAGTTGCTGCACATGATAACCGCCAATTTGGTAATAGTGGAAGTAGTCATGGATGATTTTATCAGAGGTGAAATTAATGCAGAGATTGTAGAGGAGGATGACTCTAGTATCTATCTGTCTATTGCCGATATAATGTCTAGTTTACTAATGTTTTTTGCGTTGCTATTTATCACTACACTACTCCAACTTGCACAAAAAGATGCACCAAAACGGGTAGTAATTGGTAATGTTGTGGGACAGATGAAAAGCAATAACATCAATGTTAAAGTCAACCCAGAAACAGGGGATGTCAGTATCCAAGAATCAATTCTTTTTGCCAAGGGAAGTACAGAACTTAAACCAGAAGGTAAAACCTTCCTACGCAGCTTTATTCCTGTTTACAGTGGCGTTATTTTCTCAAAACCAGAATTTGAGAAGGAAATTAGCCGGGTAGTCATAGAAGGTCACACTAGCTCAGATGGAGACAATAAAACCAATCTACAACTAAGCTTGTTGCGATCAGCATCAGTTTACAACTACATTTTCTATGATATGAATTTCCCTACCAAAGCACCTTTAAGCCAGAAAATATTAGCTGCTGGTCGTGGAGAAATAGAATCTGACAAGAAACGTGATAATCCAGGCGATCGCAAGGTAGTTTTCCGCTTTCAGTTTCGCAGTGATGAGTTAAAGAAAGATACTGTAAAAACCTCTCTTTAAAAGAGCTAAAAAATTGAATTCTCAGTTTTCCATTCCTTCCCTACCTGAAACTCCCCAGTGTAGTCCTAATCAACTTATTCAACTTGCAAGTAAGTTACCAAATGCAACAATATTAATACCAAGTGTTGATAAAGTATTGGAAGCTATTGAACAGGGTAAAGCTGATCGAGTAAGTAGGTTGGACTGGATTTACTGCATCCATGCTAAAGCACAGTGGGATCAGCAAAATATTGACCGATCTAGGAAAATATCAGCAGCCATTTGGAAGGTAGCAATTTCTAACTCATGGTTGCAACATCAGCTATTGTGGCGTTTAGCTCTTTATTATGGTGATTGGCAAGAACAGGTGTTAGCACAGTCTTTCGCTGAATCTTTTGATATCTTTGCTAATTCTGATTTAGTTAGTCACCTGCTACCATTTCAAATTATTCGGGCATTTCGCAGTACACAAGCAGGTATAGAATTAGCAAAAATTGCTTGTGAACACCGTATTAATCGAACTGAATTGCTAAACATAATCAAAGAATATTTACCTGTTTGGATTCCATTATTCAGCAACTTTATAGAAGACATAACTCCCTATTTTACTACAATTCGCTCTCCAAATCAGCAGCAAGTTATATGGCTACTAAGTTGTTTGGATGAAATGTCAGATAGTCAGCAAATAAAAGCTGTTAATCATTTACTCACTAATGTTTCCAATGATATAGCTAGCAATCATTCTTTACTGGTTGATTGGTTGAGACATAACTATAGAAATGGTGAAAATTGGTATAAACTTTCAGATCCAGCAAGGCAAAGACTTCGAGAGTGGATTGGAGGTATCAATTATGGTGATTTCCAAAAGTTAGTAAATCTCATATTGAACAAGCTAGATTTAGAAAACTTCGAGTCAAATCGGCTATGTAGCCGCAGGGATTTTTGGGCTAATTACAGTAACCGCTTTGAACGGCTTCGTATCTTGTTACCCAAGACATCACAAATTGCCATAGGGTATCAAATCCAAGGTGATGTTGATCTATTAGAGGATGATGGTAGCGACCCAACAGAGGTTTGTATATTCGATTTTGGTGAGTGGTTTGTAGTCGAATTCTTTCGTGGAAGAGGTAGTGAGACACGCCTGTTTCCGAAAAATTCCAGAAATGAGCAAATCCTTTTTAGTGAATCCACACTTTCAGTCAAGCGGATTCGTTGTCTGGGTGGCGATAAGCACGATCATGAATTTCTTTGGCAATTCTTTTGCCGCCAATGGCTTGCAAATAAGGGAATTAACCCAAATCCAGGTACTGAATCTTACAGAAACCCGACAGCAGATCAATTACAACAGCGAGAAAACAGGCTTGGGCGGTGGAAAAGAGAAATTGAATATCTGGAACGGCAACATCGAGTCTATGTGTGATATTAGAAATTTTTATAGAGACTACTGATGCACAATAATGGTGTCTCGATTTATTTCAATATAGGAATGCTGCTTAAACAATTCAACTACAGATTGGAAGTTAGCTATAAAAAGTAAAAAGGGATTCCAATTCTGAGTTATTGATATTCCCTGTCGTGATTAAAAGTAATTTATAAGGTTGCTGAACTGTTAAAAAAGAGTTGACAAAATCCACATCTTTAGTAATTAAAATTCGATTCTGTTGAATTGATACGGCATTAATCTCATTATCTGGCGTAGCATTTTCTCCTAATTTTTGTTGTTATTTTCTAATTCTAGATGCGAACTGACAGCAGTCCATTGCGATCGCACTAAGCTAGATATTAAAATATTTTATGTATTAAATAATACTAATATTGTCATTATGACACGGTGATCGCATCCATTCAACCCCCTTCAAAATGCACCACAACCACGTTAAGCTGGACTAGAGTAGCAATTTATTGCGCTTTTTAATATGCAAATCTCTGTTCTTGTCAAATTTTAATTTTTTCTGCTTGAGAAACCCGGAATGCTAGACCGAATTTTTGATTACCTCGACTTTCATTTCAGCGTTGAAGCCCCGATAGTTCTGCTGATCCTGGTGCTTTTAGAGGCGCTGTTATCTGCCGACAATGCCATCGCCCTCGCTGCGATCGCTCGGGGGCTGGAAGACAAAGAACTTGAGCGCAAAGCTTTGAACTTTGGTTTAGTCGTTGCCTATGTGCTGCGAATCACCCTGATTTTAACTGCCACTTGGGTACAACAATTCTGGCAATTTGAATTATTGGGCGCTGCTTATCTGCTTTGGTTGGTATTCCAACACTTTACCTCGGAAGAATCCAAAGACGATCGCCATCACGGGCCGCGCTTTAATTCATTGTTGCAAGCGATACCCGTAATTGCATTTACAGATTTGGCATTTTCTTTGGATAGCGTGACAACTGCGATCGCAGTTTCTCAAGAAAAATGGCTAGTACTGACGGGTGCAACAATTGGTATTATTACGCTGCGATTCATGGCGGGATTGTTTATCCGTTGGCTAGACGAATATGAAAACCTAGAAGACGCAGGCTATGTAACTGTGGCCTTGGTGGGCTTACGTTTGTTGTTGAAAGTGGTGAACGATAGTTTAGTTCCACCAGAATGGATCATGATTGCTGCCATCTTCCTGATTTTAGGCTGGGGATTTTCTAAGCGCGTTAGTACTGAATTACCCCAAGTGGAACCAGAAAAGAGCGAAGTCTCTAAGTAAGTGAGGAGTGAGGAGTGAGAAATTTTTAATTCCTAACTCCTTTACAGACGCGATTAATCGCGTCTCTACTCCTAACTTTTGTACAGACGCGATTAATCGTGTCTCCCCCTTACTCGTGTAACCAAGGCGTTAAGTGTGGTTGCCAACTGACCAATTCTTCATCCTTAAACCATAGGGCTATTTCCCGTTGCGCGGTTTCTTGAGCATCAGAACCGTGGATTAAGTTGCGACCAATATTTAGACCAAAATCGCCGCGAATCGTTCCTGGCTCTGCTGTTAAAGGGTTTGTCGCACCAATAATCTTTCTAGCAGATGCAACGACGCCATCACCTTCCCATACCATCGCCACCACTGGGCTAGAAGTGATAAATTCGACTAGACCACCAAAAAAGGGACGTTCTCGGTGAACATCATAGTGTTGTTCAGCCAATTCCCGACTGACTTTCAGGAACTTTAAACCAACTAGGGTAAAACCTTTAGTTTCAAAGCGACGGATAATTTCCCCCACTAATCCCCGCTGTACTCCATCAGGCTTAATTGCTAAGAATGTACGTTCCATTGCTATCTCCCAAAGCTTAATAAAGTTTTTATCTAGTCAATTGTCCTACCCTGCGGGAAGCCGCTGGCGCGTCTATGTCATTTGTCATTTGTTCTTCATCCTCTGTATTGAGTCCAAGGATTTTGCACTAATGACCCGTGACTAATGACCCTTCGGGTTCGCCAGTTGCTCATGGGGGAAACCCCCAAGACCGCACTGGCTCACCAATGACTAATGACATACAACTCTTGACCAATCAGAGTTTATCTCAGAAATTATCTTTGGGTGCATATACGTTCTCAGATGAATGCGCTAAATTGTTAACTCGTGGGTGAAAAACAGAGGTTAGGAAGAAATGGGTGTTGAGTCAACTGCTACATCTGACGAGGTGGTACTACCGTCCAATGGACAAAAATCTGAAGTGAAAAATCATAAACAAAAAAAACTGTTACCACCTAGTCCTACCACAGGAGATTTACCTCGCTCCTGGAAAATTGAGGATAGCGAAGCCTTGTACCGCATTGAAGGATGGGGACAACCTTATTTTTCCATTAGTGCTGCTGGTCACGTTACCGTAGCACCCAAGGGCGATCGCGGGGGATCTCTTGACTTGTTTGAATTAGTCAACGCCTTGAAACAGCGCAACTTGGGACTTCCCATGTTGATTCGCTTTTCCGATATTTTGGAAGACCGAATTGAGCGGTTGAACGCTTGTTTTAATAAAGCGATCGCTCGCTACAATTACCCTGGTGTCTACCGTGGCGTGTTTCCTGTCAAATGCAACCAAGAGCGGCATTTGATCGAGGATTTAGTAAAATTTGGCAAACCCCATCAATTTGGTTTAGAAGCCGGTTCCAAGCCAGAATTAATGATTGCTCTGGCTGTCTTGGATACACCAGGAGCATTGTTAGTTTGCAACGGCTACAAAGACCGAGAATACATCGAAACGGCAATGTTAGCCCAAAGACTAGGGCAAACACCAATCATTGTCTTAGAACAGATTGAAGAGGTTGATTTGGTGATTAATGCCAATCGCCAGCTAGGTATTAAGCCGATATTAGGTGTTCGTGCTAAACTCAGTACCCAAGGCATGGGACGTTGGGGAGCCTCTAGTGGCGATCGCGCTAAATTTGGTTTGACAATGCCTGAGGTAATCGAGGCTGTGGACAAGTTACGGGAAGCTAACCTGCTTGATTCTTTGCAGTTGATGCACTTCCATATTGGCTCACAAATCTCTGCCATTAATGTGATTAAAGATGCCATCCAAGAAGCCAGCCGGATTTATGTAGAATTGGCGATGCTGGGGGCGGATATGAAATACCTTGATGTTGGTGGTGGCTTGGGCGTAGATTACGATGGCTCCCAAACCAACTTCTATGCATCGAAAAATTACAACATGCAGAACTATGCCAACGACATCGTGGCAGAGTTAAAAGATACCTGTGCTGAACGGCAGATTACCGTACCAACACTGATTAGTGAAAGTGGACGAGCGATCGCTTCCCATCAATCAGTCCTGATCTTTGATGTCCTCAGTACCAGTGACGTACCATTGGATACGCCAGAACCTCCACAAGAGGGTGAATCCCCAATTATTAATTATCTTTGGGAAAGCTTTCAATCCATCAACCAAGAAAATTACCAAGAGTTGTACCACGATGCTGCACAATTTAAAGAAGAAGCCATCAGTCGTTTCAACTTAGGAATTTTACGCCTCAGAGAACGAGCCAAAGCTGAACGGCTCTACTGGGCTTGTTGTCAAAAAATTCTTAACATCACTAGACAGCAAGAATACGTACCCGATGAACTGGAAGACCTAGAAAAGATTATGGCTTCCATCTACTACGTGAATATGTCAGTGTTTCAATCAGCACCAGATTGCTGGGCGATCGATCAGCTATTCCCGATCATGCCAATCCACCGCTTGGATGAAGAACCAATTCGGCGGGGAATTTTGGCAGACCTCACTTGCGACAGTGATGGTAAAATCGACCGCTTTATTGACCTGCGCGATGTCAAGTCGGTTTTAGAGTTGCACACCTATAAGCCCGGAGAACCTTATTATTTGGGGATGTTCTTGAATGGAGCTTATCAAGAAATCATGGGTAATTTGCACAACCTATTTGGCGACACCAACGCTGTTCACATCCAATTAACACCCAAAGGCTACCAGATTGAACACGTTGTCAAAGGTGACACTATGAGTGAAGTGGTAAGCTACGTCCAGTACGACTCCGAAGACATGGTGGAAAACATTCGCCAGCGTTGCGAGAAAGCATTAGAAGAAAAACGCATCACCCTAGCAGAATCTCAGCGACTACTGCAAACCTACGAGCAGAGTCTCAGAAGATATACGTACTTAAATAGTTAGGATTGGGCATTGGGCATTGGAAAGAGGCAGAGGGGAAAAATCTTCTCCCTGCTCCCCATGCCCCATTCTCTAATTTACATTTGTCCCCAACAATTCCTCTATCGCTTGTCGCTCAACAGGGGTATGTGATGGTGGTGTCTGACGGGCATCGGTAATCAGCCAGTCTAAAGCAGCAGCTTGAACATCGATCGCAGCGCCAGTTTTATCTACGCAATAACGTCCAAATACCAGTTTATCGACTAACCGGACTCCAGGGCCCAGGCGCGACCATTCAAAAATCACGCTATTTTCCACTGTTGCGCCACTACAAATCCAACAATTGGGGCCAATCATTGCTGGGCCGACAATTTTAGCTCCGTCTTCGATTCTCGTCATTCCGCCAATGTAAACGGGGCCTGTAATATCCACCTTGTCCCAATTGACGGCGACATTTAAGCCAGTGTAAATGCCAGGGGCGACTTCATGACCAGGGATTTGCACATTTTTGATTTCACCCAGCAGCACTCCACGAATCGCCCGCCAATAGTCTGGTACTTTACCAATATCTACCCATTCAAAGTCCATAGGGATGGCGTAAAAGGGAGCTTTGATTTCTACCAATTTGGGAAATAGTTGACTACCAATGTCATATTCCACATCAGAGGGGATATAGTTAAAAACTTCTGGCTCAAAGATGTAAATACCTGTGTTGATGTTGGTACTCAGGGCTTCTTCAGTTGAAGGTTTTTCTTGGAAAGCTTTGACACGACCCTCTTCGTCAGTGACAACCACACCGTAGCTAGAAACTTCTTCTTTGGGGACAGATTTTGTAATAATAGTGGCGATCGAGCCTTTAGCTCTATGCCATTTGACCGCCGCAGTTAAATCCAAGTCAATCAAAGCATCACCGCACAAAACCACAAAGGTATCATCAAAAAACGGTGAGAAGTCTTGGATACGGCGCATCCCTCCAGCTGAACCGATTGCTTCCCCCTCCAGTTTACCGTCGTCATCAATTTTCCCTTCAAAGGAATAGGCAATCTGTACCCCAAAGCGTTGACCGTCACGGAAATAGTTTTCTATTTCCTCAGCCAAATGACTAACGTTGACCATAATCTGGTCAAATCCATGTTGGCGTAACAGTTCCAGCAAGAACTCCATCACTGGCTTTTGCAGGATGGGAATCATCGGTTTGGGAATTGTATAGGTAATCGGACGCACGCGAGTACCCTTGCCAGCCGCGAGAATCATCGCTTTCATAAAAATTTATTCCTCAACCACAAGCCAGTTTACTTTCATCGAGTGATACTTAATCATCAGTTTTTATTTCTGCTCTAAGTCATCCCTCACAACAGGGATAACAGGACTTTAGTGGTTATTGCAACCATCAATATACTTAGATGATAAGCGATCGCTTATCTTTTCAATTTACTCGGATTTTGGGGCTGAATCAAAAATCTGTAAATTATCTGTAGGGCTACTTTTGGCTTTCTTAGTTCATTGGGTGTTCAAGGGGTCTAAGTAAGCGAATTTTAATCTCATGGTAAAACTCCTCTTGAAATAGCTCTACTTTTGATTGAGCCGAGAGTAGTAGTAGTGCCCAGAAAACGCTAACTAGTTTGCTGTGTTTAGACTCATGTCCAGACCCATTTTTGTTCAAAAGTTTTGTCTGAGTCCACAACTCTACGAGTTGTTCTAAATTCAACCAATTTTGTTCTGAATTTAACTCTCTTGCTGACAAATTCAACACCTGCTCCAGTTCTCCAGCAACTTCTGTCAAATTTTCCTGATGAGCTAACTCTAGCGCCTCCCGCATACTTTGGACGCTAGGTTGACGCCTAGGACGGAGAGGTTTGCTGACTTTTTCTACTAGTTTCAGTTGGTTAGCCATGATCTGCAATTGCTTGATTAACTCTTGCAGAGTCACACGGCGTTTTGGTGGCGGCATTGCCGCTGGACGACGACGCAATTGCCGTTCTAATGGTAGACGATGACCTTGATGTGATACACCGTCTTCATCTGCCAATAGAGCATCATCTTCTACACCATCCTGTGCATCTCCTACTGTTGACAACTGCATCAAAGTATTGGCTTTGAATAGTACCAGCATTGATGCTGACAAAAATGCCTGTCCCGATTGAGACAAATCCGCTTCATAACCTCTTGTTATTGCCCCTGGTGCCATCAGTTCTAAATAGCGGTCAATTACCTCAATCACTTGGACATCCCAAGGATCAATTTCCCCCTGCTCGGCTTGGTAAATCAAAAATGTAATTGTTTCTAAGAGCTCGGAAGCTTCCATCAACAGGTTCTAAGTTAATTAATGAGAATAAAAAGACTGTAAATTCAACACTAAACTAATTGACTATTGGCAAAGCGACTCTATACATTCGCTTGTGCTGCTTTTATTCTGGAATTGCCTGCTGGTAGTATCCTCTAAAATTTGTAATCAACCACCATTGTGAATTGTGAGATCAGATTGTGCAACTTTTGACCTTGGGCATTGGGCATTGGGTATTGGGAAAGAGAAGGCAGGAGGCAGAAGTTCTAAAATGTTTGAATTTTGAATTTTGAATTGATTTCTCCCCCTGCCCTTCTGCCTTCTTAATCAGGGGGCGAGTCATGGGCAACAGTGACAGTTGGTACAAAGTCACTAGGCTTGCCGCTTTTAATCGCATCGAAAGTGCCTTTAATAGTACCAGCAATAGGAACAGCAACAAGTGTCCCCAACAATCCAGCAATCTCAAATCCCATCAAAATAGCCACAAAAATCCAGATAGGATTCAGTCCAATAAAGTTGCCGAGTAACCTGGGAGCTAACAGGTTATCTTTAAGCTGCTGCATGAGAACCGCCGCTATGGCAACTTGAACTGCCAACCACCAATTTTGCAACAGTACTAAAATCGTCACCAGACTAATGCCTAGAGACGCCCCAATAAAGGGAATGAGTTCTGAAATACCAATTAGTATGGCAAACAACAGAGCAAATGGCACCTTCATCACTAGGAAAATTGGCGTCAGGGTTAGCACCATGAACAGTCCTAGCAACAACTGGCTGAGGAAGAAATTCTGGAAATTTAGGCGCAAGGATGTGGTCAGGGGATCTCCAATATTAGAGGGCAAAAGATTGATCAGACCATACCAGACGCGATCGCCATATAAAAGCATATAAAATGCAAGCACAATGACTAACACTAAGTCCAGTAATCCTGACAGCAATGTTCCAGCAAATCCCACTGCACCAGAAGCTAGCTGTTGCACTAGATTCTGAATGTTGGCATTGATTTGACTGCTCACAACCCTCAGATCAATTGGCAAACGTCGTTGCTTTGCCAGCATCTCAAACTGCTCTAGGTTTGCTTGACTAGCGCCTAACCAATCAGGGATCTTATTTAACAATTGGATTGTTTGGTCAATGATCAACGGCACTAGGGTGACGCCCAAAATCCCAAACAGGGTTAATGTTGCAAGTAGAACTATAATCACCGCCTGAGTGCGAGTGATCCGAGCCCGTTCAAAGAACTTAACCGGGTAATTGAGCAGAAAAGCCAGAATTGCCGCAATACTCAAGACGGTAATGGGATGCTGGAAATAGCGGAAAAGCACAGACAGCAGCCAGACATTGAGAGCGATAATCGGACCGCTCAGACCATAAATTAACAGGCGTCGAAGGGAAGCCGAACGGCGCATCTTATGCAACCTATTTTAGTTATTCCTTGAGAGAATTTGTAAAATTCTTGATGGCGCTGATCATCATCTGATCATCATCATAGATATTTTTAGCAAAGACATATATAAGCGTATCTGATAGCAAGGAAACAAATCACAATGGACAAAACCGTAGCTGATCTTCGTAAAGACTACACCTTGGAAGGTTTGAGCGAACTCGAAGTAGACCTCAATCCTTTTATCCAATTTAAAAAATGGTTCGATCAAGCTCTAGCAGCACAACTCCCCGAACCCAATGCCATGACTATTGCCACCGCCACACCTGACGGTAAGCCCTCAGCCAGAATGGTGCTGCTCAAGAATTTTGATGAACGGGGTTTTACCTTCTTTACCAACTACAACAGTCACAAAGGACAAGAACTGGCAGAAAATCCCCAAGCGGCTTTAGTCTTTTGGTGGGCAGAACTGGAACGTCAAGTCCGAATTTCGGGGTATGTGGAGAAAGTTTCCGAAACTGAGTCCGACCAGTATTTTCACAGTCGTCCTGCCAACAGTCGTTTGGGTGCGTGGGTATCTAATCAAAGCGAGGTGATAGAAAGCCGAGAAGTCCTGGAGCGACGTTTGCAGGAGTTCCAGAGCAAATATGAAAATAAGGAGATTCTTCGACCGCCTCATTGGGGAGGCTTACGAGTGATCCCCACAGAAATTGAGTTTTGGCAAGGACGCCCTAGCCGTCTGCACGATCGCTTGCTCTATAGACGTTTAGATAATGGCACTTGGAATATTGAGCGGTTGTCACCCTGAGGAAGAGGCAGGGGAGCAGGGGGTAGGGAGCAGGGGAAGCAGAGGAAGAATAACCAATGCCCAATGCCCAATGCCCAATACCCTGCATCACATTACCACTGGGCGATTAAATCTTGAATTGCGGCTCGTGCTTCTGATAGAGATTGGGTACGAGCATCACCTTCGTTCAGGCTATTAGCGTTAATAAATTGAATGTCTGTAATCCCAATAAAACCAAAAATCGTCCGCAGGTAAGGTTCTTGGAAGTCATAGGCAATGAAAGGGGATGTTGCGCTAAAGTCACCACCGCGAGCTGTGATGATAACTGCCTTTTTACCCTCGACTAAGCCTCTAAAACCTTGAGCATCTAGAGCAACAGTCCGGTTAATGCGAACAATTTGATCGATGTAAGCCTTAAAAGTGGAAGGTATATTGAAGTTGTACATTGGCACTCCAAAGATGTAGCGATCAGCTGCCAAAAACTCATCAACCAGTTCGTCAGAAATCCTAATTGCCTCGGTTAATTCTGGAGTATGGGTTTCTGGTGGTGAAAATGCCGCCGCAATCCAAGCTTCATTAACGTGAGGAACTGGGTGACGCCCTATATCTCGATAGGCGATCGCATCTTGAGGATGGGCTGCTTTCCAACCACTGACGAATTCCTTAGATAGTTCTCTGGAGTGCGATCGTTCACCACGGGGGCTGGAATCAATATGTAGAATGTTTACCACCAAATATCTCCTGATTCGCTAAAATTTCTGCTTTTACTTTTTTTGAATCTAAATTTCAAAGCATTACGTCAGATACTAAAAGGAACTAGTTACTAAAGTAAAGTAGTTCCCATAAAGTAACTGTTGGACAATTTTGGCTAATTTATCGATGTCTGTCTCTAAAAATCCTGATGCTTGCCCAGTCAGTATTCTGATGTCCTTACTATCAGGACCTTGGACAATGTATATACTGTGGGTCTTGTGTAATAGTGGGCCTACTCGCTTTGGTGCATTGAAGCGCCAAGTTGAGGGCATCTCAACCAAAGTGCTGACGGAAAGACTGAGGATGCTTGAGGCAGCAGCAATTATTTATCGCGAGTATGAACCAACTGTTCCACCCCAAGTAACTTACGGTCTCACAGAACGTGGTCAGGAACTCATTGAAATCCTTCATCAACTTAATGCACTTGCTGAACGTTGGTATGGCAGCGAACAACAGGAACATAGCAATACTAATGTTTAACCCTAAATTCCACAAGTCTCATTTCAAAGCTAAGTATTTTTAGAGCGTTGTTCAAAAATATTGTAACTGTGGGCTTCAAGACGGTTCTATCCACACCGAAAGCTCCTCCATATCAAATAGAGGAATTTTTTGAATACCAGCTTTTTCGAGACTGTTGTCTTGTGTACTTCCGCGCCAGATGACGCAGAGTACGAAGTCCACGAGCGCTCCCTCATTACGCAGCGCTTCGGTACTTTTTACAACCTGACCACCTGTTGTAATTACGTCTTCAATGATACACAATTTTTTCCCTTGGATATCAATTCCTTCTGCTATTTTCTCAGTCCCATATTCTTTTTTTGTCTTCCTAACAAAGACAACTGGTAATTCAACTTCTAATGAAATTGCTGTTGCTAAAGGAACTCCACCTAATTCCAGCCCTGCTAGAATTTCCGTGCCTGATGGAATCTTTTTTACCATTTCTTTAGCTAACCGCTTCAGTAACAAAGGATTAGATTCAAACTGATATTTATCAAAGTAATGGGAAGATATCTGACCAGAACGCAACCGAAACTCACCTCTCAAGTAAGAAACACGAACAATTTCTTTGGCTAATTCACTTTGACTCATTTTTACAAAAAGCTGGGGTAAGTGTAAAAAAGCCGATGGAGAATGCATCGGCTTAACTGACAATATTGAACAGATGAATAATCTACTGTTCCTGGATAGCTGCTGCTTTGGGAGAAAACTGAATTCTGGGATCTGGCATGAAATTGTATCTCAAGTACAATCCTCCCCAGACAAACAGGATAATTAACAACCCACCAATACCAAGGGGACTGGGAAGCCAGAAAATAGCTTCTATGTGGTTTAGCTCACCAGGCTGGAGTTTCCACACTAATTGATTGCCATTTTTTTCGGGTTCAATCGCAGTTTCAGTTAGTTGAATGTTTTTGGCTCCCCAAGGAGTCTTCAAGCTAAATTCCAAATCGAGAATTGAACCAGCATTAGCCAAAACGTTACCTTTGCTGGCAATTAGAGATAGCGATCGCAAATCCAAATCATAAATCAATCGATTTCGCACTAAAAGTAAAAAATAATTCTGCTCCAAGAGGACGTTTGATTCAATTTTCGGCAGTTCTGAGTTAGATTCGCTCTGCACAGACTCAGAGGGTTGATTAGTATGGGAGTTAAAAAATTCGTTGAACTTTTCTTGCAATTCCCTACCACTGCTAAAAGGAATTGTGACGATGATTTCTTCTTGGGAAACTCGCTGTGTTTTACCCTCAAGTTGACGGGCGCGTCGTTCTATGCTATTTAACCATTCGTACACAGAATCGCCACTAAAACTGGTTAGCCGTTCTCCCAACTTAATATGCTGTACTAATTCGCCACTATTTGAATTATCAAAGTTAAGCCCTACATCGTACTTAACACAGCCAGTCAGTAACAGGGAGGTTAACAGCACTAGCCACAGAATAGGATTTCGGATAGGAAAGACGCGATTGATTCGATTTCGACCATTCAGTGGTGAGAGAAATTTCATATTTGCCAACACAAAACTAAATGGTCTGATTAACCACAAGAAAATCTTTCCAAAAATTGAAGAATTTGAAACCATAAATTTCCTCAAAAGTCAAACTTTTTAACCAATATTGACCTCTTAATATTGTTTGAGATTCCTGGAATACCATTTTGGTCACTCCGAGACTAGGTAATGGATACTGGGGAAGAAAAAATGAGTAAGATTTGGTTTGGGTCTGAATATTCATTCAAACCCTCCCAATCCCCAAAATTATTATCAGCCAGGGGTTCCTGAAAAACTCAACCAAACCAAGTACGAGATGGTCAAACCAATGGCAATTAGCGCCACCCAGATAAAGCGATTATCTCTGGTATTGACCTGACTGAGGTCAATAAATTCTGGCTCCGTAGGTTTAGGCTTTTGCTGGACAGAAGATTTACTAGATTTAGCAGCTACGGAAATTTTGAGTTCATTATCGGGTAGTGCGCCCAAATCGGGGATTTCAGTCATCCATTCGCTGGGTCTTTTCAGCTTTGGTGCTTTTAAGATATAAAGCATCTGCCGCGCTTGTTTGCTGGTTTCAAAATAGGGATGGCGTTTGAGTCTTTCGCAAAGAGCGATCGCATCATCCGTGCGTCCAGCCGCTTCATAAGCTGTCACTAGATGAATTTCTACTTCGCCTCCAAGGCGAGAATTACGAGCTAACAGAGCGCTGGCCTTTTCTAAATTTTCTACGGCTTCGCGGTATTGCCCATTTTCAAAGGCAACTTTCCCAGTCTGGTAGCGGGTTTTAGCAATTTCTAAACTTTCTGTACTCACGTCTTATACAAAAATTAGCACTATTTTCATTTTGCCAATGCCAGCAATCTTTTTGGAATCTTTTCAAAAGCTGGCAATCTGAAAGTGGATAAACTTCTAAAATTTTAAGTAAGTAGCTGCGACTATTTTCTGATTAAAAATTCCGGTATCAAATGCAGGTGAGCAAAATTATGTTGAAAATCAAGCATTCGCAACTGAATTGGCTCTTAGCAGGTATGACTTTAGCAGTGATGGGTGTAAGCATTGCTCCAGCTTCCGCCCAACGTGTGTTCGTGATTGATGGTGGTTATGGAGTCAGGCGTAGCTGCGGAGCAGCTTGTCGTCAGACATCGCCTGCTGTCGGTTCCTTTATTTATGGTAGTCCGATTCCTACACCTATGCCTGTAGACCCAGCAACGGGATTAATACCACAACGCAATCATTACCGCGATTATTCCTATCCCCAGTTCAGGCAGAATGTGAGAAATCCCATCCTGATTAATCCGACAATTCGAGATTCAACCCTAGTTAATCCGATAATTATCAATAATTCATGGCGACGTACACCATTTAGCGGTGGGCGATCGCGGGTTATTATTACCTATCCTCGGTAAAGCAGGGAAATGGGAAGATGAGGGATAAGCAACTCCTCACTCCTCACTCTTCACTTCTCACTCCTGACTCAGCACTCTTAAGAGGTAAACTGCGACCCCAGAATCATTGTCCCAATCCCAACATCAGTAAAGATTTCTAGTAATAGGGCGTGGGGAATGCGACCATCAATGATGTGTGCTGCACGGACTCCTTGAGCAAGCGATCGCACACAACAACTCACTTTGGGAATCATCCCACCGCTGACTATACCATTAGCAATCAACTCGCGGGCTTCGCGAATATCTACTTTTGGAATCAAAGTAGATTGGTCTTTGTAATCTTTTAAAATTCCACTGGTGTCAGTCAGTAAAATTAACTTTTCTGCTCCTAGTGCAGCAGCGATTTCTCCAGCTACAGTATCAGCATTAATGTTATAAGCTTGCCCTGTCTCGTCTGCGGCGACGCTAGACACTACCGGAATATAGCCATTGCTAGCGAGGGTGTCCAAAATCTTGATGTTAACATTGCTGACTTCCCCCACAAAACCGATGCCTTCTTGACCTTGGGGACGGGCTGTAAATAGATTACCGTCTTTACCGCAAAGCCCTACAGCCAATCCCCCAGCTTGGTTAATTAGCGCGACAATTTCTTTGTTAACTCTACCAACTAAAACCATTTCCACCACATCCATTGTGGCGGCATCAGTAACCCGCAGACCATTTTTAAACTGTGGTTCGATGCCCAGCTTATCTAACCAACTGTTAATTTCTGGGCCACCGCCGTGGACTACAATCGGACGCAAGCCCACGCAGGATAAGAATACAATGTCGCGGATAACCTTGTCTTTGAGTGTGCTATCTTTCATCGCTGCGCCACCATATTTGACAACAACAGTGCGACCGGCGAATTGTTGAATATAAGGTAGTGCTTCGCTTAGTACACGCACACGAGTGGCTTCAGCTTGCCTGATGTATTCAGAATCGTTGTCCGTCATGAGGAGCCGCCGTTAAGAGTTAAAACCTATTTCAGTAAGTGTAGAAGACTTTGTAACTCGTCACAATCTCTGATGTCATTGAGTATGTTTGTACTGATTATTCATAGCTGTTTGGTTCAGTGACGAGTTCACCATCTGGCATAATCGTATTGTAGAAATAAGCCCCATAGATTTCTGCGCCAAGCCAATTAACTTCCAATAAATTTGCATTTTCAAAATTGACACCCTCCATACGAGTAAGTTACGCTCATCCAGTGTAGGCGTAGCCCGTCGTAGACATCGTTTGATAAAATTACAAGAGAAAATGCAGGAGTACATCGATAACGGTACATCACTAGGCTGGTTAATCGATCGGCAGAATCGAAAAGTCTACATTTACCGTCCGAATCGAGAATTTGAAATTTTGGATAATCCTGAAGCAGTTAGTGGCAATCCAGAATTACCAGGATTTGTCCTACGGATGGGCAAAATTTGGTAACTTGAGTCTTCTTAATGAAAAACTTGTGTTTTGAGAACGCTAGGAATTGCCTCAAGTATTTGCTGAGAGTAAAGTGATTTTCGTTGTTCGAGGAGCGATCGCATTACGCTACGCCATAATCTGTATACTGACGCTTGTATGGAGCTTGCAAACCCAAGACAATATCCTCTCGTGGTACTCCCATCATTACTAATTCCTCTGCTGGATTGCGATCGGTTAAGTTCTGTTGCAGCCAGATTTTGCCATCTTTAATATCAAAATGCATCGCGCATCGATAAATACGATTAAATCCTTGCCAACCGACATTCATCCATTGATAATGATTGCGTTCTGTATCTAAAATCAGTTGAACTTCGACATTATTATCCGAGACATCATCACTAGCATAGTTCGTCAACAATGTTTTCACCAATTCTTGATATTTGGCTAATTTATCCACTGTACAATCACCTCATTTTCCGGCTCATAAACAATTAACAAGACCTGATACTGTTTTATCGCAGTTTTAGTAAATTCAAGTTGAAAAAATGTTTTGTACGTATCCAATGGAACTGCTAAGTATAATACTCGCTCTGGTTCATATCCTGCTAACGCTAGACGGTAACTAAGAAATTGTCCCAAAGCAGAATAAAAATCTGTAATTGCCGAGGGGTTTAAAAAGCTTTTGATTTCAATTGCTATTTTTTCATTTCCTTTTTCTGCGGCAATTATTTTCTCTACGCCTAAATCAATTTGGAAGTTGACTTCCCCAAATTTGAATTTTAATGGATCGCTTGTAATTATCCATTGTTCTTTTTGCAAAGCTCTTTTAACTGATTCATGAAAAATATCTTTTGCAGACACAGTTAGATTAATATTTCCCATTAATGAGAAACAGCTTTTTTCAGGATGCCAGGAATTCCCTCAAGTACTCGCTTGGCAACGTCTTCAGGTGTATCTCCCTCTCGCTCAGTGATGTGCAAATCGGCTTGAGAGTAAAGTGGTGTTCGTTGTTCAAGGAGCGATCGCAATTTACCTTTAGGATCGGCATCTTGTAGCAATGGTCTTGTGATATCCTCAGCTAAACGGTTGTAAATTATCTCCACTGGTGCATCTAGCCACACTATCAAACCGTGGTGCAAGTAACCCCAGTTTTCTCGCTTCAGTACAATGCCCCCACCAGTTGCTATAGTCAACTTTGTAAAAGCACAAACTTTTGAAAGTACGTCGCTTTCTAACTGGCGAAACCCTGCTTCACCAACTTGTGCAAATAACTGGTTGATAGATTTACCTGTGGCTTGGGCAATGACATCATCAGTATCCACAAACCCATAACCCAATTCCTTTGCTAGTAAGCGCCCTACCGTCGTCTTACCAACGCCCATAATACCAATTAAGTACAGGTTGACTCCTTGTAATAAGCTGCTCACCAGTTGCTTCGCTCCAATTATGAGTTTTGAGTCACAGTTTCAAATTATAGACTTAACGACTCATCCGTGCGTATTCAAGTAATGCCTGAGTTAAGCTGCGACTGGAAAAGCGATCACTAATAAGCTGATAATTAGAATATAATTTGTTCTTATAGGAGTGTTTCTCGATAAGATGTCTAAGATACCAGTAATCTCAGAACACATTGAAATTACTCCAAGTGTGTGCGGAGGTAAACCGCGCATTGCTGGACACCGAATTAGAGTGCAAGATATTGTTATTTGGCATGAAGGGATGGGACTTTCCCCTGACGAAATCGTTGATCATTATCCTAGTATTACTTTAGGTGATGTCTATGCTGCTCTAGCTTATTACCACGATCATCAAGATGAGATCAGGCAAGAAATTGCAGAAGGAGAAGCCTTTGTCAGAGAAGTACAGGCTCAAACTCCTTCGATTCTGCAAGACAAACTAAAGAATCGAAATGACACAAAAAATTCGATTCCACCTAGATGAAAATGTCAGTGATGCTATAGCAAAAGGCTTACGTCGTCGTGGTAGTGACGACTACATCAGAAACAGGATTGATAGCTGCATCAGATGGAGAACAGCTTTATTTTGCAATGTCTCAGAATCGGGTAATTTTCACCCATGATGATGACTTTGTAATACTTCATCAAGTGGCCTTATTATGCATACAGGAATTATTTACTGCGCTCAGAACCGCCGGTCAATTGGGGAAATATTGAGGAGTTTAATTTTAATCTGGGAAGTTATTGAGCCTGAAGAGATGAGATATCAACTTGAATTTCTCTGAAAGCTTTTATGGTTTTACTCAAATGCAAAAAAACTAGACGCTATGCGTAGCTTGCTTGCTTCCACGTTCGCGCAGTGTCCTGTAGGGAAGAAAGAAATACAGTAAGCTTTCTTGGGAAATACCTACGCGTAGCTTACTTAAAGTAGGTGTATGCTAACGCATCCTGGGCGACTCCAGTTTTTCACCTTCACTGAGTATCTGGTTTAGTTACTCAGCATTTATTCTATGTATTTATATAATCTATTCAAAAGATAACTCTACACAGTATTGCTACTAAGATTTTGATCGGCGACATCAGCAATTTCCGTAGTAATATAACCACAAAGCAAACCTCTGAGAAATTTATTTTCAACGGATGTCAAGGCTTTTCACTTTGCAGATCTCAAGCTTTCGTAGAAATTTTCTAACTTTCAATTATTTTTAAATAATACAAATTCATCTTTGTATTTGAGTTGAATTCACTGCTGTTATTACTGCCATTAATGTATTTAAAGTAACTTAGGCAAGAAATTAACCATTTTTATGTGAAATTTCCATAAGTAATAAATGATGAATTTGTAAAGAATGTAGTAAATTTCCTGATGTAACTTGGTAATTGCTGCATAGCGATCGCGGTGCTTAACAAAAAAATTAACGTAGCTTGTTTGAAACTTTATCCAAACAATATCTGTCTATCTAAATAATCAGGGTTTTTACTCTGGTGGATAATTTCAAGTATACATAATACTGTGTTTCTAAAAGTTCAGTATCGTTTCTCTAAAAGTTCAGTTATAACAAGCTCTGCTCAATTAAATGTTTTTGATAAAGGTGTAAATAATGACTTATTTGCTGCGATCGCTCAAAAAAACCTTACGAAATTGAAGTTTTGGCACAAAGACTACTGCATATTTCACCCCAATAAGCCTGAATGAATAAATATAGTATGAATGAGGTGTCAACTATGACTCGAATTCGTGATGTTGTACAAAAAGCTTTAGCAACTGGCTATTTGACAGTGGAAGCTGAAGATCAACTACGACAACTGTTGACTACCCGATATGACTTAGAAGATTTTAATGCTTTCATGACTTTGCAAGAAGCTGCCATGACTGGTAAGGTCAAGCAGGAGTCTAGAGAGCGGTGTGGCATCAAGTAGAAACATAGCCTGCTCATACATCTCACCGACGGGGACGTTTACCATCATCCTCAAAATCATCATCATCCTCAAAAAACTCCCAATCATCATCATCCGCTTGATTGGTAGTTGGCGGCTGATAAGGGGGGATGATTACCCGGTAATCAGCATCATAAATTGATTCAGTTTTTCCCGCAGCCGTATTTTTTGGCTCGCGATAGCTGTAGGAGTAAACTGAACCAGACTGAGAACTGCTTTTGGCTTCTGATTGACGTTCGTAAGTTTTAGAATCTCTCGGCTGTTGAGCTTGAGGATTAGGGGTAGGTGGTGACTCTGATTTTTCATCAAAGTTCCAATCATCTCCACTGCTATTTGTCTCCCAATCATCAAATACCTCACTGCTAGTCTCTTCTTTTTTACTAGCAGGTGGTGGAGGACTAGCAGGGCGAGATGTAGGTTCTTCTCTACGCGTTGCCTTCGCACGAGGCGAAGTTGCAGTTGTGTTAGGAGTTTGGCGTTGTCCTGCCACAAAATAATTGGATAAGTTAAACAAGGTAGCAATCAATATAGATGTGAAAGCACCAGTGGCAGTACTGAACAAAATCCATATCGCTAGTGGTAGTGGTTGAGTTCGCACGCCCAAAAATACTAGCGATAAGGCAGGTGAGAAATTTTGGACTAACAACAGCGTTAGTCCTCCCAGTACTGCCACCAATAGAATTAAGCGAATTACAGCCATAGCAATTTTGTCAGTTGTCAGTTGTCAGTTGTCAGTGGTCAGTGGTCAGTTGTCAGTTATCAGTCTGATTACTCTTCACTAATTACTGTTCACTGACTACTGACACTATCAGCCATCTCTATCATTACCCTTTTAGGACTATTGTGAAATTTATGATAAATCCACTGAGGGCATTAGCGACGACCTTGCCACCGCTGAATTGGGATGCAGTCAATATCTAGTTGATCTAAAGCACGGGCAACTACAAAATCAACTAAATCCTCGATGGTTTGGGGATTGTGATACCAGGCGGGAATAGCGGGGACAATTCTCACTCCAACTTCTGCTAAAGAGGTTAAATTACGCAGGTGGATGAGGCTAAAGGGCGTTTCACGCGGGACAATGACTAGCTTTCGCCCTTCTTTGAGTTGGACATCTGCTGCCCGTTCTAGTAAATCGGAACTCAAGCCAACCGCTAGCTTTGCCACTGTACTCATACTGCATGGAATGATCATCATCCCCAGAGTGGCAAAGGAACCACTGGCAATTCCGGCTCCGACATCACTCCAAGGATGGCAGCGGAGTTTACCCGAAAGTGCAACTCCAGCTTGCTCTCGCCAAAATTGTTCTTGCCCGGTTGGTTCTGGTGGCATCCGAATTTCCTGTTCTGACTGCCAAACCATGTAAGTTGATTTAGAGGCAACCAATTCAATACTATACTCCGCTTCTAGCAAAAATTTGATCGCGCGAACAGCGTAAATCAGGCCAGATGCGCCCGATACGCCTAAAATTAGAGGTTTGGTGTGATTTGACACGTAAGTTTTACTGGATTTTACTCATCTTCGGAGTAAGAGTCTAGGTCATCAGGCTCAATATCATTTGGTAAATAGAGGTCTGAAAGCTCGTCACGGGAATCATTGCCAGTTAAACCTTTTGGTACACCATCGCTGCCGACTGTTACCAAATCAA
Organism: Nostoc sp. JL34; assembly: GCF_017114945.1. Classification (GTDB taxonomy): domain Bacteria; phylum Cyanobacteriota; class Cyanobacteriia; order Cyanobacteriales; family Nostocaceae; genus Nostoc. The sequence continues at coordinate 53,822 of NZ_JABXKQ010000150.1, forward strand.
TTTGTTGACGGTAGTAATCGACACTTTTAACTTGAACGGCGACGCGATCGCCTAATCGATAAGAAGCGCGATTTTTACGACCAAACAGTGCTTGTTGTCTGGCGCGATATTCATACCAATCGTCTTTGAGAGAACTGACGTGTACCAATCCTTCTACCCGCAAAGGCACACCAGGATTACTGCTGGACTCCACCTCAGCAGCCGGTACTTCAATTTCCACAAAGAAACCGTAGGATTGAACCCCGGTAATTACGCCTTGAAATACCTGACCAATGCGTTGCTTCATCAGTTGGGCTTTTTGTAGTCCGGCTAAATCGGCTTCAGCTTCTTGGACTTCTTTTTCGCGGTCGTTGATTTGAACAATTACCCTAGTCAAATCGCTTTGGAGTTCTTGTTGCAATTCTGGGGGTAAAACGTTCCAGTTAATTTCTTCATGGCTGGAGGAGTGGCGCAGGTTAACCCGCTCTCTCACACGGGTATTGCGGCGATCGCGTCCGTTTTCGAGTAGCGCGTAATACACTCTCTGCATCAGCAAATCTGGGTAACGCCGCAAGGGGGCGCTAAAGTGGACATATTGTGGTAGCGCCAGACCAAAGTGAGATCCTTTGGTGGTACTGTATGCAGACGGCTTAAGTGTATCTTGTAATAAGTAGGTAAGAACTTGCTCAGAGGGAGATTCAGCAAAAGCTGTGGTCAAATGTTGATAATCTAAGGGTTGGATATCGACTTCTGGATCTAGTGTGAGGTCAACGCCTAAATTGACTGCCAATTTCAGCATTTCCTGGACATCTTCAACATCGGGAGTCCCTTGGACTCGCCAGATGGCGGGAACACCAAGGGCATTTAAGTGAGTTGCAAACAGTTGATTAACTAACAGTACCAACTCCGTGAGTAGCGATCGCACTGGTAAATCATTCACTACCACAGCGCCGAGAATCCCCTCATCATAATAGGCGTTTTGGCTAGGCGGCAGATTCAACTGGAGGCTACCACGAGTCAACCGTACCTGTTTCACGGCTGTTTGCAAGGCTTGGAGGTCTTGCAGTATTTGGGAAACCTGTGGTGATTTATCTTGAGCTTCACCTGTGAGAATTGCTTGGGCAAGTTCAGTACTCAGTGCTGTCTCTACGTTGATTACACTGGGTTGAATTTCCCACTCCAGCACTTGCCCAGATTGGGGATCAATAGTAATTAAAAAAGAGATGGTTAAGCGATCGCTCCCAGGTACTAAAGAACAGCGTTCTGCCACAGTTGCAGGTAATATTGGCAACACTAATTCTCCCAGATACACTGATTTGCCCCGTTTGAGCGCTTCTCTATCTAGGGCTTCGTCAGGTTGGACATAGTGAGAAACATCAGTGATATGAACGCCCAAAAGCCAATTCCCGGCTAAGTTTTTTTCTAAACTAAAAGCGTTTTCTATAACTTTGCTATCGCCATTTACTCCTTCAATAGTGAGAGTAAACAAATTACGCAAATCCAGCCTATTTTTCAGGTCTGCTTTCAGCAGCTTTTTGGGCAACTTGGCGGCAGCTTCCAGGACATTATCTGGAAAAGTCCGGGAAAGGTCGTGTTTGCACGTAACTAAATCTATATCAGCAGCAGCTTCGGCATCACTACCGAGGATTTGCACCACTCGACCAAGGGGAGGATATTGTGCTAATGGGTAACGCAAAACTTCCACATGAACCAGGTGATCGATCGCTTCTTCTAACTTAGCCCCGTTAGGTTGAATCTTGAGTTCAAACAGCAATCGATCATCTAAAGGCACAGCCCGGAAACCAGCTTCTACCTGCTTAATTCGTGCCAGTAACGTGTGGTTGGAACGTTCTAGAATCAGCTTCACCTCCCCTTCAGGAGAGCGACGGCGACTGCCTTCTTTGAGAACTCTCACTAAAACGCGATCGCCATTCCAAGCATTACTTAGATGACTTTCGCGGATGTAAATATCCTCAGCGCCTTCCACATCTTGAATCGCAAAGCAAAAGCCTTTACTAGAACAACGGAGTTTTGCCTCGATTATTCCGTCTTCGGAAACACGGCGATACTTGCCCCGTTCCTTTACTAAAATACCGATTTTTTCGAGAACATCTAAGGCAATGTGAAGTTTTTGTAAACTTTTTTCATCTTCACAGCCAAGTTTCTTTTCTAAAACCTTTCGAGCTACCAATTTATCATCGGTGAAATTGGCAAGGAGTGTAGCGATTGAAAATTCCATGCAGTGAACCGACCTTTGGTCAAAACATCATTTTTTGTCTAATCTGGTTCTTTTCTGTATACCCTCACGGCTTACAGAAACAAGCTGGAAACTAATTGCCCTGAAGTAAGACTTCCTAAGTTCTAAGGAAAGGAAGCCCGACCCAGCAAGAGCGGGAAACTACTCCCGCAGTTTCGAGCAAAGGAAGCCCACCCACGAACAACTCTGGGCGTCTACGAACTTCTCACTGCAAGATGCTCTCAGAATTTGCCTGCGTTCAAGTCCCTTCACCTAACCAAACTTCAGATTGCACGCCTGATTAAAATTTAGCCCCGCTAAGTAATTACGCGACGGGTTTTTGAGAAGCTGGGTTTAGAGAATCCATACTGCCCAAAAGCGCTATGCAGGGGAGCCACTGCGGTCTTCTCCCTTTGCGTTAGCCTCTCCCTTTGGAGAAGGGGAGAAGACCGCAGTGACGTGGAAACTACAGGTGTTTGATTGTCTAGAGTGAAGGTAATTTTACGTCATTAGACTCTGATTTTTAACTAGGAGGAACTGCCGGTGAACCCAATTTTCCCACATGTAGAATCGGTAACAATTAGGTGAGCAGCTTAATAAGCAGTGAGGGCGAACCTTATCTCCATTATTGTAGATTTAGAGCGCACTTCCAGAAAATAGTTGTAGATATCGAGTTGGGTCATCAGTATAGCATTGCAGGCAAGACTACCCAGATAAGTTAGCACTAGCCAAAAATTTCGTCAAAACAGAGCTACTGCTACAATTGGGACACAAGGCAAAGCAAGAATATTACTTTAAAAGGGGTTGGGGATTGGGGACTGGTGATTAGAGATTGGGTATTAGGTATTAGGAATTAAGATTAAAATAATTCTTTCTCAGTCCCCAGTCCCCAATCCCCAGTCCCCAGTCCCCAATCCCCAATCCCCAGTCCCCAACAGATTTAGATTGGTAGCAGTATTATGTTGGCTCAATTCCAGAGCTTGTATCCCCAGGGCAGTTTGATTTCTGAATTAGTGCAAATTTTTCAAGGAAAATATATTGTCCGGGCAAGCGTACAAATTGAAGGTGTAACCCGTGCTACGGGTATGGCAGCGGCAGAAACAGTAGAAGCAGCAGAAGACCAAGCCAGAACCAGGGCGCTGATAGTTTTGGGGATTACAAATGCGCCACAAGAATCAGTGGTGTTGACCTCAAATCCAATTTCCCCGGCGCAGCTAAACCCTCCCTTAAACACCAAAGGAGGATTAAATGAGCCTGCTGCCTATTCCTCTGTGAAAGGTGAGGATTTTGTTAGTAGTCAATGGCCAGTGACCAGCGACAAAGAAATATCTATCCCGCCCTCCAAAGGACGGAACATCAAACCAGAAGTAGTAACAAGTAACGAACAGTACGGGTACAGCAATGCTGCACCCCTAAACGATGATACCTATAGCCAGGATTTAGGTCAAAACTTTCCTGTGACTGCCAACCGAGAGTTAGAATTTGATCCTCCAGTTGAAAGCTTGGAAATAACCTTTGATAACCAAGTAGAAAATCAAACCTTTCCTGCAATTTCTGCCAATAATGTCACACCATTTACACCTCGGAGTTACAGCCCTCAAGAGAATCCTGCCACCCCGTCAGTGACAGGAAAGAGGAAGAAGAAAGCTGAACCCGTGGATTTATCAGATGTAATTGCTAAAACAGATGTCGAACTTCAGCGTTTAGGTTGGACACCAGAACAGGGACGGGAGCATCTGGTTAAAACCTACGGTAAGCGGGGGCGGACTTTGCTGACTGAAGAAGAATTGCACGGATTCCTCAAATACTTACAATCTGAGCCAGACCCAATAGCGGGATTTTGATTTGTCATTAGTCATTAGTCCTTTGTCCTTTTAATTACTAAGGGTCAATAACAAAAGACGTAGGCTCTTGAAACAGTAACGAAGCTACGGAAACTGGGAATTTTTTTGAAGTAATTGCTCAAATAAAGCGATCGCTTACTTTGCTTAAAGAAGTAGAATTACTAAACTTCCTTCAATATCTCTGATGTCAGCCAGACCCATTAGCGGGATTTTAGCTAGTCATTTGTCCAAATCGGTATTAAGTACTTGAGCAGACCCACCCATTCCAAAAATAACCCCTCTTTATAAGTAAAGAGGGGTTATTTTTGGGGTTTAAGGGAATTAAAAATGGTAAATCACTATTTACCATTCGTGAGTATTAATTAACAGCAGCAACTGCTGGACGGCTACCAGCGGCATGACGGTCAATCACTTGGTCAATTAAACCGTATTCCCTGGCTTCCTCTGGCGACATGAAAAAGTCACGTTCAGTATCTTCAGCAATGCGCTCAATTGGTTGACCTGTATGTTCAGCTAAATAGTCGTTTAGCCGCCGCTTATGGTACAGAATTTCCCGCGCCTGAATTTCAATATCAGTCGCCTGTCCTTGAGCGCCGCCTAAAGGTTGATGAATCATAATCCGAGAATGGGGTAAACTCATCCGCTTACCCTTAGCACCCGCGCTGAGGAGGAAAGCGCCCATACTCGCCGCCAATCCGGTACAAATTGTACAGACATCAGGGCGAATATGTTTCATAGTGTCAAAAATGCCCATACCAGCCGTCACCGAACCACCGGGAGAATTGATGTACATATAAATGTCTTTCTCCGGGTCTTCAGCATCCAAATACAGCAGTTGGGCAACAATCAAGTTAGCAATGTTGTTATCAACTTGTTGTCCCAAAAAAATGATGCGCTCACGTAACAGCCGTGAGTAGATGTCAAAGGCGCGTTCACCTCGACCCGATTGTTCAATAACGATAGGAATCATGGAAGCGTGTTTGTGGCTACTTTAAATACATTTTATCGGTGACAGCACGAAACTGGGGTTTATCTCTACTGTTCCCAGGTAGATATAAGTAAATTTTTGCCATTCTGCTTTATCCAACAAGGAAGCAAAAGGTTCTTTTGCAATAGATTTAACCTCTAAGGGCACTTTTTAGCGTTAAAAGGCGTCTGAGAGAATATCCCGATTCAGGGAAGAACAAATCAAAAAACTCCAACTATCGCCAATCTCATGTCTTGGTCTTTGCTGCACAACCTTGGTGATGTGGTGATTAGACCGATAACCGAAATCCGAATTGCTTAGGGAATTATGTTATTTTTCAGTAACATTTTAAACATTTTTTAGGATTTACCTCAGCAATTATCAAGTTATTTTTGTTAGATTCAGTAAATCGATAGTACGAGGTGTATTTAGAATAACCAGTCCTACTTGAAATGCTATCCACTCAGAGAGAGACGTGCCATGCTGGAAAAACTTGTACAAGCCGCCATCATCACCTTCTTGCTCCATCTGATAGCAGGACTTAGCCCAAATACTTTAATTCAGACAAAGACAGCATTACCTGTGCGAGAAACGCCACCAAATATTGTTAGCTTGCTATTGCGATCTTTTCAGTAAGAATGTTTCATAAATTGTACAGGTGTCGGCGATGTCAAAGATATCGACTACTACCTCCTACCCAAGGGTAATACTCGTAAGGTAACTTGCCTATATAGCTCTCTAGGCTAACACTCCAGGGAACAGGGTAGACTGAGCAAAGAAGGCAACTACTTGCGTTTGATTATGACTAATCGCCTTGCTGAAGCTAAGAGCCTCTATCTCCGCAAACACGCCGAAAACCCCATTGATTGGTGGCCTTGGTGTGATGAAGCACTTGCAACTGCAAGAGCGCAAAATAAACCGATTTTTCTCTCCATTGGCTACTCTAGTTGCCACTGGTGTACTGTGATGGAAGGCGAAGCTTTTTCTGATATTGCGATCGCTGACTACATGAATACCAATTATCTTCCCATCAAAGTAGACAGGGAAGAAAGGCCTGACCTCGATAGCATCTATATGCAGGCTTTGCAGATGATGAGCGGTCAAGGGGGTTGGCCTTTAAATATTTTTCTTTCCCCAGAAGATTTAGTGCCGTTTTACGCTGGTACTTATTTCCCTGTAGACCCACGCTATGGTCGTCCGGGATTTTTGCAGGTGTTGCAAGCACTTCGCCGTTATTACGATACAGAAAAAGCAGATTTACAGCAACGCAAAGCCTTAATTATTGAGTCTCTGCTCACGTCTGCGGTGTTGCAAGATGGTACAACAACTGAGCTTGAAGACCATGAATTACTCCGCCAAGGTTGGGAAATCAGTACAGGCATAATTACTCCTAGTCAATCTGGCAACAGTTTTCCGATGATTCCCTATACAGAATTAGCACTGCGGGGAACTCGATTTAATTTTGAATCTCGCTATGATGGCAAGCAAGTTTGTACCCAGCGAGGACTAGACTTAGCACTGGGAGGCATTTATGACCATGTAGGTGGTGGCTTTCATCGCTATACTGTTGATCCGACTTGGACAGTACCCCACTTTGAAAAGATGCTCTACGACAATGGACAGATTGTCGAGTATCTGGCTTCTTTATGGAGTGCAGGAGTACAAGAACCAGCCTTTGAGAGGGCGGTTGCTGGGACTGTACAATGGCTGAAGCGGGAAATGACTGCGCCTGAAGGTTACTTCTATGCTGCTCAAGATGCCGATAGCTTCACTGTTTCCACGGCAATAGAACCAGAAGAAGGAGCTTTTTACGTCTGGAGTTACAGCGAATTACAACAACTGTTAACGCCTGAAGAATTAACGGAATTACAACAACAGTTTACTATTACCCCTAACGGCAACTTTGAAGCAAGTAACGTTTTGCAAAGAAGGAATTCAGGTAAACTGAGTGCAACCCTGGAAATGTTACTGAGCAAGTTGTTTACAGCTCGTTACGGCGTTAGTTCTGAGTCACTGGAAACTTTTCCCCCGGCTCGGAACAACCAGGAAGCAAAAACTACTAACTGGCCAGGTCGCATTCCCTCGGTGACAGATACGAAGATGATTGTCGCCTGGAATAGTTTGATGATTTCTGGGCTGGCTAGGGCTGCTGGGGTTTTCCAACAACCGTTATATCTGGAATTAGCAGCACGAGCGGCGAATTTTATCTGGGAAAATCAGTTTGTCGATGGGCGTTTCCAGAGACTCAACTATCAAGGAAAACCAACTGTTTTAGCGCAGTCTGAAGATTACGCTTTGTTTATTAAAGCTCTATTGGATTTACAAGCTTCCAACCCTGAGCAGGAGCAATGGTTAGAAAATGCGATCGCTATCCAAGATGAATTCAACGAATTTCTCTGGAGTGTAGAGTTAGGTGGTTATAATAACACATCAAGCGATTCTAGTCAAGATTTAATCGTCAGAGAGCGCAGTTACGCCGATAATGCTACACCATCAGCTAACGGAATTGCGATCGCTAATCTTGTCCGTCTCGCCCTACTCACCGATAATCTAGATTATTTGGATTTAGCGGAACTTGGTTTAAAAGCTTTTAGAAGTGTGATGCATCGCGCTCCTCAAGCTTGTCCCAGCTTGTTTACAGCTTTGGATTGGTATCGAAACTCTACCTTGATTCGCAGCACAACTGAGCAAATCAACACTTTGATCCCCAAGTATTTGCCAGCGGCTGTGTTTGCCATAACATCTGATTTACCAGAGGGAAGCGTTGGGTTAGTTTGCCAAGGTTTGAAGTGTCTGGCTCCAGCAGAAAGTGTAGAACATTTATTGCAGCAAGTGCAGCAAAGTCAAAATAGGGGATGATGGGCATGGGCATTGGGTTATTCTCCTTGTTTGTCTAGTGCCTACTCTCTAGTTCTTAGTACCTAGATCCCTAGATCCCGATTCGATGTATAACTATGACGACCAGAAGCAAATTAACAGCAATTGTGTTAGCTGGTGGTAAGAGTTCTCGCATGGGTCAGGATAAAGCCTTGATTCCCATTCAAGGAGTGCCATTGTTGCAGAGGGTTGGTGGTATTGCTCAAAGCTGTGCTGATGTTGTTTATGTAGTCACTCCCTGGCCAGAACGCTATCAAGATTTGCTTTTGCCTGGTTGTCAGTTTATTCAGGAAATACCTTTGTCTGGAAAATCTCTAGCCCACGGGCCTCTAGTTGGTTTTGCTCAAGGACTAGCCGAAGTCAAAACAGATTGGGTGCTGCTACTAGCTTGCGATTTGCCGAGGTTGCGGGTTGAGGTGTTGCAAGATTGGGCAACTAAACTTGATAGCGTGGGGGATAATGCGATCGCAGCTTTAGCCGATCATCCCAAAGGCTGGGAACCTCTATGTGGTTTCTATCGCCGTCGCTGTCTGCCACAACTCCTAGAGTTTATCAACCAAGGGGGACGATCGTTTCAACAGTGGCTTCGGCAATATCCGGTAGAAGTTTTGCCATTAGCAGAACCCGAAATGCTGTTTAACTGTAATACACCAGAGGACTTGGCTTTAAGTTGAGTTGGCAACTGGGGACTTAATCGTGAACTGAACCAGCGGAAACTCTGGTAATAAAGTTATTTTTCGGATCGGGATCGTTAGAATCTATCAAAATAGAAGTCTACTTAACTCGACAGAATTTGCGATCGTTATCATTCTGAGGATATTGCCAAGAATAAGCAAAATGGCTAACTCCCTTGAGTTGGGGGGCAAATTGTCGGAGTGCCTGCATTTGCGCTTCTAGGGATGGACGATTACTGACGGATTCTCCCCAATTACCAGCTAAAGCCGGGATTATCTGCGTACCGGGTTTTGCCATACTCAAAACCCGCTGCACTTGCGACACAATACAACTGACATTACCACAATTCCCATAAGCCATAGGATGCCATTGTAATGTAGTGGGGAACCGATCCCAAGGTTGCAAACGGGAATCATACCCTTGTCCTACAGTTTGGTTGCCATCAGGGAAAAACACCACTCCTGTAGAAATACCTTGCTGCTTCGCTGGGTAACTAGCTATGGTGACAAAATCTAGAATTCCTTGCATGGCGTGGGCAACGGCAAGCTGCCACAACTCCCATTGTAAAAGTGGTTGTCTATTGGTTGCAGACAGAATTGACTTTTGCGCTAGTGGAAGAGTGCGTCCTTGCCAAAGGGGTTCTCCTTCCTGGGGATAAAGTTTATCGACTTCCGCTACATCTCCACCAGTGACAAATCCCTTGCTCAAAAAGCGGCGAATCAAGTCCAGCCCTTTGTAATTCTGTGCCCGTTTAAATAAAGCTTCTTGGGTTGCGGGACTAAATAGCCATAAATCTGAAACTTTGGTGGCAATGGAATCACTTCCAGCTTGGCGGGGATAACGCACGTAGTCCAATAGCAAGCCATCTGGGCGACGGCGCAAAATTTCTTGTACCAATTGGTAGTAGTCGCGTTTTGCTTGCAAGTTGTAGGGGTCGATAAATACTTGAGAGCCATTATCTACCACATATAAACTTGTTTGACCTTTGCCATTCCGAGCGATCGCATCTTCTCTATCTCGACGCTGGGCGTAAGTATAGCCGAAATTTGTGGTAAACATCCAGGCGTAGACCTTTAAACCACGTTGCCGACCTTTTTTTATTGCTGTGGCGAGTATATCGATGTTTTCTGCCCCTGGGGTGCGAATCACAGCAGGCCATACCGTCGGGTTAGCTCTTGCTGGCAATAATACCTGCCCGTCGTAAAATACTTCTAAATAAACTTGGTTATAGCCACGGTTAACAATCCGATCCATAACCTGATCAATTATTCCTGGCTGAATATCACAGGGATACAAGCGCAACCAAATGGCTTGGATTTGCGGCCAAGTCCGAGTGCGGCACTCTCGTAATTCTTGTGCCTGTTCTTGTACTATTTTTTGATAGCGCGTTTGAGCATTTTGATTGCCTTTGAGGGCTGACAAACGTAAGTTTTCTTTTTCTTGCGCTGCCGTTGATGATAACTGACAATACTCATTTCCTTGCGCCCTTGCTGGTTCGCCCCCAAAGTTGGGGAGTAACGAACTACTAGTAAAAATAACAGCGAATAAGCACCGCCAAAATAATGTTGATCTTATAACGTTCAAGGGACGGTTAGACATACCTACCAGTAGATGAACAAATTCAAAATTTAAAAGAGTAGAGTTTCAGACGGGGATTTCAACTCCGACTGTAGCAAGACCCCCCAGGGTAACAGAGCAAAGACGGAGTGGCTCAGACTCCGAACTACGTGTTGAGGTTCGGTCTTAAACCTTTTAATTTGCGATAATTATCGTTCCCGACTCAGATAATAGTGGGTAACGTGTATCAAATTATATAGTTAACTAGTAAGGGTTTTAAAACCTATTTTTTCAAGACTCCCGAAGGTTTATTTCTGTTGCCGTATTCTTTTATAAACGCATAAAAGCATAAATGGTAGTATAAGACACCTAGATATATATAAAGCAAGTGTAGTCTGCTATTGGGTAGATTCTGCCTCTACCTTAGTTAGTGAAAATCTACCAAAACCAGTAGGATTTTTGAACTAAGTACAATATTTCATTAATCGGTAGCGAATTAAATTTGGCAATACCCTCAATGCCAATACGTCGACCGCATTAAAAACGCTACGCTTTTACGCGAAACTATATTAGGAATACCCTGGCTTTTAGCTAGGAGAGTGTCAATCAGTTTAGTTGAAAATTTTAAACTCAGGATTATTATATGAAGTTGAAAAAATGGTCAAGAGTCAAGAGTCAAAACTCCTGACTCTTAATGATGGAGTAGGCAATAGTTAATAACTAACCGCCACGCTTCAGCGCCGTCTCTACCTGCTGTAACTCTTTCTCTAGACGAGTTTTGAGTTTTTCGGGTACGGGACGATTTGGGTAAGAACTGTAATGTCCAGCTAGGGAGTTGAGAGCTGTTCGTATGGTTGTAAAGGAGCCAAGGCCAGAAACGGAGTTAACTCGCTGGTAGCGAGCTGAAAAGTCATTAATTTTTTGACGCGCTTCTGCTTGAACTGCTGTTTTGTCTGGTGAATCTTGTGAGAGATCCAGAGCTTGTCTCATAATATTGACTACAGCTAAGGTGTCTTGGCGATAATCCCCAGTCAAACTATCTGGACTGCCAGAACAACCCATTAAGCCGATAGCTACAACCAAAACCAGCGCAAGCAAACGCGACCAATAGCGCTTCATATGCATTAAGTAAAAGAATACGTAAATCAACGTCCATCCTATCTTGGATTGGTAACCTGGGGATCAATTGAGTGCGGAGTATAAAACTGGGTTGGGCTGTTTCATTCTCTAAAAGGCGCTCATTTACAAGCATCTTGGGCAAAAAATCAGGTGATTAAAAAATCTGATTGGAATGATTATCATCGCGATGCCTTCTCTGCCAGAGGCTTTGCCAACGGTAATCCCTGCGGTATATATACTTAAATTTACTTGTTGAGGTGATAATTTTCCGATTACCAATTAAGCGCACATTTATCGCTCATCCTCTTGACAAAATGCCTAAATAATCACACAAAATAGCCCTGGGAGAGTGGGGGTTTCAATCGCCTATTCAACGAAATCCTAAGAAGGTATAATTCTCTGGTTCTAGGCAGTAAGTGTAGAACCAGAGCAAAAGTTTTCGGTCTATTGAAAATAGGAGCTTGTGAGTTAGAGTTATGGAATTAGAGGTTGATAGGATTTAATCAACTAACTTTCCCTACGCAATCTTTGCAATTTCAGCATCGTAATACATATCATCAACCACAAAAAACCGACTCCATAACCTGCAATTATGTCTGTCGGCCAATGGACTCCTAAATATAAGCGGCTGATACCAATAGCAGCAATTAAAATAACTGTCAAGCTGTAAATAACTTTGGTAAAAAGAGGATAGTGAGTTGCCAATTCGTAAGCAATAAAACCATAAAGCACCATAGAACCTAGTGCATGACCACTTGGAAAACTAAAAGATTTTTCAGATATCAAGCGATGCCAGAGTTCAGGGCGAGGTTTAGAAAAAAACAGCTTTAGCCCTGTATTTAAAATTAACCCTCCCAAACAAGCAAGGACAAAAAATTTCGCTTCTTCTCGGTAACGTTGCCACCAAAGTAACAAGACAGTAGCACCTGCAACTATAACCACTGTTCTAGGATTACCAAGATTTGTAATAAACAGCATTAAATTATCTAAATTGGGATTGGCAAACTGATGTAGCCATAACAGAAAAGTAGTATCAAATGTAAAAGCATCTCGCTCTAAAACCTCTTCAGCCAGTTGTGCTAAAACAAAAAGGATGAGCAGACAACTAGCAAGTCCAACAATACCAATTGTGGCAATTAAAGGAGCTAAACGAGGATGTATATGACGCAGCCAAAAATTAGAAATTTGTCGGAGCATACTTGATTTATGTCATTCATCATTAGAAGGACTAGCCACAGAACGCAAACAACTGTTAACAATTCAAAATTCAAAATTCAAAATTCAAAATTAAAGAGTTCTGAAGCCGAGGCTCCGACTTTTTCTGTGCCTCTGCGGTTTAAAAGTAATTTATTTAACCACAGAGGTGCAGATAACACAAACATAAGAGCTACTCCTAACTCCTAACTTTTTGATAAAGAGTATCTCTTTGTTGGTAAGGTCTTCCTAAAGAAGCGATCGCAGTTTGCAAGGTTTCCACTTCCATACATGTACCACCCAAAGCACCTGCCATTGTGGTAATATGCTCCTCCATTAAGGTGCCGCCGATATCGTTGCAACCCCACACTAAGGCTTCTGTTGCACCTGCAAGTCCCAGTTTTACCCAACTCTGCTGATGATTGGGAATCCAATTACCTAAGTAAATCCGCGCTATAGCCCCTAGCAGCAGTGCATCACTCAAAACTGGTTGATCGCGTCCGACACGGCGACGTAAGGATTTAGGCGCTTCTTGTCCGACGAAGGGTAATAGAATAAACTCTGTAATCCTGGCTGGATATCCCTCATTGATGGCTGTTTTTTGGAGCGATCGCAATTTTTCTAAATGCTTGATTTGCTGCTCATGGGTTTCAATATGCCCAGATAACATGGTGCTAGTGGTATGCAAGCCTAATTGATGAGCGGTGCTGACAATTTCTAGCCAAGCGGCTGTGTCAATCTTTTCTGGACACAGTATCCGCCTTACTTCATCGTCTAATACTTCCGCTGCTGTTCCTGGCATTGAGCCAACACCAGCATCGCGCAAAGCAGTAATCACCTCAGCATATTCCAGTCCGTCAAGTCTGGCGATAAATTGCACTTCTTGGGGAGAAAAAGCGTGTAAATGTATGTGGGGAAATTCCTGTTTGATGGTTTCTACGACTTTGAGATAGTAGGGCAAAGATTTACCATTGATCTGCGCTTGTGGATTTAACCCCCCCTGCATACAGATTTCTGTCGCACCCCGTTGTATTGCATCTGTCGCTTTTTCCAAAATTTGCGCCGAATCTAACCAGTATGCACCGGCATCACCCTCATCTCGACGGAAAGCACAAAAACTACAGTGCTGCTCACAAATATTAGTAAAGTTAATATTACGGTTAATTATGTAGGTGACAGTATCACCTGCTTGGGTGTGGCGGAGTGTGTCGGATGTAGCACGCATTGCTGCGATCGCCTCTGGCTCAGTTTGTTGTAACAATACCACTCCCTCTTCGAGAGATAAGTCGTATCCCATCAAGGCACGTTCAAGAATTTTTTCGACAGCAATTTTTGTCAGCATTACTTTCTTAATTTCTCAGTAAATCTTAATTTTAAGAGCTTGTAAATAATAAAATTCTACTTACTAAATATACCAAGTTCAAGAAAATTGTAGCTAGAGTAAAATTTAGCTGTTTTTCTGTTCTAGCCGCCACAGCCTACTATACTGGAAAACATTGACTAGTTTGTATTTATTCTCAAGCTCATATCTAAATTTTTTAGAAGGATTATACAAAAATAAATTACTGAAACTATCAGGAATATTTGGCATAGTTGGTTCAATTACCAATTGCATCTGCACTTGATGATCTAGCAGATGAATAAGAGACATTAGATCGCCAATATTTAGAGAATAATTACTACTAATTAACAGTGGGTCATTAGCTTTATTGATGATGCGAGCTATTTGAGGGTTAGCATTGTTGCCTTTATTCCACCATGTCTCGGCTTGAGAACTGACGGCACAGGATACAACTCCACTGGAAATTACTACTACCATTACTAATTGCCAAAATTTGCGGACTATTAACTTAGAAGAAATAATTTGAGCCGCCAGCAAGTAAGCAACAGCTAGCTGAATACCTACATAACATGGAATCACATATCTAGGTCGTAGACTGACCTTACCTCCAATAATCAAATCAGGCAATATGACAGCTAAAGCAGGTACTCCACTTAAGATAAAAATAAATAACCAAACTCGTGTTCCGACTTGACGATAAAGAAAGAAGAATGAATATACTACCAAGATTAGTATTAAGGGAATTAAAAATCGACCCCAGCGCAAAACTGGCAAATTCAAATCTGGAAAAAATGGTTCGTAGCGCCAAAAATCAGCAAAGAAACAGCTAATATTGCTAATCCAACCAGAAGCCAAAGCTGACACAGATTGTTTCGTTTGAGCGCTGGTTGTTGTGCGATCAATTTCAGACAAGCTATTAATAACAGTTAAAATCCAAGGAACGAAAGCTAAAAACCCAGCACTAGTTGCGATTAGATAAGCTTTAACGGTTTTGGTGAATCGAAAGCCTTCGATGGCGAATACATAAATACCGTAGGCGATCGCTAGCAACCCAGAAAACAAAAAGGTGTACAATCCTAGTGCAACTGTTACTGCATAAATCCCCCAAAGCTGCTTGCTACCTAGTCTTATTGCTCGCAGCAGTACAGCACTCCCTAGCAAAGTAGTCACTATCCACAAACCGAACTCCCTTGCTTCTTGGGCGTACAGCACATGGAAGGGCGAGACTGTTAGAAGAGCTATGCTTACCCATGCCGTTATGGGTGACTGAAATAATTCTAAGCACAGCCAATAAATGCAAGGAAAGGCTATTAAGCTAATTATGGCTGACAAGCTTCTCGTAGTCGCTACTGAATTGCCAAAAAATTGCATCCATAATCTAACCATCACGTAATAAAGTGGAGGATGCTGGGCATCTTCCACCGCCAAAGAGTTGATTGTATTGATTAAACCTTTTGGAGAATTAGGCTGTTGATATTTTTGTATATTTCCAACGGCAAACACGCGCCCATTAAACACTTGTTGAACAAATTCTTTCTTAGTGTAACCAGAAATTCGTAATGAGGTATAAGCTTCATCATGGGAGTAGACTTTTCGATCCAGATAGGCGAAGCGAAAAAATATCCCTAGTATTAACAAAATAATGATTAAAAATCGTAGCCAAATAGGAGGAAAATATTTTGCAAGTATTGATTGTCTGTTGATCATAAATCTCGAACTATACCGCAGATTGCCGGTTTAGGAAGTATAGTAGTAGCAGTTTGTGAATCAGTTTTTTAGATGTTTGGGATTAATCAATTCCAAGTCCATTGCAATCATCAGAGCAACTAACAATAAAATAGCAATTAAGTAAGTAGGTGAGAATAAATCAAAGTAGATTAAGTAATGTAAAAAATCTTGAAATGTGTTCGTAGTGAGGGCTACCCTGCGGTAACGCTTCGCGAACAGCCCTCAAATTAGGACTAAAGTCCTTACTACAAACCTTGAATTATTCACGCCGCTCTACTTAAGGGAATTTGTAGTAAGCAGATCGAGCCGCTTATTACAAACCAATTTAATTAATTTGACATTACGTAATGTAGTTTGATTTATTCTTGCCCACTTACTTAATGCACATTGTTATATTGGCTGAAATTCTCACTAAAGCATTGGATATTACTAATTTTCCCGGAATTTTGGTGTTCGTCGATGTTGTATTAGTAATCCAATTGCCATACCAATGCCGACAAAGGCTGTAAAGTAGAATAAACCAATTAATCGGATATAAATTGGTGGTGCGATCGCTTCAACTTCAACTTCTTGCGCTACTTTCACTGGTGCAAATTGACGATTAGATCCTGGTAGAGGGGTTGCTTCCACCTCGATTGTGTGGGGTGAACCATCAAAAAACTGTTCTTGCCATGTCAACTTACCTTGTTTGTCGGGAATACCTTTGTAGTCAAAAACTGTTAAATTGTGTTCTGTAGCGATCGCTTTTACTTGCAATGCTACATCTGTGATCGGTTGTCCGGTTGCGGTATCTTTCAGTTGTAGCGCTAAATTCGCAAGTTTTCCGACAGTTGCGTTTTTATCTCCCTCAAGGCTAATTTCTAATCCCTGAGATGTTTGAGATGATGGTGCGATCGCTTCGCTACTACTTGGGTGGTGTTCACTGCCATGAGCTTCGGCAACTTCGGCACTAATGTTGATAATTAATAGGGTTACTATAGCCACTACTGTTAATGCACTTAATAAAAGGCGCACTGACTGTGGTGCAATTTCTCCTTGTTGTAGTTCTTCTTGTCCGCCAATAACCCAACCACCCAACAATCCCAGTGATAGTAAGATAGCTGCGATCACAACAAAATATTTATATTTGATTGGATTTTCGTGAACATTCAGATTTAAAGTTTGTTCATAAGCAGCAAAAGTATTTGCTACCAACGGTGACACTTTAACTAATAGTTGGTAATTACCACGGATGGGTAACATCTGCTGAATTTCTAGCTTACCATCAGGTGCAGTGGCATTCATTTGCAGCAATTTCGTTCCCTCAACAATGGGAAAATCTGTTGTTAACCAGTGATTAGGCGGCGGCGTCAGAATTTGTAAGCTAATTTTGGCATTTTCTAAAGATTTACCCGCAGCATCAACAGCTTGTAATGTCAAAGTGACAGGAGATTGTGGTTTTTCTGCTTCTGCTTCAAAGGGGATAATACGTTCTAAAGGTGGGTTGGTAGAAAGTAGTACTCTGGATGTAGGAATTTGGGAACTCCCCACAAAGGAATAAAGAATTGACAAAGTGACGCAAACAGCGCTGATAACTCCAAAAAGTCGATATTTTTTCATAAAAAATTATGGTAAATGTGAAACTCATGTACTTTATGAAATTGAAATCTTAAGAGCAGTGGATGAAAGTTACTCCAAGTTATTTTGCATTTTATTATTACTAATTAGAAGAATTAAAGTCAAATAATTAGTCATAAATCAGATATATTTTTAAGTTAAGGTGATGTAGAGATGCTTTGTTTTGCATCTCTACAAAACCTAAAAGTTATTTCCAAGCAAAAACACTGTCGCAAAATCCACGCTATTTTAGCGTTTTCACTTTGTTATCTGACTTAGCAAAGCTTCATGCATCTAAAAAATCTTGGGATTATGATTATTTAGTGACATGCAACGCCTAATGTGTGGTGACGCGTTGAGTGTGCTGTGTTATGAACCGCAGGATAGGTGGAAAACAAAACAGTCCAGATAACTAAAGAAGATAGCAGCATATAGAGCGTTACCTGCACAGGCTTAGATAAGGTAATACCTGCGGTCTTTTGCAATATTGAGATATGAGAAAAAGTAGTCATTTTTGAACTCCTACAATAAATTTGGGTAATTTATCAATCAAAAGGCATGACGCCGCTTGATTGCAAAAAGATATACTATCAACTTTGTATTTGACAAGTGTGTATCAAATGTATTGTGTAATTCGGCTTTAGTGAATACTATACTATTCTTTCAACATCGGCTGATCGCGATGCAGAAATCTACACATAAAGTCCATACAAATAACAAAAGAATGACACATGGTTTTGAATGACGGCATTTTCAAAGCTGATAACACGAAGGTAACAGATAAAAATTAAAAATTTAAAATGCTCATATTGCCAAGCATCTAAAATTCTTTAAATAAACGCGATTGATGTTATCTCTAAGCCAATTAAATCCGCTACATAGCGACAGTTTCTTGTTTGCGTCCATATCCAAAGTGTTATTATACCCCTTGTTTGTATTCTACGTACTCCTGAAGCAATAAGCTGATCAGGAATAGTATGAAACAGTTAGCTTTCTCTAAATATGATTTATACATAAAACAGCGTATAAATACTGTTAAAATTAAGGAAATCCTGCTAGAGTTTTCAGGGACTAATTCTCGCTTGCTCTAGATTTAACAACTTAACTAGCTGTTTAGAAGCATTATAAAATTATTGACAATAATTATTAATTCCTCTAATATCTAAAAGCAATTGCAAAAGATTTGCAATTCTTTTTTGGTGCTAACCGTAACTAAATGTCATGCCCAACAACTTCGCTCTAGGTGACGGAAAACCTTGGAGCCGCCGTCAATTATTGAAGCTGGGCCTAGCAGGTGCTGGAGTAACTGGTGCAGCTGGACTTTGGCAGATGTTAAATCTACAAAGTCAGTCAATAGTCAAAGTGCCACCACTCGATAGGTCAGCATCTGACGAGGTTACTAACCCAATGAAGATGTTAAGGGATTTTGATTATGGAACGGTGAAGCAAGAAAATGGGCGGACTATCCGGGAATTTCAGTTAACTGCTGGTACTTCCATCATAAAACTCAATAGTGCTGTTTCTTACAACATCTGGGATTTAAACGGTCGCATACCAGGGCCAACGCTACGGGCTAAACAGGGCGATCGCATCCGGGTACTATTTCTCAACAATGCGGGACATTCTCACTCTTTGCATTTTCATGGCGTTCATCCGGCGGAAATGGATGGTATTCGCCCAATCAGCAATGGTAATGCCACAATTTATGAATTTGATGCTGAACCTTATGGCGTTCACTTATACCACTGCCATATTGAACCAGTCACTCGTCACATCGCGAAGGGACTGTACGGAATGTTTATCATCGATCCACCTACTCCCCGTCCTCCGGCTGATGAAATCGTATTAGTGATGGGTGGGTATGACGTGAATGATGATAGCCATAATGATTATTACGCCTTCAACGGTCTGCCTCACTATTACATGCATCATCCCATTGGCATTTACAAAGATCAGTTGATTCGGCTGTATGTTCTTAACATTATTGAATACGATCCAGCAGTGACATTTCATCTCCATGCCAATTTCTTTGATGTCTATCGCTATGGCATGAGTATGACTCCTAGCGAGAAAGCAGATGTGATTACGATGGGTGTTGCAGAAAGGCACATCTTGGAATTTGCTTTTCGTTACCCAGGTAAGTATATGTTTCATCCCCATCAGGATGCGATCGCAGAAAATGGTTGCATGGGTCAATTTGAAGTACTTACTGAGACAAACTCTCAAAATCCTGTGAAAAAATCCTGACAATATTATTAGTAATTCGTAATTAATTCATGAAATTTTTCAGCACTAGTTGATAAAAAGTATCATTATATGCAACAGTAAAATCTATGACAATCTGTCAAACAAACTACTTTTTAGTAATAGTTTGAAAAGTTTCGATTAATACCTTTTTAGTTGTGTGAGGAGCAAAGATGATCAGACTTCGTTATATCTGTTTAACAGCAGCAGCAGCCCTAATAGTTACATTGAGTTCCTGTAGCAGTACACCAACCGCAGAAAATCCATCAGCACCAGTTGCTACCCCTCAAGCTACAGAGGCAGTAAGTAATAACAGTCATAGTGGTCACGGTGGCAAAGAAAAAATTAATATTAACAGCGCTATATTGTCAGAATTAGATAAGTTTGAAGCCAAACTAGGTGTTCCGGCTTTATCGAACAAAATTCAGGCAAGTCGTCCATACGGTAGTCCAGAAGATTTAGTTACTAAAAAAGTAATTACTCAAGAACAGTTCGACCAAATTAAAGATCAGGTTAGTGTTCAGGAAGTAGTACTTACAGGTGAGGCGAAAGATGTTGACTATATGTCTAAATTAGGCTTAATGAAAGGGCATCTTTTGGTAGCACAAGAACTGCTGGATCAAAATCAGCCGAAACAAGCAGAACCTCATATTGGACATCCAGTTGAGGAGATTTACGTTGACGTAGAAGAACAATTGAATGAGCGCAAAGTCAAAGAATTTAAAACAACTTTGGTGAGTTTGCAAGATTTAGTGAAATCTAATCCGAAGGATAGCAAAGTTAAAACTAATTTTACTTCTTCAGTGCAAGCAGTTGATGGAGCGATCGCGGCATTGCCAGCAGATCAACGCTCAAAACCCGGATTTGCGCTCCAGGTAATTAACGAACTACTAGATTCAGCCAACTCCGAATATGGCGCTGCGATCGCAAATGGTAAAGTAACCGCGCCAATTGAGTATCAAGACTCCCGTGGTTTTGTCTTTTACGCCAATGAATTATACAAAGGAATTTCTAGTCAAGTAGCTCAAGCAGATCCCGAAGCACACAAAGCGATCGACACTAGTTTTGCTGAACTAATAAAAGTTTGGCCCTCTGCCATCCCACCAGCAAAAGCAGTCAAAATTCCTACTGATGTTACCAAACTGGTGAAAACCATTGAGGAAAACTCTCAAAAAGTGGTTGACAAATCCAATACCCAAGCACAACGATAACACTTTAATTTAATGGAAAGTATAGGTTGAGGAGTTTAAAATAGTTAAAAGTTAGAAGTTATGAATTATGAGTTATGAATCCCGATCTACTAACTCCTAACTTTCAACTCCTCACTTCTAACTTCTAACTAATTACCTTCCATTCGTTACTTTAACTAACAACTGATGCAAGAACTTGACCATAAAAAGACTATTGACCTGCTGAACGCCATCATGGAATTTGAACTAGCAGGAGTAGTACGCTACACACATTATTCTTTGATGGTAACTGGCCCTAACCGTATTCCAATTGTGGCTTTTTTCAAAGCACAGGCAAGTGAATCTTTACTTCATGCCGAACAAGTGGGAGAAATTCTCACCGGTTTAGATGGGCATCCCTCCCTGAAAATTGCCCCAATGGAAGAAACCTACCAGCATAAAGTCAAGGATATCTTGGAAGAAAGCTTATCCCATGAAAAGAAGGCATTGGATCTGTATAAAAAATTGCTCGATACCGTCACCAATGCCAGTATTTACCTTGAAGAATTCGCTCGTGGCATGATTGGGCAAGAAGAGATGCATAATCTCGAACTGAAAAAGATGCTACGCGATTTTGGTTAATAGTCATTAGTCCTTAGTGATTAATTATTGGCTAAAGACTAATAATAAAGATAGAAGTCTGAACGGAGCTAAAAACCGGAGCGGAGGAAACCTCCTCTCTGGATTTTTCAATATTTGGCTTCTGACCATAATAACTTTGGGGACAAAAGACAAAGGACAAAAGATGAATTTTAGTACTGCTCTACCTACTTTTGTAATAACGCTCCGAGAAGGAGTGGAAGCTGCCCTCGTTGTTGGCATTGTGCTAGCTTTGCTGAAAAAAGCGAAACAATCCCGACTCAACTCTTGGGTATATGCTGGTGTGGGCGTTGGCATTGTCGTCAGTGCCTTAATAGGTGTGCTATTCAGTTGGGTAATTCAAGTACTGGGAGCCGCGAATCCTCAATACACCACCGTAGTTGAGCCAGCACTAGAAGGTGTGTTTAGTGTGTTAGCGATCGCAATGCTCAGTTGGATGCTAATCTGGATGACTAAACAAGCCAGATTCATGAAAGCGACAGTTGAGGGAGCAGTAACAGAAGCACTGACACAAAACTCAAATGCTGGTTGGGGTGTTTTTACTCTAATTTTAATTGCCGTTGTCCGGGAAGGCTTTGAAACTGTTCTGTTCGTTGCAGCTAATTTTCAACAGGGATTAATGCCAGCATTGGGCGCTGTTGCTGGTTTGGTAGCGGCATCTGCTATTGGGGTGCTGCTATTTAAATGGGGTGTCAAAATTAATATCCGCCAGTTTTTCCAGGTAATGGGCGTTTTATTAGTGTTGATTGTGGCTGGGTTGGTAGTTTCAGCCTTGAAACACTTTGACGAAGCTGTAGCTAACCTTGCCCTTAGCAGTCGTGCCACAGAAAGCCTTTGTTTCTATTACGAACGCTTTACAAAAGTCCACTCCTGTATTTTGGGGCCAATGGTTTCCAATACTTCCACAATCTTACCTGACGAACAGTTTCCTGGGATTATTCTCAAATCTTTATTTGGCTATAGAGACAATCTCTATCTTGTGCAAGCAGTGGGATATGTGGCATTTTTACTCACCATTGGAGGACTGTATTTCCGCAGCCTTGGGGGTGCTTCTCCTGAAGGTAAAAAGAATATCCCCTTTGGTCAAAAACCAATTAGTTCTGCAAAAGATTAAAACCCATAGTGTTTGAGTTACATATTGGCACTCAAACACTAATCTATCAAACTGTTCGTATAGCATATTAAGCTAAGTGCCCTGTGGTGCAAACAACGCTTGCTTAAGCTGCTGACAAGCCTTTTCAATTGCATCTATACTACCTGGATTCACCAGACCAAAATAATCAAACACATAGACTCGGTTATTTTTAGTTGCTTGTAGTTGCTGCCAAAAAGCTTCCTTTTTCAACGAATCTAAAAGCGCTGCTTCCGAATTTCCTTGCGGAGGATTAACCAAAATGATCACCTCTGGATTTGCTTCTAAAACTTTCTCAGCCGAAAGTGTCACATAGCCGCCAACTGGACTTTTACCTTGTAAATCTGCTGCTATATTTTTCGCCTGGAATTTCGCCAGTAAATCCCCTGCCCAACTGTTTTTATTCGGTGCTAAAATTGGTTGACGACTAACCAGTGCTAGTGTAGAAGGACTTTGAGTTGGCTTATCTGGCAAGAAAGTTTTATAACGATTTAACAAAGGCTGAGGTTCGGCATTAATTAACCCAGCAAGTTTTTTAGTAAGTTCTTGTAGAGATTCCCAGCTATTCACCTTAGTGAGCAAAGTTTGAATTCCTAGCTGCTGAAGTTTTTGAATTGGAATGTTAGAAAAACCTTCAGCACCAATAACTAAATCTGGTTTGAGGGCTACCACTTTCTCTAAATTTGGCGGATTTTGCCCTTCACTAACACGCGGGATATCTTTAAATCTTGAGTCATTCTTAAATAATTTACTACCAGTGATTCCGACAATTTTTGTTTGATTGAGTCGAGAGATAATGTCAGCAGAAAGAGAAGAAAGAGCAACAACTCTTTTTGCCGATCCTTTTGGTAATTGCTGAGAGTTCGTGTTAGTCGTTTCAATAGGGTTTGTGACTTCTTTTTGTAGCTGCTGAGTATTTGCAGTGGTGCAAGCAACTAAAACTATACTCAACAAAATTGCTAAAGCAGATAAGAGCCTACGACGATGCATATTAAAATTCCTTCTGGGGTAAGAATGATATAAGATTGATATCGATTAGGGCTGTTGTAACTGCTAACACAGATGTACACCTATCCCAATGTAATTGTTTCAATCCCCAGTTAAACTTACTTCGTCTCCATCCAATTTTCACCAACACGCGCCTCCACAAGCAAAGGCACACTCAACTGGACTGCATTTTCCATCACCGACTTAATTTGTAGTTGTAACTCTTCCCACTCATCAGGGGGAATTTCAAACACTAATTCATCGTGAACTTGCAACAACAAACGCGCTTGATATTTCTTCAAAACCTCATGCAATCTCACCATTGCAATTTTGATAATATCAGCGTTAGAACCTTGAATTGGTGCATTAGCAGCAGAGCGTAATAAACCTGCATCATAAGCACCCAAATTCTTCAATTTACTCAGATCAATATCTTCTGGGTTACTGCCTTTTAATTTACGTAAACTGTTATTAGTAAAGTCAAAATAACGACGGCGACCGAAAATAGTTTCTACATAACCAAGAGCGATCGCTTCTTTTTTCACTCGCTCCAAATATGCAAATACTTTCGGATATCGTTCATTAAACCGCTTAATAAACTCGTTGGCAATGCTTTTATCTATCCCAGTTGAGCGCGAAAATCTCAGAGAACCCATTCCATAAATCACCCCAAAATTGATAGTTTTCGCCATCCCTCGTTCTTCTGAGGTTATATTTTCTTTTTCAAACACTAACCGCGCGGTAACAGTATGAACATCTTCATTTTGCTGATATGCTTGCACCAATATCGGCTCTTGACTCAAATGAGCCAAAATCCGCAATTCAATTTGTGAGTAATCAGCAGCCACCATTAGCCATCCAGCTTCTGGCAAAAATGCCTTCCGAATTTGGCGACTAAAAGCTGTACGAATGGGGATATTTTGCAAATTCGGATTAGAAGAAGATAACCTGCCAGTTGATGTTGCTGCTTGATTAAAATCAGTATGCACCCGTTGGGTATCTGCACGCACCAATGCTGGCAATGCATCAACATAAGTAGACTTTAATTTAGATAGAGTACGATACTCAATGATCGCCTCAACAAATCCAGTGTTATCATCTTCTTGAAGTCTTTCTAATGTTGCAGCGTCTGTAGAGAAGCCAGTTTGAATTTTACGAGAATGTCTAGTACTTAATCCTAACTTTTCAAACAATATTTGGCTCAATTGCTTGGGAGAACCCAAGTTAAAATTTTCCCCAGCTATTTCAGTTGCTTCCTCTTTTAACCTGGCTAACTCAGTTTCTAAATGCTGCGAAAGTTCTTGTAAATAAGCCGAATTAATGCGAACGCCTGTATATTCCATTTGGGCTAAAACTGCTTCTAGTGGCTGTTCCACTTCCACCAATAGCTTAGACAAAGCTGGAATTTTCTCTAGATCCTCGCGCAATTTTGGCACTAAACCAAAGGTAGAATAAGCATCCATCCCGCAGTAATCTGCGACAGATGCAATATCTATATCAGCGATAGTTTTGCCTTTAGGAACTAAATCTAAGTAACTTTTTGCTATCAATCCCAAATATCGCTGCGACAAATCCATCAAATTATGACTTGAATCGGGATTTAGTATATAACTTGCCAGCATGGGATCAAACACCACTCCTGCCAAGCTAATTCCTTGACACCTGAGAACTAAGCGGTCAAATTTGGCATTTTGTAGAGCTTTGGGATAATCGGCACTTTCGAGAATTGGGCGTAATGCTTCCAGCACCAAATCTTTATGCAAATTTTCCCCAGTTTTGTGCCCCACAGGAATATAGGCTACTTCATCTGGTTTAGTTCCCCAACAGCAACCAATTCCTACTAACTCAGCATCTCTTGGTTCTAAAGCGGTAGTTTCAGTATCCCAAGCAACGGGTGTTTTTAGATTAGTGAATTTTTGCAAAAGTTTCACTAACTCAGTTAATTTGGCTTCGGTGTTGATGATGCTTGGTGTAATTGGGGAAGTAGATTGTTGTGGAACTGCTGCTGTATCACTAGCACTGAAAAACCACAAATCATTATCTTCATCAGCACTGAATTCTGAATTAGTAGAGTTAGGATTACTTGCGTCTATTTTGGCTTCTTGTTTTTCTTCAACTTTGCCCCCAAAACGTTGCTGTAGGTCGTTGATTCTGCCTAAAAAAGACTTGAATTCTAGTTTTTCTAAAATTGGTGATAAGACGCTTGTATCAAACCCTTTTAATTTACAATCTTCTAAATCAAATTCTATAGGAACATCTAAAACTATGGTTGCCAAATAGCGAGACTTCTCGGCATCTTCTTTACCCGCTGCCAGTTTTTTCTGAGTTGCGCCTTTAATTTCATCTAAAGCAGCATAAACATTCTCAAGTGAACCATAGCTATTCAGCAACTGTACTGCTGTTTTTTCCCCAATTCCCTTGACACCAGGAATATTATCTGATTTATCACCACAAAGAGCTTTGAAATCAACAATTTGTGAAGGTAAAACGCCCATCTTCTCTTTGACTTGTTCTGCTTCAAATTCTGTGATGCTATTTGTAGAGCGTTTTAGAGCATCTGGACTAAAATTCAGAACAGTGATTTCTTTGTCAGAATCGATTAGTTGAAATAAATCGCGATCGCCAGTGAGAATCTTTACCCTATACCCAGCAGCAGTTACTCTCTGTGCTAAGGTTCCCAAAATATCATCAGCCTCAAAACCAGGAGCAGTGAAAAAGGGTAGATTGAAGCCATTTAGCAACTCATGCAGGTTTGCTAAGTCGGGAATGAAGTCTTCTGGCGTTTCCGGGCGATCGGCTTTATAAGTCTCGTCAGCTTCGTGGCGAAAAGTTGCCTCAGCCAAATCAAAAGCGATCGCCATTGCTTGGGGCTGTTGTGTTGCCATTACTTCCAACAGGCACTTCACAAAACCAAAACATATACTGGTGGGAATCCCCGTTTTGGTACGCAGTCCTCCATCGCGCCCTTTGGCGAAAGCAAAATATGAACGATAGGCCAGAGAGTGTCCATCGACAAGGATGAACGTGGGGCGTGTTGCAGTTGCAGAAGTGAAAGTTTCAGACATAGCCCTATTTTAGCCAGAAGCTTTGTCACATAGTTAGCAATTTCAGATGCTCGTTTAGCTTGGCTTTGGTAACAATAGCCCAGTTTTTGCATACCAATCGCTCCTGCATATAATTTTAGACAAAGTGATGTCTACGCATTTGCAGCTTTAGTACGGAAACCAAGTAGAACCAACTTTTGGCAGGGATATTAGCCCAATTAAGTACGTGAGTATAAGCATAGTAACCAGATAGTAACTAGATCGCCAACTTCTCACTAGAAATCGGGGATCTATCTCCTGAGCGTTTTATGTTTAATTCAGTTGACCTAGCTTACTTCTCAGGAACCAACAAAAATAACTTAATATTTCGACATAAGATTACGACTATCAAAACCTCTTTGCCTTAACAAAACTTTATATATACCAATAAAAAAGTCTATTTATTGAAGGAATTTGAACATAATAACTTTACATAAAGTTACGTGTATTTATCAAGACTACAAGCAAAATTTCAGAGTTAGAAATAAGTTAGTAATCCCGTAATGATTCGTTTTAGAAAAGCATCTTCCATCCATGACAACAAAACTATTTAACACTCTCGCGGCTGCCACAACTTTGGCTGGAATTGTTGCAACATCTGGAGTGGCTAATGCAGCTTCTCTCTCGTACACCAGTTCCACTAATTACGATTTTACAGATATCATTGATGCACCCCTGAGCGTCCAAAAATTTGACTCATCTTTAGGCACACTCCAAGGTGTAACAATAGAATTTACTGGCGACATCTCTGGTAATGCAGGCTTTGAAAATTACAGGAATCCAGCCGCGACTTCGGTGACAGTAAATCTGACCAGTCTACTCAGCTTAGAACTGAATAATCAGTCTCTGTTTGCACTCAATCCACAATATACTTCCAGTTACCAAGTTGCTAAATATGACGGTAACCTTGATTATAGTGGTACCTCTGGAAAGACTCTTTCTAACTTAACTGCCACACAATCGGGTATCCAGTCTTCCACTAATACGCAATTTTTGCAGTCTTTCATTGGTAATGGCAACGTAGACTTTTTATTCTCAGCTCTAGCTAATTCAGTAGTTACAGGATCGGGCAATATGAGATCCTATATTGATACATACGCAAAAGCAGGTATCAAAGTAACTTATAATTATGATGATGTGAAATCAGTACCTGAACCCTCTGCTACACTTGGAGTTGGTTTAATTGCTGGGCTTTGTCTGTTGTCACAACGCAAAAAAAGCTGGCTTAAGATGTCCAATTCATAGACTTTCTTGAATAGATAGGTTTTTCTCATCCCATCTATCGGTCAGTCCATCTAATTTAAATTAAAATGCCCGATTTTTTCGAGAATCGGGTTTTTTGTTGCGCCTATTAGCTAGAATTTTTCATCCTTTTTAACTAAATCCAAAATCCTCAGAGCAAGTGGATTGCTCGCTGGCGTCAGTCTAAAATCTAAAATTGTGTGATATCAATTAAAAAAAAGAATGTGACAGATACAAGCCTAGAAACCCAGATAAAATTTAGAAAGCTAAATTTTTAATTTTTAATTGGTATGACTCAGCATCCTCACGGTTGAGAAATTAGGTTCTCTAATCAACCCAATTTTTTCTAGTACTCAAGTCGGCACAATAAAACCAAACTGTGTAAAAAAAAGTAAATAAGGCTCAAACTCTTTTTCCCCCTGCTCCCTGCCCCCTGCCTTATCCCAACGATAATTATTTACGCCTACCTACTTACTCCCCACTTGTCGCTAGAGCCTGTTAACCTCTTACTGGAACTTAAAATCTAGGAAATTATGCAGAAAGCATCTGCTACACATCTGACATCTACTGATAATCAGGCTGCTGCAAAAGACATTCAACTACTAGTTTTGGATATAGATGGCACGATCGCCGGACACTCTAACACCATCAGCGAACCTGTAAAGCAAGCAATCTTTGCAGCGCAAGCCCGAGGAATTCAAGTGGCGATCGCTACAGGTAGAATGTATCGTTCAGCCTTGCGCTTCCACCAAGATATCGGCTCTACGCTACCATTAATGGCCTATCAAGGAGCTTGGATTCAAGACCCAAACACCCAAAAAATTCATCGCCATTGGGTTGTTTCCAGGGAAATCGCCCACCAGTTACTTGACTATTTTGAACAACCTGAGTTGCGATCGCTTCTATCTGTCCACTTTTACATCAATGATCAGCTATATGTCCGTGAGTTAACCAGAGAAACCCAAATTTATGCAAAACGTTCTGGTGTCATCCCGATTCCCGTGGGTGATTTGCGTCAAGCCTTAACGAATGAACCGACAAAAATTCTTGCTTTGTCTGATGACATTGATGTGATCGACAAGCTATTGGGAAATTTGCGCCGCCAATACACACCTGCTGAACTTTATCTGACAACATCTGTTGCTACCTTTTTTGAAGCAACTAACGCCTCTGTAAATAAGGGGACTGCTGTCCGTTATTTAGCTGAAGAATTGTTGGGATTAGAGTTAGCCAACGTTATGGCGATTGGCGATAACTTCAATGATCTGGAAATGCTGGAGTATGCCGGACTTGGTGTGGCTATGGGCAACGCACCATCTGGAGTGCAAGCGATCGCTCAGTGGGTAGCTCCTAGCGTAGAAGAAAATGGAGCAGCAGTAGCAATTGAAAAGTTTTTGCTCTAGTGAAGGGACTTTTTCAAACCCAACCTATATAAATCAGAAAGGACACCGACGACTGGCCGTGTTTCGTCTCGGTGCCCCTGCTGGTTCGCTCCTCACACACCTGCTAATGTAGCCGAGGTGGTGCATTGAGTCAATAGGTATATTAAAGTTTTTATTTTTGCCTAAGCAACATTACCGACTTATAACTCCAAGAGCGCAAAAACCCCCAAGTTTTCCTCTAGTACATATCTTAATACTGACTGAGTAGCCATGAGCAATCCGAGTCTGGCTTGGGCTAGCTCTGGTGAGGTAATTTTCACTTCACCCCAAATCCGGCAATTAGACCAAAACTTTTCAAAAGCTTGGCTCAAATTCAGCGCTACTTTTTCCCACTTCACACAACCGCTAACATCAGGGCACTCTATATTGTCTATCACTTGTATTAACTCGCCAATTAGACGACGCTCATCTAAGTGATTTAGCCGCAATGTTCCGTCACAATTAAGCCAAGGTAAGGGGTTAGGAGAGATAACATCCCAAAAAGCTGGACTAGTATTTGGAACTGGTTCTCTAAGTTTAATCAATCCCTCTTGATGAGCCAGAAGCACTAGCGAACAGCAGCGTGCATGAGCATATTGAACAGCAAATTGGGCATTGGGCATTGGCTTTAGTAGTCCCCCTTGTCCCCTTGTTCCCTCATCTCCCCCAGTCCCCAGTCCCCAGTCCCCAGTCCCCAGTCCCCAGTCCCCAGTCCCCAG
>NZ_JABXKQ010000100.1 GCF_017114945.1 Nostoc sp. JL34
GGGAAGTGGAACAAGCGATCGCACTCTACAATCAGTCTTTGGAAGTTTTTGAACGTCTTGGTGATGCCTATTGGAAAGCAGTAACGTTGCATAATATAGCAAGCATTCACGCTAACAAAGGGGAAGTGGAACAAGCGATCGCACTTTTCAATCAATCTTTGGAAATAAATGAACGCACTGGTAATCTCCAAGGCAAAGCGGCGACGTTGCAGAATCTGGGACTTATCTACGCCAACAAAGGGGGAGTGGAGCAAGCGATCGCACTTTTCAATCAGTCTTTGGAAATATTTGAACGCATTGGTGATGTCCAAGGCAAAGCAGCGACGTTGCACTGTCTGGGAATGATCTACGCCAACAAAGGGGAAGTGGAGCAAGCGATCGCACTCTACAATCAGTCTTTAGAAATAAAAGAACGCATTGGAGATGTCCAAGGCAAAGCGGCGACGTTGCACCAACTGGGAATTCTCTACGCTAACAAAGGGGAAGTGGATTAAGCGATCGCACTCTACAATCAGTCTTTGGAAATAACAGAACGCATTGGTGATGTCCAAACCAAAGCGGCGACGTTGCATAATCTCGCAAATATCTACGCCAACAAAGGGGAAGTGGATGAAGCGATCGCACTCTACAATCAGTCTTTGTCAATAGAAGAACGCATTGGAAATGTCCAAGGTAAAGCGGCGACGTTGCACGAACTGGCAGGTATCTACGACGACAAAGGAGAAGTGGATGAAGCGATCGCACTTTTCAATCAGTCTTTGGAAATAAAAGAACGCATTGGTGATGTCGCAGGTAAAGCCGCGACGTTGCACAATTTAGCAGCTATCTACGCTAATAAAGGGAATGTAGATGAAGCGATCGCACTCTACAATCAGTCTTTGGAAATAACAGAACCCATTGGAAATGTCGCAGGTAAAGCCGCGACGTTGCACAATCTGGGACATATCTACGCTAATAAAGGGAATGTAGATGAAGCGATCGCACTTTTCAATCAGTCTTTGGAAATATTTGAACGTATTGGTAATGTCCGAGACAAAGCGACGACGTTGCAGAATCTGGCAAGTATCTACGCCGAAAACGGGAAGTCGATGAAGCGATCGCACTTTTTAATCAGTCTTTGGAAATATTTGAAGGCGTTGGTGATGACCAAGGCAAAGCGGCGACGTTGAACAATCGGGGAAATCTCGACGCCAACAAAGGGGAAGTGGATTAAGCGATCGCACTTTACAATCAGTCTTTGGAAATAACAGAACGCATTGGAGATGTCCAAACTCAAGCAATGACTCTGTGGTGGTTAGGACATTTGGCAGAAGAGCAGGGTGAATACACTAAAGCGATATCCTATTTGCAACCAGCTTTAGAGATTTTGCAGCGATTGAAGTCACCGGATACTGAAAGTGTGAGTGCAAGTCTTGATAGGGTAATGGGTAATTCGTAATTCGTAATTCGTAATTACAGGACGGAAAGATTTTTTGTCTCACGCAAAGGCGCAAAGAAGAACGCGAGAGTGTTTTCTAAATAAATGAAAATTGCTGTAATGAGTCTTTAATACTCGTGGACGAGTCTTTTATACTCGCGCGAGAGTCTTTGATACTCGTGAATGAGTCTTTGATACTCGCGGACGAGTCTTTGATATTCGTGGACGAGTCTTTGATATTCGTGGACGAGTCTTTGATACTCGTGAATGAGTCTTTGAACTCCGTTAATGAACCTTTGAGCTTCATTTGTGAACCTCGGAGCTTGATTCGTGAACCTCGCAATGTTGTTCCGTTAAGGCAAGAGACGCGATTTATCGCGTCTTTGTGATTATGGGATTTATTGCGTCTTTGCTCCCTTTTTCAAATGAGAGAATCAGGATCTACACCGAGCGATGTCTAACGACAAGCCGCTGACGCTCCTTCTCTGCGAGACGCTGCGCGAACGTCGCTACCGCTTCGCTAATGCGTCTACGCAATTGTTATGCTTTATTTCATTAATGAATTTTGATAGCAATTCAGGTGAGAGAATCAGGATCTATGCCGAGCGATCGCAACCGTTCTCGTAAGACTTGAACTTCTTGCTGTGCTTGTTGAGCTTTTTCTTCTGATGTTAACAACCGTTGTCCTTGTTGGTTATACCAATACATCCATTCCCGTGGTATGCCTAGATAAATTCCTCGTTCTATGCCAATTCCTAAACCTATTTCTGGCAACCAAACTGGATTACCATCATGTAATTCATAAACATTGTTAACTAATTTATAAACTTCTAAACGTGGCTTACGGCGACGAAATGGGTTGTAAACTACATAATACAAAAATCCCAATCTTGCATACTCTGCTTTCTTAGTCGAGTACTCACCACGATATGTTTTAGATACCACTTCCAGCGCTAATATCGGTAGTTTCTTCTCTTCCCAAAGCACATAACTGGGACGTAGGTTTTCATCATAAAATCGCTCTACGCCCAGACTCAAAAACCCATCTGGTACTATTGGCGGTAAGTCTGGGTCATAATAAATACCCATATCTACACCAAAAAACCAATCCATGCGTTCTGGCCAAGCGATCGCTAGAAGCGCTTTGAGTAAACCGGGAATTAAATCTTGTAATTCATTATCCACAGGGGTATCGTCAGAGTCTGGCAGTTCCTCAGAGGAGGGCAAACAAGCTAATGGATCGTAATTTAGCATGATAGGTTTACCGTTTCTCAGTTATTAGTACATCTTTATTTTATTAATGAATTTTGATAGCAATTCAGCACATCCTAATTTTATCCCTCTTCTGTCACTTTCCGAGATAAGCAAGTAGTTCAGGAGCTAAATCATCCATAAGCATAAGAGGGTTTAAATTGATTCATTGCAGCAATTAAATGATTGAATCCCAATAATAAATGTGAATTAGGGAAAATACTTAACCAGGGATAAATCAACCAAAATAGTAAAAGTGGTTGGATAATGAGACGTAGATTATTTAAAGTATTCTTCCATCCATATTCATGGTTTCATTGTGGATGATTAGAAAAATCAACATCATTATTTTCTTGTGTCTTAGTCTCAAATTGACAAGATTGATTTAAACCTAATAAGACTGAAGAATTTAAACTAATCATCGTGTAAACACAAAAAATAATTTCCCACCCTTCGGGTTCGCCAGTCGCTCATGGGGGAAACCCCCAAGACCGCGCTGGCTCACCATCTCTCAATATGTTGAAAATCAGTAAAACGGTAATCTGTCCAGCCTAGTTCCTGTTTACACTGTCGAAACCCATATTCTACCCAGGTTCTTAATCCATATAAGTCACCTAATATTTTCTTGAGATTACCTTGCAGATTCGTCATCACGAAGGAGGTAGAATTTTCCGGCATGGTTTCTGGATCGGTAGTTATTTCCCAGTAAGTTATGGCTAATATTGTCTAGCTACATAATCAGTCTTTTTACCTTTTTTCCTATCTCCTGTTTCATCTATTACTAATGTAATTGCCCGACCATCTAATTTTTTCTTTAACTTATTTAATCTTCGTTGTTTTAATTTATTTACTGACCAATCTGAATTTGCTAAAAAATGGTGTAGTGACTGTGCCGAATTTATGCTCACTACCTTTGCTATCTCTGGTAACGATTTTCGTTTTATCGTTGATATTATCCCCATGTGTAAATATTTGAAGCACTCATAATTCCTTACTTCTTTAAATAAGTCTTTATACTCTGCACAATATTCATCTACGATCGCAACTGTTGGGTGAGCGTCTCTTGCCAAATGTTTCAGGATTTGTAATTCTACATCCATTGCCCTGCTTACCTTCCAGAGTTTTTTATTTTAATCCTTTTATTAAGAATACTCGGAAAGTGACAGAAGAGGGATATTTGCAAACATAGAGAGTATCACATCCCCGACTTATTTAAGAAGTCAGGGATGTTTTGCTCATTGGATATTAATTTTCCACTTGTTTGAGCTTTTGAAAAATTTCATCAAGTGGAGACTCAGATTCATCAGGACAAAATTCTAAAGCAAGTCTAACTTTTCCTTTTTTCCATCCCAAAGTACTAAATTGTAAAACTTCACATTTTAATCCTTGGGTATATAAATTTACTTCGTCTGTTTCTTCCGCTCCAATATATTCCTTAATTGCCGTAATCAAATCACGGACTTTAAAAGTTTTGGCAATATTTAACTTATTAAAAGTGTCTGGTTCTATAGACACAACTTCATCATGGTTTAGTATCTCAAATCCATCTTCCATAAAAATCTCCTGTCAATAAATCTATATTTTCAGAGATATAACAGTTCATCCGAAATAAAATGATGATTTTATAGATTTAGTCATTAGTCATTAGTCATTAGTCATTAGTCCCTGGTCGTTATCAGTGATAATTTTTGTCTCGCGCAATCGCTACGAGCGATCTTGTAAGAGTAGGGGCAAAGAAAACTCTGCCCTCCTCTGCGTTTCAACTTAAATACTTAACTCACCATAGTTTTACACTGGATTTTACTAAGTCCTGAGTTATGAGTAAAAGTAAAATACTCAATACTCAGTACTGTCTTAGTGAGGTTCTTAAAAAAACCAACCGTAAGAATGCAAACCTTTACCCAAAAGATTTACACCGAGATAGCAAACCCAAACCACAAGCAAGCCAGTGGAGGCTAAAATTGCGGGACTGCGCCCTTGCCAACCGCGAGTAATTCTGGCGTGAAGGTAGGCGGCGAATACTAACCAGGTAATTAATGCCCAAGTTTCTTTCGGATCCCAACTCCAGTAAGAACCCCAGGCTTCGTTAGCCCAAACGCCACCGGCAATGATGCCAATTGTCAGTAGGGGAAATCCTAATCCAATGATGCGATAGCTGATGTTGTCGAGGGTTTCGGCAAGGCTAAGGCGCTGGGGTGAAAGAGGTTCAGCAGATGCTACAGCTTGAGATTCAGGGGTAGTTACTAAATTCAAAACAGCAGTGTTACCGTTACCGTTGCCGTTGCTACTAGTTTCATAACGAGAAAAGCCGTTATTTTCGACAGCAGGGGTTGGTGGTTGAGAAATTAGTTCAGTAGCTTTGTGCAAGCGGTAGCCGTTGCTGCGATAGCCACCAGTACCAACAGAACTGCCTTGTAGTTGGATATTTTGACCGCGAGTGACTATTAAAAAAGCGATCGCTAATAATGAACCCACCATCAAAGCAGAATAACTCAACATCATGACGCTGACATGCATCATCAGCCAATTTGATTTCAAGGCAGGTACTAGAGGTTCTGACGCTTGCATCTGGGATGGTAGTGTCATAGTAGCAAAAGCAGTGATCGCCATTGCTACCGGAGCTGTCGCAACTCCTACTAAGCGGCTACGGCTACTATTTTCAGCAATGAGATGAACTGCGGTAATTCCCCAAGTTAAGAAAAACAGAGATTCATAGAGATTACTTAGGGGAAAATAACCAGCTTCGATCCATCGTGCCCCTAATAGAGTCGCAATGCCCAAATTAGCGATCGCCATCCCAGCTGTCCCCAAAACAGCTAAATAAGGCAGATTCGGAAAAGCCGCTCCTCCCCAATACACCAGCATTGTCAGGAATAATATGGCAAAGGACGCATTGTCCAGCCAGTTCTGGAGTACAACCAGATTCATAAAGTCTTCTCTCCGTGGATAATTTAAAATATGGATTCTGACTGTTCTGATCCTATCTGGTTAGAGGGTCATGGCACAGAGGAAATGGGAAATAGGGCATTGGCAAAGAGGAGGCAGGAGGGAGGAGTTTTTGAATTTTGAATTGATTTCTCCCCACTCCCTTATCTACCAGAGTCGCTCTTATTGCTTTCTGGACTAGGCAAAGCAGTTGAGTTCCTAACTTTTTTGAGTGCGATAAAAATGTCGTAGCGGTTACTACGACTGTCGCTGACAGCAGATGTCATCCCAATTGAGCGCGTTGCATCTAGCAAAGTTTGTTGATTGGGAATTAGAGTTGGTAAAGGGAAATTTTTCACAGTTCGTTCCACATCCAGAAAAAATTGACCATTTGTCGGATTAGGTTCTGTAGGAACTGTTTGTTGGAAGGGGATCGTGCTAGCTAGTGTGTTGTTGGGTTTGGGAATAATTTTATCCGCGATCGGAGCGCCCACTACTAGAAAGGCGACATCTCCATCTAACCAACCGTGGGTAGCAGTTAACGTACCATAAGGTGAAACCCAATTAACAACGGGTTGATCTGCGACTTTCCCCGGTTGGACTTGGAACTGGTATTGATTTCTCATCACATCATCGAGCTGTTTTAAGGATGCTTCAGCCGAGTTGCGTAGGCTTTGCCCACCGTAGGCATCGCTTGCCTGTACCATAAACACCAAACCCGCCCGAAAATCATCTGGTGAACCTGCTTTTGCAGTACTAGGAATCAATGATAAGGAAAATTCGCCTTTCATCCAACTGAGCAAATCCTTATCTAAATCGAGATTGATCAGGGATTTTACACCACCTCGCAGCTTTTCTGGTGCGATCGGTGAGAGGGGATTTGCCTGAGACGTTAAAACATAGTCTCCCCACAACCGCTGTAAGTTTCCCCCTGAAAGCATCATCAAGGTTTCCGCTGGTACGCGGCTTTGCATTTGACCAGCTTTGTTTTCCACCGCCAGCACTCGTTGACTATTAGGATTTAGCCAAGAAACGCCCTTGAAGCGGATTCCTTCTGGCTCTAAAGTCATTGTCCCCGCTAAACCTTGGTTATTTTGCAGTTGAGCCAAAACTTGAGCAGGTAAAGGGCGGTTTGGGGAAGCTGCGGCTATTTTGGCTGCTGTTGGCACATTTACATAAAACTGGGCAAAGGGTTGGAAGTTGGCAATTTTCGGAAAATTCTCAGCAAAGCCCCCTGTTGTGGCTAGAGATGTTTTATTTTTGTAGGCGTCGATGGCTCGTTCTGTGGCTTTGGGACTATCAGTTATGACTAAAAAACGCCCATCTAGTAATGCTGCTGAGAAGTTTTCCCCTGCTTGTCCCTCACTTTGTTTGATGGCGATCCCTTCATAAGTACGGTCAACCCATTTGCCTTGTTTAAGAGTTTTGGGTTGTGCCAAAATCCTTTTGGCGATTTCTGGGTTTTTCACTGGCAATACCATTACCATCGACTGCTGATCGCTAGCAGTATCTTCATTCGTAGTAACTGGTTTGGGTGCAGCTTTACTCCCTGTTCCTGGGGCAAGAATTGCGATCGTCACGTCATCGCCTACCCAAGGAGCGATATCTTTCTGGAAGTCGTAACCATTATTAGTCAGAAAGCGATCGCGTAACTGGACTAAATTTTTGTCCAGTTCTGCTTGGGTTTCTTTTGTCCCAAATCCCCGCAATTTCTGCCACTGCTGGGGATCTGTTGTTAAAGAAACCGCAAACAGGGCATCACCAGGAATAATATTTGCACCTACTAGCAAATCGCTAGAAGATAGTTGTCTCTGAACTAACAACCAGTATGCTGCACTCCCCGCACCAATCAATAACCCAGCAGCCGAGAGCGTCAGCACCAGAGACGGTTTCTTATTTTTCTTCATCGGAACAGACACAAGAGGCAGTGCCATTGAAACCTATACCTCATACTTGCAAACTCATTACTTGCTTGATTGGTTAAGTTAACCAAAAAATTTCTCGTTATCTAGGCAGTTAACTGCATAAATTTCTTCATCCTAAACAATGGGAGCATGTCAACTTTGTTAGAACAAAAGAACTAAACAGGCTCTAAAGCTGAAC
>NZ_JABXKQ010000089.1 GCF_017114945.1 Nostoc sp. JL34
TTGAATACCCCATTTTCAACCCTAAACTGTTTCAATGCACCTAATTTCTGTTGATCTACTTGCTCGTCTAAAAGATATCAAATGGGTTCTATAGATAGTTCGGCTTTTCAGCTTCAGCTTCATCTATGCTTTACTAGAAATTTAAAATTAACTCTTTTAATCAAGATAGGTAAGAGAAATAAAACAGTATATTTTACGAAGTATCAAGATAAAAATATTGTTAATTTGTAATAGCCAGATTGGTTTTGAAAACGAAATGGCTTTGGATACATGAGTTATTTAGCCAATTTAGAATAACGTTGGAAGAAATGATGTTAGAAGAACTGTTAGCAGAATCACCAGTGCGCGATCGCTTACAATATGAACGGGCGATCGCATTTTCTCAGCTTGGCGATCGCCTCTTTGATGAGCTTGCTGCTAAAATTGCTACAAGGCGACAGTACCGACTACTGTTTGAACACACATTAAAGCCTGAGTTATTCCAACAAATCCGAATTGCTGCTGCGGCTTATATTTCAGCATGTCTGAATAGTCCCATCATTCTTTCGGAAGCTGAAATGCTTGAACGACTGCTGGAAGCAAGAAGTACTTTGCCGAACTACACCGGCACTGGTCTTTTGATGCCCAAGCGAGAACACATTCTGGCATTTAACCTTTTTCAAAAGAGCGTCGCAGAGGCTTTCTACCAATTAGGAGCAAATGACCTGATTGATGCAGTGGATTTACCAGTCAATCTTCGCATGGTCTACGGTAAAACTGACGCCAAGAGGTTGGGTTTACCCTTCGCTAGCTCAAAGTGCCATAGCGATGTCTGGGCAGGTGTTGCTGCTGATGCAACTGTAGTAGTTCTGCCGCTATTTGGCGACATCGATAATATCACTATCGAAGCAGGTGAAATGCCCCGTGAAATGGAATTACAGTCTATGCAGGTGATGTCAGACTTCGATGAAGGTCGGGATATTCCGATGGTTGTCTCCTACACAGAAGCACAATTACAACACGGCACAATGTACTTTAATGATGCCCGTGGATTGCACCAAACAGTAAGAAGGAAAACTGAAGGCCTGAGAATTTCAGTAGATTTCCGGTTCCGCAGGAAATTCAATGAAGCTTACCGGGCAATGGTCGCACCTAATATTGGTGGTATTGAAGAAGATATGAGTGTGCCTTATGAAGACTGGCTGAAAGTTGGGAAAGAAACGCTAATTGTGTTTGATGAAACTGTTAAACAGGCTAAGAAGAGACAGAATGCTGACGCTCCAGTTCCACTTTATACTCGTGGGTATCGCCTTGTAGAAATGTTCAACTTTTAACTTTCAGAAATACAAGCAATAAAAAAGAAAGAGGTCTGGATATTAGACCTCTTTATCAATATTTATCACCCAGACCTACTTTGTTTGTGTAGTAGTGAATTCTATCCGCCCAATTGTTTCTTAATTACCAGGTTTTTTGTAGTATCAATTCTTAAGAAAAAAGAGGTCGAGAAAGACCTCTTAGCAATTCCCTAAAATAATGTTCTATTTACAGAATTACGACAAGCCAGTATTAGCACCTTGCTTACCAGTTGCCAGTTCTACCTTGATGATTTTGCCGCCTGCTTTTTGAATACGTTGTTGTTCGCGGAACCAGTTCTCATAGGGAACTAGCTTCGTGAAGTAAGTATTTTGCAGTTCGCGTTGGGTACGAATTCGGGTTTGGCTGGGAACTAGAGCAGTAATTTTAAACAAACGGGACATATTTGGAAAATCTCCTGTATACCTTGTGAAAACTTTTTTATCTCAAAATCTTTAGTGCAAATCTTTTAATCATTCAAAGGCTGGAAATCAAACATCAATACTAGACCACCAACACT
The DNA here is from genome assembly GCF_017114945.1 of Nostoc sp. JL34. Lineage (GTDB taxonomy): Bacteria > Cyanobacteriota > Cyanobacteriia > Cyanobacteriales > Nostocaceae > Nostoc. Next base: position 1,853 of record NZ_JABXKQ010000089.1, read on the forward strand.
CATCACTGATAATTTACCAAGATAAGCAATATAACGTTCTAGCACTCACGATTGATTTCCAGACCTTAATAAAGCCGCACCTAAATTTTTAAGCGCAAACTAGTTCTTAGCTTAAGCCAGAGGAGATATAGTCTAAGTAAACGCCCATTTCCTTGCCGGCGTCAGAACCTACCAAACTGGCGGTTACTTCCTTGATTGCTTGGATAGCTTGCACGGTAGCACCGACGGGAACACCTAAGGAGTTATAGGTTTCTTTCAAGCCATTTAGTACACGTTCATCAAGGATGGAAGGATCGCCAGCTAACATAGCGTAGGTGGCATAGCGGAGGTAATAGTCCAAATCGCGGATGCAAGCAGCATAGCGGCGGGTGGTGTACATGTTACCACCTGGACGGGTGATGTCAGAGTACAGCAAAGATTTTGCTACAGCTTCTTTGACGATCGCAGCAGCGTTAGCGCTGATGGTGCTAGCAGCACGTACCCGTAGTTCACCAGTGGCGAAGTAGCCTTTTAGCTTTTCTAAAGCAGAAGAGTCTAGGTATTTACCTTGAACGTCTGCGGAGTTAATGACAGCGGTAATTGCGTCTTGAGCCATGTTGTTAATTCCTTATTTCCAACCGTATTGCAATACTTCTGTTTCAGTAGGTAAACAGCTTTACCCTATCCTAGAAGAGCGCCAACTAGGTAGTCGAAGTAGCTACCAGCTTCACTAGCATCATCACCAGACAGCAATGTACCAGCTACATTCTTCAATCCACGGATACCTTCAGCGACACCATCGATAGGAGTTCCCAAGGACTTGTAAAGTTCACGGGCACCGATAACACCAATTTCTTCGATGGGGGTAACATCACCAGCAACGATACCGTAGGTAACGAGGCGGAGGTAGTAATCTAGGTCACGCAGACAAGTAGCAGTCAATTCTTGACCGTAAGCGTTTCCACCAGGAGACACAACGTCAGGACGCTTTTGGAACAGTTGATCGCCAGCTTGCTTAACAAGCCGTTCGCGATTTTCTGACAAAATTTGAGCAATCCGCACACGGCGCTCACCACTTGCAACAAATGACTTGATCCGATCTAACTCACCAGGGCTGAGATAGCGGGCTTCTGCGTCAGCATTCACGATAGCTTTCGTGACGATACTCATTAATGGATTCCTCCAATACGAATGAAACCAGGATTTGATTAAACTGGTGCGACTTGAAATTTGGTTTACTGAGTTTATTTCTCGTTCTTTTAAACACAACAGTTTTATAACTGCTACGGCTAATAAATTACGAGCTTGCTTGAGTCAACATAAGTACACAAGCTTTTAAACTCAGTTACCTTCCGCAAAACATTTTCCGGCATTCTGTTGAGCATTTATGACTGCTCTTAATACTTTGTAATATTGCTTTTCAGAATTTGCTGTTCAAACTGCAATCTGAGAGCGGTATTACAAAAGGTTACGAAGGAGACAGGGGAAGGGTTACAGGGGACTGGGGACTAAAAATAATCTATTCCCTATTCCCTATTCCCTATTCCCTACCCCCTACTCACTAATCAACCGCTACACTACCGAGGTAGTTACCTGCTGGCAGAGATGGGAAGCGGTTGTAAGGCACAACATCTTCACCGAAGTAGCGGCTATATTCTGGACTTTCGACTATTGCTTCTACGGCAGCTGACAAACCGCTATCGGCTAGCAGATTGTTATACTGGCGAATTTCTTCCTGAGTTGCGGGTGTACGCCCCAACAGGTGACGGAAGAGGAACTCAATGACCTTGGCATGAGGATAAGGGGTATAGAAGCGCTGGCGATAGATTTGGGAACTCGCTAGTTCACGCACAAACTCGCGGACGGAAATTTCACCATTCTGGAGTTTGCTATCTAGGTCAGTACGGCGGAAATTATCAGGCACTTCACCGTTAAATACATCCAACACTTGACGATAAATGGCGTTGATTGCCTGTTGTTTTTCGGTTTGGTTGGTGCTTTCTGTTAGACGGTAAATGCGTGCATTTTTACGCACACCCTGTTCCACGGTTTGTCCGCTACCATCGTTGTAGGAACGACCTAGTTCAGCGAATGATGGCTTGTTCTGGCTTATACCATTTGTTTGTGCTGATATATCTGCGATAGCCTGTGTCAAAAGCTCCGTATCGCTAGCTCCGACGCGGGCTTGCACTGGCTTAAAGCTAGGCACAACTACGTCATCGTTTTGCTTGGTAAGCTGGTTGTACAGCTTCTCAGTATTCGGGAAGTTTGCCGCGGGTAGGGTCGGGAAGCGACGGTAAGGAACCGTATCTTCACCAAACACCTGGTTATATTCCACACTATCTACCAAAGCGCCAATAAAGGCACGAATACCTTGAGTAGCCAAAATCTGGTTGTACTTGCGGATTTCTGCTTGGTCTAGTGGCGCCCGTCCCAAGAAGTGTTTGGTTCCCAACTCAATCACTTTGGTGTTGGGGTAAGGTGTGTAGAACTCTTTCAGGTAGAGGTTAGAGTAACCCAAACCTTCAATAAATTCCTTCACACTAATTTCGCCGTTCCCCAGCTTGCTTTCCCATTTTGTAAATTCGTTTTTGGCGATATAGGGTGCAATATCCCGCTCAAAAATCTGACGATAAGCAGCGCTAATCAAAGTTTTGACTGCAACTTTGTCACTGGTATTAGCCACCAGTTTGAAGATTTTGGTTTGTTCGCGTTGCTTGCTGACACCTTGGTTAATGCGGAACTGAATATCTGGTTCTGACCGTTTTTCTGTCACTGTACCCAGTGTCACAAAGCTCGGCGTGACTTCCTTCTGAACTTTCGCGGCAACATCATCACGAATGCTACCAACACGTAATTGTCGCCCTGATACACCACCAGGAGTCAGATACCGTTCGTAAGGAATTGTATCTTCACCAAAGGCTTCGCTGTATTCTACGCTGTTAATAATGGCATCAACCACTGCGTAAAAGCCCTGTTTAGCAGCGATGTCAAAGTACTTGTTGATTTCTTGACGACCATAAGTCGGACGACCCAACAAGCGGCGGTGAATATACTCGATCGCTTTACAAACATAAAGCGATGACCAGTACAGATTGCGGAATACATCTGACTTAGCCAAACCACGGATAAACTCCCGCACAGAAATGTCGCCGTTTTCCAGCTTGATTTCCAATACCTTCGGGCGCTGACCTTCGTAAAGATCACGACCGAAAACTTGCAGGTAAGCTGCTTTAATCAGAGCTTGCGTGGAGCTTTCGGAGTATCTAACGCTAGAATTTTTGGTAGCCTTTTTACCTCTAGTACCAGGCAGTTGATCTAACTTGAACACCTTAGGCCCAAGAGTACCAGGAGCTTCACCCCGCGCCTTGGGATTGCTATTTTGGTTATTAATCCCTGCCCCTTGGTGAATCAGGATGCGTTTGGTATCCTTGCCAAAAGGAGCCGGATTGGTACTGGGGTTGCGAGTTTCTTTCGGGAAAATCGCCCCAAACTGAATTTCCAAGGGGTCATTACCAGAACCGTAGGGATGTTGATCTGGTAGCGGTTGCTCGTAAGCTGCAAATGTGGTGATGAACTGAGGTATTTTGCGGAAAGGCGCACTGTAGTTAAACAGGTCTTGCTGCGGGCCCCAGTTGCGACATTCCTGTGCTTCTTGACCCAGACCCCGGAGGTAGGGTACTGTTTCTTCACCAAAATAGTCGCTGTATTCAGCAGAATCTACTAAAGCATCTACTAAGGCTGGTAGACCACCGTTAGAAATAATTGAGAAGTATTTTTGTACTTCTTCGCGGCTACTTGGCCCCCGTCCCAAAATGTGACGGAAAGCTAGTTCGATGACTCGGCTGTTAATAAAAGGCTGGTAAAACTGTTTTTGGTAAAGGGGAGATTTAGCTAAACGACGGACAAACTCTTTCACAGAGATGTCGCCATTCTTCACCTTGGATTCCAGGTCAGATATGGATAAGCTATAAGCACGGGTAATGTCGCGCTCAAAGATTTGCCGATATGCGGCCTTGATTACCTCATTTTTTTCGCTACTTGATAACCCAGTCTTCATGACAAACTTGGGACGCCGTTCTGCCGCATTAAAGTAAATTTGCGGCAGTTGTAGCCCTTGCTGGTCGCTAGAGGGGCGTTGGCGAACTTTATTTGAAGGTGTGGCTGCTTTGAATTCTGTTAACAAAACATCCATGTACTGAGACACAATTTCTGTAGCCTCAGCATCGTTGCGGAAAAAGGAAAGTGACCCGGCTTTGATTTCCTGCAAGGCTACTAGCGTTGCTTCTCCAGAGCAGGCATTTTCAATTATTTCCCGCAAACCCCGTGTATTCACCGCTATGATGTTGGGGTCGCCAGCAACGATCGCATAAGTAGCGTAGCGCAAGAACCAGGATAAATCCCGCAAGCTCTTGGCCATGTTGCTTGGGCCATAACGAGCAATGTTAATTGGTCTGAAACCCGCAGGTGTCGGGCCGCTGGGGGATGAATTAAAGATTGAGCGTAAATTTTCTAAGAACCCGCCACGACTTTCAACGTAGGTTACAGTTCCCAGTTGCATCCCCTGTTGGACATTAGCACCACCACCACCAGCAGTTACTAGTTCTACTTCTCTGGGCTTTTCTAAAAAAGCCATTGGCGAACCACCGACAAAAATCCGGTTGGCAGCGCGAGATACAATAATCTCGGCATTATCCGTCAGCGTCTGAGAAATTTCTAGACGCTTTGCACCAGATGCAAAATAGCTTGCCAGTTCATTTAATTCACCACTTCCCAAAAAGCGGTCTTGCTGCTCGGCTTGGGTAATTGTCGCTACAGCTAGGGTTTGATATAGTTGCGGACGCGCAACTGAGCTTCCACCACTTGCCTTAACACTCATCGGATTTGTAAAACTCCCATCATAAGCGTTTATGTGTTAAGTCTGGATTGTTTTGAGGCTTGACACATCGGTGTGTCTATGCTTTATGAGCTTGAGAGTATTGCCTGCAAAACTGCCAGTAAATTAACCCAGTTAGCTTTTAGATTAGAACGTTTTGCGTTCTCAAGGCGGGTTTATTAAGAAGTGTGTAGAACCTGTATCTTAAATGTCTCCAGTCTTAAAAATACATACCCCACTTTGCCTGAGATAAAGTCTAAGTTTTGTAACTAAGTAGTAGGTTGGGAACTGTCTACTGATTTCTTTTTTATTTAAACGCAGATGCACTTCGCCTTCCCGCAGAGTAGGGGTACAAAGAATTCACTAAGAATCATTGAAATGTTGTACTTAGTCACTGGACAGTGGTCATTAGTCAATGTTAAGTTGTTTTTGCTACTGATAAGCTCACATTCACAACTAACACCGCACTGGAAGTAATTCTTAATTTGTGGTGGTTTAATCTGCAAATAGTCAGTATTTACATACAGGGGAAATACTATGCACAAAAGTTATAAATTTAACTATTTATTCAATGCTACCTTATCTGCGATCGCAGTTATTTTGGCTGTCACTCCTGCAAATGCGCTTCCAGACCAAAACATCAACACCGTTGTCAAGTGGGCAAAAACCAGACCTCAACTACCAACTCTGAGATACAACAGCGAAGCCCACGGTTACGAGGGTACAAAGGGAAATTTATACTTTTATGCTGATGTCACTTCTCAAAATGGGACAGTGAATAAAGAAGGCATAACTGTTAGTGGTGATAAACGCCTCAAATTCACCACAAAAAATGCCAATGCAGTGAAACTGTTACAAAATATTTATAATTCTAATATTGCTAATGACTTTCAGAAGTCTCGATATATCACCAAAGTTGGACGTGACCAGTTTTATCGTGGACAAAAGTTTGCTTACATCGCTGCTGAGGTACAAGGTGGGTCATCATTGCAGATAATTCCCTTGAATAAGTTGCAAGAGTTTATAGATAATGCCAAATATTGCCAAACCAATCAATGCGACGTTTAATTAATTCGTAATTCGTAATTCGTAATTTTTGAGTTTGATTAAGCCTGTGGCGTGTAATTTACATACGCATTATCAGTAAATAAAGGCACACAATCACTAACGCTGTAAGCTGCGGACAGATCAACATCTGACTCAAAGCCTTTTTCAATCAACTCTTTACCAGAACTGCATTTTTTCAAGTACCCCAATAAATCCTGCTGGAAAGCCTGAAATGTTGTAAGAGCGACTTCGGCTTCTGGTGATAAACTGCCATCTAAATAACTGAGAATTGCCCCAGCACCAATTAAATCTTCAAATGCAGGACGGAGACTTCCATCTTCTTTCCACCTCTCACCGCCAGGAATCACAGCAATTTTATCACCATACTTTTGAGCAAACTGCGCTACAGCTTGGCAATTTCGCAAGCAACCAGCCAAAGTTGGTGTATTTCCTGTATGTAAAGTCAGAAAAGAACCATTAGGTGAAGGTAAAACTAGTCTGGTTCCAGTAGGAATCTGAGTCACCGATTTTGGCGAGAGAGAATATCCAGTTGTAGTCCAATGTTGTCTATGATTTGCTAACTCCGCTCGCACTGATTTGGCATAATCTATGGCTGATTCATCTCTATATGCGTAGGGAAAAATTATCGCGCCATTGTTGGTGGCAATTTCCACGCAAGTAGAAAAAGAGAGAACGTCAACTATTACAATTACATCACTGATGGGAGCGAGTTGAGCAACTCCTTGTAGCCCCCATTCACAGCGTAAATCAAACTCTGATTGGTTGTAAATCATTGGAGCGATCGCAAAAAACAATATGATCAAAATCAAACCACAAATTAACCAAGTAAGTGATCTTAATTTGTCTCAAGGCTAAATTGACCTAAATGTTATAATCAATATAAAATCTGAAAGATCAAAATACTATGAATTTAGCTATAAAAACTACCCCTCTAACAACTACACCAAAGTTAATTTATGATGTGTTGATTGAAAATCAACAAGATGGCACAGTTAAAGCAATATTGTTAGGTTTACCAGACTGTGAAGATTTAGGAAATACCGAAACGGAAGCAATAGAAAAGCTAAGTCAAAGTTTGCAAACTCGCTTAGAAACAGCCATTGCTGAAACAACTTTCCTACTTAAAATATATGGGCTGATGGCGATCGTAATTATTTGTCTACCTGAAGTGTTCCGCATTAGCTAAACTCAGAATTGCTGCAATATTGCTCATGAAATGTCAGGTTCCCATAATTCCTTAAGTCAGGATATTGTTTTATGGAAGGAATAAACTACTTTAAAATTATTCAAGAGATTTTAAATAAACATTTAGTTAATGATGTGGCTAATGGCACAGAGGTTCAATTGTTATTTGATGCATAACCTCATTATTATCAACTCTTAAATATTGGTTGAAAAGAACAACGGAGAATTTATGGAGTTATCATTCATGTTGATATCAAGGACAAAAAAATTGGATACAAAGAGATGGTACATAAATCAGTATCGCTAATGAATTAATTTCTGCTGGTGTACCGAAAGAAGATATTGTATTAGGATTTCACGCTCCTTATAAACACCAATTTACTGACTTTGCTGTTGGATAAATATCAGGAAATAAACAATAATAATCTTTGCCCTGATCAGCCACTATCCGCTAAACTCAGAAATGCTGCGTTATTCCTCATCATGTCCGATTCCCAAACTGTTAGTGCTGCTGTTGCCAAACTCTACAATACCTACCCCTTTCCGCCGGAAGCCCTGTTGGATGAACCACCTCCAGGCTATAACTGGCGCTGGAATTGGCTAGCCGCTCATAACTTCTGCACAGGTCAAAAACCTCAAAAGCAAGATATTCGGATTTTAGATGCAGGTTGCGGTACTGGTGTGGGTACAGAGTACCTGGTTCACCTCAATCCTCAAGCTTCTGTTGTAGGAATTGATCTCAGTACTGGCGCTTTAGCTGTAGCCAAAGAGCGTTGTCAGCGTTCTGGAGCTAACCGCGTTGAATTTCATCACCTCAGTTTGTTTGATGTGGAACAGTTACCGGGTGAGTTTGATTTAATTAACTGTGTTGGCGTTTTGCACCATACTCCCGATCCCATTCGCGGGATTCAAGCTTTGGCGAAGAAGTTAGCCCCAGGCGGCTTAATGCACATTTTTGTGTACGGGGAGTTGGGACGTTGGGAAATTCAACTCATGCAAAAAGCGATCGCACTTATTCAAGGTGACAAAAAAGGCGACTACCGCGATGGTGTCCAAGTCGGGCGACAAATATTCACTTCTTTACCAGAAAATAACCGAATTGTCAAATACGATAAACAACGTTGGTCATTAGAAAACAACAAGGATGAATACTTTGCTGATATGTACGTTCATCCTCAAGAAATTGACTACAACATTGAAACGCTATTTGAATTAATTGATGCTTCGGGATTGGAATTTATTGGTTTCTCGAATCCGAGTTTCTGGGATTTAGAGAGACTTTTGGGCAAAGCACCAGAGTTAGTAGAACGGGCAAAAGAATTGAGCGATCGCCAGCTTTATCGCCTGATAGAATTATTAGACCCAGAAGTAACTCATTACGAGTTTTTCCTCGGTCGTCCTCCCTTAATCAAAGCTGACTGGTCAGAGGATAACGCTCTACTAGCAGCGATTCCCGAACTGAATCCTTGTCTTGAGGGATTTCCCAGTCAATGTTTCTTTAATTACGATTACCAAATTGTGAATTTATCTGTAGCAGAGTTTGAGTTTATGCAAAGATGCGATCAAAATTCCACAGTTGCAGAGATATTGACAAATGTAGAACTGGGATTGGATGAGGTAAGAAGCCTTTTGCAACAGCAGTTGATTTTATTGACACCTGCTTAGGGAATTTAGGTAAAAAATATCCAATTATTTATTGTGGGATAGGCCTTTCGGCTATCCCACAATCAGATATTTATCCGACAACAGCCGGACTTGCTACTTTCTCTTGTCTTTGGGAAGGCGGACGCATTCCCAAACCAAGTAAATTCAGCATTTCTCGGTCAGTATCGTAATCTGGACAGGGAGTTGTCACCGTCAACATCTTGTTGTCGTCGCTAGAAAAGATAGAATTGGCTCCTGCCATAAAGCAGAAAGCTTGCTCAACTTCAGAAAGTCTCGCCCTTCCCGCACTAAGACGCACATCGGAAGCTGGCATTAAAATCCTGGCTGTGGCAATCATCCGCACAATATCCCAAATGGGAACATCAGGCTGATTTTCTAAGGGTGTGCCCGGTACTTGTGAAAGAATATTAATCGGTACGGACTCTGGATGTGGATGTAAGTTTGCCAGAGTTTGTAACATCCCAACCCGGTCATCTACAGTTTCGCCCAAACCCATGATGCCGCCGGAACAGACAGTAACATTTGTCTGCCGGACATTCTCAATTGTGTTCAAGCGATCGCTATATGTCCTTGTGGTAATAATTGTGCTGTAATATTCCTGCGAGGTATCTAAGTTATGGTTGTAGGCATAAAGTCCCGCTTCTGACAATTTTCTGGCTTGATTTGCCGTCAACATACCCAGAGTGCAGCACACTTCTAAACCCATTGCAGTCACATCCTTGACCATTTCCAGGACTTCCTCAAATTGTGAGTTATCCCGGACTTCGCGCCAAGCTGCACCCATACAAATGCGACTAACACCAGTTTCTTTAGCTTTTTGGGCGATGCTAACTACTGTTTCCTTTTCTAGGAGTGCTTGCGCCTTTACCTCTGTTTTATAGCGGGAAGATTGGGCGCAGTAGCTACAATCTTCTGGACAACCTCCGGTTTTGATAGATATAAGCTTGCAAACTTGTATTTTTGTTGGGTCATGATATTGGCGATGCACGCTAGCAGCTTGATAAATAAGCTCTAGCAATGGCGTATTGTAAATCGCCCGAATCTCTAATTCCTGCCAATCGTAGCGTATTCCCACCACATCATTATCCTTCTTGTAGACTGGGTTGAATCTTGAGCTGTCTTTTGCTTAAATCTGCTGCGGTACAGCGTTTGGGCAAAGCGATTTTATCGAAGTTGTACCCTGCACTGTGCTTTATCACCCATTGGCTCTCAATCCTTCCGCTCTAGATATTAGACATCAGCTTATCAAGATTTTGCTTGAATGGCAGATTAAGAGCAAAAATACTCACTCTCTCTGTTGTAAAGGGTATTGGGTATTGGCAGGACTTATGCAAGTGGCGCATATATCTTTTGTCATGCTGGTCAGGAGTTCAGAGTCTATATAAAATCAATTCATTGACCCTTGACTTTTGACAAACTTTATGAAAAAACTATGACACTTGCATAAGTCCTGATAATGAGACAGCTAATCTACCTGATGCTGCTAAACCGCAGGTTATGAGAGAATTTATAAAATTTAGAGAATGTTCTGGGAAGAGATCCCGCCGATTAAGCAATTTATGATATCAGAACTGCCAATAATTGCCAGCGATCGCCTATTATTACGAGCAGCGATCCATGAAGATATACCCCAAATTCTCAAATACTTCATTGATAACAAAACTTATCTCACTCCATTCTATCCTCTTTGGGCTGATGGTTTTTTCACTGAAGAATATTGGCAATATCAGATAGAGAATAGTTTTCTGGAATTTATCAATGGTCAATCGTTAAAACTATTTATTTTCACCAAAAAAAATCCCACAGTAGTTATCGGAACTGTCAATTTTAGTAATTTTGTCCGAGGAGCCGCTCATTTTTGCTATGTGGGATATAGCCTTGCTGAAAAGAAACAAGCTAAAGGATATATGACAGAAGGACTAAAAGCTGCAACTCAATATCTATTTCAAGAGTTAAACTTTCACCGGGTCATGGCTAATTATATGCCTCACAATCGGCGCAGTGGTAATGTACTCAAAAGACTCGGTTTTGTTATTGAAGGATATGCTAGAGACTATTTGTTAATTAATGGACAATGGGAAGATCACATTTTAACGAGTCTTACAAATCCTCATTGGAAAGCACCTAATTTTTAACATTTTCTGAATAGTCTTGCCGAGAATATTTATTTTATCTACTCACGATACCTAGTTACAAATTCACTTATTTATAACTGCTATTTATAAATGTATTTTAGGCAAATTCTCTAAGTAAGCAATGCTTGGTTTTCGATCAAATACTTATTTTTAGTTTGTGAGGACTGCCTACATGACAGCTATTTATAATCATACAATATCTAAATATGAATGAATTAAATATATCAGTTGTGAACATATACAAATTCATAGCAAATTCATAATAAATACACAACAAGTCCACAAACCAATGCAATAGTAATATTTGTTTACTACCCGGCTCAGTTATTAAGGTTAGCTTTAGCCGATGTGTCCAATTTTCTTAACTAATTGAGGAGTTTTTCAAAATGTCCATTAATTCTATAAAGCGCTTATCTGTCTTTTCTACTATCTTCACTTTTGCTACCATCTTACACGGAATTGTCTTGGCAGCACCAGTTCCAAATCCTGCCCCTACACCAGTCTTAAAAACTCAGACTAGTCCTGCATCACACCAGCCAATCAAACTCACAAACCAACAGCGCCTACAAATCCAAGTGGCTCGCCAGCAAAGAGATAAGGATATTGAGGCTCTATTAAACCCATCCCAAGATACTAAATTTAAGGCAGCACTACAATCCCGTCAAAGAATCAGAATAGTGTTAAAATCTTTGGATCTGAATCCAGATCAACAGAAACAGGTTCAATCAATTTTGCAAACTTATAATCTGCAAGTGAAAAAAATTCTATCTTCACAGGCATCACAAGCAACATCAAACTCAGTAGGAATTACTACACCAACATCACAACCAACTCAAAAATAAAAAACTCAGTTTTATTTAATTAAGGTTAAGTTTCAGAAGACTGGCGGATTTGCTCTAAACTTCGGTTGAGCCAGTCTTCATACCAATCATAAAAATTCAAAGGCTGTTCTTCATCGCTATTTGAATGAAAATCATCAGGGTTGGTGTCATGAAAAGCACGACAAAAAGTCAAAGAAGCAGGATATATCCCATTATCATTAGTACGGTCATCTATCCAGATTTTTCCTGACTGCTTACCATTAATGACTAACATCGCATAAATTCCACAACCATAATTTGTAATAGTGAGAGTGCCTGGAATAAATCGATCATCAAAGTAAGCATCACTGTTGGCAACAAAACCGCTATTATTCTTGACAATCAAATCAAAATCATTCCATGCTTCTGTTAAAATAAACGGTTTAGAAAGAATTTCGTAGTTCTCTTGGGATAGTTTTTCTGAAATGATATCTTCATATTTAATTCCCGACAGTCCAGATAAACCGTATCCTGGCCCCGCACCACCATTACCAATTTCTAAGAGAAAGTTTCGATATTCACTTGGTAGTATAATATTGTATCTGGATTCAAACACTTGAATATCTTTGTTACTCAAGCAAGGTTTAAATTGATATTGGTGTGATTCTGAGCCAAAAACCTCAAATGTAGCGTCTAAAATAGCTAACTGAGTTAAGTTTTTCTTTAATTGCAAAATTTTATTCATTATGCATTCCAGATTTTGATGTAGCGCTGCCATATTTTAGATATGGGTCGCTTTTTGCGTCTATGCTGATGCTGATGCCAGAGGTAGTATTAAGAGAAGAATGAATTAAGCTTTGCTCGTAATGACTCTGGCTGAAACTCCAAATTACAAGAATTCTAGCAATCCTTTTCTCACCCTCAACTACGAAAGCGCCTTAGAATCTCTAGGCGGTGACTACTACGACGAGGTTGCAGCAGCGGAATTTCCCCAACACTTCCTGCGTTGGCGTAACGATGAACTATTACCCCGTTTCGGTCTAGACCCCCAAGTAGTCAAAGACGAAGATTTCATCACAGCCTTTGGTCAATTTCAAGGGCGGAAGCCCCTGCTGGCACTGCGTTACCACGGCTATCAATTTGGTGAATATAACGGACAGTTGGGTGATGGTAGAGGCTTTCTCTACGGGCAAGTTCGCGCCAATGATGGCGAATTGTACGATTTTGGCACTAAAGGTTCTGGGAGAACGCCCTACTCTCGTGGTGGCGATGGTTTGCTCACGCTCAAAGGTGGGGTACGGGAAGTTCTGGCTGCGGAAGCGTTGCACTACTTGGGTGTACGTACCTCGCGCTGTCTGAGCATGATTGAAACAGGTTTACCTCTCTGGCGGGGCGATGAACCTTCGCCTACCCGTTCATCTGTGATGGTGAGAATGAGCAGTTCTCATATTCGGTTTGGCACTTTTGAGCGACTACACTATTTCCAGCGTCCAGATTTAACTAAGAAGCTGTTAGACCACGTAATTGAGCAGTATTATCGACACTTAAGGGCTGAACAAGATAAATATGCCCTGTTTTACGCCGAATTAGTTAAACGGGTTGCAGAACTAGTAGCGCAGTGGATGGCGGCGGGCTTTTGTCACGCAGTCCTCAATACTGACAATATGTCGATTACGGGAGAGAGTTTTGATTATGGGCCTTACGCATTTATCCCTACTTATAACCCATACTTTATAGCTGCATATTTTGACTATTCTGGACGCTACTGTTACAGTCATCAACCAAGTATTTGCAAGTTGAATCTAGAAATGCTCCAGGAACCTTTGAAGGCAATTATTGATAAAGGTGATATGGAGACTGGATTAGCGAAGTTTGATGAGTATTATCAAGCTGAATACAGTTCTTTGATGTTGAAAAAGTTGGGTTTTGTGGAATTGCCACATTCACAAGCTCAAGAACTCTTGAATCTAACGATTGAATTTTTGAAAGAGAGCCAAGTTGGTTATCACCAGTTCTTTTATGAGATGGCTCGCACTTTTTCATCTAAATGGCGAGATGAACCAGGTTTTGTGATGAATAGTTCAGATATTGTACCAGTACCGGGTGCTTCAGGAATTTTTGATGATTGGTGTATACTATACCATAAAATTTTGAATGATTTGGAGTGCGATGTCTACGACGGGCTACGCCTACGCATCGACATAATTGCCCAAACTCTAGCTGCTAATAATCCCAAAACGGCATTATTAAGACCAGTGATTGAGTCTATTTGGGAATCAATTGCTCAGGAAGATAATTGGCAGCCTTTTTATGAGTTAATCAAGGCAATTCAGTCTAGGAGATAGTTAACAAGGGGGCATGGGGCATTGAGCATGGGTTATTCCCTTTGTCTCCCTTGTTTTAAATACCTACCCTTGATTTAAATTAAAAATTAAAAATGAATACAGGGTTATTTCATTGATTTGGAATGGGTGGTTTATTTCCGCCGTGTTGTACTAGTTTTACAAAAAATGTGACGCTAGGCTGCATAAAAAAATCAAGGTCAACCTATTGAGTAAGTGCAGGGGTTAAAACCCAAAACATACACTAACGCTTAAACATTAGGAGAATGGCCATGAAATTCCGTCACTTCGCTAGTTCTTTGCTAACAGCTACCGCATTTCTGGGTAGTACACTACCAGCTTTTGCCGGCCCTTTTGATGTCAAGTCTACTGGTATCTTCAAACCGGTTACTATTACCCCTGGAGCCGCTGTAGGGAATGCAACTCCTAACACTTCTGTTCCTGCTTCACCCAGCAATGCAGTTAGTAATACTGAAATTCAAGGATTAGGTGACCATCAATCTTGGGTTGACCCGAAAACACTAGCAAATGACCCCCGCGCTTTATGCAGTGATGTTGGCTTGGGTAATAACACCCGCAACAGTTCTAGCAAAATTGCTTTGGCAAACTCTACGAATACTCGTTCCAGTTCTGCTGAAAGCCACAATGACGGTGGTGGTGGTGGTTTTAGCTTTTTAGGTATTGGTGCTAGTGGTAGTGGTTCTAGTCAAGGTAGTAAAAATAACAGTAATTCCCGCGATCAAAACAGCAACCGCACAGATGAAAATAGCAGTAGTTCTTCAACAGTCGTCCAAGGTAGGAATTGCGATGCTTTTGTTAACTCCGCCGCTGCTAGAGATATGAATTATGAAGATAATCTCACCCAACGCTATGAAATAAAAAGTGGTCGTCGGGGACAGCAAGTCAATCAACTGCTGGAAAATAAATAAGCTGTTACTGAAGAAAAATTCAGCAGTCAAAGGACAACAAACAATTGCTTTCTTTAGCCGTTAAGAGAAACTATGGAAAACAGGCTAAGAGGGAAAATTATTGCCCTGACTACCAGTATGTTTTTATCCATAACATCTTTGGCAAGCGCACAAACTGCCAACCCTCCTCACACAATTCATGACTCTCAAATTCTTCCCTATCTGCTAGATAATCCCAATGAAAACTCATTGGTGAAAGTGCGTTGTCTTTCCAAAGATAGACAAGAAGTAGATAGAAAACGGCAAAGCATCAGAGATAGCATCCTACAACCTACTCCTAGCGATCGCAATCACACTGTTATCATTCAAGTAGAGGGAAGTTGTCGCAATTTCAGGATTCGCTCTCAAGACAACTCGGATTTTTCTGATGTTCCTGCTGATCATCTGTACTTAGATGATAATCATGCAGACTTTGACGACTCTTGGCTAACCCGTAAAGGTTCTGGATGGTATTGGCTATTACCTGAATTCCGTTGACCTAAAATAATTCAAAGAAATAACCAGAGCGTAGGAAGTCGCCTATACTGCTGACAGGAATATGTTCAACTTAACCAGATTGGCGTTTGATAAGTATCAATCGCATTTGGTTACAGGTAATTTCCTATCACTCTGGTGCTTTTTTGGCGGTGAAGTTTCGCCAAAAGTATAAAAGTAAAGGGCTTTTCAAGCCTATAACAATCATTACCCTTTTATTGTATAAATCAACACATTTTTTGTTCGCTTTCAAGTTTATTTCCTATTTTCATATCCAGTCTGATACAACACTAATTAGTGGATGAGTTATTTAATACCCACAGTAAGGACGTTGCGGTGTCGGGTCTTTATTATATTATCGATAGGCAAAGTATTTTATACCTGAAAATCATCATCCTAGTGTGTAGATATAAGCTTGTCTTAAGCGCCGTACCATCTCTCGACGCACCTCATTTTGGACACGGTTTCCACGTCGCCAGTGTTCTAACTGAATATTATCAACGTAGAACCGGACAGAAAATTGCATAGCAGAGCCTTGGATATCAGTTAGCTGAACTTGTGGTTCTTTCCAGGCAGTATTAGACTCTTTAAAACTATCATGCAGCCATTCCACAAATTTTAATGAGTAGTCATCTAATCTGGTTTCATCGACTCCAGGATTTGAGATTTTCTGAAATAATTTACTCAGTTTAATTTTCAGAAGTTCAATTTTTTGTTCCCATTCGTCTGGTAAAAGATGTTGGTCTTCAATTACTAAATCAGGATCTTTTAACCAAGTTTGATACCATTGGCGAATCAAACTAATTAGAGTTGGTTTCTCAGTTTTTTCTTGTTCTTCTAAGCGCGATCGCAGACGTTTACCCTTACGTTCTGTAATAACTACTAGCCCTATAATACTCAATATTTCCAAGTAGCTTTTTTGTAGCTTTTTCAGTTCTTCTGTATTCAATCCCCCCTTTTCTAACTTCTTAACCTCTCTAACAAAATCTTCAAATGCTTGTTCAATTTTTTGCATTTGGCTATTGACATCTTTTTCAACTAATAAACGTAGGCGTCCAGCTTCTTTTTTTGACAGTTTATCGCCCTCTGCTTCTCTCAATGCCGCAAAACTGTCCAAACATTGAAGCTTTTCATCAATATCGCCCAATGTGTCTGGATGTCCGAGGATAATTTGTTGCAGAATGTTTGTTGCTACGACTGCATCAGCATCAACTCTAACTGACACTTGAATTGTATAAGCATAGTGAGTTGTAGGACGACTGAGATTAACTATATTTTGACCTCCCAAAGTCGTGTTTGGTGTATACACCTCGCAATGCTCGTTAATCAGATATAGTTTTGTCACCCTGATGCCAATGTGTTTAATAATTGCAATTGAACCATCTGGCATGGAGATGACATCTCCAAATCGAAAAGGTGTATCAACTAACAAAACCAATCCACTGAAAAAATCGCTTAAAATATCTTTTACTGCCAACCCCAACACTACAGTAATACTACCTATTGCTAACCCAATTCCTGTTAAATCAACCCCGATGGTACTGAAAAACAGAGATATTCCAATTAGGTAAGTGATGACTGGGATAAAATTTTGGAGGAGTGGAATTAATACGTCATCCCAAACGGCCTCAGTTTTCCGAGCGTAGTCTTTTAAATAGTATACTGCTGCTTCCGTAAACAACAAAGTTATGCCGTAAGTGAAAGCAAGAATCAGAAAAGCCGTAAGTCCTCGATCAATCAAACTAATAATTCCCCCTGAACCGAGTTGAGTCAGAGAAAGTTTTAGACTGGCAAGGATAAAAATAGCGATCGCTGGGATTTGTAAGATACCAAGAATAAACAAGGCTGTATCTTTTTCTGTGCGGCGAAAAAACGATCGCAGTAGATAGAACAGTAATATGTAGAGGATGAAGACAACAACTATGGATGCGCCGAATGTATAGAAGAAAGAGCTAATTTGTGCGCCCGTTGGTAAAGTTGGAGGTGGTGTTACTACGGGAGTTTTTGATGCAGATGCTGCCACTTGGGCGATCAGGGGATAATTCATTGATGTCTACTTCAAGTATTGCTATTTAAAATAAGTTGTTGAAAAATATTGCCAAATTAAGCTTCGGCACTTTCGGTACGAACACGAATTACAATTCCTTCTCGCAGCAGGGCATCTGTAAAAATCTTCCGAAGAATGCGCTGAATCTGAAGATGTTTTCCTGGCTTCACCTTCGTCAATGTCCGCAGCAACAAGTTAGACTCTCCGAGACTTTCGACTCCATCCACCTGTGTGCCTTCGAGTACATCTGGCTCATCTACTTTTAACTGCTGTCCCACTTCTTCAATCACTTTGTACACATGCGCTAAATTGGAATCATAAGGTACTCCAAGTTCTACAACTGCAAAGATATACTGTTTGGAGTAATTAGTAATTGAGCCAACATTGCCATTTTGAATAATCTGCAATTGGCCATTGGGATGTCTGATCCGAGTGGTTCTCAGTTCAATCGCCTCGACAATACCTTCAACAACTTTATCTTCAGCTTTTCCAGCCTCAATATAGTCACCCACTAAGTAGTAGTTTTCAAACAAAATAAAGAAGCCGCAGACTATATCGTTGATTAGTGTTTGTGCCCCTAAACCCACAGCTATGCCGACAATACCAGCACCTGCAAGTATTGGAGTTGGATCAATATCGAGGGCATAGAGAATGGAAACTGTAGCACCAAAGTAAATCAGATATTGTAAGAAACTACGAAACAGAGGAACGAGCGTTAGGCGTCTACTTCTTTGAATCTCAGTCAGATTTTGGTCTTTGAACAGCACCTCTTCAACAAATAAGTAGACAACCTCAAATAACACACGACTAATGAAGATGATGCCGATAATTTTGATAATTCGCGGGCCAAAAGCGGCGATATTGGCGATTAACTGCACCTGCTGAATTACCAATGTTGCCATGCAGACATAAATCACAAATTCCAGACACCGCTTTAAAAAGGGTATCAGGTGTCGGAGGCGATCGTAGAATCTCAAGAGGTTATCAGGGTTGGAGTATCTGAGACTGAGAGCATCTAGGCTATCAACGATCGCAGTAACTGCTTTGAGTATAAGCAACCCGACAGCAATGATTAGATAGATCCGTAGCCCAATGTACAGATATTCTGAAACCGTTGCTGACAATCTGAGAAACTGGGCACACAAGATGACAGCCCACAGCCAGATTCCACCGCTGATTCTGTCATAGAGAGCGCTAAAGAAAGCATCAATACTTTGATCATCGGCAGTATTTTTTTCTAAGTTCTTGGCGTGAGTGCTGACTACCTTCAGCCAATATTTCAGAAATTTCAGTGCGATCGCCGCTAAAATAAAAGTGCCAATGCTCTGAGCTATGCCAATTTCCAGAGTTACCCAAAATCCTGATGGGACACGTTCAATCAGTGCTTGCGTGTATTGCTGAAGATTTTCGCCGCGATAAACTAGATAACCATTAGCACCCACAATCAGAATGCACGACACCAAGCAAGCAAGTAACAACAACCCTGTGAGATTCCGGCGCAGGGTTTTTATACTCCTATTTTCACTCTTCAGTATAGAGGCCTTAATAAGTAGCTTAAATAACTTGCTGACAAGCCAGTTCAGTAATAAAAAAACAAAGATTACAAGGCTGACTTCAGCCAAAATAATTAATATATTCATACGTGAGCATAAAACGGAATTAATTTAACGGTTGTATTATCAAAACTTATTGAGAGGATCAAGGTATCCCTATAGATCAATGATAATTATTTCATACAATCTAAAATTGTCAAGCTATTAACATTTCAACATTCAGCACTTTCAAGTCAGGTGGGTGGGAATAAAGCAACCTATATTAAAGAATATAAATTGCTTGTTCTCTACTAATAACTAATGTCTCATAATCCTAGCTGCTTTAATTTTTGTCATATAAGCAACTTCCTACATTCCTCATCAACCCAATGTCATCAGGAATCGTTTATTGTTACCCTTCTATTTAGATATCTTTTTGATATTTGCTTGATCCTTAAAAGTATTGTTCAATCATCTTCAGAATTTAGTAAAGATAAAAGTGTTGTTTTATTCCCCTGAAAACCCTTCATTGTCTCAGAAATTGCCTACATTTTGTGTTCTAAATTTACTGAATATCAGCCCAAAAGTGGTGTAATATTTAACTCAATAACAGTCTACTTTTCTCAAAAGATTGCCTTGAGAACTGCTGTTATCAAAAGATAGTAACTGTTTCAGAGATAAGTAAAATTGTCAATACTTGCTTTGTAGGCTTTTTCAAAAATATACTGTTATTAACTCCAAAACACAGCCTAAACATTGGCTACATTTTTTGTTATCCGAGTTGCCTAAATTCTAATTGAGGTGAATGCAACGTATACATCCAGAAGATGAATATTGATGAAGTACTACAACTCCTAGAAGTAAAGCAGAAAAAGGCTTTGACACGGCTCCAAGAATTAGTATTGCGCTCTTGCTGGGAGGGAAAAACTTATGTTAGCATGGCAGCCCAAGCCCATTATGGAGCACAAAGTATTAGAGAAGTGGCTTCGCAATTGTGGCATGTGCTTAGTGAAATCTTTGGAGAACCGATCGCTAAAGCCAACTTCCGCTACACTCTAGAGCTACGCCCCCTCACCAAAGTGCAGCAGCAACTGATCAAGAAATACACCAGCAGTAAGGCCCCTAACCTAGAATTTCCCAGTGGTCCGGTAATGCTATCCTCTCACTTCTACATCCCTCGCTCTCCAATCGAAGAACTCGCCTACGCAGAAATAACTGAACCTGGATGCGTAATTCGCATCAAAGGTTCTAGTAAGATGGGCAAAAGCTCCCTGATGCTACGCATTACCGATTACACTGCATCTGTTGGCTACCGTAGTGTGAATTTAGACTTTCAACAAGCAGATTCAGCAGTCTTTGCCAATCTCGATAAATTTTTACGCTGGTTTTGTGCCAATATCAGTAGTAAGTTACAGCTAGAATCCAGACTTGATGATTATTGGGATGAAGAGGTCGGCAGCAAAGTCAGCTGCACTAACTATTTTCAAGGGTATTTGTTAGAGCATCTAGTCTGTCCCTTGGTCTTGGCATTAAACGAAGTGAATCGGGTTTTCGAGTATCCAGTAATTGCTCAGGAATTTTTGCCCTTACTGCGCTCTTGGCACGAGCAAGCCAAACAAACGGAAATTTGGCAAAAACTTCGGCTACTCGTAGCTTATTCAACGGAAATTTATGTTCCTCTAAAGCTCAACCAATCCCCGTTTAATATCGGGTTACCACTGAAGTTGCCGCCATTTACCATAGAGCAGATACAGAATTTAGCACAGCGTCATAGACTAAATTGGACAGATGCTAAAGAAGCCAAGCAACTCATGGCAATGGTAGGGGGACATCCCTATTTAGTGCGTCTGGCTTTGTATCACATTTCTCACTCTCAAGTCACCCTAAAGGAGTTATTGGAACAGGCAGCCACTGAGTCGGGAATTTATAACGACCACTTACGGCGACTCTTAGCAGCACTTCAAGAGGAGCCAGAACTGGGTGCTGTGGTTAAACAGTTAATTGCTGCACAAGATCGGATAAAATTAGAATCCATCCTCGCTTATAAATTAGAAAGTATAGGTTTAGTGAAACTGGGTGGCGATCGCGTTAACTTTTCCTGTGAATTGTATCGTCTGTATTTTGCCCAAGTAAACTTCGGTACAGAATAAAAGGGCATTGCTTATTAATTATTCTCCCTAATCCCCAATCCCCAATCCCCAGTCCCCTTCATTAATTGACATTATCCTTGAGCGCCCGCCGAGCTAATTTTACGTAAGTTTTCACAGTAGCGTAGGGCATCTCTAAATCTTGGGATATAACCTGTAATGATTCTCCCATCTCCCGACGTGCTAGGATAGTTGCCCAAGTAGAAGCAATTTTATCAGTGCGATCGCCTCCTGTGCGTTTTCGTTGTGCGGTGAATAGCGTTGTCAACTCATCAATGCGTTCTCCCAGCAGATTTGTTAGCACCTGAGTGGGTACGTTTGTCTCTGGTTCCACCCAATCTAAGCGAGTTTGTCCCAGTCCAAAAGTAGTTTTATGTCCCGTACCGCAGTAGGGAGCCAGTCGTGCCAAAGCATAAAACAATGGGGTAAACTCAGAGTTCGCCAAAGCCGCCTTACTCAAACCACAGGACATTACCCTTGTGAACCCAGTCACCGAACCCCGCTTTCCAGCTGCTACCTTCATCGATTCCAACCGATGCTGATGGATAATTACTCCTTCATCTATCCAATCGAGAAAAGGTTCTTGTTCGATTGCTATACCCGAAAAGTCATTCCATCGGCGCAGGTAGCTGTGAAAGAGATTAACTGGCACCGGCAGGGGAAAATGATGACCCTTACGGCGAAAACTGGTAGGCGAGACAAAGCTGAAGTTGACGGTTTTCTCTGGTAATGACTGCAATAATTGCGCGTACGTAGTGGCTGAATGGGCGATACTCACCTGTTTTATTTGCAGGGGAGCGCCTCTTAAGTCCAGGATTTGGGGCAGTTGGGTTAACCATTGTTTGAGAAACTGCACCACTCTTGGAGATAAAGCATTGACGTGCCAACGGTAAATTTGCTTGGCTTCCAATTGCAATTGTCTTCCACTGGCGAGGAGTTGACCTGATAGCGCCGAAATATTGAAGGGCTTTTCTGACTCTCCATCATGAAGATATGCAGAAAGTTCTGGGTTGAATTGCCTTACTTGGTCAAGAAACCAGGCATGGAGTCCAATCGTGTACTGGGAGTAGAGGGAAGTCGAAGTGGTTGGCTCAAGTTCAAACACCAATCCTACCAGTTCAGTGTCATCTGCCCATCTGGGAAGGGAAGAGGGAGATTCTGCCTGCGGCTTGGTTTTGCGCCTGGTGGATGTAGCTGCTCTTGCCATCGCTGATTACTATGCAAATGATGTCAAGTATTTTACTCAATTTCCATCCCCTTGCGGGGAAACAAAATGTTTGGGATTTTATGATATCAGCAGTAAGTGCTGCACGCTCTAATTTCCCAGTCCCTTCTTTGCTTCCTATAACTCTGGAGCGTGCAGGCACTCTACCAAAATCGCTGCAAGCAGTCCGAATTGAAAAACATATTCGCTTGATTGGCATTTTATCAGGCAGAGAGAGTGGGATTGATCCGATGCCAATAAATACAGTGTCTTTAATTATGAATTATTCGGTCAGCATCCTCACAATCCATCTGCACCACACAATTTCTTCCCTGTGCTTTTGCTTGGTAGAGTCCTTGGTCAGCAGCAGCAATTAAGGTTGCAGGAGATAATTGGCTATGAGGAGTGATGGTTGCCACACCAAGACTTAGGGTGATGAATTCACTAACCTGAGAATGGGAATGAGGCATTTGTAATGCACTAACATTGGTCTGAATATCTCTTGCAACTGCAATAGCCCCTTCGATATCAGTATTCGGCAAAATGACTGCAAACTCTTCTCCACCATAACGAGCAACTAAATCAGCGGAGTGTTTAACTGTCTGAGAAATTGCCTTGGCAACTTGTCTGAGTGCATCATCTCCTGCCAGATGTCCATGCGTATCGTTGTAAAGCTTAAAATAATCGACATCACACAAAATCAAAGATAACGAGCCTTGCTCTTGTGCCAATCGTTGCCACTCCGCATTGAACGTGTCATCAAAACAGCGGCGATTTCCCACTTGGGTTAGACCATCCGAACAGGCAAGACGCTGTAATTCCTGGTTTGCTTGTTGTAATTGGTGATAAAGTTCTGATTGCTGAATAGCGATCGCAGCTTGACCTGCTAACTGGTTAAATAAGTTAATCTCTGATTGCTGCCATTGTCTGCTACTACAGCATTGGTGAGCAATCAATAGTCCCCACAAACCCTCTTGCTGCAAAATGGGCACGACAAGGTTTGCCCTGATTTGCAGACTTCGGAGGAGGTCAATATGACACGGCGATAGTCCCGCAGTTTCAATGTCTTCGATCGCTCTAGTGTTACCTTGTTGAAAGTAAGCTGCACGCGTGGATTGAAAGCACGTATCCATGACGTGAAATCCAAAAATCGACATACACCCTTCTGCTAAGGATTCTACAGCGACTAACCCACTCCAGTCAGGCTCAAACTGGTAAATCAGCACTCGGTCTACCTCAAACAGTTGTCGCACTTCGGCTGCTGTGGTTTGTAAAATCTCGTCTAACTCCAACGATTGGCGAATGTGCTGCGTTACAGCTGCGACAATTCGCTCAGACTCGCTTTGGTGTTGGACACGCTGCCCAATCTGCTGAGAATGTGTTGATGCTACAGTTAATGCGATCGGATCAAAGTGAGGGGTTGTAGTCACAGGTACTGCACTGGGTTGAGCAATCAAATAGCCTTGAGCAAGATTTGCACCTCGTTCTCGCAACCAATTCAGTTCCTCAATGCACTCAATTCCTTCAGCAACGGTTTGGATGTTTAACTTTTGAGTAATCTCTAGAAGCTTCTCGGTAATCGAGGCTTTATAAAGGTTTTGATGCACATCTCGGATTAACTCCATATCCAGCTTAATAAAGTCTGGACGTAACTGATGCAGCAAGTTGAGGCTGGAATAACCAGAACCGAGGTCATCAAGGGCGACTAAAAACCCAGCATCTCGGTAGTATTGCAGCACTGCCTTGAGATGGTTTAAATCTTGAGGATTGTCTGACTCCACGACTTCAAAAACAACCCGATCGTGAGAAATTCCAGCAGTATCAATTGCCTCTACTGTACTACGCAGGCAAAAGGCTGGGTCATAAAGTGACGTTGGTGCAAAATTGATGAAGATATGCCCACTCACTTCATACCGACTGAATTGAGTGATTGTGCTGAGGCGAGCAACTTGGTCGAGTTGTGGTAGGAGTCCAGCTTCGGTTGCTAATTCCACAATTGGTGCCGGCAGTAATAAATTGCCTTCTTCATCCAGTCCCCGCAAGAGCGATTCATATCCAAAAATCTGCGATGTATCGTTAATTGAGACAATTGGTTGGAAGTAACTGGTAAATCGTTCTGTTGCCAGCATTTCAACTAGCCAGTCGGATTGGTTCAACTTAATGAAGCGTTGTAATGAGGCTATGTCACTAAAATCATGGAGTTGAGGTTGGATAGTGCCTCGAATGAAAAGGGCTTGCGTCTCTTTTAATTCTCGCGGTGCAAGTAGTTTGGCCAGGTTACGGGCAATTTCTAGGGACTGTCCAGGTCTACAGTTTAAACTCAAACCTGGTCGTTCGTGCATCAGTTCATACTCAAGGGCAAATTGCTGTAGGTAAGAGGTGACTTTTTTCAGGGTATGTGGAACGGGGAACCAGAGAAAGAGCCTACCTGCCTCCTTAGTCCGGCAGCGTGCAACATTGCGACAAGCACAGGTTTTGGAGATAGGACATATTTGGCTCATGGCTAACTAATTTGCTCAATCCAATTTATTCTATTATTCCCACTATTTTTGCTGTAAAAGATAAACTACACTTCAAATACATGAAGATTTGATGAGTTAAGTAAACTGAATAATTTAGCTGAGTAAGTGACTCATCAACACATACGAATTTTTATACTAAAGATTAAATTAATTGCCGAGATACTTTGTACAATCAAGCAAAATAATGAGGAGTTAGATCAACAATTTAGGTTACGAAACAAAGGGAAAAATAAGCTATAGTAGGAAAAAGTTTTTTGATCTTGATTAATTAAGAATAAACACATATTCCTTAAGAATAAATCTAGCCTCAACAAACAACAAAAGTTCTCAAAAAAGTTAATAATATCAACTACTGTTGAATATTTATCATTTAGGGCTGACGCAAAGACAGAGGAATCCTCTTAGAGGATGTTTGATATCATGTTCGGGTAAAGACTTATCATTTAGACCGCAGGGGTGCAGGGGTGCAGGGGTGCAGGGGGCAGGGAGCAGGGAGAAAGAGGTTTTCCTGATTTTTGCACGGATGCGGTAATCATAAGTAATTAACCGGACTTGATATGAAAAGTTTTTTGTAACATCTAAAGCCTCGAAAACCTAACCCCCCAGCCCCCCTTCCCCCATTCCCTTGTAGGGAAGGGGGGTTTCAAAGCCTCTTGACCTTTTGGGAAGAGGAATGGAAGCGGGGTTTTGAGTATACTTTACAACTTTTCAAACAACCTCTTAGACGGTTTATACACTGCAACTGAACACTCAGAAATTCCCACCTCTACCAATTAGAGTTGCAATTGCCTTCACTAACTCCTCTGGTTCGACGGGTTTGGACAGATGCTTTTGAAACCCAGATTTGAGTGCTTGTTGCTGGTTGATTTCTCCTGCATAAGCAGTTAAAGCGATCGCCGGAATTTGTTTAGCTTGTTTTGCCTGCAATACTTTAATTTGCTGCATCAGCATATAACCATCTGTCTCTGGCATCCCAATATCACTGAGCAGAATATCTGGTTCTGACTCTGCCAATACTTGCAGTGCTTCTTTTGCTGATGTCACAGCAATTACCCTTGCTCCAGCCTCCTCTAGCAGAAAAGTGTGAAAGTCACGAGTATCATTGTCGTCATCCACAACTAAAATTTCGATGCCTGCCAGAATTTCAGTCACAGGAGAAGGATTTAATGCAGCAATATTTATATGTTGTTTAGGGGTTAAATCTTTTTTAATTAGCGGTAGTCGGACTGTGAAAATAGCTCCTTGCCCTTCACCTAAACTTTCTGCCCAAATCGTGCCGCCATGCAATTCTACCAAATGACGGACAATTGCTAACCCTAACCCCAAGCCACCAAATTTTCGAGTTATTGTGCTATCAGCCTGACGAAAATATTCAAACACATAAGGGAGAAAGTCAGGGCCGATTCCCTTACCTGTGTCGCTGACAGTAATCTGAGCTTGAGTGTCAACGCACTCTAGTTGAATATTAATTTTTCCTCCTTCAGGAGTGAATTTAACAGCATTTGATAACAGATTCCAAATCACTTGTTGTAAACGACCGGAATCACCCAAAACTTGCCCGAAAGTAGCATCCAGCATTGTCTGAATTTGAATATTTTTAGCTTCTGCTGCCAAACGCACTGTTTCCAATCCCCCCTCAATCACAAGCACTAAGTTGACAGGAAACATGTTGAGATTGAGCTTACCTTGTAAGATCCGAGAGACATCGAGCAAATCTTCAATTAGTTGAGCTTGTAATTTAGCATTCCGCTCGATAGTTGCAATAGCTTTTTTCTGCCCTGCGGCGTCAAACTCACGAGTCTGTAAGAGTCTCGCCCAACCAAGAATAGGATTGAGAGGCGATCGCAATTCATGGGAAAGCACCGCCAGAAACTCATCTTTAACCCGGTTGGCTGTTTCAGCTTCAGCTCTAGCAGCTTGCTCAAGTTTCAGGAGGCGATCGCGTTCGGCTTCTGCTACTTTGCGTTCTGTAATGTCAATCACTGAGCCGATGTAACCTTTAAACTGACCATCCACCCCAAACCAGGGATTAGCAGCATCGATGCAAGAACGATATTCGCCGTCTTTGCGCCGCAAGCGGTACTCCAAACGAAAAGCCGAGCAGCTCCTATTAGCTTCCAGAAAAATATTCCTGGCGTCATTGTAGTCCTCTGGATGCACAGCATTCAACCAGCCAAATCCCAGACCCATTTCCTCATTCTGACCTGTAAAGTAGTACCAGCTTTGACTGAGATAGGTGCAGTAGCCCTCGGTGTCTGTTACCCAAACCATGAAAGGAGCATTATCAGCCATATTGCGGAACTTTTCTTCGCTTTCGCGAAGTGCTTTCTCTGCCTGTTTGCGATCGCTGATATCTGTAACAAAAATGCTTACTCCCAAAGCATTGGGGTAGACGCGATTCTCAAACCAGCGCTGCCAAGCCGGATAAAAGTATTCAAACTGAACAACAGTATGTTGTGCGATCGCCAAATGAACCTGAGTATAAAACTCGCTTTCAAGCATATCTGGAAACACTTCCCAAATGCTCTTACCTAGCAACTTTTCCTTTTGGATACCAACAACTGCTGCTACCCGGTCATTGACAAAGGTATAACGCCACTCTCGATCCAACACAAAAAACTGGTCTTGGATGCCAGCTAGGACAGTCTCTAGGTGGGCTTTTGCCACCTCAGCTTCAATTCGCAGCCCTTGTTCGCGTTCCATTGCCTCTTGGCGGATACGAGCCATTTTTAGGGCTGCCTCTACCCGCGCTAACAATTCACGGGCAGAGAACGGTTTAGTCAGATAATCATCGGCTCCCGCTTCTAACCCTTCCACCCGTGCCTCTTCCCCCGCCCGTGCCGACAACAGGATGATTGGAACTTTTCGTGTCTGCGGATTAGCTCGTAATTCTTGCAGCAGTCCAAAACCATCTAATCCAGGCATCATGACATCTGTCAGTACCAAGTCTGGGACACGCGCCCGAGCAGAATCCAAAGCAGCTAATCCGTCCGGCACTGATTCCACCTCATACTGCTGACTTAATAGCCGCTTGAGATAATCGCGCATATCTACATTATCGTCAGCTAGGAGAATTCGGGGGAAGGAGCGGAGGGGCAGGGGGGCAGGGGAGGCAGGGGAGGCAGGGGAGGCAGGGGAGGCAGGGGAAGAATGTATATATGATGTGTAGTCTTCTTGAACAATTTTTTCTCCCCCTGCTTCTCTTCTCCCCCTGCCCTCTTCTGGTAGCCAACGCATAGCTTCTTCTAGATAGGGTGTTGCACCTAATGCGGTTGAAGCTAAAGTTCGAGAGGCACTAATCCGCTCTGGAGGTAAATGAGCATATCCCGTCGGAATTGACACAGTAAAGCAACTGCCTCCTCCTAGAACACTGGTAACATCAACTGTTCCACCATGCATTTGCACCAATTCTTGCACCAGTGACAATCCAATTCCTGACCCTTCAAAAGTGCGTCCTTGTGCCCCTTTGACGCGGTGGAATCGTTCAAAAAGGCGAGGGATTTCTTCGGCTGAGATACCGATTCCTGTATCTCGGACTGCGAATTCAATATGTTCATTTGACCACTGCAAACTGACTGCAATTTCTCCAGCCATCGTGAACTTAAATGCATTCGAGAGCAGGTTAAGAACAATTTTTTCCCACATCTCTCGATCTACATATACTGGTGCTGGAAGGGAAGGACAATTGACTGATAACTGCATCCCTGCCCGTTCTACTGCTGAACGAAATACACTAGCTAATTCTGCGGTGAAGGTGGCAAGGTTGGTGGGTTCATAAGAGGCTTGAACCCGTCCGGCTTCAATGCGCGAGAAGTCTAGCAAGCTGTTGACCAGTTTCAGTAGGCGGAGTCCGTTACGTTGCACCATTTCTAACTGCTCTCGTTCCTTGACTGGCAGCAGAGTGGCACAATTGGTTAAGGTTTCCTCTAATGGCCCCAACATCAGGGTAAGTGGGGTACGGAACTCGTGACTGACGTTGCTGAAAAAGACCGTTTTAGCGCGATCAATTTCTGCCAAGGCTTCAGCGCGTTTGCGTTCTTCCTCGTAAGCTTGGGCGTTAGCAATGCTGGCTGCAATTTGAGCCGCAACTAAATCGATGAATCCTTTATAATTGTCGTCGAATAGCCTGAAGGGGTTTAAACCAGCAATCAATATCCCAGCTTTTCCGGTTTTACCGGATGGGGCAATGGGTACTGCGATCGCTTGATGGGGCGATCGCTGCCAAACACCACAAGGTAAGCTACTAAAAGACATTTCCAAATCAGAAATCAGTTTTGCCTGATGCGTTCTGATCACTTCCCCAAAAGGCCAAACCCCATCAGCATCGAGAGCCACTGTTTCTGGAACTGCTACGTGATTTTGCTCGATGCGGCACGTTCCAGCCAGAAAAACTTGCTGCTGAGCAGGATCAACCAGATAAATCATTGCGAAAGGGAGATCGTAAGGGTTACTCTCCAGACAACTTGCACTCAGCGTACAGGCTTCATCGAATGTCCGCGCGTCTGCCGTTCTCGCCGCTAGTTCGCGCAAAAGTGCCAACTGACGCTCACCGAGAATCCGCTGTGTGTCGTCTGTATTGGCGCAGATGATCCCACCTGTGTCGCCCTGGTCATTAGGAACCGGGCTATATGAAAAAGTGTAATAGGTTTCCTCCGGGTAGCCGTTGCGCTCCATAATTAGCAGCAGCGCTTCGTCGTAAGTGCCCTCGTTCTTCAGCATTGCTGATTCGGCTCGAGGCCCAACCTGATCCCATATTTCCCGCCACACGTAGGAAGCTGGCTGTCCAAGTGCTTCTGGATGTTTACCGCCAATAATAGCCTTGTAGGCGTCATTGTAAAGGTTAATCAGTTCCTCGCCCCACCAAACAAACATGGCTTGACGAGAAGTCAGCATAATCCGCACAGCAGTCTTCAAACTCTGTGGCCACTGCTGTGTTGGGCCAAGGGAAGTTTTTGACCAATCCCATTCTCGCATCCGCGCACCCATTTCACCCCCGCCAAGAAGGAAATTTACGTCGGCGTTGCTTGCTGACGTTGACTCGTTCTTCATTGATTCCTCTCGATTGGTCATGCGTCGGTTACAGGCTACATCTGTGTCGTCTTTTGGTCAAAGTCCTCTCTAAATCAGACGTTTACGCTTCTAAACAGTCATTTTGGAGGATATTCAAGGGCATATACAGCGTGAAATGCCAATACTGTGACTTTTCAAAGCATTGAA
The DNA here is from genome assembly GCF_017114945.1 of Nostoc sp. JL34. GTDB lineage: Bacteria > Cyanobacteriota > Cyanobacteriia > Cyanobacteriales > Nostocaceae > Nostoc. The sequence continues at coordinate 32,014 of NZ_JABXKQ010000089.1, forward strand.
ATCGTCTTTTAGGGGCAAGTTGCTGTTTTGGTTATTTTTTATTGTCACCTTTATATCATCGATATTCTAAGCTACCAAGTCCGATTCTGATGCAGAACTCAGAAAGCCTACTCCTCTTCTCGGAAGTATGTTTCTTTAAGAATTTGACCACGTTCACCTAACTCATTGAGTAGGCTACTAATTCGCTGTATTGCTAAAGGAGAAGGTGTTACATGTCCATTTTCCCAACGGTTAATTGTTGGGAAAGTGACACCAAACTCGGCTGCAAATTTTTCTTGAGATAGATTTAACTCTTGCCGCAGGGCACGAACTAGTTTGCCAATATTAGGTTGCTTTGCCGCAAGTATGCTTTTACTGTAAGGCATATAGCTCAAACTTTATAAAGGACTATATATTATTATCAATTTTTATGACAGAGTGTTCTTTTGCGTCTATTACTCTTGAGATAGAGATTCTGCTCTCAACTCAGAGCATCACAATATAATTATTACCATAAGTATAATTTATCCTTTTAAGAAATAAGACTATTTGACTTTATTGTATAAGTCGCTTTATCCTGAAATTAGTAGAGATTTGAACTTGAACAAATACAAACTTGGTTTTCGATTAATACAAGCTTTTAGCTGAGTAATTAACTCCCCAAATATCTAGTGCGATCAAACTTAGGTAAAAAGAGGTGCAACATGAATTCTGCAAAATCATCAATCAACAACGTCAATACCCAAAAGCAACTGTTAGAAGAAGCTGAAGCCAAATCAATACTTGGTCAGCGAATAGTGTATCTACCTTTCAACTTTGAGAAAGCAAAGGAGGACAATAGCTAAATGTTAGAGCAGCAGATTGATTGCCCCACCAAACCCAAGACAAGTGCAATGATCATGAAACTTTTCCAAATCACTCTAGTGGTCTTAGTACTTTTGATCAACTTAGCACTTGCTTTTCCCTCTTGGGCAGAAAGCACGCTTTCTTTAACTAGCAATCCTAACTACTTTGAAGTTGGGCAAAAAGTCATTTGGCTTTACAAGCCTCGCACAGATTCTAGCGATGTCCAAAGAATTCCCGCCGAAGTAGTCAAGTTAAGTTCCAAGCAAGTGCAAATCAAGGTGTACAAAGATAATAAAGAATTTGTCAATCGTTGGGTGAATCCAAACAAGCTTGAGAATTCGCCAAAAGTTAAAAAGTCAGTACTCTAAAATTTAGCCAGATGGAAGGATATCTAGTCTTACCCATCTACAAAAGTATTTATATAATTTCTGCTAAATCACTCGTAATATCATGTCTACTTGATTACCAAAAGACGGTGAATGAGCTTATGCCAATTTTTTATGAAGCTGCGCTAAATAAAGCTTCAAGGATAAAGAGAAAGTTTTTTTTTAAGTGAGATAGGCTTTCACTCTTGTTGTTTGGTGCTTTGAGGACGAGGCACTTTCAACTTCGCACCTAACGAAAAGCGAACAATTTCATACACTGTTTTGTGGGCAAGTGAAAGTCCTAATTCGCTCTTGAGCCATTCTTGAATTTGACCATAGCTTTGAAACCCGGATGGCTCGTTCAACCGCTTTGTTTCTTGCGTTCTAAGTCTGAACCACTGATACTTGGAACTTTTCCGGGTGCATGTTTGACTTCAAGCAAACCCCTTCGTCCTTCATCTTTATACTTTCTCACCCAACGAGTTATGGTTGCTTCATCACGCTCTAAACGTTCAGAAGCGCGATCGCCTGCTGCTCACTTGACCACTCTTGAGCCAATAGAGCATTTGCAATCTTTCTTTGCTACTTGCCTCTGTGACATGTCTGAGAGCTTTCTCCAATTCTTCTTGGCTTTTTTAAATCTCGATTTGAAATGAACAACTCATAACTAACATTACTAAATGCACCTATCTATAAGTTTGACGTAGTTTAGGGCATCTTCATACAGAATTGGTATGATTAGATTTAAAAGGCCTTTGCCAGTTACCTAAACGAAAGAATCACTGGTAAATAAAATCATTTTTATGGTAATAAAAAATGAATAAATTTATACGTAAAGTATATGATGTTCATCTTCCTGACTCGTTGGCAAGTAGACTTAGAAAGAAGCGTTTCTCTTTATTCACATCTATATTAGACTCAATACCCTCTCCTATAAAAATACTCGATGTTGGGGGAACGGTAAGCTTTTGGGAGAATTTAGGTTTTTTGAATGAAGAAATTAAAGATGTAGAAATTACTTTACTAAATATAAAATTTATCGAAACAAGCTCAACACATCCAAAGATCAAGCAAGTTATTGGAAATGCTACAAATATGGAAAATTATCAATCCAATGAGTTTGATATAGTTTTTTCAAATTCAGTGATTGAACATGTAGGAGATTATGATGAACAGCGCCAAATGGCCAATGAAATAATGCGAGTGGGAAAAAAATATTTTGTTCAAACACCTAATCTTTTTTTTCCGATTGAACCCCACTTTGTTTTTCCTTTATTTCAATTTATGCCTATAAGTATTAGAGTATGGCTACTAACCAATTTTGCTCTTGGATGGTATGACAAGGTGGGTGATAAACAGCTGGCTAGAAGTATAGCTACTTCAATTAAGCTACTCAATAAGAGAAAATTCCTGAATTTGTTCCCCGAAGCCCAACTTTACGAAGAAAAGTTTTTTGGTTTAACTAAGTCTTTTATAGTCTATGGAGAATGTCTCTAAGAGGATGTGTGAAAATCTTGGATGAATGGAAAGTGATAAAACCATCACCAAGATAAAGAAAGTGCGTTAGTTGAAAGCCTAACGCCCCCTACATTTAAATTTATTAACATAGCTTGAAATATTAGTGCCGATTTACTTACCTCAGAGGTAAGGGAGTCTTAAATGGGCTATTGCTAGGTGGAAGAATAGGTGGAATTGGGTTAATTCCAGGTATAGGAGTCGGCTCTACTTTTTTGAGCACTGTGATTGCAAATCCTCTTTGCTGGGGTTGTTGTTTACCAGAGATATCATTGACTAGCAGTCCAATTTGAGGAGGGAAGGCTTGATTGACTGGAAGCTTCATTGAGCCAACTGGTGGAACGTCATTGCCGTATGGTAGAAGTTTAACCTGAATATTTTCTCCCTCTACTCTCCAACTCAGGGTAGCAGATTCCCCTTCTTTGAGAACCAGATTTGGTTGCTCGCTACCGTTGATTCTAAAAGAGACAATCTTAAATGGTTTCGGTAATATTTCAATTTTGGATTCAGTCTTTTTAAAACTAGTTTTTTGACTTCCATTGTTAGGAAAAGCTTTGATTTCAAACGCATATTTTCCAGCTTTATATGCCGGTAAAGGAATATTTATACATCGGAGTTGTTGATTTTGTTGTGTACATAACTTTTGAAGTCTAGGGTCTGCAAGATTACCTTGATTAAATTTATAAGCAATTGGTTTACCATAAGATGTACCATCATCTGCATTGCCAGTAATTTGAACTTGTGCCAGCAATAATGGACGGACAATTGTCCAAGTTAAAAGAATATTTTGACCTTTTGTATACTGTGGTTTATCTGCTTGAAAATTAACAACTTCGGCAATTTGTTTCTCAGCTATTTCTACTTGGGTTGTTTGCGTTGCTACTTGGTTATTTGGAGAAAATAATTTTATCCCATTCCGATAAAATGCTTGTAACTCAAAGGTGTAATTCCCTTTTGTTTTTACTCCAGTTTTAACGTTGCTACAAATTAGCTCTTGTTTCTCTTGCACCTGACAAGGAGGAATTTCATTAGCACTTCCCTTACCCAGTGTTTCAGGAATGCCATTGCTAAAGTCATAGGTAATAGGCTGAATGGGTTGCGAACCTTTGGCTGTTAGAACCAGCTTTTGTAACTGTTGATAATTGTGAATATCCCATTTCAAAGCTACCTCATCCTCCTCTTCAGTAATTCGAGGGTTATTGGCACTAAAATTTTCTAACCTCAAAGGATCGGGGTTTAAAAGTCGCCAAATGATGAATCCTATCCCTCCTAGTAACCCCAAAGCTGCTAAAATTAACAGAACAAATTGCCACGAAGGACGTGGTTTCCATACCAAAGTTCCTTGAGGCAATGTGTTAGGTAAAGGTAAATTTTGTTGGTCTTTGATGTCGAGTTGAAAGTTGATTACTAGCCCTGCACCAAACCACGGTCGTCGCCACCAAGGTCTGGGTTTGACCGTCAAATTGGTCACAGCACTTCTATTAGGTAATAATCTGACTTCAGTCGGATCAAATTTGTAAGTATATAGTTCTTCTTCGTCTCGACTTTTTAAGCTTAATATCAGTTCACGGACAATATTGCCCCGGTTAGTTAGTGATAATTCGTACTTGCCAAGACTCCGGCTAACTTGTCCCAAGATGGTATTAAGTTCTATATCTAGGCGATAATTTGTGGGGATTTGGATGTATACCAAATCCAGTAGTACTAAGTCTGGAGAGTTTTCTGAATACAAGCGGATTGTCGGAGAATAACTTCCCGCGAGGGTATCCCCAGGTGGGTGAAATTTCAACAATATTTGACCTTGAGTACCAGGATTGAGTTCTAGTGCAGTCACCTCAGAAACTAATCCTGGCCCCTCAAATCCAGTTGCAGGATAATTAATTGTGAACCAGTCATCGTCTAAATCTGGGCAACTCAAGCGGAACCTGTCTACAAGATAAGAGCGATTGTCAACTATTACCTCTACTTGCAGAGGCTCACTAGGATTGAAAATTAGTGGTTTATTGGGGTTGGTGTTAGGTCTAATGGAAAATGTCGGGTCATTCACCCGAATTGCTGTCTGTTCTTTTAACAGAACTTTAATTTGGTTTGGGAAGGTTATGGGAGTATCTTGGGGATAATGTAGAGGGGAATCTACAACTAATGTATAGTCATAGGTTCCTGGGAGAGCATTAGCAGCGATTTGAAACTCAAATGTTACTTCGTCGCTATTCTGTTGGGGAGCTAATGCTAAACTTTCTCTAGGAGAAGTAGACCAACCGGTTAAATTTTGAAATACTTCGTCAAAAACAAAATATAAGTCAATAACCGCACTCTGATCTCCCTGATTGATCACAACAACATACAGTTTAATGGTATCTCCTGGCATCCCAAATTGAATTCCAGGTGGGTTGATAATAACTTGCAGTGGATTGAATTTAGCTTGCATGTCATTGACTCCCTTATTTGATGCGGTGAAGTTTGACCTGAAAATCTTCACTACCACTTACAATCATGGTTCCTTGATTAGTTTTCAAGTCGATACTATTGATTTTTTTAGAGCTTTGGTAAATTGTTTTACCTTCTGCTGCCTTGGTTTTGTCGAGTTTATGTTCGGGGGTTAAGTACCAAACAATGACTCGTCCATCATCGCCACCACTTACTAACAGACCTCCATCATCACTAAATGCCAGACTACGCACAGATGTTTTTGATGCTGGCCAGCGGTCTAGTGGCGAACAATTGAGTTCATTTACTTTTTCGAGGGGATTGGGATTTTTGATAGTTTGGCACTGATTTAAATTCCAAATCGTAATGAATCCCGCAGAATCGGATGTTGCAAGGATTTTTTCTGCCGAGTTAGGAACAAAAGCTAATCCCCAAATATAGTCTTCACGCCCAACTAATGGGTCTAGTTTTTCTAGACTTTGCACTGATAAACCTGGGAATTGTTTACCAGATTGAATTGGATTCCACTGCCACAAGATGAAACGCTTAAAGTTTCCGGCAATTACTAGAGTTTTTGCATCTGGGCTGAGATTTAATGCCCGGACTTGGAAACCTGATAGTTTCAATGTACTTTGTACGTCGATAACTTGTGGTTCTGGCAGAAAATCGCTGTTAGGCGCTGGTCTTGACCATACTCTAACTTTACCACTGCCATAACCACTGAATAAGTTAAGTGAGTTTGAGGTGAAAGCTAAGTCAAAAACGCGATCGCCTTTTGCTTTAGGATCTTTAAGGTCTTGAAGTTGGCTGATCTTTGCACCTGAAGGGACATCTCTGAGTTCAATTACACCATTATCTAGACCAACAGCGGCGCGATCGTTTTGTAACGGCATGAAGCGTAAGACTTGTACTGCATCATCGGTAATCGCCATCAACCCTTTGGGCTGTTGTGGTTGATCGCAAGCAACGGGTTGCCCAGCATATCTGACTGTATCATCGGGATCTAAGCTATCAGCACCAATTCTCCAAAGTCTTAAGGTGCAATCATCTGAGCCACTGACTACAGATAAACCAATGCCACTAAAACGCACTGAGTTTACAGAACGAGTATGCATTACATCTCTTGGTTGCAGTATTAATGCTAGGAGTGCGGCTAATAATGCGATCGCAGCTAATTGTAACCATAAAGGTATAATTGGCAAAGTCTTCACTTCTAATGTCTGCGTGGCGGGATCTGTACTCCCTAAACGTTGGTCGGATAATTCAGATTTGGCCTCTAATAATAAAGTTTTGCCGATTCCTACCCAAGGGCGTTTTGTTTTAACATCAAGGATGACTTTACTTGTCTCTCCTAGATGGAGATTGGCAATTTCGGGTAGCTTTTTAAAACTACATTTTCGCCAGTCTCTACCCTGCACCTGCACGTTAATTTGCTGGTTGAGATTGCTAGCATTTTTAAATAGTAATTCAAAGGAAGCTGTATCAGATTTCCAGTCAGGCAACCATGCCGATTTACTGGGAATTTTCAGGTGTTTTTCTATGGTAGTAAAGTCTATAAAACCCACAGGCAAAACTTCAACGTTGCCTTCAGCATTAGTTGGATAACCATTATTGCTAACAGCTTCAATAGTAAAAGGGTAATTTTGACTAGGCGCTTGCACTACAGATGGAGGTTGGCATTGGAATGTAGCTTCAGCTAAACCACCTGGATCTAAAGATAATCGGCGTTCTGCACTGCCAACTAGCCAAGATGGATCAACGCCTGTAAAACGTAATACCACATCAGTCGGTTGTTGCCCCAAGTTCCGCACCCGTACTGGTATATCTACAGAATTGCGGGGATAAACTTGGAACTCTCGTACAGGCAATTCTACACTTAAATGTGTTGGTCTGTTATCTCGCTCGATTTTTAGACGCAGCACAAGTCTGGACTGTTGTGCTAACTGTGGCGAAAAAATCTTCACCATCAGGTTGACAGTACCGACAAATCCCGCAATGGGTGTATTGAATATGAAGACTTGGAAGATGGTACTACTGCCGGGTGGCTTGGCTGCTGCTACCTCTGGTTCGAGCCGATACCAACGATATCCTGTATTTCGAGTTTCTCCCGCTGCGGCAATTTCTATCTGAAAATTGACAAAGCGATCGCTGTCATTATTGACAGTTACCTCAAATGCTACAGGAGTATCACCTGGACGAAAGGTTAGGTTTTGAGTAGAAAGGCTGGCATTAATAACACTTTTTTCCATGCTATTATTTATAATATTTTTTTAGATTCTGCATGACTAGTACTATTAAAAAATTAATGTCCGTGAAAACGTGACAATAGCTTTTTTCCTATGATTATTGCAATGTATATATTATTAAATATTGTGTAATAAATTTGTCAATTTATAAAAGTCATTTTCAGAGGCGATCGCTAATAGAGATATGAGCCAAAAAGAATGTAGAGGCGTAGCACTGCTACGTCTCTACAAGGGTTCTGAACAACGCATATTTAATTTTTGGAACTTTTCAGCAACACCTTAACTCAGATTAAAATCGCTGACCAATACCTAGATGTACTTTGCTTTCTCCCTGGTCATTAATGCCATAGTCAGCCCGGATTAAGCCTAGTGGTGAATTTAATCGCACTCCCGCCCCATAACCAAAACCATAACCTGGTTTATCCCGCACACCCGCAGGATCTCCTAATACAGTATCACCAGAGCCTAAGTCTGAGGCGAAGTCGGCAAATAATACACCGCCTACGATTGGTAAAACGGGAAAACGATATTCGGCAGAAGCTAACACGTAACTGCGACCACTGCCAACTTCTCCAGAATCGTAACCGCGCACTGAGTTGGAACCACCCAAGTTAAAGCTTTCGTAAGGCGGTAAATTTCCAATGACGGTACCAGCTTGCACATTTACTGCAAAGACTTGTGGCTGTTTGCTATTAAATAATTGGACTGGTAAATACTGACTGTAGTTGGCTTTAAGACGATTGAGAGAAATATTACCTTCACCGATGGGCACAGATTGTTCTGTACTCAGACTCAAAACGGAACCTTGAGTGGGATTGAGGGGATTATCTCGTTGGTCTTTGGTGGCGGTGAAGGATACAGTAGTTAGGTCATCAACGCCAGTTCCACTGACAGATAGGGGATTGCCCTGAGCGTCGGTTGGGGTAATATTACCTTGGCGATCGCGAATACTAGTTCGGGTATAGTTTAATCCTAATGAGGTACTCCAGTCGTCAATTGGTCGCTGCAAGCTGACACCACCGCCAATTTGAGCTTCCCGCACTTTATCGCCGTTAGCTAGCGTAATCTTGTCATCAAAGGTTTCCGAAAGTTCCCGACTCCGAAAACCATTTACAGTGTAGCCGAAGCGATCGGGGTTAGTTGTCCGATAGGGACTGATAAATTTGGTATTAAACTGTAAGTCTCGGCTACTTACACCAACGTTCACACCTAAGGTATCATTAATACCGCCGACATTCTGATCTTGATAGCTGATTGTGCCTACTAAACCCTGATCTGCATTGTAACTACCACCCAAGTTAACACCACGCGCCCCAGTTTCTTTGAGTTGATAGACTAAATCAAGTTTTGTCGCATCTCCTTCTAAAACAACATTCACAGTCTCAAATAAACCAGTCCGATATAGCTGTTGGATATCTTGTTTAACGACATTTTCTTGGAAGATTTCACCAGGTTTCAACTTGAGTTGCTGTTGGAGGAAATCTGGTTTGGTACGTCCGCCGACGGGATTACCTTTGCTATCAACGGTTTTACCTTCATCGTTGACAAAGCGAAACTTGATATCACTCACCAAACCTTCAGCCACATTCACAGTGAGAATACCTTGAGAACTGGGTTTAATTGATAGCACCCGCGCCAAGTTATAACCATTGTCGGCGTACCACTTGTTAATTTCTGCTACTGATTGTTGCAGTCCAGCAGGGCTGATGGTGGTTCCAATCTGAGATTGCAAACGTTGTTGAGCGACTTGATAGGTAAGGACTTTAGCACCAGATAATTGCAGCGATCGCACAATCACTGGTTGCACTTGATAAACTACATTTAATCCAGCCTGTGTGCTAAAGCTATTCACACTGACGTTGCTAAATAAACCTGTATCCAATATTGCAGCTACATCTTTTTGTAGCTGACTTTGACTGGTTTCTCCACCAGCCTGCGTTTTAATTACTTTGCGAATAATGTCTTGCAATTCTTGATTGGCTCCCACTACCTGTACTTCTGTAGCTGTGACGACTAAATCACTTTCAGTAGTAGGGGTTTTGGGGGATGAAGAGGGGAGAGGGGGAGTAGGGGAAGCAGGGAGAATTATTTTGGAATTTAACTCTTGTGCTGATTTTAAGACTACTGGGGAATTTTTGTTTGCACCTGTTTGCACGGCGACGGGATTTTGGGAAAATTGTTGTGCAACTATAGTTTCTGGGGAAGCAATTGTCTCTATCCGTGCGGGAGTATCTTCAATTATCGGCACTACCAAGTTACCAGCTTTTTCGGTTGGAGTAACGGTTTTAGCCGATGCAGCCGTTGCTTGCTGAGTAATATTGGCAGCAGCTAAAGTAGCTAAAGTAAAAATTGCAGTAGCAGAAACTCGCATAATATTTAACCTAATTAACTAGGAGTTATACCAATTTTGAATTTTAGATTTTGGATTAAAAGTCTTGACAAAAGCCTGTTACAGGAATTTCAAATAATACTACCTATCTAAAATTGGTGTTAGTTGTAGGGAAGTAAAGAAATAGGGATAATACTAATTTCCAGCTTCTTCGCCGATTTCCCTATTTATACCTCTTACCCAAACAGACAGTTAATTTTGATATTTTGTTTCTTATGAGTAATATATCTCGGTCATACCTAGGCTCTAACTCCCAAGCTGCAACTTCTCCTTTGCGGTTACTTGTATTAAGTAATGGTCATGGGGAAGATATGATTGCTGTTCGGATTTTGCAAGAACTCCAACGACAACCAAACCCACCAGAGATATTTGCTTTACCTCTGGTGGGTGAAGGACGTGCTTATGAACAGTTGGATATCCCCTTTATCGGTTCAGTCCTGACTATGCCTTCTGGCGGCTTTATTTATATGGATGGCCGCCAATTAGCGCGGGATGTCCGCGGTGGTTTATTGCAACTTACCCTCAACCAAATTAAAGCTATCCGCCGTTGGGTGAGTTCTCAAAAAAAATTAGGTAATAATAGAGCAATTTTAGCAGTGGGAGATATTGTCCCGCTGCTGTTTGCAACTTTCAGTGGCGCTAATTATGCTTTTGTGGGTACGGCAAAATCTGAATATTATGTGCGGGATGAAGCGGGAATATTACCGCGAAAATCCAAAGATGCACGTTGGGAAAACTTTTCTGGTTCAGTTTACCATCCCTGGGAACGTTGGTTGATGAGTCGTCGCCGTTGTAAAGCGGTTTTTCCTAGAGATGCACTGACGACGGAAACATTAAAACAATGGCCAATTCCAGCTTTTAATTTGGGTAATCCCATGATGGATGGTCTAGAACCGACGTTTTCACGCCAACAATTTTATAGTCAGAATACTCAACAGCAAGAGACAGTTCGACCTTTTGTAGTGACTCTTCTTCCTGGTTCTCGTGCGCCAGAAGCATACACCAACTGGGAAACAATTATGATTGCTGTATCTGCATTGATGGCAAGTTTTCAACAGCGAGATTCAATCTTCTATACTTCTAACAAAGTAGTGTTTTTAGGTGCGATCGCACCTAGTTTAGACTCGAATATTTTATCCCAAAGTGTGCAATCCCAAGGCTGGCGAACTGAATCAGCATCTCCTATCCAACTTCCCGATCCAAATATCTTGACATTTAAACAAAGAAATGCATATTTGATTCTGACAAAACAAGCTTATAATGATTGCTTGCATTTAGGAGATTTAGCGATCGCAATGGCAGGTACAGCCACAGAACAGTTTATCGGTTTAGGCAAACCTGCGATCGCGATTCCCGGTAATGGGCCACAATATAACCCTACCTTTGCTGAAGCGCAAAGTCGTCTTCTCGGATCATCTTTGATTTTAATTGATCAGCCAACAGAAGTTGCCAAGGTCGTACAGTCTCTCTTCAAAGATCCTGATATTTTGCAAATTATTGCCGAAAATGGTCGGCGACGCATGGGTAAACCAGGAGCCGCACTACGCATTACGGAATGTTTACAGGAACGATTTTGAATGAGCATTGGGCACTTGTACTGAGCTTTGCCGTTGGCGCAGCCTCTCCAAGAGTTGTATTGACTATTGGGAAAAAATTCAGTCCTCACTCCCCAGTCACCAGTCCCCAATTCCTCACGCCACCAATCCAGAACGTAAGGCCCTCACAGCAGCTTGGGTGCGGTCATCAGCACAGAGTTTATTGAGAATGTTGCGAACATGGGTCTTCACAGTACCAACTGTAATGTAGAGTTTCTCGGCAATTTGCCCATTGCTGCACCCAGCTACAATCAACTCCAGGATTTCTAATTCCCGTTGAGTCAGGGGGTATGTTTCCAAAACTTGCTCGTATTCTGACGCCAGCGCTTCTATTTTTACTGTCTTCGGCTTGTCAGAGCTTTGGCTCTCTCCAGGAATACCTTGCCGCATCTTTCGCAATACCACATTGGCAATTGCCGGATCAATCCATGAGTTACCGCCGTAAGTTGCTTGGATGGCCTCAGTTAATTTACTGATGCTAGTTTCTTTCATGTAATAAGAATCAGCACCTGCTGCAAAGGCTGCAAGTACAGCATCCTCTGTATGATCCATTGTCAAGATGAGAATCTTCGTCGTTGATTGCCCAGTTTCAGCTTGGTGACGTTTGAATTTACGGGTAAGTTCGATACCATCCATGTCAGGCAAGCCGATATCTACAACAGCTACATCTGGCTTTGCCGTTTCTAAAAGTTTTAATCCTTGGGTAGCATTTGCCGCTTCGCCAATTACTTTTAATGCACTGTGAGACTGTAATGCTGCTCGTAGCCCCATTCGTGTTAAGTCATGATCTTCAATTAAAATAATACTAATTTCATTCATCGCTACACTCAACTCTTGCGCTGTTTGCATCTTTCAAAATATTACCTTTTGTCAGCACTATCTCATTATTTTCCCAAACCTAAGATAGATGATATTTCAACCAGTATGCATCCACCGATAGAAATAATAAATCTCCGATTTTTTGATATTTCGATAGAGGACAAATCTAGCTGGAGATATATGGATACTTGTACAAAAAGTATGAAATATTATTGACACTAATGCCAAATTGCTCCCTCTTGCTTAAAATTCAGCTTTGAATTGCCATCTTCTACTCGTTGATTACTATTATCTTGTATAAAGCTTTGAAAAAAGCTGACGAAAATGGACAAATTACAATGGGTCGAAGTTGCTTTCCGAGAAAGTGAACGATGGTTTCGAGTGATTTTTAATCAAACTTTTGGATTCATCGGATTGATAGAGCCAATAAGAATCCTCATGGAAACGTTCAAATTTGGGGGAATCACCAGCAGCAAGGTAATTCGTCGTCCTTTGTCACAAGCTTGTTGGTCTGATTTTTCACCATATATGGAATCCCTCACTTCCATTCTTGAAGGGAGAGGCTTTGAGTTTTTGCCCAACTGTAGGGAAGCTTGCTTAGGGGGTAGGTTTTGTTGATATTTCCACATAACGTGAAAAGTTCAGGTTCGATGGTGGACAATCTCAAAAGAAATTCCAGCACAACTACAAGTGGCAATCACGCCTGCGTCCAGATAGTAGGGTTTGGAAGCAGTTGGTATTCTGACTAAAATTCACGAGAAGGTCTTGGTAATTTTGCGAACATTGAAAGATCGCGATCGCCAGAAAAATACCAACAGAGGTCTGGCGATATTTAAGAAAATTATTGAAGTTTTAGGAGGTAGGATTACTTAACATTTACAAATATGTATAGAGAGTACTTTCTTCTTTACTTACTCTAATCAATCTAATGGGCAAAACTGTTCAAGCTTATGGTACACGATAATTGTATGCAACTCTCACCAATGGCTGACGACGGTCGCTTGCTCACTCATTTACAATTGTTTTAAGCTTAGTAAAGTATTTTATTTTACTTTATGTCAGTTCTGTCTGCTGTTTTCAGCTCAATAGTTTTCGATTTGTTAGTTGCTAATTTTTTGAGAGCCATTGGTCATTTGCGAGGAGTTTAATTCCCAGGCTTTGGCAAATTAACCAGATTGAAGATACAACAGACTGAATTGAGATCAAGGAAATGTCCAAACTGGATATATCCTGACGCCTTTGACCTTGCTTAACTTTGTTGAGATAATGGCAACGCTCAACAAGTATTCGATTATTATGCAAAATGTCTTAGTCAATCAAGTTACAGATTTTAGATGTCCGAAATCTTATATTCTTTAGTTGGATAATCTGAAAAGAGAAATGTTATACATCAACCTATGTTTGGCGGCAAAAATAAAAACCGATGGAAGAGACGCTGAAAATTTTGGTTGTAGAGGATGACGAAGTAGACCGGATGGCAGTTCGTTGTGCCCTGACTAAAGCAGGTGTTCAAATGGAACTGTCTGAAGTAGGCAATGGTAATGATGCGTTTTCTGCCTTAAGCACTAGTGCCTATGATTGTGTCTTCCTCGACTATCACTTACCAGACCAAGATGGACTAACCTTGATCCAACAGTTACGTTTTTCGGAAATTAAAGTTCCTTTAGTAGTCCTAACTGGTCAAGGAGATGAACAAATTACTCTCCAATTAATCGAAGCTGGTGCTACAGACTATCTCTCTAAGTCGAGAATATCCCCAGAAAGCTTGGCACAGGTTTTGCGGAGTGCGATTCGGGTTTATCGGGCTGAAATGCAGGCAGATTTGGCAAACCAGCAACTCAGAGAAACTCATGAACAACTGATTCGTAAGAACCAAGAATTGGAGAGACAACAGCAACTGATTCAAATGCAAAACTTCAAGCTATCGGAGGCATCACTACTAAAATCACATTTTTTGGGAACTATGTCCCACGAACTCAGAACGCCAATGAATGCGATTATTGGTTTTTCGCAAATACTATTGCGTCCTAAGTTCGGTCAACTAACGCACCAGCAAGCAGATATGGTTGAGCGCATCTTAAATAATGGGAAGCATTTGCTGATGCTACTCAATGAAGTTCTCGACTTTTCCAAGCTAGAGGCAGGACGATTAGACTTAAAGGCGGAAATATTTGATATATCAAAGGTAATAAATCTTGCTGTCGCTGAAATGCGTTCCCTAGCTGACGCCAAGAATCTCTCATTGTTAGTGCAAACCGATTTGCAAAATCCTTTGGTATTTAATGATCCAGTTCGGATCAAACAGATTTTAATTAACCTACTCTCTAATGCCATTAAGTTCACAGAGTCTGGGGATATTTGGGTTGAGGTTAAGGAACTACCTGCAAATCGAGTGGCAATTATTGTTCAGGATACAGGTATTGGTATAGCCCCCAGAGATTTTAAACGTATTTTTGAAGCATTTCGGCAAGTCGATCAAACTATCACTCGCAAATATCCAGGTACAGGTCTGGGTTTAGCAATTATAGATTCGCTGGTACGAATGATGGGCGGCAAAATATTTCTTGAGAGCAAATTGGGGATCGGTTCAATGTTTAAAATTGAATTGCCGCGTCAAATCACATTGCCGACGGGAGCAGGCGAACCTCCACCTATACAGGGAGATAGTGACGGAGTTTTTTGCTCTGCTAAGAATCCACATCAATCATCTTCTCAAAGCCGGAAAGCACCAATAGGATATCCTAAATTTAAACTATAAATTACTTCCAAAGAAATTGATAAAAGTTGATAAATCATGTCTGTAGTTGAAAATAATAAAATTTATCGTATCCTCGCAGTTGACGACACTCCAGATAATCTTATTTTGGTTCAAACAATTTTAGAAAGTGAGGGGTATGAAATTGATTTGGCTTCAGATGGAATAAAGGCTTTGCGGCAAATTGACCAATCTCCACCCGATCTGATTTTGTTAGATGTGATGATGCCGGGGATTGATGGTTATGAAGTCACACGTCGGATTCGGAAGAACCCTGCACTCTCTTATATCCCAATTCTGTTGATTACTGCCTTTCACGAATCGAGCGTTGTGGAAGGTTTGGATGCTGGTGCTGACGATTTTATTCGTAAACCATTTGATACTGATGAACTACTGGCAAGAGTGCGATCGCTATTGCGTCTCAAGCACAGTCTGGACGAACAACAAAAAATGGCCCGCCAACGGGAAGACTTTGTTTCCCGTTTGACTCATGATTTGCGAACTCCCTTAGTAGCCGCCGATCGGATGTTGAATTTGTTTGAGATGGAAACATTCTGCAAAATTTCGCCGGAAATGAAACAGGCGATCGCAGTCATGATTCGCAGTAACCAAAATTTAATGGAAATGGTGAACACCCTGTTAGAAGTCTATCGCTTTGAGGCAGGTAAAAAAACGTTGAATTGGGAGATATGCGATTTACGTGAGATATCTCAAGAAGTAGTCAGCGAACTAAGTCCTCTAACTAGTGAAAAAGGCTTAATCTTGAAAATAGACACTAGTAAATTAGATACCCTGGGTAAAAACGCTGGTATTATTATGGGCGATCGCTTGGAACTACGGCGGGTGCTAAACAACTTGATCGCAAATGCCATCAAATTTACAGATACAGGAGGCATAACAATCCGCATTTTTGAAACATCACCTCATTCAGGAAATCCAGATTTGGTAACAATCGAGATACAAGATACAGGATATGGAATTGCGCCTGAAGATCAAGCAACAATTTTCGAGCGATTTCGCCAAGGCAGAAATAAACGCTCAGGTAGTGGCTTAGGACTACATCTATCCCACCGGATTGTAGAAGGGCACACAGGAACTATCCAGGTCACCTCTGAAGTAGGTAAAGGTAGTTTGTTTACTGTGCAACTACCTAAGAACACTTGATATCATATACCGCCTAATTACTTATTAAAAAACCTTCCGCGTTGCTGCGTCAGTCTTAATAATAAGTTCTTCTCCTTCACCTTCATCTTTCTCTGTTGGACTGCTAATCCTGACAAAGCTCAAAAGCGGAGTGAATACCCAATCTTCTCCCAAGCCCACGGCAAATTATAGCCTCTAATTCCTCAATCATATAAGGTTTGCTGATGTAATCATTAAACCCCGCCTTGAGGATACGCTCACGATCTTCTGCGCTAGCTAAAGCTGTGACTGCTACCACTGGAATTGTGCAAGTTAGAGGTTCTTGCTTCAGATGACGCACAACATCGATACCGCTGAGTCCTGGTAACAAAATATCCAACAAGATTAAATCTGGTTGATACTCTTTAGCTACCAGCACCGTTGCAGAACAATCTGTTTGACAAATAAATCTACAACCCATTGACTCAAGGGCATAACTAATTAGTAGAAGACTATCATCATGGTCTTCCACTGCCAAAATCAAAGGCTGGTGAGAGTTTTGCTTCTTTTCATCACTCATGAATGAATTTGTCAAATACATCTCTTCTCCAGAAGATTTTATTACGATTTATCGTCTTTATAGGAAGATAAAGACGATAAATCCTGGGAACAAAAGAATAGTGGTCAGTCAGGATTAGTTTGTATTTTGCTTTTGCCTAGTTGGTAATCCTTATCCACACAAAATTGCTGAGGTAAGAAAACCTCAAGCTGATAGGTTTAGCAGATACTTTTCGATTATACGCAAAATTACAGAATATTTTCTGAATGAGTTCATCATAAGTTTATATAGAAACATCAGATGATTATTTATAACAGTATCGCTTTACCTGTGTATGCTTTGAGCTTTTAAAGATACTGGATAAACAAGTAATCCAAACGATTAGCTGTTAAATTCCGTACTGAAGTTTACGTACTGAATAGAATGAAAACACAATCTTAATTAGTTTTACAGATGCGATTGAATAAGTTTTTACAAGTAGGTAAACTAAGAGATTAATGTTTAATAGGTTGCTGAAAAGAAGCGGCTGACCGTGAGATATTGCTTCTTTATTGACAATCATTGTTTCTCTAACCCTGCCTACTACTTTACCATAGCGCGAGTACATAAATTTGTTTCTAGATTATTGAGATTTTATATAGTATCAGATGCTACAAAAATATCAAAAAATATCATAACCAAACCTTATATTTCCAGGTAAGGGGATTGCAACAGTTAGGGGTTAAATAATGTAAAATTTCACAGATACTTGCTAAGTAGGTAAACTTAGTTAAACAGAAAATACAAATTATGGGTCGTAGGAATTACTTTAGTATTCAGGGTAAAAGTTTTCAGTGATTACTACATTTTTTTGTTTATTTATGCTCGTTTAGTTATTAGCAATCGCAAAATTATTTGGAGAATTTTTTCTAATCAATTAGATTCAAATATAGATATATTTTCTGCCATACACGAAAATAAAACTAGCTTAAATACACGAATTAATTGAAAAAAATTGAAGTTTAATCCAATCAAAATTTTGCCGAAAAAACCTGCTATTTATTGATTAAATTAGACAATTACTATATGTTAGTTTGAGAGCGGATAAATTTTATTTTGATTTTCCTATATTTAACTATTTATCTATCTAAAGGAGGTTGAATTATTTGTTAAATTGTCGATATGACTTACTATCAGATTTTATAATTATTGTACACATCCTAGAGGAAGATGACCAGAAGTAAGAGTAGCTCTAAATTAATTCTGGTGTGTCGAATAACTGCTTTCTATGGAGGTTTAGCTGAGTGCTAAACCTTTTTCATGGCTACATCATCGCCCTATAGCAATTTTTACAATATTTGTATACTC
The DNA here is from genome assembly GCF_017114945.1 of Nostoc sp. JL34. Taxonomy (GTDB): domain Bacteria; phylum Cyanobacteriota; class Cyanobacteriia; order Cyanobacteriales; family Nostocaceae; genus Nostoc. The sequence goes on from NZ_JABXKQ010000089.1 coordinate 49,978, forward strand.
CCTAACGATAGATGTATTGATAGACTAAAATAACTAAATTCTGCTGATAGACTCTACTCTTATCTAAGGCTTGGTTCATCACCAAGCCTTTTTTATTAATTGACTGATTAAATATCTGGCAAATTCTCAGACAGAATTACACACAATAATTGTTGTTATGTAACTACTTTTGCTGACAATATATTTTTTACTCAGTCCCTAGATTTGTTTGTAGGTCATACTTCTCACTTTATCTTTTAATTGATATGAGTTACCATTAAGTATAATTTCACATAAATTGTCTAAAGCACTGGTATTAGATTAATATTTAGTTTAATACAAGCCTTTTTACATCGATAAATTGTCAATCTACCAACACTTTGTAGAATTTTTGTAAACCTACTAGAGACAGATGTACTGGAATCAAAGTAATTATAAATTAGCTAGGTATGGTAAACACTTGGTATATATAGGGCGTGGCTTTTAGCCATGCCTTTTTTGTGAGTAACACCAATTAAGTAAGAATCAGTAAAATACTTTTCTCAAATCTCTGAGTTTAATCTAAATAAGAGGTTATTATCAGATTATATAAAGTTTTACCTGATACTAAAGGAAGATAAAAGATCATCATATATTAAAATTTTAGTATTATAAAATACCAGATATAAATAGACCAAGCAACAAAAAACTACTAATACCATACATAGCTTAATATTCCTATCACTCTATGGATAGTAGAAATAACTATTTTACAGAGTTATTATTCAGCCTGTTAATGCCTGAAAAACGTGTATGCACCCTGGAATAATACCCAGGGTCTTTTTTTATAAAAAATCAGATTAGCGAAAGATAGACTCTCATTGGAGTAAAGATAAATTGAACGTCGATATTCTTATACGTTAGAATCTAGAATTATTCTTCAAATTTATGCCTAGCTGATGGACTATCAGTTTTTAGAATATTTGTACACATCTTTTAGGATGATAAAATGAAGTTAACGTAATTTTAAATTAACTAGATGTGGTAAATATTTAGTATATATGGAGGCTTGGTTTCAAGCCAAGATTTTTTCATCCTTTAGGTAGATTTTTATATACTTTTTTAAGAAAGTAGTTATGATTTATACCAATTTTTCTGATACCAGATTTCCGAATATTTATACACATCCTCTAGGATGATGATCTGTAAACAGAGTAGAACTAAATTAATTTAGTACGTTGTTAAGCACAGCAATTATTGAGGTTTGGTTCACAGCCAAACCTTTTTTTTAACAAGTAACCAGAAAATTTTATATCAGATTTCAGAATATTTGGACACAGCCTATAGGAAGATGAAGTAAAGTAAGAGTCATTCTAAATTAATCTTGGTGTAGTAAATGCTTGGTATATATAAAGGCTTGGTTTAACCAAGCCTTTTATTATGACTTATCAAGTAATGTTGCATCAGTTTTCAGCATATTTGGATACAGTCTATAGGAAGATGAACTGCTATCAAAATAGGTCTAAATTAATCTAAGTATCTGCTTAAGCACTAAATATATAGACAGAGGTTTAGCTGAGTGCTAAACCTTTTTTTGATCAAGTGAAGAGTAAGAAGCGACGCCAATAGCCCCTCGTAGACATCACTCTTTTCCATGAAGCTAAGTAAATTCCGATCTAAACTAGCTGATTGCAAAATAATCATCAAGTCGATGCGTTAATCACATTACTACGGATTTACTATAGCTTCACAGATGCGATTCTAATAAGTAGGGAATAAAGATGGATACCCCTGGTCAACACCAGGGGCTTTTTATTTGGCAGCTACGCCTTAAACGTCAACACCGGACTCAACCGCGCCACAACGTCCACCATTTCAGCCTCAACCTGCACATCAATGACAGACTGAATCGGTTTGTAGGCGGCGGGTGCTTCTTCAATTCGGCGTTCTTCACGCAGGGTGATGCAGTCTACTCCGGTTAATCCCAGTTCTGTCTCACTTTGAGATGCACCTTTGCGACTGAGATCGAAGCGAGAACGAATTCTTCCCGCCCCATGTGACGCTGAATTACAAAATGCTGGATTGCCTCTACCCACCATCAGATAAGAATAAGCACCCATTGAACCGGGGATAATCACTGGTTGGCCTATATAGGCGGGACAAGCACCCTTGCGTGTCACCCATCCTTCACCTCCTGGTAAGGTGATGTTATGAGGCAAGTCATAAACTAGCGGTGCTTCCACATCTTTGTATACTTCCCGTAAACGGAGACGTAGCAGTTCCGCTAATAGGAGGCGATTGACAAATGCATAGTTAGCAGCAGTGGCTTCAGCTTGCAGGTAACTGGTAACTAGTTCGGGGTGAGAATAAGTAGAAAGAGGAAAAATCTGAGAATCAGGATACTTCAGACCTTTTTGCCAAGTCGCCTTAGCTTTATCTCGCCACATTCCCCCGATATACTTACCCACGTTTCGAGAACCAGAGTGAATCATAAAAGCTAGCTGTCCCTCGCGCACTCCCCAGGCGTGGGCAAGTGGGCGATTTTCGACTTTATCAACCCGTTGCACTTCGACAAAATGATTACCACCGCCAATGGTTGCTAGTCCGCCATCGCGTACTAGTCCGGCATCGGGAACCAATTCTTCTGGTGCTAGTTTCCAGTCACCATCCATTGAACCACCTAAGAAGATGCGTTTGCTCTCTTGGGCAAGTTGTTGCAAATCAGACTTCACTACACTCCCAGTAGGCTGATCTAGCATGGCATCCAGCCAACCAGGAACTCCATACTGAAATAGCGATCGCATTGCGTCAGCAGTCATCGTCACATCACGCGTACCGAAGAAGTAATCCCCCTTCATCCGTTCTACGAATTGGTCACGCTTTGCTAGAAATTCGTCGATTGTCAAATCAACAACATGCAGGCGCATCCCACAATTGATGTCAGAACCGACAGCACCAGGGATGACCTGACCCACAGTTTCTACAATTGAACCAATAGCAACACCCGCATCACCTGGGTGAAAGTCAGGCGTAGCACAGGCACGACAAACGCATCCACCTGACGGGTGACGGACGCTTGCTAAATTTGCTAACTGCTTCAATGCCTTAGCTTCTACGGGGAAGTCTTCTGGTAGTAACACTTCTGCTACAGGCGCATCGGGAGAACTAATTAGACGGACAGAATAAGTGCGTAGACACGGAGCGGCTTGTCGCCAGACATCGCTATAAGTTACATCTAAACCTTGCCGCTCTAAAGCACGCAGGAGACGTTTGAGATTTTTTGGCTGCATGAAAACTCCAAATAAGGTCTTAAAGAAGACCCTTTGTTGTGAAGAGAGGAGGAGACTTGGTTCAGCAGCCGCGTCTCAATTAGTGCAGAAGGTCATTTTTCCAGAACTGTGGGCAAAACAACAGGTTAATTCTGACTAATGTGGTTATATAGCCTTAATAACACACACTGTCATCGGATGACAAGTGTTTGTAGTACGTTGTATTTTTTGATGGGCAACGGTTACCTCACATCTTGCACCTAGCCCTAGCGATTAGAAACCGCGGCTATACAAACGTCCGCCTACGCGGACTAAGGCAAAATCAAGGCTTTTCAACCTGCGGAGGCGACTAGAAGTCTTGTGTAGCCGCGACTTCTAGTCGCCTGGTGCAAGATATAAGTTACTCAGTTAAACCAAACTTGTAAAGAAATTTGAAGTTTAGCGAAAAACTTTTAAAAATCTCTAGACTCTCTAGCCGGCTAGAGAGTCTAGGATGAATTCAAGGCGACCCTCAACCAGAAATTTCTGACGTGTGAGGGATACGTCTCAGTCATCCAGCTTAATCTGGCTAGGTTGTGTATTTTATCCCGTAAATCTATGACTCTCCAACTCACAGTTCCCAGCATGTCTTGTTCTGTTTGTGCAAGCAAGATCACCAAAGCACTTCAGGCAGTCGATGCCAATGCTAGCGTTCAGGCTGATCCAACAACCAAGCTGGTCAATGTAGAAACTCAAGCATCAGAAACAGCAATTAAGGAAGCGTTGGCTGCTGCTGGCTATCCAGTTGCTTAATTTTTAAGATCCTCCCACACCAATCACAGCGGTTCATCTACTTATGGATACTCTCACACTCAAACTTCGAGGCATGAGTTGTGCTGCTTGCGCCAATAATATCGAAAAGGCAATTCGCTCTGTTTCTGGGGTAATTGACTGCAACGTTAATTTTGGAGCAGAGCAAGCCACCATCAAGTACGATCGCTCTCTAGCCAATTTAGAGAAAATCCAAACTGCGATCGCATCTGCGGGATACTCTTGTGACTCACTCCAGGAAGAATTGCTCTCCGAAGAAGATGATGCTGAGAAAGCGAGTAGGCAAGCATTACAACGCCAACTCTCCCTCAAGGTAGTAGTGGGAGGTGTAATCAGCATTTTCCTACTTTTGGGGTCGTTGCCCATGATGACTGGGCTGAACTTACCCTTAATTCCAAGTTTCCTACAAAATTCTTGGGTGCAGTTAGTGCTAACAACACCCGTCGTCTTTTGGTGTGGTGGATCTTTTTATCAAAATGGCTGGAAATCCCTCAAGCGCCATACGGCGACGATGGACACGCTGATTGCTTTGGGCACAAGTGCAGCGTATCTATATTCTTTGTTTGTCACTATTTTCCCGAAATTTTTTATTGCTCAGGGCTTGATTCCTCATATTTATTATGAAGTTGCCGCCATTGTCATTACCTTAATTTTGCTGGGGCGGTTGTTGGAAAATCGTGCTAGGGGACAAACTTCTGAAGCCATCCGCAAACTCATTGGACTACAAGCTAGAGATGCCAGAGTCATTCGTGATGGTAGGGAAATTGATCTTCCCATCGCCGAAGTCAGAATCAACGATGTGATTTTGGTGCGTCCTGGTGAAAAGATTCCAGTAGATGGCGAAGTTATTGCAGGCGCTTCGACGGTAGATGAAGCGATGGTGACTGGTGAAAGTTTGCCAGTCAAAAAGCAGCCAGGAGATGAGGTAATTGGAGCGACGATTAACGGTGCGGGTGCATTTCAGTTTCGGGTGACACGAGTCGGAAATGATACATTTTTGGCTCAAATTGTCAAACTAGTGCAACAAGCGCAAGGTTCTAAAGCACCAATTCAGCGCTTGGCAGATCAAGTGACAGGATGGTTTGTACCAGCTGTGATTGCCGTTGCGATCACCACTTTCATCATTTGGTTTATTTTCACGGGCAACCTCACTCTAGCCACAATGACAACGGTGGGTGTACTAATTATCGCTTGTCCTTGTGCTTTGGGTTTAGCTACTCCCACATCTGTCATGGTAGGAACGGGCAAAGGTGCAGAAAATGGCATCTTGATTAAGGGTGCGGACAGCTTAGAACTAGCACACAAAATTCAAACCATCGTTTTAGATAAAACTGGCACTTTGACTCAGGGTAAACCGACAGTTACAGACTTTGTAACTGTCAACGGCACAGCTAATAGTAATGAAATCCAGCTTTTACAATTAGCAGCAGCGGTAGAACGAAATTCTGAGCATCCTTTAGCAGCAGCGGTGGTGAAATACGCCCAGTCTCAAGAAGTGAGTTTAATAGATGCAAAGAACTTTGCAGCTAATGCAGGTAGTGGCGTGCAAGCAGTTGTTGCAAATCAGCTTGTGCAAATTGGTACACAACGCTGGTTAACAGAACTTGGAATTAACACCATAAGTCTCCAGCAGTATAAAGATGCTTGGGAAACTGCTGGTAAAACAGTCATTTTGATTGCTGTAGATGGCGAACTACAAGGAATAATGGGTATTGCTGATGCCCTCAAACCCTCCTCAGCAGCAGTGGTGAAAGCTTTACAAAAGTTAGGTTTAGAAGTAGTAATGCTCACCGGAGATAATCGTAAAACTGCTGATGCGATCGCAAGACAAGTTGGCATTCAGCGAATCTTTGCCGAAGTGCGTCCAGACCAAAAGGCGGCAATTATTCAATCTTTGCAAAGAGAGGGACTGGGGACTAGGGACTGGGGACTAGGGAAAAATACCCAATCCCCATTACCCCTTATCCCCAGAGGGGGCCCCACCTTCCCCAATCACCAATCCCTTGTTGCAATGGTAGGTGATGGCATCAATGATGCGCCAGCGCTAGCACAGGCTGATGTGGGAATTGCTATTGGTACGGGAACAGATGTAGCGATCGCAGCAAGCGATATCACCCTAATTTCTGGAGATTTGCAAGGAATTGTCACAGCAATTCAACTAAGCCGCGCCACCATTAACAATATCAAGCAAAATCTCTTCTTTGCCTTTATTTACAACGTCATTGGTATTCCCATTGCAGCAGGAATTTTGTTCCCTATCTTTGGTTGGTTACTCAATCCAATTATCGCCGGCGCTGCGATGGCTCTTTCTTCGCTTTCTGTTGTTAGCAATGCCCTCAGGTTGCGTAACTTTCAACCAAAAGCTATCTCATAATTGCAGGGTAATTTAGGAAATGTTCAGTAAAAAAACGCTTTGGGGAAGCCTGATAGCTGTAGTGCTGCTCACTAGCACATCAGGTATAACATTAGCCGAAATGCCAGCCCACTCGTCAGAGCAAACTAGCCAATTTCAACGCATTGAGCAACCTTTGGGCTTGAAAGTTGGTGTTGCGATCGCAGGTTTAGCCTTAATTGGGGTAGAGTTGTGGTGGTTTCTTCTTTATAAAAGTCCTGAATCTTAAGTTATGAGTGAATAATGAAGAAATTGCTCAAACTTCATTTCTTACTTTTTATTTACTTATCCCAGGTTAAACGCCCTGCTACCACTAACAGCACTGAGGAGGATTTTGAATAATCGGACAAATTGTATCCTCATGGTGGTCGCTGATATTCTTCCAACCTGAAAGTAATCCCTTTATTTCAGAGCGTAAAGTTAACAACTGATCAATTTGGCGATCAATCTGCAAAACCTTCTCTTCAAGTTTTTCTTTGATTTCACCACAGGGAGTTTGTCCTTGGTCATAAACGTGAAGAATATTTCCAATCTCTTCTAGGCTAAGACCAAGATTTTGCGCCCTTTTAATGAATGCTAGACGAGTTAGCACATCCAATGAAAACTGGCGAAAGCCTCCCTCTGTTCGTCTTAATGAATTGATTAAACCTAAACTCTCGTAATAACGAATTGTCCTAATGGGGATTCCGCTTAAATCTGTTACCTGACCAATTAAAAGCAGTTTTTTATCTTGAGTTAACACAGTAGATTTCCCAACTATTGTAATTATTATTACATATCATCATCCTATTTAATTTGTGAAAATAACAAGATTCAGATTCCCGACTTATCTAAGAAGTCGGGAATCTCGTTGTTTACAAATGATTTAACGTGAGTTTGACAAGTCTTATTTGACCTCTCCCCCAACCCCTCTCCGACACGGAGAGGGGAGCAAAAAGCTGAATTTTTCATTGCTTCTCCCTTTCCATTTCTGAGAGGGAGAGGTTCATCGAACTCACGTTGATTTAGGATTGCTATACTTTGCTAATTTATTTAAGTCATTTGAGATTCTATACAAATATTGACACCAGTATTTGAAAATTTTATTTAATTAGAGATTTTACTAAGTTCTCATTTTTCAAACATCTATTCTGAATGGATATTAGCTTATTTAAACTTGTATTGAATTGACATAAATTTAACACATGAAATAATGTTTTTTTAAATTATACCTTATGAATTTCATGCATTTATTGGGTAACTTTTTCTCATAGTACTGAAAGTAACTGTTTTTTTTTAGTTCTCATGTTAATTCTAGATCAACTGCTTCACTTCAAGTGAAACCATAAAAATGAATCTCAACTCGCAGACTTTTAGCTCAATCCGTAAACCTAAAATTTTCAATAATCCAGAGCGTTTTATTGAGGGATGGTATTGGGTAATACCTTCTCAAAATCTGCGGGTGGGTGAAGTAAAACCTGTCACAATTTTGGGCAGAGAACTAGTGATTTACCGTGGTAAGGACAAAAGAGTTGTTACCTTTGATGCGTATTGTCCACACATGGGCGCTCACCTTGCTGAAGGCAAAGTTGAGGGTAATGCACTACGTTGTTTTTTCCACCACTGGAAGTTTGATGCTGAAGGGATGTGTATTGATATCCCATGTTTAGATACGCCGCTTTCCCTAAAGTTACAAACTTGGCCCACTGCTGAGAAGTACGGAATGATTTGGGTTTGGACTGGAGAAATACCACAACAACCCCTACCTTTTGTTCCAGAGTTGGAACAAAAAGAGTGTGATATCGCCATCCATTCTCATTTTGTGATCAACTGTCACCCCAATGTGGTGATGATTAATGCGATTGATGCTCAACACCTCAATACAGTTCACAAACTGCCAGTAGAGATTATTTTTGAAAGACAAGAACTGAATGAAAATGCGATTATCTTCAGTAATACTACACCCATCAAAGATAATTCCTTTTTCATTAAGCTCATCCGTGTTTTCTACAAAAATGCCATAACTTACAGTATTTGCTATTGGTACGGTAGCATTGGCATTGTAACACTTGGCCCTGATTTCTTCCATGTCCACATGATGGTTGCAGTTCGCCTCTACGAAGGGGGAAAAACTGAAGGTCAAGTTCTGTTGATGACTAAAAAACGTAAAGGAATTTTTGGTTGGTTATGCAATAGAGTTGTGCTATGGCTGACTAAGATTGTAGCTAAGTACTTTCTCATGGGTGACATCAAGATTCTCCAAACAATTCAGTTTGATTTGAAAACTCCCATCAAATTAGATCAGTCAATTATGCAGTTTATTAACCATGTTGAAAAACAGCAATCCCTAATGTGGGGTACTTGGAAAGAAGCGCGATCGCGCGATGTGGAGAGCAAGCCCAAGCGTGAGAGATGGCAAGATACAATGAGTAATGACTAACATCATGTCTATATGCCCAGAATTCTGTCAGACTAATTGGCCAATTAAATGGTCACAATCTCATCCCATTGTCAAAAATCTTTGCAATAAATGAATCGTTTGTAGGGGCGTACATCTGTACATCCCTACCAATGGATGCGTACTAGATTTTGTGAAACGGTATAACAACTAATAAAGGTTAAAAGTCAATACGCTTGGGTTAAGACTTGATCCTCCTTAACCTTCCTTAAAAGGGGGGATTGGGGGGATCTTCCCTTGCAAAATATTACTAACACCAAACGTATTAGGTTAAAAGTTCAACAAAATTACTTTTAAGTTTTAATTTATTTTTGACTGGGCTACCAGATAAATAAAAAGAAGTGGCAAAGCCACTTCCTAATTCCCAGGTAGAACCTAAGTTATGAGTATAACGACTACAAAAATTTGAAATAGTATAAATAAACACCAATTAGCTGAATATCTTCATTTTACTTGTTTTCTGGGTGAGGAAATCCTGATTTACATCCACCAAATAACTGTATATTTACATAAGTCTTATGATTGTAATGCAGACTAAATTTTATCTAGTTCATCGCTAAGAGATGCTAGTTTTGCTTCTTCATCAAGAAGCTGCTGTTCTAATGGAAACTTGACTGCTGTACCATCCTCAATAGCTACAGCTTTCTTCATCTGCTTAAACTTCTCGCTGCGGATATCAAATTCTGCCTGAAGTGCATCTAGTTTTTGTTGCGATCGCTCAAAATGTCAGCGTCAATCACGCAGTGATATTCGTCAATCGTCCACTTTGCAACTATCACAGTTATGACAATTGATTCCTCCTAATGATTCTTGATATTCTCCCATTTTAAATGCACTTCAGGTCTGATTCAGAATCAGTTGATTGATTGAAGAATACTAAAAATTACTTATAGCCAAGATAACTTGACCAGAAGAACTGTGTAGCAGGTTGACAAAGCGGTACAGGGGTCACTCAATCAACCCATCCAGCAAAGTCGGTAAATGTTGATCAAACTGTTAATGTGATTAAGTATGGCGTAACTCTACTGCGGGGCGATCGCATAGAATTATTTTTTGAAAATGACTTGACAAAATAACCAAGTTATAAATTTATTACATCATATAGTTAAGTAGATACTTAAAGCACGGAAGTAAAATAACGAAATTCGGAGCTTTCCTCAGAAAAATTTTGTAATCCCCTGTAGTATAAGTTGATTATAATTAGCGAACAAACATATTATTTCTGAGATACAAAAGTAAATAATCAAGTAAGTAAAATGGCAAAAGAAATAGAGCGAAAATATTTAGTGAGAGGAGATAGCTGGAGAGGATTAGCGGAAGGTAGTGTATATCGTCAAGGATACATTGCCACACAAGATAAAGCGACTGTACGTATACGTATAGTCGGGTCAAAAAGTTATTTGACCATTAAAGGCCCCAATATCAAATATTCCAGATTAGAGTTTGAGTATCCTATTCCTGTTAAAGATGCTCAAGAAATACTTGAGACATTGTGTGAACGTCCCTTTATAGAAAAAAAGAGATATAAAATAGAATCAGGTGGTTTAATTTGGGAGATAGATGAGTTTGATGGTGTTAATAAAGGATTAATATTAGCAGAAGTTGAACTCAGTGATGAAAACCAACAAATTGAACTACCAACCTGGATTGGAGAAGAAGTTTCTGATGATTCCAGATATTTCAACAGCAATTTAGTAAAACAGCCTTTTTCACAATGGTAATGCTTGAAATATTTGGAACATCCAAATTTGGCAAAATACTTAACGAATAGAATTGGTGCTTACACAAACATAGTCAGCCTCGGCAGACTAATTAAAAATAAAGGCTTTGAAACCTACATTTCGCAGCCCTGTCATGTGATAACAGTTCTCTAATACTGATTACTGTGAGGTTGCATAGAAGCAGTTTTTCAAGCCCTTTGTTCTATGCAAAACCCCAGAACTTATTAAGACGCCAGTAATTCCGGCTGAGGCATTAAACTCTGGAGAGTATGACGCAACTGAGCGATCGCTTGGACTTGGTAATCACCAGTTTCCTGGAATTGATCCAAAGATTCTCCAATTCCTTGCAGCTTTTGCCGTAATCCATCTAGAGAATCCTGAATTGGTTGTAGTGTTTCTTGATAAAGATTCACCCGACCACAGAATTCAGCAGTTGTTCTTCGTAGAGATAGTAAGTTTTCCTCGATCGCTTTCAGTTCTCGGCGCTTTTCATCTAGATCGTGAGTTTGATTGTCAATCATTCCCTGATTTAGCTCAATCCCAGAACGAATCTGTTCAATCTCACGTTCTAGCTTTTGGATTTCCTGTGAATATTGTTGTCGTTGGGTTTCAATTTGTAACAGAATCGGTTCTAAATTAATTTTGTTGTTGCTTTCTTCTTCTTGAGTGACAGGATGTCCTTGGCGTCGCAGCAGTACAGCTTGGTGCTGCTTGAGAAACTTCTGATGCTGTAGCATATTGCGGCGTTGTCCCACCAAACTGGAGTTGAGCATCTGATAGAGGTCTTTTTCATCTGTTAATTCCAGTTCCAGATTAATGTGGTCATGGTCAGATGCGTGATTTATTTTAGTTTGAAGTTCTTCTATAGCTTCTTGTTTATATGTCAGTTCTTGTTCTTGATCGTGAACAAAGGTAGCATCTATTTCTAACTTATGCTGCAAATCTTGCACTATCTTTTGTAGTTCTTCTAAAGGTATTTTATCCAAAGCTTCCACATCAGCTTGCTGACCGAGAACTACATCACCAGATGTTGCAGCTAAAGAGTGAATCTGTTGATATAACTCTTCGGCGTTTCGTAACTGCTCTTTGATGATCCGAGCATACTCTTGTTTACTGGTAAAGTCTGCTGTATTGATCTGCAATTGGGCCGTTTGCTGCACTAGAGAATTTTGTGCTTCTTGACATGCATTTTGGCGATCGCTAAAGGTTTGTGACAATAGCTCTACTTCTTCTTGCTGTTGTGCGATCGCAATTTTTTGCTCCTCCAGTTTTTGCCAGTGCGGAGTAAGAGTAGCTTGCTGCTTTTCGACCAATTCCAAAGCCAGATGCAGGTGTTCTCTAACTGTTTCCGTCGGAACAACACGGCTAGATAAGCGATCGAGTAACTCACTCATTACTCGACTTTGCTCCTCATCCAAAACCGTCCCTTGTTTAAAATCCGCAAGACGTTCTTCTAGGCGACGCTGCTCACCGCGTAAATGCTCCCAAGCACCTTCCAACTCTTGGCGGTTGCGCTCAACTTCTGTTTGTAACCGTTCAATTTCCTGGCGCGAGGTGTCAACTTCTTGTTTTTGCTCCTCCAGGTGTTGCAACTCTTCCTCCAATTGTTGCAACTGTTCCGAGCGTACTTCCATGTCCATTTCACGGCGATTCAACTCTTGCGCCTGAAACGTTAGTGACTGTTTCCACTGATCAATCTCATCTTCCTTGAGCTTAAATTTCTCCAACTGGCGGGAAAAATTTTGCAAAATGTTGACTAGTGGACGCCCTGCTTCTTGAATCCGTTGCACTTGACGATTCGGATTCAGTTCAACCAGTACCAAAGCGCCATCATTTAATTTGCTTGCGTCCTCAGCGGCAATCACTTCTTCCGACACAGTACTCCAATTCTGGTCAGTTCGCTGACAAGCTAGCAGTTTCAGTTCAGTTTTAGCACCACCACTGAGTAAACCACCTTTCTGTTTTTGTACTTCTGCTAAATACAGCACACCGTTAGTCCTTTATTGATGCACTTAAAGTTCGTGTTTTGAGATATACCTTAAATAATTCTGTTAACTTGTCTCACTCAACCGAAGTTTAAGAGAACAAGACAGACAAAACTATAGACGCGAGATATTACGTCTTGATACTTATAGAAGCGACCTGGTCGCGCCTTTATATTTTGTACTGATGACAGTGATGATGACTTCCGTGTTAACACTAGCTTTGTCAAAGTGTATTACGAAAGATAAAGGTTTATAGTTTAATGTATTCCCTGATGACAATAAGAACAGAGTAACAATCTTTCCAATACTCCATAATCAATACTTAAAGAAGAGGTCAGAATTCAGCAATACTTAAGGAGTACTTTTTAGCTAAATGCAGGGAAATTTAAATGAAATTGACATTTGCAGTATCCTGCAATTGATTGAATTGGGACAGCGAACCGGGCAATTGTGGGTGGAGGCTTATAGCTCTCACCATCACAACAAACTGGGTGGAGAGGCAGCAAGCATTTATCGCCCTAAACAACAGTCTTGGTTCGTCTTTTTCCTAAATGGTCAAATTATCTATTGCCAACAAGGCGAGAGTAGTTTATCCAGAATTAGCGATTATTTACGTCATTACCGAGTTGAGATGCGACTCACCGACAAACAAATTGCCTCCCTACCGCCAACCGACTCGCCAGAGTATGCCTATCTTTGGGCACTTTTGGAGCGGAATATCATCAACCCAAAGATAGCTGGTAGTATCATTCAGGGCTTGGTGCATGAAACTCTCTTTGACCTGCTGAGTTTACGCCAAGGTAACTTCATTTTCCATCAAGCTGTGGCACTTGCCCCACAATTAAACACTTTCGAGATTACACCATTTGTTACAAAAATTACGAAGCAGCTGCAAGAGTGGAAGCAACTCTATCCCCACATTCAGTCTCCAGAACAATTACCAGTGCTATCTGACAAAGTTCAGCTACAATCTTCTCTGCCAGAAGCAACCGTAAATAAGCTACAACATTGGGCTGATGGTAAAACAACCTTGCGTCAGCTGGCTCGCTATCTCAACCGGGACATTTTGACAGTTGCTAAGGCAATATATCCATATGTGCAACAGAGTTGGCTTCAACTAGTATATTCAGAGACAAGTCAACCTGATACTAACACGGATAACTGGGAATTGAAGGGAAAACAGAGGGGGCGGATAGTATGTATTGACGATGCGATCGCCATCGGTGAGACTATAAATTCCATCTTACAACCACAAGGTTATGAAGCGATCGCTCTCACCAATCCCTTAGAGGCATTGAGTCTGGTTTTTCAACTCAAACCAGATTTAATTTTATGCGACATTGCTATGTCGGAATTAGAAGGGTACGAGGTTTGTGCGATGCTGCGACATTCAACAGCATTTCGGCTCACACCGATTATCATGCTTACTGGGAAAGATGGGTTTATCGATCGAGTCAAAGCTAGGATGGTCGGGGCTACAGATTATTTAACAAAACCATTTACAGACACTGAGTTACTCATGCTTGTGGAGAAATATATCAACAACCAATAAAAATTGGGCATGGGGTATTGATTATTTCTCCTTCATCTCCCTCATCTATGGGACACATGAAGAGATCGAAGATTGGTTGATCTACTAAAAGATGAGTTAAAAGATGTTATCACAGAGTCAGCCAACTCCGTGAAACGTCAATATCCAGGAAAATAGTGAAAACATAGAATTAATTTATACAGTTAATACTTGCGGAGGAATCAGGGAATGTTCCAAGTAGGAACGTCTACATCAGGAGGTAAATAGACACTTATGAGCACAGTTCTGATTGTGGAAGACAGTATCGCGCAAAGGGAGATGATTACAGACCTCCTGAAAGCAACTGGCCTAACAGTGACCCATGCCAGTGACGGATTAGAAGCATTGGAGGCAATTCAAATAGCACCTCCTGATTTAGTGGTATTGGATATTGTCATGCCCCGAATGAACGGCTACGAAGTTTGTCGGCGGTTAAAATCCGATCCAAAAACCCAAAATGTCCCTGTGGTTATGTGTTCTTCCAAAGGTGAAGAATTTGATCGCTACTGGGGGATGAAGCAGGGTGCAGACGCCTACATAGCCAAACCATTTCAACCAACCGAGTTGGTAGGAACAGTCAAACAACTGCTGCGAGGATAAGGATAAAAACAATATGGTCAGCAAACCGGACTTTTTAAGTGGCAGCGGTCAAGACCACTTCCGACCAGAATTACAAGTAGAAAGTCCTGAAGGTGAGTTACATTTGAGGTTTTACATTCCCTCGCATCAGGAGTTTGCACTACAAGCAACTGGCATTCGGGAGGTAATTGAACTAAGTCCTGATAGAATCACCCCGATTCCTAATGCTTCTCCTTTACTTTTGGGTACTCTAAATTTACGAGGTCGAGTTATTTGGGTGGCTGATTTGGGTCAATTTCTGGGGGAAGCAAGTGCATTAAACACGGATAGAGCTGAAATTTCGGTGATTGCCATTGAAGAGCAAGACACAATAGTGGGTTTAGCAGTAGAGGAAATAGGTGGTATGGATTGGCTGGATGTCCAAAATCTCATGCCACCAACTACTGTTCCAGATACTATGGCTCCCTTTTTACGTGGAGAGTGGTCATTAGGTGCTAAAAACAACCAGTGTCTCCGACTACTCGATCAAATGGCAATTTTACGGAGTGCGCGGTGGGCAGGATGAAATTGGAGGAGGAAATGGCAGCAAGTATTGATAATTACGAGCCAACATATCAACAGGCGATGACCGCCTATGTTCAAAGAAATTATGAGGTTGCCGCCACTTTAGTTGACCAAGTGGTGCAAAATTTACCAAATGACCCTAACTCCCATTTGTTACGGGGTCACATCTACTATGTTTTGCAGCAGTACGATGTAGCAAAAGAAGAATATCAACAGGTATTAGGCTTGACTAACGATCGAGAAATTATTGGTTTTGCCAATAATGGAATTGAGAATATCAATCAATATTTACAGTCATTCGGTGGGCAGGTTGATATATCAGGAAGTCAAGGGCAAATAAATTCCTCAGAGATGTCTGATGCACTGGCATATAGCGAACCAGAGTTAGAAGATTTGGGCGCTAGTGAGGAGTTTGACAGCAATAACCTTGATTTTAACTTTTTTGGAGAGCATCAAGAAAATGTGGATGGCGTTGAAGAGCTATCTTCAAAAAGTCCATTTGACATACCCACAGAAGATAGTATTGGAACAGTAAAAATATCAGATTCTTCTACAGCTTTTGGTGACGACCCTTTTGCCATGAATGAAGAATCACAGGAACAAGAGTTAAATAGCAAATGGGAGGATAAAACCGAATTAGAGTTACCTGCTTTTTGGCAGGAAGATATGTCAGAAGATAGTCGGGAAGAATCATTAGTAAATAGTCAATTCTCAGACAATGAGATAAATTATCCTCATGCCAGTTCAACTAATGACAATAATAACTCTTCATTCTCTAATTCACAAACTGGTAATAACGAGAATAATTTCCCTGATTTGTTGAGTGAATCAAAGTCTCCAGACCTGAATGTTGAGAATTTAGAATATAAAAAATCTAGTCTGGAAGACGAAACTTTACTAATTGTTGAAGAAGAACTGAGAAATGGTTCTGCAACAACAAATAAGTTGGGATACGATAGTCAAGAACATTTGCCTGAAACCGAAGCACATAGTTGGTTGAAATCACCAAATATTGAAGCAGAATCTGATTTACAGCCAGGTTTATCTGATGATTATTCCTCTTTTAGTAGCAATCTACCTCTGAAAGAAAAGCAGTTTAAATCAGGTGAAGTCATCGGTAAAAATAGTTTTGATGACGATGAAAATTTTGATATGGAAGCATTTGAGTCTGCTTTTGGCTCAGAGGGTTTAAGTTCTTATGAAGATTCAAACAATATACTGAATGGAGAAAATTCTAAGAGCAATATCGAGTTTTTAGATGATTTTGAGGAATTTGACGATTTAGGCAGCATTCCAGGGTTTGACCTGATCGAAGGAGATTCTAACTTCGGCGATCTAGCAATGCGTTCTGCTCCAGCAGAAACTAGTGATACTGGACGCCCTCAAGTGGCGGAGGCTTTTCCCAGTAATACAGCCGATCGCGAAGAGGAACTATTCTCAATGACTGGTTCCCATGAAGGAGTTCCAGTCTTTAGTCAAACAGATGTCTCAAAACTAGAACCCAACGTCAGCATCGAGCAAGGATGGTTAGCACCATTAGAGAACGCCTCTATCGAACGGAAACAATGGTTAATTGCTGGAAGTGTGGGCATTGTCTCGGCACTGGTTGTAGCCACAGTTAGTTTTGTCGCCACTACATTTTCGCCAGCCCAACAACGAGAATCAGTCCGAAACACAGGTTGGGCAATGTCACTAGCCGCTGGAATTGCAGGTTTTGCTACCGCAGGCTTTATGGGGAATCTGGCGCTTAAACAAATTCGGCGCACAACTGATGATCTCCAAGCTCAGTTTGAAGCTGTGCGTCAAGGAAATCTAAATGCTCAAGCCACAGTGTTTTCTGAAGATGAATTGGGGCATTTAGCCACTGGCTTTAATGAAATGGCGCGGGTAATTTTCACAACCACAAGTGAAGCCCAACGCAAAGCCGATGAACAAGAGGAAGCCAAAGAAAACCTGCAACGTCAGGTGATTCGTCTCTTGGATGATGTGGAAGGAGCTGCTAGAGGCGATTTAACAGTCCAAGCTGAAGTGACAGCCGACGTACTGGGAGCCGTAGCTGACGCCTTTAACCTGACAATTCAAAACCTGCGGGATATCGTTCAACAGGTAAAAGTCGCGGCAAAGGATGTGACAAAAGGTGCAACCAACTCTGAAACCTTTGCCAGAGCCTTATCTAGTGATGCTTTGCGGCAAGCAGAAGAGTTGGCAGTAACCCTGAATTCTGTACAGGTGATGACCGACTCGATTCAGCGGGTAGCAGAGGCGGCGCGGGAAGCCGAAACCGTTGCTCGTGATGCTAGTACGATCGCTCTCAAAGGTGGCGAAGCAGTAGAAAATACCGTGGCGGGGATTTTAGAAATTCGGGAAACCGTTGCTGAAACCACTCGCAAAGTGAAGCGGTTGGCGGAATCTTCCCAAGAAATTTCTAAAATTGTGGCGTTGATTTCTCAAATTGCTTCCAGAACAAACTTGTTAGCACTCAATGCTAGTATTGAGGCGGCAAGGGCGGGAGAAGCTGGACGTGGGTTTGCGATCGTCGCAGATGAAGTGCGTCAGCTAGCAGATAAATCTGCTAAATCCCTGAAGGAAATTGAACAAATTGTGATGCAAATCCAAAGCGAAACAGGCTCTGTAATGACCGCGATGGAAGAAGGCACACAACAAGTAATTAAAGGGACAAAATTAGCAGAAGAAGCCAAGCGATCGCTCGAGAACATTATTCAAGTGGCGAATCGCATCGATATTCTTGTGCGCTCTATTACCAGTGACACTGTGGAACAAACGGAAACCTCCCGCGCCGTCGCTCATGTAATGCAATCAGTAGAACTGACCGCACAAGAAACTTCTCAAGAAGCACAGCGAGTTTCAGGTGCCTTACAACACTTAGTAGGTGTATCCCGTGACTTGATCGCCTCCGTTGAACGTTTCCGAGTGGAAACTATGGAAACCAGATAAATTGTCATTTGTCCTTTGTCTTTCTTATTTGCTAATGACCAATGACCAATGACTAATGACTAATGATTAATAACTAATGACTAATGACTCTTGACTAAAAAACTATGCTGCCGGAACAACAACAGCGGATTTTGGGTTACTTTATTGAAGAAGCCAGGGATCACCTGAATACCATTGAGCAGGGCTTGCTGAATTTAGAGGGTACTCTGAACGACCCGGAAATGATCAGCGAAGTCTTCCGGGCGGCTCACTCCATCAAAGGAGGAGCGGCGATGCTTGGATTGACTAGCATCCAGCATACCTCCCACCGTCTGGAAGATTGTTTCAAAATTCTCAAAGATAATCCGGTTCAGATTGACCAAAAGTTAGAGTCTTTATTTCTTGGTGTCTCTGATACCCTAAAATCGCTGTTAGAGCATTTGAGTGGGCCTTATGGTCTTTCTGAAGATGCAGCTAATACTCTGATGTCAGAAACTGAGCCAGTCTTTCAATGGCTATATCAGCATCTGGAACTACTTGTAGAACAAACAAAGAGTGGAGTAGCCAGCAGTTCTGACGCAACAGAACTTACCACCTCTATAGAGAATGTCTCCACACTTACAGAAATTTTCATGCGGCGAGATATTCCCGATCTGGCAGAAGACATCCATCAGGAATCTCCAGACTCGGTAGCACCCCAAGAGGCGCTAGACGCTCGCGGACTTGCTAACGCTGCGCTATCGCCAGTTACCGCTAAAGAAAATAATAATTGGGGCGAGTTTCAAGCCCAAGTGCTGCAAACACTCCGGGAAATGTTGCAATTATTTAAGCAAACTACAACACCTTCAACTCGGCAAAACCTCCAGCAATGCTGTCACCAGTTAGTCAAACTTGGTGAAACTTGGAATTTGCCCAACTGGTGTGGTTTGTGTCAAGCAGCAGCCAGTGCGATCGGCAATCCCGAAAATACTTATCTGACTTTAGCTAAAATTGTCATTACCGAAATCAAGCAAGCTCAAGAATTAGTCTTACAAGGTAGGGAAGCCGAAATTGCAATTAGTCAGCAACTAGAAGCGCTTTTGAGCTTTGCAGAAATTGAGTTATTAGAAATTACCCCTGATCTGTTTGATGAACAGTCTACGGCATTGACAGAATCGGAACCAATTCTATCTGGTAACAACGAACCATTAGCCCAGCCAACTAAAGAACAGAATCTAGACGAGGATATTAGCGATCGCTCTCGCCCCTATCTTCAAGTACAAGGGACACCACTAACCGCTGCGACTCACACCAGTCTTACTTTCACCACACATGACGAAGCACATCCAATCAGTAACAATCTTGACCCCAATGGGCCAGAAGTAGGAATAGCTGAGTTAAATACCCTTGCCGATTTATTTGAAGGTGAAACTCCCGAACTAGATGAAAGTTGGCATCAAGAAGAAAGCTTAGATATTGTTGCCACCGATGACTTTGGAATTGATTTCAACAATAGTGATACTGAAGCTGCTGATGTCGATTTATCCGATTTACTCTCCTTTGATGAAGACATCAGCAACACGCAGCACCCAACAACCACAGCCACAACAGAAGATTTATCCCTATTATTTGGCGACAATTTCCTAGAAAAAGAGAATTTAGAACCGCAAAATCAACAAATATCTGCTAAGAGTCTAGAGTTGAGTGATATTAACGTACTTGATATAAATTTAGACTTTTCTTCTTCCGACAATTTACAAGAATTTATTGATATTCCTAGTGATCCAAACCAGCCTCTTGGGGAAATTGTCCAAAATAATGTAGTTGAAGATTTATTGACACTGGCACTAGATGATGATGAAGAACTATTGCCTACAGGCGAAGTGACTCAACCAGAAACTGAGGCGTTCACCAGTGTAGAACTATCTACCAACCAACAAAACAGTTTTGATAACTTATTCTTAGAACCTAGAAATGCAAATTGGGTAGAAGAAATTACCCCTAGTGACTACATCGAATTACCCCAATCAACAGGCTTGTCTTTGGACAGCCTGTTTGCTGAAACGCAAGAACAGGCACTACTGCCTACAAGTGAATCTGAAATCGGTGATTTATTTGATACATCTCCGACAACAGCACCTGAGTTTTCTCAATCAGAAAATGATCTGAGCAACTTTTGGAATCAGGAAACCACAGAGGAAGTAGACGAATTCGATTCCTTAATTGAACAGAATGTGGAAAGGGCGTTAGATGAGAGTTTGTTTTCTGGGGCGGTTGATGATATTTTTGCCGATAGTCAGCAGCCCATACCTTCTTCTATAGCTAGTTTTGACATAGAAGAAGATTTTGATATCAATTTCCAGCATCAAGAGCAGCTAGATTTGATATTCTCATCAGATTCTGGAGATGATTTATTTGATGAGCTAGCACCGAGTAGCTCAACTATTTACCCTGCTATAAACGATGTCTCCACGCCTGAAACGCTGTTGTTCGCCCAGCATCCAGGGGAGGAAATCCTCAGACCGCAACAACCAGAAGCTTTAGATTTTATTCCAGAATTTACCAATCAGCCCCCAGAGATATCTGGTGTTGATCTGGAACTTAATTCATTAGATTCGTTGGATGAAAATTCGCAATTTCTGTTTGAAGATGTAGCCACAGACTCCACCTATATTCAGATGGAAACCACAGAGAATCCTGTGGATGAACTATCAGAAACTATCAGTTTTGGGGAAACTTCAGATTCAGCATCACCCCAGATACAACCAGGCGATTTGTTCGGCTCGTTGGATGAAAATTCGCAACTGCTGTTTGAAGATGTAAACATAGACTCCACCTATATTCAGATGGAAACCACAGAGAATCCTGTGGATGAACTATCAGAAACTATCAGTTTTGGGGAAACTTCAGATTCAGCATCACCCCAGATACAACCAGGCGATTTGTTCGGCTCGTTGGATGAAAATTCGCAACTGCTGTTTGAAGATGTAAACATAGACTCCACCTATATTCAGATGGAAACCACAGAGAATCCTGTGGATGAACTATCAGAAACTATCAGTTTTGGGGAAACTTCAGATTCAGCATCACCCCAGATACAACCAGGCGATTTGTTCGGCTCGTTGGATGAAAATTCGCAACTGCTGTTTGAAGATGTAAACATAGACTCCACCTATATTCAGATGGAAACCACAGAGAATCCTGTGGATGAACTATCAGAAACTATCAGTTTTGGGGAAACTTCAGATTCAGCATCACCCCAGATACAACCAGGCGATTTGTTCGGCTCGTTGGATGAAAATTCGCAACTGCTGTTTGAAGATGTAAACATAGACTCCACCTATATTCAGATGGAAACCACAGAGAATCCTGTGGATGAACTATCAGAAACTATCAGTTTTGGGGAAACTTCAGTATCAAACCAGACAAACCCAGAAGTTTTAGAGACTGAGGGTAACAATAATTTAGAAACTGCGTTTCACTTCAGAGAAAATACAGTTTTTGAAGGCACAGAACTGGGTTTTGAAAATGATTTATTGTTTACAGAAATTACTATACCAGAAGCGGCAAACCAGGAAGAATTAGGAGAAAATGCGGCAACAATTGACTCAGAAGCTATCAATGACTTCACACAAACGGTTATTCAGGAAAATGTAGAAACTGATTTGTGGGATCTAGGAGAGATATCTGAAGTTGCAGCAGTGTCAGAGGGAGAAAATGCTATCATTGCCCCGCCTGAAGAATTGGCAACCACAGAAACCATTGAAGAAGTTACTCCAGAAGATGAATTTGCAGACTTGGCAGCATTACTAGGAGAGGAAGTAGCACCCATTCCCAAAGCTAAGGAGATACCAGAGGTAGATTTTGCTGCCCTGGAAGAATTGCTAGGTACAGATAACGATCGCGATGTCTACGACGGGCTACGCCAACGCCAGTCCTTCGATACTCAACCAGTCTTAGCTAAAAATCCTATTCCATCACCAGCGATAAAAGATGAATTTGGTGACTTGGAGAAGTTGCTGGCAGAAGCAGATCAAACAATATCCCATTCTCCCTCAGTAAAATCAAACACCAGTAAAACTCCTCGCCCCTCTACTCGTCGGGCTGCAAGATTTGAAGAAACCATGAAGGTTCCAGTTAAGCAACTGGACGATATGAGTAATTTAGTTGGGGAGTTGGTGGTAAATCGCAATACCTTAGAGCAAGATCATGAACGGCTGCGGCAGTCATTAGATAACTTGCTGATTCAGGTACAACAACTCTCGGATGTGGGCGCAAGGATGCAAGAGTTGTACGAGCGATCGCTACTGGAAGCTTCTCTGTTAGCTGGACGCAAAAAGAAAGATCCCGGTTTTCAAGCACCAGATTCCAATGCCGATAGAGGTTTTAGCGAGTTAGAAATGGATCGTTTTACACCCTTCCATACACTCTCACAGCAAATGATTGAGCGCATTGTGCGAGTGCGTGAATCGGCTAGTGACATTGATTTTGTTACCGAAGAAACCGAGCGAGTAGCAAGGCAGTTCCGTCAAGTAACCACCCAGTTACAAGAGGGATTAACAAGAGCGCGAATGGTGCCTTTTGCCCAAACTATCGATCGCTGGCGGCGAGGAGTGCGCGACAACGCCATCAAGTGTGGCAAACAAGTGGAGTTGGTGATTGAAGGTGGCGATACCTTAATTGACAAGATGATTTTGGATCATCTTACCGATCCGCTGACTCACATGTTGAATAATGCGATCGCTCACGGTATTGAAACGCCAGAAGAACGGCAAGCTGCTGGTAAAACACCAGTGGGAATCATTACTATCCGTGCCTTCCACCAAGGTAATCAAACGATCATTTCTGTAGGCGATGATGGCGCAGGCATCGATTCAGCAAGAGTTAAGGCTAAGGCGGTGAAGATTGGCATGATTACAGAAGCGCAGGCAAAAGCGATGTCTCGCCTGGAAGTCTACGATCTGCTGTTCCAGTCTGGTTTTACAATCAAAGACCAAGCAGATGAAATTTCTGGCCGTGGTGTGGGTATGGACGTAGTGCGTTCCGAGATTAGCGAAATTCGGGGAACAGTTAACACTGATTCTGCCATCGGTAAGGGAACCACCTTCACCATTCGTTTACCACTGACTCTAAGTATTTGTAAAGCTCTCTGCTGCGTTTCTGACAGAGCCAGGATTGCCTTCCCGATGGACGGCGTAGAAGATACGCTGGATATACCAGTCAAAAATATTCAGCACGATGCCAATGGGCAATCATTTATTTCCTGGCG
The DNA here is from genome assembly GCF_017114945.1 of Nostoc sp. JL34. Taxonomy (GTDB): domain Bacteria; phylum Cyanobacteriota; class Cyanobacteriia; order Cyanobacteriales; family Nostocaceae; genus Nostoc. The sequence goes on from NZ_JABXKQ010000089.1 coordinate 73,445, forward strand.
CGATACAGTGCTGCCATTCCGACCTCTGAAGGAACTTTTAACCTTCAATCGCCAGATCAGTCGTGGTAACGTCTATGGCGGCACCAGAGATGATGATATGGTTTCTGTGGTTGTAGTGCGATCGGCAAATACCCTGATTGCTCTACAGATTGATCTGGTATTGAGCGAACAAGAAATTGTAATTAAGCAATTTGAAGGGCCAGCACCTAAACCCATTGGTGTCGCTGGTGCTACAGTCCTCGGTGATGGTCGGATTATGCCCATTGCTGACGTGCTAGAAATAATTGACATCTTCCAGGGACGAATTTCTACACAAATTGGTGGCAGTTCTTGGCAACAAAAAGCTACACCCCCAGATACCTCTCCTGCGAAGATTGACCCGACAGTGCTGATTGTCGATGACTCGATTACAGTCCGAGAGTTGCTCTCCTTAACATTTAATAAAGCAGGTTATCGCGTAGAACAAGCGCGTGATGGACAGGAAGCTTGGGATAAACTCCGCTCCGGTCTGCCTTGCGATATCGTATTTTGCGACATCGAAATGCCCCGTTGCGATGGTCTGGAGTTACTCTCCCGCATTCAGAAAGACTCTAACCTCAACCACTTACCGATCGCGATGCTCACCTCGCGAGGTGCAGACAAACACAGACAAATTGCAGCTCAACTCGGTGCTAGCGGCTACTTTACCAAGCCTTATCTTGAAGAAGCTCTACTTGAAGCCGCAGCACGAATGCTTAAAGGAGAGAAACTCGTTAGCTAAACCAATTAAAAGACTTGGATTTTAAGGAAAACTTTACACGCTTCTACTTTCCTTAAAGTTTATGCTAGTTTGCGGCTCACTCCTCTTGGGCTTTGTTTTTGATGCCACTTTATTAGTATAATTGTACTATGAAATGAAAATAGCACGTATTGTCCCCGGCTTTTGACGGGGCTTTATTTTTGGGAACGATGGCTCCAAATCATCCAGGATAAAATCCCCTGATGATTTCCTCCTCCTGTCTCCTTTAACGCAGGTTTGATCAGTATATGCTCCACCTCTGGCAATACTACTCGGTTAAGAAGATTTGTCGGGTGGGTATTCCCAAAACTGTGTGCCCAGTTGTAAGTCCTGAGTAGAAAAGTTAACAGAAAAGAACATCTTTTTTCTTCTTCCTTACTGAATTATTTCTGACTCAGCACTATTTTACACTTTCCCAAACCGCCGCTCTCGTTGCTGGTAGGCGCACAAGGCACGGTGAAACTCAGCGCGGTCAAAATCGGGCCAGAGAGCATCGGTGATGTAAATTTCTCCATAAGCCATTTGCCAGAGAAGAAAATTTGAGAGGCGCATTTCTCCACTTGTGCGAATTAACAAATCTGGGTCAGTAATTCCTGCTGTATACAAGTGCTTCTCAAACACCTGTTCATCAATTTCATTAGGTTGTAGCATACCTTGCTGGACAAGCTTGGCGATCGCTTGACAAGCTTGTAATATCTCCTGCCGTCCACCATAATTAGTTGCCACCGAAAACCGGATACCGCGATTATCCTTAGTTTCTTCCATTGAACGGAATATTTCTTGTTGGAGCGATCGCGGCAGGTCTTGCAAATTTCCGACAAACTTAATTTGAACATTCTCTTCGACCATTTCCCGCAGTTCTTGCCGCAAAACTCTTTGAAACAGAGTCATCAAAAAATCCACTTCTTCTTGAGGTCTTTTCCAATTCTCTGTTGAAAAAGCATAAGCTGTAAGCGCCTGAATTCCCCAATCCTGGCAACAGCGAAGTAAATCCTTGAGAGCATCTACTCCTCGCTTATGACCCATAATTCGGGGTAGACCCTGACGTTTAGCCCATCGACCATTGCCATCCATAATCACCGCAACGTGCTGCGGCAATAGTTCTTGTTTTAAGTCAGTAGGCAAATCTTGCAGTTTAGTTTGTTGTGCTGTCATTTTTTATCTCGAGAAGCGGTCGATGGTAATCCGAGTAAACGTGAAACCAGTGCTAGTGTCTTCCCACCTATCCGACGAACAAAACTCAACAGACCAGGAGCTACAGCTTCCCTATCCACGGTTGGGGACAAAAGAGCCTCTAATGACTCTTTCAGTTTCCTAATCGTCAGCGGTCTATTTAGGGTTCCCCTTTCCGCTAAGGAAATAGAACCCGTTTCTTCAGATACAACGACACAAATGCAATTTTCGACCCGCTCAGTAATTCCCATTGCCGCCCGGTGGCGTGTTCCCAACTGGCGCGAGGCTGTGCGTCCCGAAAGTGGTAAAATTATACCCGATGACACAATCCGTGAGCCACGAATCAGTGTCGCCCCATCGTGTAACAAAGTTTTTGGCTGAAAAATTGTCTGGATCAGTTCTTTAGAAACTTCCGCATTTAGCTTTACTCCTGGCACAGAAAAATCTCGCTCATCAATTGGCCCTGTGGTTTCTACAATTAGTAAGGCTCCAATGCGGTTTTTTGACAATTCTTTAACAGCCTCAACAATTTCATCAATTACACTATCAGATTTAGGGATTGCCAGCCGATCGGGTTGAAATAGCTGGCGGAATTCGCCACGCCCCAATTGCTCCAAAAATCGCCGAAACTCTGACTGTAGAGCAACTGCCATCGCCACAGCACAACCAATCACCAGCTTTTCCAGTACAAAACTTAGCAGAGGTAGTCCTAATCTGCCACTTAGTGCTGAGGCTAGCATTAAGATAATGAATCCCCGCACCATCCACAGTGTCCGACGCTCACTAATAATAACTAGTATCATGTAAGTCAGCGCCAGCACTAACACAATATCCAGAGTCCCAAGTAGCAAGGACTGTGACCATCCTAGGTTTGTCAGCCATTGCTTCCACCAATCTCTCATGACATCTGGATTAAACTTTTGCCTCTAATTACGGTTAGTCATTTGTCATTTGTCATTTGTTATTAAACCGCGTCTACTGTGAAAACCGTAGTTTTTTGTAATGAGGCTAAAGCTAAAAACTTAAGCCACGACAGAATAATATCCTCTCTTCAAAAACTCTAGGTTTCAAAATAGACGGGGTTTAGCTCCTAGCTAATGACCCTTACGGGTGACGCTCCTGCGTCGCTACCGCTTTGCTAACGCCAGTCACTCATGGGGGAAACCCCCTTGGCGCTAGCCTCTCCCTTTGGGAGAAGACCGTGCTGGCTCACCAATGACCAAGGACTAATGACTATTTTTTAGCCTTTCTGGTAGGCGATCTTGTCGAATTAAGTCTTGATAAGTTTCCCGTTGCAAAATTAAATTTGCTTCGCCATTCGCCACAATAACAGCTGCCGGTCGGGGCAAGCGATTGTAGTTAGATGCCATACTGTAATTGTACGCACCTGTTCCCATAACTACGAGAATATCGCCTGATTCAGTCTTTGGGAGTAGAGCATTTTTAATCAGAATATCTCCTGATTCACAATGTTTACCAGCAATTGTGACTGTTTGGGTTAAGGGAAAAGACATTTTATTAGCAACTACTGCTCGATAAACAGATTGGTAAGTAATCGGGCGAGGATTGTCAGACATTCCTCCATCAACTGCCACGTAAGTACGAATTTCTGGGACGACTTTGGATGAACCAACGGTGTAGGCAGTGACGCAAGCTGTAGCAATTAGCGATCGCCCCGGTTCACTAAGTAATTTTGGCAAAGGCAGATTTTCGGCTACACAAGCTTCTTGGATTACTTCACAAATCGCTTTCACCCACTCTTCAATGCTGGGGGGATCGTCTGATTCTGTATACTTAATCCCCAAACCGCCACCAACATTTAACTCTGTAATATTTAAACCATACTTCGTGGCATCCCGCAGCCACTGCACCATGACAGCCGCCAAATCCTGATGCGGTTGGCGCTCAAAAATTTGGGAACCAATATGAGCGTGTACTCCTACACAATTAAGGGCAGGTTGTTGACTGACAAAGGTAAAAACTTCATCTAGATCGTTGGGATCAAAGCCAAACTTGCTATCTAAGTGTCCCGTGCGGATATACTCATGCGTGTGGCACTCGATACCGGGAGTTAGCCGTAGCATAATGCGAATTGGTTGAGCAGGTTGAGCTATTTCCACAAGGGTACGCAACTCATACCAGTTATCCGCCACAATGGTGACACCAGAATTGATGGCTAAAACTAATTCTTCACGAGATTTATTATTTCCGTGGAGGTAGATTTTATCGGGACTAACACCCGCTTGCAGGGCTGTGTAAAGTTCGCCCCCAGAGACGACATCGATTCCCATTCCTTCAGATGCGGCGATCGCACAAACAGCTAAACAATTCCAAGCTTTTGAGGCGTACAATACTTGAGATTCGCCCTTGTAGTATTGCTTGAAAGCATCTCGATATTGCTGACAAGCTGAACGCAAGGTTTCTTCATCTAAAATATATAAAGGTGAACCAAACTGCTCAACTAGGGTTGTGACATCACACCCACCAATTTCCAGGAGGTCATGATGATGAACTCTGGCAGTCAAGGGTAAAAGTTCTTGATTAGGCGATGAATTTGCGCTGGTGTCGTGCCTTTGAGGTAAATATTGACTTCCAGAATGTTGAACCCCAGTGGGGTGAGTCGATACCATAACTATAAAAGTTTTCCTTGTTCAAATTACGGGCTTTGAGTTCGTCTCCTGATTCCCAGTTTACAAACGGTTTGTAACGTTATTCAATAAATGTGATCTCATCAGACTTAGAAATTCAATTACTGACTCCAAAGCATCTGAGTGCATTGTTAGAACTGGATCAAGCCTGTTTTGGGGGTCTATGGACAATGGAGGGCTACCAACGAGAGTTGGACAGTCCTAACAGCGATCTTCTGGGTTTATTTTCCCCTGTCTCTAATTCGAGACTGCTGGGAATGGGTTGCTTTTGGTCAATTTTAGAGGAAGCCCACATTACAATTTTGGCGGTTCATCCCGAATATCACCGTCAAGGTTTGGGACAGGCTTTATTATATTCACTTATTAAGACAGCTTGCGATCGCAAAATGGAGCGAGCTACCCTCGAAGTGCGAGCTTCCAACTTAGGGGCTATATCTTTATATCAAAAATTTGGCTTCAAAACAGCTGGACGGCGGCGGCGTTACTACCAAGATAACGATGAGGACGCGCTGATTCTTTGGCTCCCAGATTTACAACACCCCAAATTCCCAGCAACTTTAGACCAGTGGTATTCCATTGTCAGCGATCGCCTGGACAAATCCTCTTGGCACTTGCTTTTAAACTAATTCGTAATTAGGGCTTGGGATCAACTTCAGCAAAAAAATGTAACTTTGCTGTGCCGAGTTGCATTTAAATATCTTATATAAAATTATTTATATATAAATATAAACTATATAAAATATAGTTGCTTGATATTAAAAAATATATATGTTAAATATAAATGTTTGGGATTGAGTCAATAAACCCTTAATCTAAGCAGTCAGCTATTTGTAATAAATCCCAAAAACGCTGGTGAACTAAAGCTCCTCAGTACACTAGCCAGATAAAAGTAGTCAATAGTTAACAATTAGCCCATCAACCCAAGTCATGGCTTCAGGATGTCTATAATCTGTTATACAGGCATCCAAAAGCTTTGCCTGTGCTAAAATCAGCATACCGGCACGACCGCAGGTGATGGGAAAAATGCCATGTTTGAACGCTTCACAGAAAAAGCCATTAAGGTAATCATGCTGGCCCAAGAAGAGGCCCGCCGTTTAGGTCACAACTTTGTCGGAACCGAGCAGATCCTCCTGGGTCTGATTGGCGAAGGGACTGGAGTGGCTGCCAAGGTGCTGAAATCAATGGGCGTCAATCTCAAAGATGCCCGAATTGAAGTTGAAAAAATTATAGGACGGGGATCAGGCTTTGTTGCCGTGGAAATTCCGTTTACGCCACGGGCAAAGCGAGTTTTAGAACTCTCCTTGGAAGAAGCACGCCAACTGGGGCATAACTACATTGGTACCGAGCATCTGCTGTTGGGCCTAATCCGCGAAGGGGAAGGCGTCGCAGCCAGGGTGCTAGAAAACCTCGGTGTGGATCTATCTAAGGTCAGAACCCAAGTCATCCGTATGTTGGGAGAAACTGCCGAAGTTTCACCAGGCGGTTCATCCGGGCGCACAAAAACCCCGACTCTGGATGAATTTGGCTCAAACCTGACCCAAATGGCAATTGATAATAAGCTCGATCCAGTGGTGGGACGCGCCAAGGAAATTGAGCGAGTGATTCAAATTTTGGGTCGCCGAACAAAAAATAACCCAGTGCTAATTGGGGAACCAGGGGTTGGTAAAACAGCGATCGCTGAAGGTTTAGCTTCACGCATTGCCACCAAAGATGTCCCTGACATCCTGGAAGATAAACGCGTCGTCACGTTGGATATTGGTTTGCTCGTAGCAGGAACCAAATATCGGGGTGAATTTGAAGAACGCTTGAAAAAAATCATGGATGAAATCCGCTCGGCGGGTAATGTCATTCTCGTGATTGATGAGGTACACACCTTAATTGGTGCGGGTGCAGCCGAAGGTGCTATAGACGCAGCAAATATCCTCAAGCCAGCTTTGGCTAGAGGTGAGTTGCAGTGCATCGGTGCTACAACCCTAGATGAATACCGGAAGCACATCGAGCGAGATGCAGCCCTAGAGCGGCGTTTCCAACCAGTAATGGTTGGTGAACCTACAGTTGATGAAACAATTGAAATTTTATATGGTCTGCGCGAACGCTACGAGCAACACCATAAACTGAAAATCTCCGACGAAGCATTGGTAGCGGCGGCGAAGTTATCAGATCGTTACATTAGCGATCGCTTCCTCCCAGATAAAGCTATCGACTTAGTTGATGAAGCTGGTTCTAGGGTGCGCTTGATTAACTCTCAACTGCCACCCGCAGCCAAAGAGTTAGACAAAGAACTGCGTCAGATATTAAAAGAAAAAGATGACGCGGTGCGTTCCCAAGACTTTGACAAAGCTGGAGAACTGCGCGATCGCGAAATGGAAATCAAAGCCGAAATCCGCGCGATCGCTCAAAGCAAGACCAATGCAACTGGCACAGAAGGTGAAGAACCTGTAGTTACAGAAGAAGACATTGCTCACATTGTCGCTTCCTGGACTGGAGTACCGGTGAACAAACTCACCGAATCTGAATCTGAAAAGCTGCTGCACATGGAAGACACCTTGCACCAGCGTTTAATTGGTCAAGATGAAGCTGTGAAGGCAGTTTCACGAGCAATTCGCCGCGCTCGTGTCGGTTTGAAGAATCCCAATCGACCCATAGCTAGCTTTGTCTTCTCTGGGCCTACTGGTGTAGGTAAAACCGAGTTGGCAAAATCCTTAGCTGCTTACTTCTTCGGTTCCGAAGAAGCGATGATCCGCTTAGATATGTCCGAATACATGGAGCGTCACACCGTCAGCAAGCTGATTGGTTCCCCTCCAGGTTATGTTGGCTATAACGAAGGTGGTCAGCTAACCGAAGCCGTGCGGCGGCGTCCTTACACCGTGGTGTTATTCGACGAAATCGAAAAAGCGCACCCCGATGTTTTCAATATGCTGCTGCAAATTTTGGAAGACGGTCGGTTAACTGATGCCAAAGGTCGCACGGTGGACTTCAAGAACACCTTGCTGATTTTAACTTCCAATATTGGTTCTAAGGTAATTGAAAAAGGTGGTAGCGGTATCGGCTTTGAATTCTCCGAAGATGCCAGCGAGTCAACTTACAACCGGATTCGCTCTTTGGTCAACGAAGAACTCAAGCAGTACTTCCGTCCAGAGTTCCTCAACCGACTCGATGAAATTATCGTCTTCCGTCAGTTGAACAAGCCGGAAGTGACCCAAATCGCCGAAATTATGCTCAAGGAAGTATTCGGTCGTCTGACAGAAAAAGGTATCACCTTAGAAGTCACAGACCGCTTCAAAGATCGGTTGATCACTGAAGGTTACAGTCCCAGCTACGGCGCAAGGCCATTACGTCGGGCAATTATGCGCTTGTTAGAAGATAGCCTAGCAGAAGAAATTCTGTCTGGTCGGATCAAAGATGGCGATACAGCCCTTGTTGATGTAGATGAAAATGGCATTGTCCAAGTTAGTTCTCAACAGCGTCGGGAATTGTTACCCCAAGGTGTTGAGTAAGATTTAGGGTTTGGGATTTAATTCTCAAATAAAAAATTAGAAAACGGTAGAGTATTTATTGCTCTACCGTTTTTTATGTACCGAGACTTTGATTGCTTTTAATAACAAATACAGATTATACTGCGATACAGTTCAGATAAGCCCAAAATTACTTGTAGAGACGGCGATTTGTTGCGTGTCGAAAACCCAAAATTGTTGCCAGTAGCCTTTAACTGAACCCTATTGGATTATGTTCTCAATGAGGATTTTGCATTTCTCCATCCAAGCATTTGATTGCTCTCTTTCCCAACCTTGCCGCAACGGGAACAAATCCAGATTTACCTTGCGCTTCTTTCTCTTGTTTAGATGATTTGGCTGAGAGTTAAAACTTAATTTTTGTCATGATCTGAGGATCAATTTCCTCTAAATCCTTCGTCAAACCTTCTGGGTAATAATCATGATCTAGCAAAATTGTGATCTTGGGAATATTGACAGATTTAGACTTGAAATACAGCGCTTCCTGCTGTTAAGAGGTACACTTAGTAAGAATAAGAATATTATCTT
>NZ_JABXKQ010000090.1 GCF_017114945.1 Nostoc sp. JL34
AACTTTTGCGCTCACTTTACTTCAACACAGTAAAAGATGTCAAATGGGTTCTATATCTCCCGCCGCCGCCTGCAAAAACTATATCTTTTTGAGTATTTTGTGCTGGAAAGAGAATATAGTTACCAAGTTGATTGTCTGTTGCTCCTTCTCCTAAAGGTTTATCAGCTTCCCAAAGTAAAAGCTCCAATTCTAGATCCACTGGAAATTTTATTGTGTCACCAGGTTTTATTGTCTGACCATTTGTAGAGAAGTTCTCATATTCCTTATCAACGGGCCAAAATTTTGTATGCTCATTAACAGGCAGACTAGGTACTTCATCCTTGCTCTTCCAGGTTAGATAGATTTCATCATTTCCTCCACCTGGTGTAAGCTGCTCGGCAGTTATTTCTTGAACTGTAAAATGTGCATTAGCCATGTTGTTAAGACCTCTTCACTCTATTTTCATCTGATTTTAATAGCCTAAATCAAGCTATTAACTTGATATACCAGGTAATTAGTCTCTTGGTCTTATATCTACAGGTAGATAAAACTAGTGTTATTATTGATAATCGGTATAATTTTTTATATTTGATTGTTTTACTATATTATTGTGGACTTATAAGTGTAGAGAAGTTGTATTCTCGCAACCTTTACTTATCAGAACGAGGCTTCTCGTTAGTTAGATTCTCATAAGTAACAACTCTTGTGAGACGGGTTAGAACCGCTAAAAACACAGGTTTTCTATTCCCTTTGTGCAAAAATTTTGGTGTGACACTTTTAGGCTGAAACTCTTACACACACTACCTTTCAGACAGCAGAAAATTGGTAAAAACACCCTTCAAAACGGGATAATCCACTTTTTTTAATGTCGCAGCAGAAAAGGCTTAGAGGACTTGTAACCCTTGCCCTGTAACGATTCTGCTGCTATCAAGGGGTAAAATACGCACAAGGCTAGAACCCTTGATTTTACGTTTGTCGCAGCAGAAAAGCTTTGACAATGAAGAGATTAGAAAAGCTGCTACGCACTTTGAGAGTTTTGACGCTGACAGTATTGCTCAAAGGGTTGTTGAGGAACAAGAGTTAAACACTTCAGTTTTAAGCCATAGACAATCCTCTAACTTGACTCTCTCTGACAAACAGTCAATGGTCAAAATAGAAGCGGCACAGATGGGTATTGAGTTGTCTGAGGCTGAAGTTTTTCAAGTTGTGGAGTCCAATCAAAATGAGTTTTCTGACTCTGTAGAATTTTTAATTTCTATTCGTGAGTTAATTCGTGAGTTTTTATTTAGTAGGAATCAAGAGAGAAAGATTCAGCGTGAAAGTCTGACGGGTTCTATTGCAGAGGTGATTGATGCAGCTAATCAAGAGGACGCTAGAAACGCTCTTGAGGCTAATCAATATTTGAAGAATATTGTTGACCAATGCAAAAGACAATCAGCCACCTATAACAATCCCTATTCCAGTCGTCTCGAAAGTATACGCGAAGGTTTACCAGCCAGACAAGCGAAAGTTTCGAGTTGACATTCTCAAAGTTTTGAATTTGGAAGGTATTTTGACTGCGGAAAATTCTTTTACGACTAAGGTAACTTTTTGGCTTTTCATCACTTTCACAATCTTAGGACTTACGAATCATGCAGTCGGATACCTCCAAAATTCAAATCAAAACCACCGCAGTGGATATCAAAGCGTCCAACCTATCAGAAGAATCAATTCAAGCCGTTCTTGATTTTGTAACCGTCAATCAAAAAATTCAAATGAAAAGTCAATCAAGAGGAAACCTAGAAGCCTTAGCTGTAGATTTGTTTCTATCCCTTGTTTTAGGAGTGGGAACTTACTTACTAGCCTCAGTCACTCACCACAACCAACCCTTACAAGAGTCTCAAACCTATGTTAAGTAACCTTTTCCCTAACTTTTTTGGGGCTAACGATAGCGGTAAATCAATGCTCTCAACCGGAGGCAACGCAGGACAAATTAATGGAGCAGACCGAGAAAGATTAGCTAACGCTTCGCAATTGTCAGACACGCCTACGACCCAATCAGTCTTCAGATTGGCTGAGAACACTGGCATCATCGAAGCGTCCACACTTCTTTTACAGGAAGAATCTAAGCTCAAACTTCAGCAACAAGATACCGCGCTAGCTAATTTACAAGTCAGAGTCACTCACGCTGAACAGAGCATGAGAAAAGCTAAACAGTACAAAGAAACTATTGCCAAGCACGGAAAGAATATCCTCAACCATGAGATTGAATCTCAAGTAATCCAACACAATTTAGACGGGTATCAATCAGCTATGCAATTGGCTGAATCTAAAATATTGCTGTAATTATGAATACTTCAAAAATGATTCATTGGGGTTGTATCGGTTGCCAGGGGTTTCAACTTTTGGGATTCTTGACCGAACGAACCCCTTCTCTACAAACGACCACCATTCCGATATTGGCGATTACTTTATTGTTAATCGCTATCTCTGCCTACATGGACTTCAGTAAGTACAAAAACAATCAACTTGATCCTAATCCTTTTTATTTATTAGCTCCGCACGTCTCCGCAGTTGTGGCAGTGATGGGGTTTACGTTTTTGGGAGGTTACATTGGTAGTCACTAAAGAAGATTTAATCATTGCCAAAAGGTCACTTAACTTCAAAAAATCTTTAAAGTATGGTTTACTGACAACTTTCGCGGCTTGTTCTCTTTCACCGTTACTTCTCAAAAATTACACAGACTTAAACACTAAAGAACTTTTACTCTGGTCAGGTTTTGTCAGTGGGTTGCTTTCATCAATTCCTATCAGTTGGGAGCGAGAAAACAAGTTATTAGGAACATTTAAGAATGTAGAAGATGGAGCGCTTAAAGCTCAAATACAAGGTGACATTGCTGTAGCCGACCTTGAGATACAAGCACTGAATCATCAGAAAGTTGTTGACCTTGCCGAACGGTTGCCCTTTAATTTAAGCTAATCGGCATTTAAGCTGCAATATAACTGACATTACCTTTGTTTTTGATTTTCCGATGCCACTTAATGACTAACTCGCCTTGATTCAACAGCTTATCTAGTAGTGATTTTAATTCATCTACTGATTTAAATAAGCGATGAGCAATATATTCTTTACATGAGTGCCAGACTAACTCAATAATATTGTAATCAGGGCTATAATCAGGTAAGAACTCTAAAACAAAATTTGGGAATTCTTCAGATATTTTAGCTATAATATCTTTGCGTTTATGAAAACTAGCATTATCTAAAATTAAAATGTTCTTCGGTCCATATTTTGCAAAATCTTCAAAACGGTTTCCTTTACTTACCCATTCTTGCCTGATTAATTCATTTAATTGTTGTAATTGCTCATAAAAAATATCTGCGTTTCCTTTTTTAACGAAAAAGCACACTCGTTTTCGATCTAATTCCCTGATTGCTCCCATCACATTAACCCGACCACACCGCCGTTGCCCTGGAACATTTTTACGTTTTCCTTTTTTACCCCAATTCTTCCGGCGGATCACACGCAAACTAAAACCACTTTCGTCCCAAAACCATACCTGTAAACGCTCTGGCTGTTCTCGTGCTATTGATAAATATTGAATAAGTTTTTCTTTGAACTTTGCTCTATCTATGGGATTTTGTTTATCTTCTAGCCCATACTTAGACCAAATGTAACTATACTTTTTTCGTTTTAATATCCTCCTTACCTGAGAACTACTTAAATCAATACCTGTTTTCTCAGTTAAATATGTAGCTAATCTTTCTGCTGTCCATTTCCCAAATTCATAACCTAAATCTGATGGTTCATGGTCAACTGTTTTTAATAATAGTTCAATATATTCAGGAGTAGCTTTTCGATAATGCCCGTACTCTCTTTTATTGTGCAGGGTTTCTAAATTGTCTGGATCTCCATGCATACACCAATATGCCACTGTTCTTGGCGAACAGCCTAAAAATTTAGCAATTTCGTGTTGCGGCTTCTCATCATTTTGCAGAAGAATAATTAAAATTCTTTCCCTGACGTGTGGTTGGTCGCTCTCTTTTAAAGCTTGCTGTAGCTTGCCGACTTGTTCCGGCGTTAAAAACTCTTTGGCTGGTGGTGGCATAGTTGCTTTTACACTATTTCATCTTCTTATTATGCAACTTTAGTGCCGATTAGCTTACCTACCCGACTAGAGGAAACCTTAGAACCAATACCCGGTCTACTCGCTATCTCTCTAAATGAGATTCAATTTGATAGGTACAACTTTAATCCTAATGAAGGAGCCGCGATTATTAATTACCTTCAAAAATCTCATTTAGGTATTTATTTGTCGCAATTAGAAATTGTTTATTCTGAGGTAGAAAGTTTTCGCACTGGTGTTACAGATTCCCAACCGATTGCATCGATTAACGCTCTCCAAAAATTGCATTCCATGCTCATGCAGTTGACCGGAATACCAAGCGTAGTTGACCTTAATGTTGCTATGGAGACGTTAACTAAACTTGGGTATGAGGTGAAAAAGAAAGATGTTTAGAGTGGCTCTTTCACCAAAACATGAAAGTCAGTTACGCGGCGTAAATGAAAATAAAAACTGTTTAACCATCCCCGAACACTGGGAAGATTTCGCACGGTTATGCGATATTAACAGTGAAGGGCTAATTCAAAAGTTTAATCCCTATCCCTACCAGCTTGAGATTGAAAAACTGTCACGAAATCATTCGATTGTTGCAATAAAGGGCAGACAGTTAGGGATAACTGAGACGTTTTGTAGTATAATGCTCCATCGAGCTTGTTTAAATCCTGGATACAATGCGTTAATCTTCAGTAAGACACAAATCGATAGCTCCCTTTTGGCATTGAGATGCAAACGAGCTTGTGAAAGCGTAGGCATCAAATTAGAAACAGATAATCTCAGAGATTTAATAATCCGTAGTGGCGGTAGACTTCGATTCTTAAACTCAAAACCAGAGAGTTCTAGAAGCGCTGAGAGCGTGACAGACATACTTTATGATGAATGTGCCTTTGTTGACGAATTACAAGCCATAAGGGACGCGGCAACGCCTACCCAGTCTATGTTAGGTAATAAGGCTCATGAGTACATTGTTAGTACCCCAAACGGTGTTTCTGGTTTATATTATGAACTTGCCAGTACTGGGAACCCTGAAGAATTGACAGAAATTTGTCAGCGAGTTGTCGAAGACAAATTAGGTTTTTATCATTTCATTGACAATCAAGGTTTTGCTAAAATCTTTTGTCACTATCAAGCGCACCCAATCTATTCAAAAAATCCAAACTTTTTACAAGCTTTGCACACGAAAAAACTAATACCTTGGGAGACAATCAATAGGGAACACAATTTAAGTTTTACAGAAGCGGAGGAGCAGTATTTTTCATCAATAAGCTTAGAAGCTAGTTGGCTCGATAACATTGAAGAAGAAAGGCAACAAGACGGATATGTCTATGTGTGTGGACTTGACACACAAGACGGTGGGGGCGACTTCTGTAGTCTTCAAATATGGAAAATAACAAAGAATAGGCATTTTCACAAGGTTGCTGGATATCGGGCTAACAGAGGTACTTTTGATGGTCATTTAGAACGTATTTTGCTCTTGCTTGACAAGTTCCCTAATTCCCTTCTAGGGGTTGAAAAGAACTCATCAGGGAACATATACCATCAACAAATAAAAAATCGTCGGTCAAACCTGACTACTGAGTTAATAAATCTTAATGGTGAAAATAAAGGAGCTATGGTAAGTCGCATTAAAGCCATGATTGAAAGTGGCAAACTTCACTGGATAAAGAACGACCCACTCCAAAAAGATTTAGAAACCTTTCGCAAAGTCGGGTTGCAGTACCGAGCGGCGATCGGGAAAACAGATGATGATATGAGTGATTTGTCAGAAAAACAATCAGCGAATTAAAAGAACTCAAGGAACGCCGCATTTTAGAAGCTGAAATCAGGGCACTTGAAAAAGGTGAAGCTCCCACAGAAGAACCCAGAAAGAAACGCGGTCGGTCGCTCCGGGAAATCCAAACAGAACTTACAGCACAAGCCAAAAAGAAGAAAAGATGAACGTAACTTTGGGGTTAGGTTTAGGGTTAGGTCTGAAATTAATGAGGGCTAAAAAATAAGCATTTATGATGTAAAAGCAATAATTCTCAAGACTTTAAAGCAATTTATTAATAGGCAAAAAATGACCATCGTGTATATAGATGATGGTCATTTTCATTTTATTTAAGCGATTTTTTCCAGCAATGCTTTAATTTTTTCAAACTTATATTTTTTTCAAATAACTTACTATTAAATGCTCTTTCCATTTCTTTTTCTATGTAAGTATACTCGTTTTCAGATTCCGATTTCTCTTGAGAGTCTAAAGCCTTTTGAAGGTAGCTTAAATGTTCAGGTAGTTCTTTTACTATTTTGCCTGCAATTTTATCTGAAATTTTGTTAGCCTCTTCTTTTACTAGATTTTTTAATTTGGTTGTTTCAGTATCTATTTCCGACCGAGTTAGATGTTCAACTTCCAAATCCTTCTCTAGAATTTCTTCCTCAGTGCCTTGTTCATCTAACCTAACAATGTATGCATGTCGCAAAGTAAATAAAGTATTATCTTTAGGCTTAATCACCTCACCACTTCTACCTTGAAATTTTTCAATTACACGATCACCTGGCTGATAATTCTTGCTCATGACTTTGGTAAAACGCTTAAGTTTAATTACTAAAGAAACTACATTGTCATCCTGAGTAATTCCGAAAACAGAGTTAAAATAATCTGTAAGGCACATTCATAAAAGAAATCGCCCGTTTTTTAGCTGATTGACAAAAGGCGCTTTATTCTAATCTCTCACGGATGCACCTTTCCTACTTTTCCTACTTTTCCTACTTTTCCTACTTTGTACTGATATTGAAAATACAAGGTACTGAATTTCTAAGTATGATTTAGGAATCAATTTTCTCTACTCCTAAATCAAAAGCCAGCAAGTTGAACCAAGGAAGTCACTTGCTGGCCAGTTATAAAATTAGGATAGGCACTTTAACACTTACAGGAGCAGTGCCAGGTATTAGATCACCCCGAACTGGTAGTTGTGGTAGAGAAGTTTGTCCGAGCTAAGAGAGCGGTGTGCATTTGATGGGCACTCTAAGGTATAATAGGGGAACTATCCATGATGAGCATCTGAAATCCCTCTCTGCTGCTCTATCTGCTGCTCTCTAATCCATTTGCTGTGCTGGGACAGTAGCGCTTCGGTCTTCACGAGCCTCTCCTCTAATTGACTGTTTTTCTCCTCTAATTTGGAAATCCGATCCTCCAAAGTAGTGAAATGCGCGGCAGTATCTATCGCACCCTGCGCTTGGGAAATAAATGACATATTTTTTTCTCTTTTTGATGTGTTTGATTGAATGCGTAATTAATATATCAAGCTAAAAACAGAATAATCAAGGGTTCATACAAAACATCCTACTTTTCCCACTTTACCCACCTACCGTAAGCTACAGGACACGCTAAAAGAGGCAGAATTGCCAGACGACTTCGATTAACGCCCCATTTTCCCACCCACCCTAATCCCCAATTCCTAGTCCATAACCTAAAAAGACCACAGTAAACGACCCTTAAACCCGTTTCTGTGGTCTTTGTGCTAGATAGCCCATTTCTACCACTAAAACCCTG
>NZ_JABXKQ010000060.1 GCF_017114945.1 Nostoc sp. JL34
TCTCTCTCCGTATTATCTCGTACACTTTTTCAGAAATCAAATATGATTCCTATATTATCAGTAAGTATCTCAAATTCCTATTTTATCGTACTGACTTGCTAATTTTTGATGTTTGCATTTACGTCTTATAAGCTAGCCACAGCAAAGCTTTGATAGTTTTCGGAGATGTCTAATATACTTTAAATCAAGTTACTTTTGCGAGTCTGTTCGGTTTCGCACACATAACTCAAAAAAATTTTTATGCTCGGTTACTGGGCAAAAAGCCCAGTAACCGAGCAAATTCGTTTTGTATGACTCGATAACACTCGCAGGAAGTTGCTTCCAAATCCTTTCGGTTCAGGATGCTAATATGACCACGTTGGTAGCTGATCATTCCGGCTCGGCTCAGGGTGCTAGCCGCAACTGTAACGCCAGAACGACGTACACCTAGCATCTGGGAGAGAAATTCTTGCGTGAGCGGAAAATCTTCTGATTCTAAACGGTCAGAGACTGTCAGTAACCAGCGAGCCAGCCGCTCTTCTAAGGTATGCAGACGGTCAGAAACTGTCAGCAGCCAACTAGCCAGCCGCTCCTCTAGCTGATGAAAACGGTTGCAGGCAGATTCTTGTAGTATTTGAGTGTATACACGTTGCACATAGTGCAGCAGAACGGTTTGAAGCGCTGCACCCCGATTGAACTCGCTTTTGAGTATATCTGCATCGATCTGCATGGCAGTGTCTGGAATCTGCACAAATGCTGTTGTGATTGTGGTGTTGTTTCCTAAAATTACGGGCATACCCACCATGCCTTCATTACTCACTAAACCAACTTTCACTGTCGAGCCATCTTCCATAGTGCTGACTATAGAAACCACTGCTTTATTAGGAAAATAGACCTGTGTGATCGGTTCGCCTGTTTGGTAAAGGACTTGCCGATTTGACAGCGGAACCAGCTTCATGTGGGGAATAAGGCGCTGATAATCACTGGCTGGCAAAGCTGCAAGCAACTTATTTGCTGGTTGCTCAAGGGCATTTTTGTCTAATGACATTGGAATTCTCCTGAATATAGCCGTCTCTAGAAAGAGCAACTTCAGGCATAAGGAGAAAAATCAAGAATTTAATCCCAATGTCAAAAGGTGTAATCCCTAAAAAAAGTTGTAATAAGAGTTTTTTATACTCCTATTTATAAATATAACATCACTAAATTATTTAATGCAAAATAAAGGGCATTGCTGATTAAAAATACGAATTTGTTTCACACAGAGGCGTCCAAACACAGAGAGTAAAAGTTGAGAATACATGATTTTTACATTTCATATCTAATATTCAGCAACGCCAGATAAATTATTAATATGCCGCTTTGTAACTGCAATTGAATGCATAAAAAGTGTCATAATCATCTCAGCAAATATTTTAAGTTCTCAATATAATTCTATTTACTTGTTACTTGAATCAGATTGCTATAGATATGAGTATCGTTGTCAGCGATCGCAGCAAAAAATTCCTGATTATACAAGCCCTTAAAACCCTAAATTTTTGTCATTGCTACCAAATGTTGTGAACTCTACGAGGGAGGCTTGGTATATTTTGATCGCCATGAAGACAAGCTACTTAGAACTAAAGAGCTTAATATAAACATTTATTAAGACTTAATTCCAGAAGAATTTTCAGATTTTTTGGTATACTACGGTAAGTGGATTGATTTATAGTAGTATGTACTCAGGTTAAAATAGCCCATCTCACAATAACTCAATAAAAGCAAGTATTTTTGACTACAATTTTAGATTTTTTATTACTCCAAACTAGCTTACTTATCTGATTCATTTATGTAATAATAAGCAACTGTATCCATTAAATACGATTTGTCTATCAAATTTTAGTAGTATCAGCAAAATATTAATTTACTGAAAAATTTATATTGGCTTAGTACCAAATTCAGTGTTGTTTGAAGCTAATTTACTTAAAAATAAGACTGTCCTTGACAAAATCCAAAAGACCCAAGAAAAATATCACTATTCAATCAACTGACTAACAACGCAAAAATATGAAGTATAACCAACTTGGCAAGAGTGACTTAAAAGTTTCTGAAATTTGTCTGGGCACCATGACCTATGGACAGCAAAATACTATTGAAGAAGCCCACGAACAACTAGATTATTCTATAGCCCAAGGAGTCAATTTTATTGATGCGGCTGAGATGTACCCAGTACCAACAAGTGGCGAAACTTATGGATTAACTGAAACTTACATAGGAGAATGGTTAAAGCGTCAACAACGAGAGCAACTGATTATAGCTACTAAAATTGCTGGCCCTGGTCGAGGCTTTAAATGGGTACGTGGTGGAGCCAAAGCAATTGACCGTGAGAATATCAAACAAGCTGTAGATGATAGTCTAAAAAGATTACAGACAGACTATATTGATTTGTACCAAATTCACTGGCCCGATCGCTACGTGCCACGGTTTGGACAAACAGTGTTCGATCCGACTCAGGTAGGAGAAACGGTTCCCATCACTGAACAGCTAGCAGTTTTTGCCGATGTGATTAAGGCAGGGAAAATTCGCTATATCGGTTTGAGTAATGAAACCCCTTGGGGAGTTGCCCAGTTTAGTAATGCTGCTAAACAATTAGGATTGCCCAAAGTTGTTTCCATTCAAAATGCTTACAACTTGCTGAATCGAGTATTTGACGGAGCCTTAGCAGAAGCAGTTTATCAGGAAGAAATTGGGTTACTAGCTTATAGTCCTTTAGCATTTGGCTTCTTGACTGGCAAATACCTCAACGGCAAACCAGAGAAAGCCAGAGTCACGTTGTTTGAAAATTTTGGTCAGCGCTATCTGAAACCAAAAGTAAGTCAAGCCGTAGCAGCTTATGTAGATATTGCCAAGCGTTATCAACTAAGTCCAGCGCATCTGGCTTTGGCATTCGTGCGAAGTCGTTGGTTTGTGCCTAGCACAATTATTGGTGCTACAACACTCGAACAACTCAAAGAGAATCTGGAAAGCGTGGATATAGTTCTCGACAAAGATATTTTAGAAGAGTTGGATATAGTTCATGCTCAGTCGCCAAACCCAGCACCTTAAACAATTAAAAATTAAAAATCAAAAATTAAAAACAAAGGAGAAATAACTAATCTCCATTGCCTTGTTATCAGGCTGGAGATTGGTAAGGCCTTCTAAGAGACTCTCGCGCTCATTATCAATTTCCAGTTTGTCTGGAATTGTTTTAGTTTTATGGAGCAGTAAATCATTGATGGGTAAATTTCAAAATTCTTATTTGCTGTGTAGCTTAAAAAGTTTACTTCAAATTGGCCAGCAGGGTTCAACTAAAGTACTCATCTGGCTATTGATAGCCCCATCTGGCTTGAGTTTGATGATTTCTGGATGTAGTTCGACTAACTCTGCCAATTCCACTGTTAAACCTGTGAGTAAGCAAAGTCAAGGTTACTCAACAGCACAAAATTCTGCACCCGAAAAACAAACAGTAGTTCGCATTGGTTATATTAAGGGAAGTCTGTCTGCGATCGCAAAAGAACGTGGTACTTTAGAGCGGGAACTAACTCCCAAGAATATTAAGGTTGAGTGGGTTGGTACATTCCCATCTTTTGCACCTGTATTAGAAACAATCAATGCTAAAAGTTCTGATTTAGGAGCCGGCGGGGATATTGCTGGTTTGTCTGCTTTATCTGGTGGGATTAATGCTTGCATCATTGCCTACCGACCGGCTAATCGCAACTCAGAAGGGATTGTAGTTCATGCAGATTCCCCCATTCGGAAATTTGACGATCTTATTGGCAAAAAGGTCATTGTGAACAGAGGTGGAATCAGTGAACATTTGCTATTGAAACTATTAGAAAAAGAAAATATTTCCAAAGAGAAAGTAAGTCGCGTTTACATGAAACCCGATGAAGCCTTACCCGCTTGGGCATCTCATCACGTCGATGCTTGGGCAGTTTGGGACCCTTGGGTTGCTAGTGCTGAAATTAAGTACAATGCCCGCCAAATTCCTTTGCCTGCACAAGTCCCCCATTACTCTCTTTATATGGTGGATAGGGATGCATTAAAAGAAAAATCTGAGGCGATTCGGGAAGTGATTGCGATTCTTGCTCAAGAGGCTGAATGGCTGAATAAACATCCCCAGGAAAATCAAAAAGTATACCAAAAAGTATCAGGATTACCGCCTGAAGTTGTGAAGCGGACATTTGAACGCCGACCCGTTGATGGAGTGCTTCCTTTAGAACCGAAAGTGATTGCCGATTTACAGAGTGCTGCTGATTGGATATACAAACAGGGAATTGTTCAGAAACGAGTAGAGGTGCGTGATGCACTCTGTCCCAGTTCTTAGATTAAAAACTAGATATTTAGTAGGTAGGATATGACTTTTACAGCAACATCAGTTGACCAAAATACTATTCGTCGTCGGGGTACAGGTTTAAAGGCTTATAATCCCGAAAAAGTATTCAAAGGATACACACTTTTCACGCCTCTGACAGGTCAAGGTGAAGTCTACCTTCTGAACTTGGAAGGAGAAGTAGTACACCAGTGGAATCTGCCTTATCCACCAGGGTTATACGGTTATATCTTGCCCAATGGCAACCTCTTTTATAACGGTAAGACTCCACCAGAAGAACCACTACGTTTTGCTTTGTGGGCTGCATTCAAAAGTGGCGTTGTTTTAGAGGCAGATCCCAAAGGAAATATTATCTGGGAATATAAGCATCCAGATCATCATCACGATGGACGCAGATTAGCCAATGGCAACACGATTCTACTAGCCATTGAAAAGATACCTCAGTCTTTGGTTTCTCAGATCAAAGGTGGCGTACCAGGTACGGAACCAGATGGTGATATCTATGCTGATGTGCTTTATGAGGTGACTCCAGGAGGTGAAATCGTTTGGACTTGGCACGCCCACGAACACCTCGATCCAGATATATTTACGATTACACCCCAAGATCATCGACATGAATGGACTCATGGGAATACTGTCGGGGAACTCGCTGATGGCAACATTATAGTCAGCTTTCGCAATATCTCCACAGTTGTCATTGTCGATCGCAAAACTGGAGAAATCATCTGGACGTTGGGTGATGATGTGCTAGCACAGCAACACTTCCCAAACGAATTAGCTAACGGCAATATCCTGATTTTCGACAATGGCGCACATCGGCGTAACATTGCTCTCAACTTCTCCCGTGTGATTGAGGTGAACCGCCAAACGAAAGAGATAGTTTGGGAGTACACCGACAACCCACCCCAAAATTTCTTCAGTTCATACATATCAGGAGCGCAACGTTTGGCGAATGGCAATACCTTAATTACAGAAGGTGCTTATGGCCGAATATTCGAGGTGACAGTTGCAGGGGAAATTGTTTGGGAATACATCAATCCCCACTTTGCATCTCGGAATATTCCAGGTGAAAAATCGCCAGTAACTCGTGGGGAGCAAAATACAGTTTTCCGTGCCTTCCGCTATGCACCTGAAGAAATACCTTGGCTTTAGCAGTCCGTCAAGCTCACAAAAGCCTGGTACGTAGTAAGCACTGAAGTGCTTACTACAAAGACTAAAGTCCTTACTACAAACTTCTCATATTCAAAGTTTGGTTAGTGTCTGAAATTTTTCGCCACATTGAGAGTTTCTACTGCGCTTCAGGACACTAACAATTTAAGATTTGGGATTTTGGATGAAAATTCAATTCCCAATGCCGATTAACAAGTCCTATTTACTAAGGTACTTAAACATGGCTGAAATCAAAGTATACAGTGCAGTTGTTTGTCCTTATGCTCACCGTACCCGCTTGGTACTCCAAGAGAAAGGCATCGACTTCGATTTGATTGAGATTGATTTGCAGAATAAGCCTGAAGGGTTTACCAAAGTTTCCCCCTATGGGAAAGTGCCTGCACTAACTCATGGTAATGAGCCAGTTTGGGAATCAGCAGTAATTAACGAGTATCTCGATGAGGTATTTCCCAATCCACCACTGTTACCCAGCAGCCCCCTTGCTAGGGCACAGGCTCGCATCTGGATCGATTTTGCTAACACTAGGTTCGTTCCCGCTTTTTCTACCTTGCTGCGGAGTTCAGATCCCCAAAAACAAGAAGAAGCTAAACAGGAACTATACAAACACCTGGAATTCATTGAAAACGAAGGTTTAGCAAAGCTATCTGGAGAAGGCCCCTACTGGTTTGGTGAATCCATTAGTTTGGTCGATTTCACTTATTTCCCCTGGTTTGAGCGTTGGGCTGCACTCAAGCAGTATCGTGGCTTTGGATTGCCAGAGCAATTTACCCGTTTGCGGCAGTGGAAACATGCTTTGAAAGAGCGTGAATCTGTGAAAGCGATCGCTCACTCTAAAGAATTCTACATCGAGCGATATGCTAAATTCGCTGCGCCTACTCTCGCTGCTGTTTAAGCGTAATTCATAACTATGTTTCAAGTGGGGTTTAAATTCCCACTTGAAACATAGAATTAAACTCTTTAAAGTTACGAATTACGAATTACGACTTTACCAAAATGAGCCGCGCTTTTGAGGTAATGATAAGCCTCCCGCGCTTCAGTGAATGGGAAAACTCGATCAATAATCGGTTTGATTTGATGCTGTTGCATCGCCTGATTCATCGCCTCAAACATTTCCCGACTGCCAACATAAATTCCCTGAACTGTTAAACTCTTAAAAAGTATTGGCATGGGGTCAATTTCATTTCCTCTACCTGATAATACGCCAATCAAGCTAATACGTCCTCCAATACGGACTGCTTGTAGCGATTTTGGCAGAGTCCCTGCACCGCCTACCTCCACTACCTGATCAACACCCGTGCGATTAGTCAATTGGTAAACTTGCTTTTCCCAATCTGATGTTGTTTTATAGTTGATTGTCTCATCAGCCCCAAGCTGCTTCGCTCGTGCTAACTTCTCATCACTACTGGAAGTAATAATCGCCCTAGCACCATGTATCTTGGCAAACTGGAGAGCAAAAATTGAAACTCCCCCAGTACCAAGTAACAAAACACTATCACCTGCACCAATATTGCCTTTTGTCACTAGTCCATGCCAAGCTGTGACTGCTGCACAGGGCAAAGTTGCACCTTCAATGTAGGATAAGTGGTCAGGTAATATCACTAAACCATCTTGGTGTAATACGACATATTCAGCCAACATTCCATCAATACCGCCTCCGAGATCGGATTTCATTTTCTCTTTGGTTAAAGAGCCATAAATCCAGTCTTGGAAGAAAATACCAGCCACGCGATCGCCTATTTTCACCCGTGTCACACCTTCCCCCACCGCCACCACTTCCCCTGCACCGTCAGACGCGGGAATTAGCGGATATTGCTGTCCAGCACCGTAAGCTCCTTCAATGACAAGTAGATCGCGGTAATTTAAGGATATTGCTTTGATTTGAATGAGAACTTGTCCAGCTGCGGGTTTTGGTTCAGGGCGATCGACTAATGCCAGGGCATCAATCCCGGCGTTGCTTTGAATTTCGTAAGCTTTCATAGAATTTCTGTTTGCCAATAGCTCAAACGCCACAGTACAAAACTAGACTATCGCCAATCATCTAAGTAGGTGGGCGGAAAAATTTACAGCTATGTAACGAAAAGTTAAGTAGTAGAA
>NZ_JABXKQ010000044.1 GCF_017114945.1 Nostoc sp. JL34
ATAGTACAAAAATACTATATAGAGCGATCGCACTGTGCCAGTTGCGTAAGTCCTGATAGTGACGAATTAAGGTCGAAATTTAAACGCAGATGCGCTTCCCCTTCCTTCTGGCTAGAAGCGCAAAGTAACACGGAGTTTTTGGTTGCGGTTGTCTGTGAACTTCTATAATTTGGTGATTAGTTCAATTTAGAGGCGTATTTCTAAAATGATCAATACACATTTGTGGATAAACTAACAGCGGTAGATAACCTTGGCAATAAATCTCAACTCGGCAGAGTTACAACTAATCTGCCGAGTTTTGTTATTAGTCAAGAGTCAAAATTCAGGAATTCTTCCCCTACTCCCCACTCCCTATTCAACTATGAGTGAAACCAGTTCTTTCCCACCCCATAAAATCATTGGTGTTGCAGTAATTTGGAATGACCAAAAGCAAATTTTAATTGATCGCCGTCGGAAAGAAGGAGCAATGGGTGGTTTGTGGGAATTTCCTGGTGGTAAAATAGAGCCTGGTGAAACTATCCAAGAATGTATTCAACGAGAAATTTCTGAAGAACTGGGAATAGTAATTGAAGTGGGAGAGCATCTGATTACTATTGACCACAGTTATATAAACTTGCGCGTTACCCTGACAGTACATCACTGCCGCCATCTTACAGGCGTCCCCCAACCTTTAGAATCCGATGAAATTCGCTGGGTAAGTTTGGCAGAACTGGAGCAGTTTACTTTTCCTAAAGCAAATACTCAAATTATTGCTGCATTAAAAGGGACTAGGGACTAGGGACTAGGGACTAGGGAAGGAACAAAGAGAATAACCAATACCAATCCCGTAACAATCTATTAATTGCATCAGGTTAAGTCCCGCAATTTTCTACAATAGGCGCAGGGACTTTGATTTAAGGTGTCAGCAAATAAATGCCTAAAACCGTTGCCGATGTGATGAGCCGCGATCCTATTGTTGTCCGGGAGGAAACTCCATTGAAGGAAGCTATCCAAATTCTCGCAGAACGCCACATCAGCGGACTACCTGTTGTGGATGATCTCGGTAAATTGGTGGGCATTATCTCGGAAACCGATTTGATGTGGCAAGAAACTGGTGTTACTCCACCTGCGTACATTATGTTTCTTGATAGCGTTATCTATTTAAAAAATCCTGCTACTTATGATCGTGATTTGCATAAAGCTCTAGGGCAAACCGTTGGGGAGGTGATGAGTAAAAACCCGATCGCTATTTCCCCTGATAAAACTTTAAGAGAAGCAGCTACAATCATGCACGATCGCAGCGTTCATCGCTTACCAGTACTTGACAGCACGGGTCAAGTAATTGGTATCCTCACTCGTGGTGATATTATTCGGGCAATGGCAGCTAGTCAAGATTAGTCAAAAATAGAGATGCGATTAATCGTGTCTGTACAAAAGTCAAAAGTAGAGACGCGATTAATCGCGTCTGTCTTTTTTATACATTTGAAAATAAAGGATAACTAAATGAGTATTACTCCGGAGTCTGTTAAGCAATTGCTCAGTTCTGAGGATTTAGGCGATCGCTTACGTGCAGTAAATCAAATCCGCCAACTGGAACCTGCAATCGGCTTTGAATTAATTCAAAGCGCTATTGGCGATCGCAATTCCCGTGTCCGTTACTCAGCGGTGAGTCAAATGGATACACTGGGGACGCAGGATTTACAGTTATCCTTGGATATTTTGCGCGATCGCTTACTTAATGACTCCGAAGTAGATGTACAAGCAGCAGCAGCAGACTGTTTGGGCGCTCTGAAGTTACGTGAAGCTTTTGAAGATTTGCAGCAGCTTTATCATACAACTGGTGAATGGCTCATACAATTCAGTATTATTGCTACATTAGGAGAGTTAGGCGATCCACGAGCCTTTGAACTACTTAAAGAGGCACTCTCATCAGAAAATGAATTAGTCCAAACTGCTGCTATTAGTTCTTTGGGTGACTTGGGAGATGTACAAGCAGTTCCCCTGTTGGCTCCCTATGCTACCAACCCAGATTGGCAAATTCGTTACAGACTTGTACAAGCCTTGGCTCGTTTGGGTAATCCAGAAGCCAAATCTATATTAGAAACTCTGGCTAATGATGAAGTAGATGCGATCGCAAACGAAGCGAAACAATCTTTGCAGTCAGTTTAAGTCTATCTAATACCATTTTGAATTTTAGATTTGGGATTGTGAATGCAACTGCATCTTATAAAGAAAGAGTTACTGGTAATTGCTTTTAGCGCTCCATCTATCGCAATCATTGTTCAAATTGGTATAAGGTTAAGAAAATTCACCTTTAATATAGATTTGTTTGACAGGAGAAAAAAAATCGACCTGGTTGGTAAAATTTTGCATTCCAGCCAGATCGAATAGATAAATTAGAGTTACTTTTAGCAACTAAAAGTAACTTTTTTATATTTAGAATAGGTCTATTGAGCAGCACTTTTACGGCGGCGAGACATCACCATTACCGCACTTACTGCACCCAAGCCTAGTAATGCAGCTGGTTCAGGAACAGAAGTGGTGAAGGTAGAACCAGAAAAAGTCAAATTATTCAATGAGCCATTAGCAGTATTGAGAATTGAATTTGCCTGAGCAACAGTAGTATTATTTCTTTGGAAAGATAAGCTTCCGGCTCCATTAGTTATCTCCCCAGTAGCGCTGGTAAAGTAACCGAATAGATCAACAGCTATAGTAATGTTTGCACCAGTCTGGGTTATTTGATAACCAGAAGATGTCAAAGTAAAGATATTACTGCCATCGGCTAGAGAAGCTGTACTTTCCCCAGGTAAAATAGTACCAGGAATTGTAAGATTACCAAGGTCTAGAAATGGATTTTGCACAGTATCGCTTGCAAACGAGATGATATCACGGATACTGGCTGAATTGAAACCTAAGAAGCTTCCTGTCTGAGCGGCAACACCAACGGGGGTACTCTTTACTCCATTGGAATCTGCAATAATGCTATCTGGAGTAAACGTTAGTGAATCTTTTTTCAATGTTACTAAGCTGTAGGCAAATGGATTCACAGTTACACCACCGTTAAAGCTGAATTCACCTGTGAGTGCAGCAGCTTGAGCAGATCCAGCAGAGGTAAACAACCCAGCAGCAGCTAAGGGAAGTGCAGTGGTGGCAGCCAGGGTAGCGTTTAACAATTTAGATTTTAAACCAATCATGATCATTTAAGAGTCCTAATAATAATCTTGAACAGAGAATGTGATTGCGTTACTACTACTATCAGTAATTTATTTAAAATACTGTCAGTGAAAGCGACACTTGCGTGACGTATTTCTTATTTCCATAAAATCACATAGATCCGAGGTATGCAAGATTTACTTAGTGGTCTTCATTACATCTTCAATCAATGAGTAGTCTTCATAAAATTTTAATTTTTTGTATAGCTTGTCTTCGTATATTTGTCATTTAATCGGGGTGAAATTGTAGGCAATGGCTTTGAATTTAATCTGTTTAACTTCCGTACACTGAACACAATTAGTATTTTTTCTTCTTGCAGATTACTCAACCATTTTTTATATAAATAGAGTAAGCAATATATCTATATACAATCCTTAGATATTTAGAAAACTTTTTGAAGGTGTCACTGTACCCTTTAGCCAGACTACAAGGGAGATGAGGAATGCTTATTCAAGAAGTATTGAAACAAAGGAAATTTATCCAAAACGTAATACACTAAGTAGCGGTTCCTCCTGTCCATAGATGAAATGGGAGAAACCGCTGTCTTGCTGTCAGGTGGAAAATTTTTGTCAACTAATTGAATGTCTGTAATAAATAGCCTGACTGCTAGTTATTACCGCTGTTTTCAAATGTGTCAGAGCATTGAAATGCTAAGAGCCAAATACCTGTGGCCAAGTTGTCACAACAAAAACTACAACCGCTGCGATCGCTAATAACCCTTGAATCAAATTTCCAATCAAAGATCCGACTACAATTCCTATCCCTGCTTTAACCGCCAACCCAAATTCACGTCGGTAAAGGTACTCACCAATAATTGCTCCCAAAAGCGGCCCTAGTAAAATTCCTAACAATGGGCCTCCAAAAGGTAACGTTGGCAATAATCCGAAAAATCCCACCACCAAGCCGACAATTGCGCCAATTTGCCCCCACTTGCTAGCTCCAGCTTGTCTTGCTCCCACATAGCTAGCTAAAAAATCCACTCCGACACTGAGCAGTAAAACTATAATTGTCACAATTAGTGGAATTTTGATAGCTGCAAAGGAACTACTAACGATTCCCCAGACAATAATTGCAATTAAAATTAAGCTGCTACCAGGAATAGCTGGAACTACAGCACCAATAATACCCACAACCATTACAGCAACTAATAGCCAATAAATAATTTGCATAGATCAATTGTAAATTTCCAAATTTCCCAGTAGGGGCACACATCTGTGCGCCTCTACTGTATATTCTATCTGGGCAAGATAGCGACAAATGCCTAGTACACTGTGGTGCAAGTTTGCCTAATGCTTCTAAACTGCTATTTAAAAGCTCAAAACTAATGACGAGAAAACTATTAACTGGACTAAGTTCTCAAGCCTACGAACACCCCTTTGATCGCAAAGCCTTGGCTTCTTTGCAAAATATGCCCGGTGTCTCGCTGCTACTCAAAAAAATTAACGAGTACGGCATCGATCGCTTACTCAGATTGCAAAGCCTTGGTAGTGAAATCAGAATTTCACCCCGTAATTTTCCCCAATTACATCAAGCATTTGTAGAAACTTGCCAAATTCTTGATGTTGCTCCACTTCCTGAATTATATCTATTTCGAGGCACAGGTAACATTCAAACCTACATTGTTGGCGTGGAAAAACCCCTTGTTGGGATCAATTTAGATGCAATGGAGTGGCTTGATGCAGATGAGTTGCTTTACATTTTCGGACACGAAGTCGCTCGCATCAAGAGTCAGCACATGGTTTATCACCAAATGGCAATTGTTATGCCAACCTTGAAAAATTTGTTGAGCAGTACAACGCTGGGAGTCGGTGGATTGGTAGCTGGTGGAATGGAACTAGGTTTGTATAATTGGCGGATGATGGCTAGGTTCACTGCCGATCGGGCTGCAATGCTTGCTTGCCAGGATATTGAGGTAGCAACCACTACACTGATGAAGCTCGCAGGTTTACCAGATGAGTACTTGACTACTGCTGTAATTGAAGATTTCCTCGTCCAAGCCCGTGAGTTTGCATCCAATAACTTTGACAGTGTGGATAAAGTCACTAAAATATTAAGCTATACAGAATCCGGGCTTTCTTGGGTAGTTATGCGGGCTGGAGAGTTATTGAAATGGGTTGATTCAGGAGAATATGATAATTTAATTCAACAGACAAATTTAAAGACATCGGAAGAACCAGAAGAAAAAGAAGGAAAGACACCGGAAGAAAAAGAAGGGTGGAATTTTTTGACTTCTTGGTGAGTTAATAATTCGTAATTCGTAATTAAGTTATAGATACGAGCAAGTCAATTTGACGTAGTAATTACAAATTACGAGTTATTCTCACAGATGACAAACCTAAATTTAGGTTAAGTCGCTTGGTTGGATAAATTTGAGCGAAGAGTAACGGCTAATTTATCAGCAATTCCTGCAATCCAGTTTTCATCTTGTTTGGTATAACTGCGAGGAGCATTTGCTGCCAAAATTAGCGCCCCTTGGTTGCCAATCGGTTGACAAATTACACCTTGAGTATTTTCTGGTAAATAATCAAATTCAACTCTACCTGGATATATTTTTAGAGCAACTAGATAAATCGGTTTTTGTTTTTCGAGTACCTGTTTTAAGATTACTCCTGGTACAACTTCAGATTTAGTACCCAGAATACCGCGACGCAACAAAACTTTACCTTGATAAAAAACCACCAGCGATCGCGTTACTGTATTAGTCAACAATAAATGAGATGCCCAGGCTAGCTCTGTTTTCACGGCTTCGGGTAAATCAGCTGCAAGTACAAAACCTTCTTCTCCAATTAGTTCTACAATATCAGGCGATCGCGGCTGAACTTGCTGCCAAATTAAACCCGTCAAAATTAACACCGCACTCAAAATCACGCCCACCACATCACCACGCGATTGAGACTGGGTTAATTCCGGTGTTAATAAACGGTTAATCAGCAAAAGCACAGCGCCTAGCCCACCCACGACAATGGGTAGACGCCGCAAAACTCGATTAGGATCATCAGGTTTAGTCATTAGTTAGTTATTGGGCATTGGGCATTGGGAATTGGGCATTAGACAATAATTAATAGTTCTTCTCCCCCTGTCCCTTGCCCCCCTGCCTCATCTCCTCACTCTTCCCCTGGTTCAATAATCCGCTGAAAAAGATAACCAGTACCCCGCGCTGTGAGAATCAATTCTGGGTTGCTAGGATCATCTTCTAACTTTGCCCGCAAACGTGATATATGCACATCTACTACGCGGGTATCTACATGACGTTCTGGTGTATAACCCCAAACTTCCTGCAAAATTTCCGAACGAGAAAAAGCTTCTCCAGAACGACTGACTAACAACTCTAACAAGCTGAACTCCATACCAGTCAATCGAATTCGCTCATCGCCTTTGTAGACTTGTCGCTTATTCGTATCGATTTTTATATTAGCGACATGGATCACCCCAGAACTAGGAATGCCAGAAGCACTGGTTTTGTCTACCCGCCGCAGCACCGAGCGAATCCGGGCTTCTAGCTCCTTGGGGGAAAATGGTTTAACTACATAGTCATCAGCACCCAATTCTAACCCAGTGATGCGATCGGCTACATCACCCAAGGCTGTTAGCATAATAATGGGGACATCTGATTCTTTTCGTAATTCTTGACATACACCATAGCCGTCTAGCTTTGGCATCATTACATCTAAAACTACCAGGTCAGGCTCAGTTTTGCGAAAAGTTTCCAAAGCTTCTTCCCCGTCGCCAGCCGTCACTACATCGTAGCCAATCATGGAAAGGCGCGTTTCCAAAATCCGGCGAATGCTGGCTTCGTCGTCTACCACCAAGATTTTTTCTTTATGGCTTTCCAAAGTTTCTCAACGCTCCTTGACTAAAAATTTACATGATTAATTTTTAATACCATAATATTAAGATATCATTCCATCAATTGATTTGGAAAAAGCTCTAAATACTACTATTATTGGTTTTTAGTTTTTTTCAAGAATTAAGTAAATATTAAGATTATTTAATAAGATTTAAGAATGGCAAAGCCAAAAACCTTTTTCACTTGTAATGAATGTGGAGCAGAATCGCCCCAGTGGTTTGGTAAGTGTCCAGCTTGCGGCACTTACAACTCTCTAGAAGAACAAATTTCGATTCAATCCTCAGTAGATGTACCCAGTCGGGGGGGAGTGAGCAGTTGGCAATCAACTCAAGGCAATGGCAAATCTCACGCTAAACCAGCTAAAGCGCGAGCCTCTTTAACATTTGACCAAATTACTGATCGCCAAATTGCCCGCTGGGAGTCTGGTTATGGAGAATTAGATCGGGTACTTGGAGGTGGGGTTGTCCCTGGCTCTATGGTGCTGATTGGTGGCGATCCGGGTATTGGTAAATCAACTTTATTACTGCAAGTATCTAATCAATTAGCACAGAAATATCGCATCCTTTACGTAACTGGTGAAGAATCAGGACAGCAGGTAAAATTACGAGCTTCACGCTTGGGAGTATCAAAACCCCTAAGTGTGGTGAATGAGGAGAATGTTAAGGTAGTAGTAGATCCTACACTTCCCATAGACCCTGACAGTATAGGTGCAGATTTATATGTACTGCCAGAAACAGATTTAGAAGAAATTTTACGGGAAATAGACTCTCTCAAACCAAACGTGGCGGTGATTGATAGTATCCAAACGGTGTTTTTTCCGGCGCTGACTTCTGCGCCAGGTTCAGTAGCTCAGGTACGGGAATGTACCGCAGCACTGATGAAGGTGGCGAAGCACGAAGATGTCACCATGCTGATTGTGGGACACGTTACCAAAGAAGGAGCGATCGCGGGGCCAAAAGTTTTAGAACATTTAGTTGATACAGTGTTGTATTTTGAAGGCGATCGCTTTGCCTCCCATCGGTTATTACGCACAGTCAAAAACCGCTTTGGTGCAACTCATGAAATCGGCATCTTTGAAATGGTAGCGGAGGGATTAAGGGAAGTTTCCAACCCTTCAGAGCTATTTTTAGGCAACCGTGACGATCCAGCGCCAGGTACGGCAATTGTGGTTGCTTGCGAAGGTACTCGCCCGATAGTTGTGGAATTGCAAGCTTTGGTGAGTCCCACCAGCTACCCTTCTCCTCGGCGGGCTGGAACTGGCGTAGACTACAACCGCCTAGTGCAAATTCTCGCCGTCTTAGAAAAACGAGTGGGAATTCCCATGTCAAAGTTAGATTCCTACGTTGCTTCTGCGGGTGGGTTGAATGTGGAAGAACCAGCAGTAGATTTAGGAATTGCGATCGCAATTGTAGCTAGTTTCCGCGATCGCATCGTCGATCCCGGTACAGTATTAATTGGTGAAGTTGGGTTAGGTGGACAAGTGCGATCGGTTTCTCAAATGGAACTGCGGTTAAAAGAAGCAGCTAAGTTGGGATTTAAAAGAGCGATCGTGCCCAAAGGGACAAAATTTCCCGACTTGAATATTGAGATATTACCAGTATCTAAAGTCATAGATGCGATTATCGCCGCCATCCCGCATCAGGAATTGACAGCAGACGATTTAGAACCTGATGAAGATGAGTAATTACTGGGAACTAGAAAATTGTTCCAAAATTTGGGAAGGGTCAAAGTAAATTCCATAATTTTTACAAGTGAAAATCCAGTAACCAATCCCTTTTACGCACCAAAGGAAAACCCATCATGACAGCCCTCACCCAAGACTACCAAATCACTTGGGAAAAACTACCCGATGATTACAAACTCCCAGACGATCCAGTGGATAACATCAATCAACCAGCATTAGCTGCTGCACTCACGGAAAGCCTACAATTAGCTGGAAAAATTTCAGCTAACGCTCTGACAACAACTAATTACGGCATTTGTGCTACTCTAAACAACAAAATGGTCATTAAAGCTCCTGATTGGGCTTTCATTGCCAAAATTAATGTTAGTAGAGAAGAAGTAATACGCAGTTACACACCTCAATTACAAGGTGACATTCCCGTAATTGTGATGGAATTTATTTCGGATACACAGGAAACAGAATATTCTATCAAAGCGACATATCCCCCAGGAAAATGGTTTTTCTACGAGCACATCTTAAAAGTACCAAACTACATTATTTTTGAGCCAGACAGCGGCAGTTTTGAGATGTATCGCTTACAAAACACAGAACAGTATATTTTGCAAGAGCCTGATGAAAATCAACTCTACTGGATAGCAGAAATGAATCTTTACCTTGGGGTGTGGCAAGGTACTCGTGAAAATCGCACAGGAAAGTGGTTACGCTGGTGGGATGAACAAGGAAACGTTTTGCCTTGGGGTTCCGAGTTAGCCCAACAGGAACGCCAACGCGCCGAACAGGAACGCCAACGCGCTGAACGACTAGCAGCACAATTGCGGGCGGCGGGCATTGAGCCAGAAGTCTGATGAAATGTTTTAGGAAAAATTGAAAGCTACTGATCCCCGGCTTGTTTGACAAGTCGGGGATCTTATTTCTCACAAATCATTAAGTAAAGCTGAATACCAGTTGTTAGACAAGATGAGGGTTTAACAACTGCGATCGCCATAGGTTGATTACGATTGAATATACTGCTATTGTCGGCTGCATCAAAATTGCCTTAAATATCCTTTGCCAAAAACTGAGATTTATGGTTTGCAAAAATAAAATATCAGTAAAACTACGGTTTTGACCAATGGCGTGGAATCCAGGGCAGGAGTTATTTGGCGATCGCTACATTATCGAGAGAAAATTAGGCGAAGGTGGAGTTGGGATTACCTATCTTGCAAAAAATCGACGCGGAGAATTGCGAGTTATCAAAACCCTCAGAGAACAAATCCTGAATCATCCTGACTGAATACCACATCAAAATAAATTACGGCATGACTTTCGAGATGAAGCTTTGCGACTGGCTTTGTGTCGCCATCCTCATATTGTGCAGATAGAAAATGTCTTTGATGAAGATAATTTGCCATGTATGGCGATGGAGTATATCGAAGGCGAAGATTTGGGGAAGCGAATCACCAACAAAGGGGCGTTACCGGAAGGGGAAGTACTGCAATATATTAGGAAAATTGGCGAAGCTTTGATATTGGTTCATGAGAAAGGCTTGCTGCATCGGGATTTGAAGCCGAGTAATATTATGATGCGTGCGGGTAAACCAGAAGCCGTGCTAATTGACTTTGGTCTTGCGAGACAATTTATTTCAGGTGCAGCTTTACAGCATACAGAGAGTGTTACTCACCGGGCAAATCTGCGTCCTAAATCATCAACCATTGAATCTAAACCAGAGCCTTTACCACTGACTTTCGCATAGTTATATATCATCAAACCCGCCGCATAAGCTTCGCTACCAACAGTCACAGATGTATCATCCACCAGTTCTTGCGATTGCGTCAACGACAGCAAAATGAGATACAGGGCTTCAAATAATTCGATATCTTGGCGCATTTCATTCAAGTCAAAAGAACGAGGTAAGAAGTCAGGGGTCACTATGAACCGATGAATTTGACTGAAGGGCGCTTACTAATGTTAGAGATAGATCTAAGTTTAGGCTTATGGCAAGGTTCATTTCGAGATATTGAAAGGTTGTGGTTAAGGTGGTTCACTTTGGCGGGAGAATTAATTCCTGCACCCACAGAGGAAGCTGCTGCTGCAACTGAACGAGCTATCGTTGCAGAACTAGAAGCTGCTCAAGCCAAACGAAAAGTAGAACAATTAGCAGAACGTTTGCGTCAGTTAGGCGTGAATCCTGATGAACTAAATGAATTATTGTAGCTTCAGGAGTCTTTTTTGATACGCAGCATTATTTTCTGCTTTTGAGGAATCACCTGTACTGAAAACTTTGATAGTCGATGTCGAAGTCGCTATCTCATAATGATATAGGTTCTCAGAAAGATTAATTTTTGAGAGCGATCGCATATTCAGCACTTGAAATACATATAATATTTTCTTCAGGAAGTCTATAGCAACCTCAGTTTTTCAGAAAAACTATGATGTCACGTTATATCCTTACTGTTCCTAAACTCAGGTCAATTGGGTTACTAGGCGTAAGATAAAGTTCAGCAGCAAATCCCAAAGGCGATGCCCTGAACATTCGCAGATATTACCGCAGACACTGGTTATGTTGCGGCTGCTAAAATACCTAAGTATAAGTAGTATGATTAAACGACTCAGGTAAAAGTTGTCTCTTTGGTCACACAAGACCATCAAAAGATTGTAGAAAAGTGTATTTCCTTGTCTCGATAGTGGTGCTAACCTCAATTTTAAGGATGTTATCAGCCTTTATCTGCTAGAGTTTCTGACTTTCAGCAAACTAGATAATTTATCAATAATAAAATCGCTAGGAGTGCGATGATGATGTCACAGTCCCCTATGACAAGGCCAGAAATAGCTGCTGGAACTCTAATCGATAACCGCTATATTATCCAAAAACTTCTAGGACAGGGAGGATTGGGACGAACTTACTTGGCCTTTGACACTCGTCGGTTTGATGAACCTTGTGTTCTCAAAGAATTTGCACCCATTAGTACAGGGGAGAGTGGACTAGAACAATATCGCAACTTATTTAAAAGAGAGGCAAAAATTCTTCATCAATTGCAACATCCTCAAATTCCCAAGTTTTTGGCTTGCTTTGAAGGAGATGGTCGGTTATTTCTAGTACAAGAGTATGTTGACGGTAAAACATATTCTAGACTCCTGGGAGAACTTCAACGTCAAGGAAGAAATTTCTCTGAAGACGAAGTTATACAGTGGCTAAAGAATCTGCTACCTGTTTTGGAATATGTCCACCAGCACAACATTATCCATCGAGACATTTCTCCTGACAATATCATGTTACCCGATGGCAAAAATTTGCCAGTGCTGATTGATTTCGGTGTCGGTAAGCAAATTGCTGACATGAACGAAGGGAGAAGTTCTAACCACCAAGTGACTTTTGTCGGCAAAATGTCTCTCGTAGGCAAAGTGGGATATGCTCCCCGCGAACAAATTAGCTTGGGTTTATGTTCTCCCTCTAGTGACCTTTATGCTTTGGGTGTAACAGCTATTGTACTACTCACAGGTAGAGATCCATCTTTACTAATGGATCAGTACTCACTTGAATGGAACTGGCGTTATTATACCTATGTAACTGATAGGTTTGCTCAAGTACTTGATTGCATGTTGGCAGATAGACCTAACAAACGATACCAAACAGCCAGGGAAGTTATCACAGATTTACAGCGGCTTGAAGAACCAGAAGTGGCAATTTCTCCTGCAATCATGCTTGATGATTTGCCTGCGACGGTATTTAATCCTGAATTTCAAGCTATGTCGGCAATATCGCAGTCATACAACCAAGCTGGAGAAACAATTTTTAGTTCACTTAGTTCACCTGCTAGTCCCCAAACTGAGCGAATTGAACAACAGCAACCACCTTCTCTCCAACCAGCATTTATCAAAAGTTGTCAGCAAGGATTAGCCTACCACATCGGCCCAATGGCAAATCTGATCATAGAAGAAATACTAGATCAAAATCCATATATTTCACCTGACCAATTTGTTGAACTCATAGCTAGGGAAATTCC
This sequence comes from Nostoc sp. JL34, assembly GCF_017114945.1. GTDB lineage: Bacteria > Cyanobacteriota > Cyanobacteriia > Cyanobacteriales > Nostocaceae > Nostoc. Next base: position 12,707 of record NZ_JABXKQ010000044.1, read on the forward strand.
TAACTTTCAAGCAGCTTTGGAATTCAAAAAAAGCTTATTTTCATAGAGATTTAAACACCACGAATTTAGAGATAATATTTAATTTTGCATTGTTTACTCCCCTGTACCTCCCTGAGTCCGTTTGATTCTTTTCATTGCCATTTCTAAACTTAATTGCATCCGTTTAAAGGCTTTAGCTAAATTACCAATTTCATCATTAGACATCTGCTCAAACTCAACATCCATATGTCCGGTACTAACTTCTTCAGCTATGCGAGTCATGCGTTTGAGAGGCATAACAACTTGTCTATTCAAGAACAAGTTCACTAATAGGATAGTCACTATAAATATAGCTGATACAATCAGGATAATTAGTAAGGAAGACTGATTGGCTTTGCTAATGACATTATTTGCAGGTACTGATACAATCTGAGCGCCGACAATTTCATTAAGCTTCCACCCAAATCCATTAGCTGTACCATAAAGAGTAATCATACTTTGAGGTGCAACTTCTGGTATACTATGACACTTCAGACAGCTTCCTTCAGAAACTGCTAAGGGACGAGCAATATAAAAGATATCCCCACCAGGAATTGAGCGAAATCCACTGACTTCTTTAAGGTCTGATTTATTTCTGAACCTTTCTACAATTTCCGTCTCAAAACCGTCAGCCTTATCCCGAAGATTTGTGGGATTGAGAGTTGCTTCTTTATAAAAGAAATCACGGTAGTCTGTTGTCTTCCGTAAAATCTCAAATACCTCTCGTGCTGAATATCCAGGCACAGTTTGCGGCAAAAATTCAGTAGCCAATTTATCAACTAGCTCTGGATTCACTTGAGTACTGGTGTATTTACGAACAGAACTCATGGTTTGGATGAGCATGAGACCAGTTGAGCTAATATCTTGTTTAGCATTTTCCCTGAGTAGAGAAGAGAGAGCAAATCCACTCAAGCTCAGACCGAATGTCAGAATCACCAGTAGCAGAATTGTAAACTTTTGTTTCAGATTTAGATTCTTTAGCATAATTTTAGATTACCTACAAGTCAAATTATTATGAACAAATATGACGAAAGTCACCGTTTACTCTAGCATGAGTAATCAACTTTCATATTTTGGTGTAAAGGCATAGTTTAGCTAAAAGTATTAGGCTATATCCAACTTTATACTATTAGTAATATTGAGGTTAATGAAAATGTTCTCTAAGTAACTAAGTTCCAAAAATGTACAACAGCAATTCAAACGGAATTCCCAAAAATTCGTGTTGGCTGTTCTGATACCGTGCCAAAATCAATACCAGCAATTGTCAAATATTACTAATGGTGTGGAATGCAGGAAAGTCTTTATTCGGGGGACGCTACATTATCGAAAGCCAACTAGGTGAAGGTGGAATTGGCATTACTTATCTTGCCAGAAATCAACGAAATCAACAGCGAGTGATTAAAACCCTCAAAGAAGAAATCCTGAATCACCCCGCCTGGATACTCCACCGAAACAAGTTACGGCAAGACTTCCGTGATGAAGCCGTTCGGCTGGCTGTGTGTCACCATCCTCATATAGTACAGATAGAAACCATCTTTGATGAGGGAAATTTTCCCTGCATGGTAATGGAGTACATCGAAGGTGAAGACTTAGGACAGCGCTTGAGGCGCATAGGAGTGCTGTCAGAACCAGAAGCGCTGCTGTACATCAGGCAAATTGGCGACGCTTTGACCGTAATCCATTCTAAAGGATTGCTGCATCGGGATCTCAAGCCACGCAACATCATGATCCGCATTGATAAATCAGAAGCAGTGCTGATAGACTTTGGCATCGCTAGAGAATTTATTCCTAATATGATTCAAAGGCATACTGTGTATCGCACTCCTGGTTTTGCCCCACCTGAGCAGTATGAATCAGAAGCGCCACGAGGAGAATACATTGACATCTATGCCTTAGCCGCTACTTTGTATAATTTGCTTACCGCAGTTGTCCCAACAAGTGCAGATGATAGACGTCACAATATTAATTTAGAACCACCACAATATTTTAATCCCAACATCAGCAACAGAGTAAATCAGGCTATTATGTGCGGTATGGATTTGGAGTCAACCTATCGTCCTCAGTCTGTGCAGGAGTGGTTGGATTTATTGGGGACTGATACTGGAGAAAATGTAGTAAAAACATCATCTACATTAGTGGTAATGCCTAAACTGAAACTAGCTCCACTTGTTGTATTAGATCAGCAGAACTGGCAATGCGTACAGACCCTCAAAGGTCATTCTAGTATGGTTCATGCGATCGCTATTAGCCCAGACGGGCAATTTATTGCTAGTGGCAGTAATGACAAGACTATCAAACTTTGGCAAGTGGGTACTGGCAAGCTAGTACGTCAACTAGGTCGTTGGTCTTCTAGTCATTCCAGTATGATTGATTCTGTCGCCTTTAGCCCAATCTCTTCAAACCTTTCTTCTCAAGGGGATTCCGGTAAATCTGCGGGAGTTGCAGACCTGAATCGGGGAATCTTAGCTAGCGGTAGTTGGGATAACACAATCAAATTGTGGGATGTCAACACAGGCAAAGAAATTCGTACTCTTACGGGTCATGCCAATTGGGTGAATTCCGTTGCCTTTAGTCCAGATGGCAAGTTTCTAGCTAGTGGCAGTGCTGACTGCACAATCAAACTGTGGCAGGTACACACTGGCATTGAAATCCAAACTCTCACTGGTCATTCCGACTCAGTTTCGTCAGTCGCCTACTCTCCGAGAACGCCTGCAACCACTAGTCAGGATAGACAACTGGTGGCTAGTGGCAGTAATGATTACACTATCAAACTGTGGCAAGTATACACAGGTAGAAACGTTTGCACATTATTAGGCCATTCCTTCTTCGTCAACTGTATCGCCTTCAGTAAGGATGGGGAAATTATTGCCAGTGGCAGTGGTGACAATACGATTAAACTGTGGCATGTAAATACAGGCAGAGAAATTCGTACTCTCATTGGTCATTCTGATTCAGTTTGGTCAGTCGCCTTTAGCCAAGATGGGCAATTTCTCGCTAGTGGCAGTTGGGACAACACTATCAAATTGTGGCACGTACACAGTGGCAGAGAAATTAGCATACTGACAGGGCATTCTAGCTATGTTAGATGCGTCGCTTTCAGTCCCGATGGCCAAACCCTAGTTAGCGGTGGTGATGACGACACGATCAAGATTTGGCGACGAGGTGGTAAATAATTCGTAATGACGCTCCTGCGGATGCTCGAGTCCTCGCTACCGCTAACGTAATTCGTAATTTTGAATTGACATCTCTCTGTGCTGAGTGTGGTTAGTGACTTTTAAACCTACAGATAAAACTGCGATCGCCCCAAATTTGTGACAATAATGACGGCAACCGTAATTTTTGAACAGTAAATTATTATTATGAGCTTTGGTGTTGGTGATTTATTCTGGATTTTCCTGCTTTTGACTTCTTTGCAACCCCTTTGGCAAAAACGTCAAATAGAATATCGGCGCTTGCGTACTTTAGAAGAATTCCAGAAGGAACGCAAAAGTCGGGTGATTTTGCTAATTCACCGCCAAGAGTCCCTTAGCTTCCTGGGAATTCCCATATCTCGCTACATTACTATCGAAGACTCAGAACAAATATTGCGAGCAATTCGCCTCACACCCCCAGATGTGCCCATTGACTTAATTTTGCACACTCCTGGTGGTTTGGTTTTGGCTACAGAACAAATCGCCAGAGCATTAATTCGCCACCAAGCAAAAGTCACAGTCTTTGTACCTCACTACGCCATGAGTGGCGGTACTATGCTTGCCCTCGCCTCTGATGAAATTATTATGGATGCTAACGCTGTCTTAGGGCCAGTTGATCCCCAACTGGGTAATTACCCCGCAGCTAGCATCCTGAAAGTAGTTGAAGATAAACCCATCAGTGAGATTGATGACCAAACTCTAATTATGGCTGATCTTTCACGCAAAGCAATTCAGCAGGTACAGCGGTTTGTACGAACTCTGCTTAAAGACAGTATACCTAAACAAAAAGTTCTGCCAGAAAATATTGAATCGATTATTGAAGCCTTGACAACTGGGCGCGTCACCCACGACTATCCCATCACTATTGAAGAAGCAACAGAAATGGGGCTGCCCGTAACTGTCGGACTGCCCCATTCTATTTATGATCTCATGGATCTGTACCCACAGCCACAAGGAGGACGACCCAGCGTGCAGTACATTCCTATGCCTTACAATGACCGCCGTCCAATTCTACCTACACCCAAAGGCAGACCCTTAGAAGAACCAAATCAGATGACTTGAGGGGCTTTGGGATAGGAGCTTTTTGTGGCGACTAGGGTGTAGCCGTTGGTGTAGCTGTTGGTGTTGCCGTTGGTGTAGCTGTTGGTGTAGCTGTTGGTGTTGCCGTTGGTGTAGCTGTTGGTGTTGCCGTTGGTGTAGCTGTTGGTGTTGCCGTCGGTTTAGCCGTCGGTTTAGCCGTCGGTTTAGCCGTCGGTTTAGCGGTTGGTGTCGCCGTTGGTGTCGCTGTTGGTTTAGCCGTTGGCTGACTGAAGAGTGTCTTTGCTTCTTCATTCAGCTTTTGGCGGAGTGCTAAATTAGCAATTCCAGTTTCTTGCAACTGATATTTCTTCTGATACTCCTTCACTACTGCTTCCGTGCGGGAACCATAAAAATGATCGCGCGGGAGAGGAGGATTTGGCTTCACCACTGCATTCAAATTTTTTTGCAGAATTTGAACGATATTAGCAGCAAAATCTTGGGTTTTTGGCCCTGCTATCCCATCAACTGGTTTTAGCTTATAACCTGTCTGAAATTCACGAATTGCCTTTTTAGTTTCCTCATCCGTCAAAGCACCATTTGTTACCTTGACGTTATAGCCTAACCCGTGCAACACAGCACGGAATTGCTCGGGCGTATAGCTACGTTGACGAGCTGCGAAACCAGTGTCTGCAATTACCAAACTAGCAGTTACTAGGCAAGTAACAGCAAAGGTTGCGCTTGATTTTCCAAACCCACACCACATACTTAAAACTCCTTTGGATTAAATCAGCAGGATTATAAACATTAACAGCTGCATTTTAAGTTTGTTTAATAACTTTTTTCGCGATTTTTGAATAATTTTTGATTTATTTTTGTCAAATTTAGCCATGTCTACAAAAACTAATTTGTGTCATCCACCAAAAGAAGTATCTTGTTTTAGCAGAGATACAGCGGTTATCATTTGAATTGAATACACCCTTAGAAGAGTAGATCCCAGTAGGGGCGCACATATGTGCGCCCCTACTGGGATCTAGTCAACTGCAATTGCTTGGAAATAGCCGAAAATTAATAAATGAAAGAGCTTATGTTTAAAATATCCAAAATATGTATAATACATAACAAAAAATGAAAAATATAAAATCTTCTAAGCAGGGGAATGTTTGGTTTGAAAGATTTATGGCAATTGCTGCTACCGTAAATTTAGGTTTAGTTGTGTTTGATTTGAGTTACGTACCTTGGCGAGATTTTTACTTGCGAAAACTTCCCCAAATTATTGAGATTTATGACCCAATAAAAGGTATTGAACCTCATAGAGACACAAAAAGTTATCTAGAAACAGTAGACGCATTAGAAGAACAAGTCAGCCAAACAGGTTTAGAGTCGCCTCAGGTAAAGAGCAGGCTAATACAAATAAGTCGTCTTAGCAGCGACATGATTGACAGCAACCCGTTTGCAGGAGTGAACAAGAGTGGGACTCTGGAAAAAATCAAAAAGCGGATGCGCGATCACCTCGGTAACGAATCTGCAAAACAGTCCTTTGCCACTTTTTGGAGTCAGCCATACCTATCACAAAATGGCTGGGTTAAAGAAATTAATTTTTTTAACCAGAACATTCGCCCTTTGATTGCCTCTAACTACTACCGCCAAATCGGTGAAAATGGCGAATTTGTTGATAATTTCTGGATTATTGACTTACCCTTTATGATTTTATTTGGCGTAGAATTGCTGGGGCGCACCTTCTTTCTCAGACGCCAACATCCTGGTTTTAGCTGGTTGGAAGCACTCTTGTGGCGTTGGTACGATTTATTTTTACTACTGCCATTTTGGCGGGGGTTGCGAATCATACCTGTATTAATTCGCCTCGATCAAGCGCGGTTATTGAATTTGAATCCAGTGCGAAAGCAAATTAATCAAGGGATTGTCGCCAATTTTGCCGAAGAACTGACAGAAATTGTAGTGGTGAGGGTGATTAATCAGGTTCAGGGTTCAATTCAGCGGGGTGAGTTAACGAGCTGGCTTTCGCAAAAGGAAAATTTACGTCCCTACATAGATATTAATAATGTGAATGAAGTGGAAGCGATCGCAGGTCTTTTGGTAAAAACGATTGTCTACCGAGTGCTACCCGATATCCAACCTGCGATCGTTGCCATTCTGCGCCACAACATCGAAACCGTCCTGCATCAAGTCCCCGTCTACCGCAGCCTCCAGAACCTCCCTGGCGTAGGACAAGCTCAAACCCAGTTAAGCGAACAACTAGCGACCCAAATCACAACTAATCTTTACAAAACTTTAGTTAGTGCTGTTGAAGATCCTGTTGGCGCAAAACTCACCAGTCAACTATTAGAAAGCTTCAGCGAAGCCTTGGGATCTGAAATCAAGGAAAAACACGTACTTTCAGAAATTCAGAGTTTACTTTTTGACTTCTTGGAGGAAATCAAACTCAACTACGTCCAGCGTTTGTCCCAAGAAGACATAGACCAAATTATCGAGCAAACCAGGCAGCTACGCACACAAATATCAGTTCCAGCAGTAGTTGATAAAGGCACTACTCTGCCAAAAATACGGGAAGGGTAGAGAGATTGAGGATTGGGGAACTAAGTACAATTAATTCGTAGCTAATTTTCTGTGTACCTCTGCGCTCCTACCTTGTGAGAAGGCGAAGCGCCTATGCGTTTAAATTTTAACCCTCAATTCCTATGATTTTACGCAAAACTCTACTAAGGAGTAGGAACTCAATTATCCCCAGTCCCCAATCCCCAACCCCCAATCCCTCTACCCGACTATCCAATAAATGCGCTAAACTCGAATTAGGCGAATCATTATTGGTTCGTCACAAGACTTCTTGGAAGATATACCTATCGCAGGAAGTGGGTCGAAGCCCACTTTTTTTATTGAATTCTCTCATGGCTCATCCTTTAGTTCCACAAATTATTGATTTGGCGACACCAGTGGCAGAAGAACTGGGATTAGAAGTGGTTGGCGTGGTTTTTCATACTAACCAAAGTCCACCAGTGTTGCGGGTAGACATTCGCAATCCTCAACAAGACACCGGGTTGAACGATTGTGAGAGGATGAGCCGTGCTTTAGAAGCCTCCTTAGATGCTGCGGAAATCGTTCCAGATGCCTATGTCTTGGAAGTGTCTAGTCCTGGTATTTCGCGGCAACTGGTAACAGACAGGGAGTTTATTTCCTTTAAAGGATTTCCTGTCATGATCTCCACAACGCCCCCCTACGACGGACAACAAGAGTGGAATGGCCAGTTGATTCGCCGGGATGAGACAGCACTTTACTTAAACCAAAAAGGTCGTGTAGTCGAAATTCCCCGCTCCCTAATTACTAAGGTGCAGCTAGACGAGCGCCGATAAACAAAGGGCTAGGGCTTAGGACTTAGAGACTAGAGCACCTTAGCTCAAGGCTAGAGATTAGGAACTAAGGGCTAAAGGTTAGAGGCTAGGGGCTAGAGGTTAGAGATTAGTGTAAAACTTATTCTCTAATCCCTGGCTCTAATGCGTAGTTTTGAGTCCCCAGTCCCCAGTCCCCAGTCCCTAATTTTTAAAGGAGATTGCTTATGTCAATGGTTACTTTACCTGGATTAAAAGAATTAATTGAAAGTATAAGTCGCGATCGCAATTTACCCAGACTTGCAGTTCAATCAGCTATTAGAGAAGCTCTACTCAAAGGCTACGAACGTTATCGTCGCGCCCAAAATCTAGAGCGTAAACAGTTTGACGAAGATTATTTTGAGAATTTTGAAGTAGAACTCGATATTGAAGGAGAAGGATTTCGCGTTCTTTCCACCAAGACCATTGTCGAAGAAGTCAATAACACAGATCACCAAATTTCCCTAGAAGAAGTTCAACAAGTAGCTCCTGAAGCACAGTTAGGCGACTCAGTGGTACTGGATGTTACCCCCGACCAAGGAGAATTTGGTCGGATGGCGGCGATGCAAACTAAGCAGGTATTGGCGCAAAAATTACGCGATCAACAGCGCCAGATGGTGCAAGAAGAGTTCCAAGATTTAGAAGGAACTGTTCTCCAAGCAAGAGTCCTACGGTTTGAACGGCAATCAGTAGTTTTGGCAGTCACCAGTAATTTTGGTCAGCCAGAAGTAGAAGCCGAATTACCGAAGCGGGAACAGCTACCCAATGATAATTATCGGGCAAATGCTACCTTCAAGGTATATCTGAAAAAAGTCTCCCAAGGTCAACAACGAGGGCCACAATTGCTTGTATCTCGGGCTGATGCTGGTTTGGTCGTTTATCTTTTCGCCAACGAAGTCCCAGAAATCGAAGATGAAGTGGTACGGATTGTTGCCGTGGCTAGGGAGGCAAACCCCCCCTCCCGTTATGTCGGCCCCCGGACTAAAATAGCTGTAGATACTCTCGATCGCGATGTAGACCCAGTAGGCGCTTGTATTGGAGCCAGGGGATCGCGAATTCAAGTGGTAGTCAATGAATTACGCGGTGAAAAAATAGATGTAATTCGCTGGTCGCCAGACCCAGCAACATACATTGCTAATGCCTTAAGTCCAGCACGGGTAGATGAAGTCCGCCTAATGGACCCAGAATCGCGGCAAACTCACGTACTCGTGGCTGAAGATCAATTGAGTTTGGCCATAGGCAAAGAAGGACAAAACGTCCGTTTAGCAGCCCGCCTGACTGGTTGGAAAATAGACATCAAAGACAAAGCTAAGTATGACTATGCAGGAGAAGATGCCAAATTTGCAGCCGTTAGAACAAAATATCAATCAGAGGAATCAGAGGAAGACGATCTTGAATATGAGGAAGAATTCGAGGATGAAAATCAGGACGAATTAGAAGAGGAGGATAATTTTGACAATAACGATGACGAATAATTGATTAATTTTGTAAAGTTTTGATACTGTTGATTTTAGTCTTAGTCTCAAGGATTATTTTCTCAAAAGCTACTTGGTATAAGTAAAAAATAGTAATAATAAACTTCTTTTTACTTCCATTATCCTGGACTGAGATCGCAGAAAACCGATGAAACCAAATTATCGGCGCTGTATTAGTTGCCGTAAAGTAGGCTCAAAAGATGAGTTTTGGCGGATTGTCCGCGTCTTTCCATCGGGAAAGGTACAATTAGATCAGGGCATGGGGCGTTCTGCCTATATTTGTCCACAAACGAGTTGCCTACAAGCAGCTCAAAAAAAAAATCGACTAGGGCGATCGCTACATGCATCAGTGCCAGAAACACTGTACCAAAGCTTGTCGCAACGTCTAACCCCCAGTAATACCCAAAACCAAATTTAGTTGGAACTACTTTGTGACGTAATCACCAGAGGAATTGTGTTGAAAGCCGAAGTCGCGCTTTCATCACAGCCTCTGTTGATCGTTAAGGTTAGTGCCAAAATAGTAAATGGGTGTAAAAGGCATTCGGCTCTCCAATAACGAGGGGCGAGGCAACATTCCCAGAACAAGATGTAATCTATTGTGTTGTGGAAGACTCAGAATCAACAAAACAAGAAACTACAAAATGGCAACCTGGTAGCGCTCAGGCGCAGTTCGGCGTCAAGGGTTCCTATAAAAATCTTTTATTTAAGAAATTTTTATGGGTATCCTTCAACCATCATTCCTGGTGGGGATGCCATTATTAAACCGAAACATCTCTCTTTCCTGATTGGAGGCACCGGCAAAAACTGAACGGCAACCTAAAAACAGTAATCCAAGGATGGAGATGTCGCAAACCAGGCAACCATCCGCTAAAACTGTAAATTAAAGGGGAAGAGTGGATGAACAACGGCAAAGTTAGAATCTATGAATTATCAAAGGAATTGAATTTGGATAACAAAGAGCTATTAGCAATTTGCGAGCAGCTCAGCATCTCGGTCAAAAGCCATAGCAGCACGATTTCAGAATCCGAGGCAGAAAACATCCGGGCGGCAGCAGAAAAGCTAGCAACTACGAATGTGTCAGCCAAAAAGGAACTAGGTACAACCAGCCATAAGCCAAATTCACCACCCAACGGCAGACCTGCGCGACCTGCTGCACCCCACAAACAGCAAATTTTGGAAATACGCAAACCCAAAATATTGAGAAATACTACCTCCAACGCCCCAGAGGCGTCACTTGCTAACAATACCCAAGCTGCCTTGTCTGAAGCTAATCCTCCCTCTCCTCCACGGCCTTTCGCTACACCAGTCTCACCCATGAAGCCGACGGTACCAACTCGACCTGTACCCCGGACTCAATCTGAGACTCAAGAGCAACCTCCAATCACAGACTTGGAACAAACGCCTAATCCAAATCAGGCACCGGAAAAAATAGCATCCCAAAAACCGGAAAAAATAGTTCCACCCAGACCGAAATCGGAAAAACCGATCAAACCACAACTAGTTGCTCCTCCAGCCAGACCGGCGGCGGAAGAAGCCGAGGTTGTAGATGAGCCGGTATCTCAGGCAGATAAACCGATCCTCAAACGCGACCAACGACTACGACCCGTTGAAGGCGATCGCGAGCAAATTAAGCCAAGAGTCGCTAAACTGCCAACAGACCAGTCCCCAGTCGGTGCGCCACAAAGGACAAGTCGTCCCACCCCTGCACCCAGTAGACCAGAGCCGAGGGGCAATAGACCATCTGCACCATCACAACTGGGAGAGGGGCAACGACCCAGACCAGCACGCCCAGGTGAATCTGTAGCAGCCGCAATGCCGATCGCTACTCCACCCAGACAGATGTCAGGAATAGCGGGCAAATCTCAAGGATTGGGTGATGAACCAGTCACACCTGATCTCCTCGACTTGAAACGCCCAAGTCCCCCTCGCCCAACCAAAGGCGGCAAAAAGTGGGTAGAAGAGGAAATAATTGACGAAGTTAAAGAGAAGGCAAAAGCTGGCGTCAAAGGCAAACGGATCAAGCCCATCCTTGATGATGAGTTTGAAGAAGATTTGCTCGATGATGACGATATCGACTCACCAGCCACAGTCCAAGTCAGCCTTTCTATCGCTCGTCCTCCCAAACCGAAAGCGACTCGACCTGTACAGATGCCAGGTGCAACCCTTGCTAGCGCCCCAACTGCAAGAGCCAGAAAGTCTGGTTCCAGGTCTGGTTCCAAATCTGGTTCTGGGCGCGATCATCACCAAAACCGTCGCCAAGAAGCCGAGACAAAGCGCGATCGCCCCGAAAAAGTGACGATCACAGGGCCGTTGACTGTGCAAGAACTGTCTGACGTTTTAGCCGTTCCCGATACAGAGATTGTCAAAATCCTGTTCCTGAAAGGTATGGCGGTGAGTATCACTCAAAATCTAGATATTCCCACAATTACCCTGGTAGGAAAAGAACTAGAAATAGAAGTCGAAACCGCCGAGCGAGAAGCAGAAGCTCGGAAAATTACGGAAATGGTTGGTGCAGAAGACCTAGAATATCTCCACCGCCGTCCGCCAGTCGTGACAATTATGGGTCACGTAGACCACGGTAAAACAACCCTGCTCGACTCAATCCGCAAAACCAAAGTGGCTGCTGGCGAAGCTGGCGGTATCACTCAACACATCGGTGCATACCATGTGGATGTGGAACATGAGGGCAAACCACAGCAGATAGTCTTCCTGGATACTCCTGGTCACGAAGCCTTTACAGCTATGCGGGCCCGAGGAGCGCGGGTAACAGACATTGCCGTGTTGGTAGTGGCTGCTGATGATGGCGTCCGTCCCCAAACCATTGAAGCCATTAGTCACGCCCAAGCTGCGGGAGTGCCAATTGTTGTTGCCATCAACAAAATTGACAAAGAAGGGGCACAGCCAGAACGGGTTAAACAAGAACTGACCCAGTATGGGCTAACAGCAGAAGACTGGGGCGGTGAGACAATCATGGTTCCTGTGAGCGCCATTAGAGGTGAAAATCTGGATACGCTCTTAGAGATGATTCTCTTAGTAGCAGAGGTTGGAGAACTATCTGCTAACCCAGATCGTGCTGCCAAAGGAACTGTAATTGAAGCACATCTGGATAAAGCCAAGGGAGCAGTTGCTACCCTGCTAATTCAGAATGGCACTCTGCATGTGGGAGATATCTTAGTAGCTGGTTCGGCTTTCGGTAAAGTCCGGGCGATGGTGGATGACAGAAGCAAGAGAGTAGACATTGCTTCTCCTTCCTTTGCTGTCGAGGTACTAGGTTTAAGTGATGTGCCAGCAGCAGGCGACGAGTTCGAGGTCTTCCAGAACGAAAAAGAAGCCAGAGCACTCGCTAGCGATCGCGCGGACAGACAACGCCTCTCCCGCCTGTTACAAGGACGTGTTACCCTCACAACCCTGTCGGCTCAAGCACAAGAAGGCGAGTTGAAAGAACTCAACTTGATCTTGAAAGGAGACGTACAAGGTTCGGTGGAAGCCATTGTGGGAGCGCTCAAGCAAATCCCGCAAAACGAAGTCCAAATTCGGATGCTGTTGGCTACGGCTGGGGAAATCACTGAGACAGATATCGATTTAGCCGCTGCCAGTAATGCTGTAATTATCGGCTTTAACACCACCTTTGCCAGTGGCGCTAGACAAGCCGCCGATGAAGCAGGTGTCGATGTCCGGGAATATAACGTCATCTACAAACTCCTAGAAGATATCCAAGATGCCTTGGAAGGTCTTTTGGAACCAGAGTTGGTGGAAGAACCCTTGGGTCAAACCGAAGTCCGGGCCGTCTTCCCAGTCGGTCGTGGTGCGGTTGCGGGTTGCTACGTTCAATCTGGCAAACTAGTTCGCAACTGTAAAGTCAGGGTGCGACGCGGCGGTAAGGTGATCTTTGAAGGCGTCCTTGACTCCTTAAAACGGATGAAAGAAGATGCTCGTGAGGTCAACGCCGGTTATGAATGCGGTGTCGGCATGGATAAATTCAATGATTGGGTTGAAGGTGACATCATCGAATCCTATCAGATGGTTACAAAACGCCGCACTCTCACCTTAACGAGATAGTGTTGAGGGTAAAATGGTTAGAAGTTAGGAGTAATAAATTAGGAGTTAGGAGTTAAAGGCTGCTAATTCTTAACTCCTAACTCTTAACTCACAACTTTTTATAATATGCATTCATTTCGCTCTGAACCTATTTTGTGGATTCACGTCGCTGGATTGGCGACTTTGCCTGTTTTTTTAGTCCTCTGCTTATTGTTTTTGTCTGTAGGCGAGCCATTTTTGCCGGTCTGGATGGAGCTATGCTTAGTTGCCGGCATTGGTGTTCTTCCCCTGCTATGGATGCAGTTGCGTCGCCCTTTTTATATATTTGCTCTTTTAGGAATAGCCCTAAAGCCAGAAAATCTGACTGAACGGCAGCGGAAAATTCTCTGTTTAATTAATACAAAATTAAATCGTATCCTGGCATTAGTGGCAGCAGTATTATCGGTTTGGATACTGTGGAATCTTTACCAAATTGCCCCATTAGTAGCCAATTCAGCTAAATTTCTTCCACAATGGCGCAGCCTTGCACTAGTGCTTGCGGGATTAGCCTTTTTGGGCAGCAATCTATTTTTACAAATACCTGTGAGTGTAATGCGAGTTTTGGTGATTAATGAGACAGAATTCGCTGGCATCGAGCCATTATCTTTAGAAAAGATTAAGCAAGATTTCACCATTTTAGGAGTGCGGGTTAATCAAATCGTGCCCCGATTATTGCAATCCTTGTTTAGGATAAATACAGATTCGTAGTATCCCCTAAAGTATATTACAGCGGATTTCAAGTTGGTAACGTACACGACCTAAATCTGTTACCCAGGTATAAAGCGTGTTTTACTCCTGAATTCTGAATTCTGAATTCTGCTGTATTTCACTTTAAAGGACTAGAGAGAAGAACAGGGGAGGCAGGGGGCAGAGGAGAATAGATAACCAATGCCCAATGCCCAGTTAGCATTGAAGTTTAAAATAAAGGAATAAAGAACTATGGCTCAAATTCCAGCTTCTAGCGATCGCCAATTTTCTGCTGATACTGAAATTTGGTATAGCCTCAAATGTGCAATCTCCACTAGTTCCGGTTTTCAGCGCTGGCAACTAGAACGCGATGCTCAATTACAGGGGATTCGCCTGGAACAGCAAGTACAACGCTATTTAAGGGAAACTTTAGAAACTTTAGCTTACTAAATACCAAATAAATCTTGTAAGCTTGTTTGTAAGCGGCGGAGTTGACGGTACGCACTCTCCAAGCGATGCCTAGGGCGGTAAACTACGCCATCAACTTCCACTTCATTTGTGGGATAATTTTTAATAATTTCAATTAACGACACTTGCCCATCTTGACTCGCAGAAAGTACCAAAGCGGCTCGTAAAGCCTGCCGATCTGCTCTCCGAGACGGTGTAGAAATAACTTGACTAATTTGATCCAAAATAATATTACCAATATGGCTATTTAGCACTTTATCTAAAAATACAGGGTTTACCTTCACCGGCTCCGTTAAATACTGACGAATGGCTTTGGGGTCTTGTCGCGCCAAAGCTAAATTAACTCGTAGTGAACGTGAGAGTTCACCTGTTTGGGCAAAAGTGGATAGTTCCTCTACAGAAAGTGATTCACGGAAGATGCCATACTTCAGCACTACTTGTTCCGCAGCAAAGGCAGGAGTAGACAAAAAGAGAAGACAGGTACTGCCCACTAAAACTAAGACGCGACGCAGCCGCAAAAAATTAAAACGCATTTCTCCCGATTTCCAATAGGTTTGCTTTTCCTGCGATCATATTCCAGCAGAATTAGTTGCAGCATCTAGCTTTAGGGAATACTAAAAATTGCCTCATCCTCATAGTGCCTCTAAGAAAATTTTCTGAATAACACAATATAACTAATGTATAAGTTCTGTGATCTATCTAGGGAATTTAGCTGAATCAGTGCTAATCATCCAGTATAGTTTTGCATGGGTTTTACAGCAGCTACAAAGCTGCTACCTTTAACCTTGTTCGACATACCGTAATTCAGCACATCACAGACGGAAAAAATGAAATATCGGGGTTTTCACATTTCTCTAGCGAAAAATTTTCGCCTTCTTTCTAGCAGTCATCTCAGATATACTTTGCGCGTAGGAGCCGGACTAACGGCAATGCTTGTTATTTCTAGTGGGTCAATACTATTACCAGGTGAGGTTAATGCTGGTGCGACTCACCCAGAAAGTATTGCCCCAACTCGCACAGCGCAAGTCCCCGCAACAGCCGCAGCGATTTACGTTAATCCAGCAACTGGTGCAGATAGGGCTGGCGGTGGTACAACCTCAACTGCACCCTACAAAAGCATAAGTTTTGCTCTCAGTCAAGCCCAAGCAGGTGCAGTTATTCAATTAGCACCTGGGAACTATAACCAAGAAAGTGGCGAAACCTTCCCACTTTTGCTTAAACCAGGAGTTACACTACGGGGTGATGAAGCTACTAAAGGTCAGGCGATATTGATTACAGGTGGAGGTTTCTACACTAGTCGCACCTTTGCCAGACAAGATATTACCATCCTTGCCGAACAAGATAGCACGATCGCAGGTGTTACCGTCACCAACCCAAATAGCCGGGGTACGGGTGTATGGGTGGAGTCAACTAATCCGATTATCAAAAACAGTACTTTTACTAACAGTGTCAGAGAGGGGGTTTTTGTCACGGGTACAGGCAATCCCAAAATTGAAAGTAACCTCTTTGTGCAAAACAAAGGCAATGGGATTTCAATTGCTAAGACTGCTCAAGGAGAAATTCGGAGTAACTTATTTCAGGATACTGGTTTTGGTCTTGCGATCGGTGGGACTTCCACACCGCTAGTTGTAGAAAACCAAATTATCGAAAACCAAGACGGTCTTTTTATCTCAGAGTCAGCGAAGCCTGTATTGCGTAAGAATGTCATTCAGAACAATAAGCGGGATGGAGTAGTAGCGACTGTCAACGCTGCACCCGACCTTGGCACCAATGAAAATCCTGGTGGCAATCTTATCCGCAATAACACTCGTTATGACGTGAACAATGCCACTAAAACTAGTAAAATTGTCGCTGTTGGCAACGATATCGATCAGAAAAAGATTTTTGGCTCAGTAGATTTTGTTGCCGCAAGTGTTGATGTACCGCCTGGAGGGCCTGTTGCCTTTAAAGATGTACCAGCAAATTACTGGGCAAAAGTCTACATCGAAGCCTTAGCCTCCCAAAATATTATTGCTGGCTTTCCTGATGGCAGCTTTAAACCCAATGAACCTGTAACCCGCGCTCAATTTGCCACTATTGTCACTAAAGCCCTAACACCACCAGTTAAACGTGCAGGCATTCAGTTTAAGGATGTAGCAAGCAATTTCTGGGCTTACGCGGCAATTCAATCTGCTTACCAGAGTCAATTTGTTTCTGGTTATCCCGATGGCACTTTTAAACCACAGCAGCAAATTCCCAGAGTGCAGGCGTTAGTAGCTTTGGCTAATGGTTTGGGCTTAACTGCGAATAATCAGAATGTCCTTTCCTTTTACACCGATGCTGCCCAGATTCCTAATTATGCGATCGCTCCTGTAGCTGCGGCAACTGCACGGCAACTAGTGATCAATTATCCCACAGCGAAGCAACTCAATCCTAATCGTCAGGCGACTAGAGCCGAAGTTGCTGCCTTTGTTTACCAGGCACTCGTTAATGCTGGACGTGCTCAACCAATTCCTTCATCCTATTTGGTAACAGTTCAGTAAATGCCTAGTTAGCAAATTGGAAGCGCCAGACTAATAATTTGTTAGTCTGGCGCTTCCAATTAATGGGAATTTTATTAATTTTAAGGTTTTTTAAACATAAAGTTTGGGGTCTTAAAATTTATCTGATCCCATTTGAATGTGATTGGTTTTATGGTCAGGGTCTTTATATTAGCTGACCCCGTTTCAACGATTTCTAGTTTCTCAGAAATTTTTCCTTTTTGGTATTTCCTAATAATTTTTTTATTTTTTCTCTATTAGAATTTTAATCTTCATAAAAGCATTAATAAATTTGAATAATATTAAAGATATATAAAAGGAAAGCAGCAAAAAATTTAACAGGTAAAATTTCTGTCTTCAGAAATTAGGATTTTTACCCGACTGGGGGCGTCGTTGCCGACGCTGTTCCCAGCGCCAAAGGAAGATCATTAGGGCAACGATTCCTACTTGGAGAGCCAAACTAGGCAAAGCACTCTCAATATCGCGTCCGGCAAGTACTTGGAAGAAAAAGACGAATGCACCGAGTGAGCCAGAAGCACCGAAAGCGATGTAGATAAATTGTCGTAAGCCGCGATAAGGAGCGGCTATTTCTGCTTTGAGGCTGGCATATTGTTCAGGGTTAAGGCGATTTTTGGGATTTTGATCTACCATAATTAAATCATGTTATACTTCTAGATTGTGTACGCCGATGTGGCTCAGTGGTAGAGCAGCTGATTCGTAATCAGCAGGCCGTGGGTTCAAATCCCATCATCGGCTTTGATGAAAGTATTACTCAATACTAAAGTTTGACATAAATCAAGCATCTTGCTAAATGCTTGTAAAATAAATAGTCGATATAGGACTCTTATTTGATATTTGAACTTACTCGTGGAGGCAGGCAAGAGAGAAAGATTAATTGCCTCTTGCCTCGATTTTATGCATTTTCTCTGAATGCGATGCCTGCGGCAAGCTACTAAAAAGCGTCTGCGCTAACGCTGAAACCTTTATGGGATTGTCGTTTTACTTTTTTGATTTCACCGAGAATCGGTCACATAGGAAAAGTTTTGCTAAAAAGCTAGGTCTTTGCCGTATAAAAAGAAGTAAGTTCTTAATTTTGGATAAAGTCGATCTGAAAGTGTACAGAATTTTTCAAAAATCAAATCGGATTGCTAAACTGCTGCGCTTTTAATTTGCACAAACAGCATTTTCCTTATTTTTATCTTTCTTCCCTACTTAATAATAAGCTCTCTATCATTTAAGAGTTTATTTAAAGTAGATTTTAATTCACACACTGATTGAAATAATCTAGTTGCAATGTATTTTTCTTTGCTGTAACTGAGAACTCTGCAATTCAGGTATCAGACATTACTGGAAGGCGGTAGCTTAGCTGAACTTTTATCTGAGCCAAAACTGAGGTTTGAACTCATATTCGCTTTAATGGTAAATCTTTAATAGTAGCTCAACAGAAAAATATCAATTTAACACAAATAAGGAGATCAAGTTATGCCCAGTGCTTTATGGCAAGGTTATTAGAACTACCAATCTTGTAATTAGCTTAGTAATAAATGAAATTGTCTTGAACATTACACAACCTAATGGCAATCATTAGTTTGAATCATCCTTAGAAAATAGGTTTATTAAATATCAGGAGTTTTAATTTGAATATGATTCAGATATTACCCATAATCTCTTGGGAAGATATTGTAGAGCAAAGCTTCTTTGAAAAACTCAAAAATATTGAATGGCAAGCAATATTTTTGAGCCTTGTAAAATCTAAACAAGGTCAAAATTTGAGTGTAATCCAAGCCTTATTTGCAATTAGACAGTATGGTTTGTTCTTATTTTTAATCCAAAAATACCCATACGCCAGAATGGTTCCTAATCAAGAAATTGATGCAGTTTTACACGCACATAAAGCTAATATTCATCAGTTTGAAAAAGACTGCCAAAACCTCTTTACTGTTGTTCTGAAACATTTTCCAGAATTTGGAGTTAGAGGAGAAGCTGAACGTTTAGAATGGCAATTAGCTTTTGCTCAAACCCAGGAACTCTTCGAGCTAAATTTTGGGCATGGTACTATGGGTAGCTCCGCAGCCGCTTGTTGTGAAATTCTTTTGAGTTTTACATAATTTAGCTGTGTTTAAAATAATTCTGAATAATCAGATACCCGACTTATTAGAGAAGTGGGGTATCTGACATTTCTTTATCTAGCATTTGCAGCAAATTTTGGGTTTCCTCAGCTTCCAGTAGCATCCCCAGTTTCTCAAAATTTTCTAATGCTTTACTAGCCCAATGATGAGCATCAAATAAATTGCCCTTTGCCTTTGCCAGAGAGCATAAAGAGCGTTGACAAAATCCAATGCGACTCTTGTCTTCGTTAGCTTCAGCTACCCGCAGTCCTTCTGTTAAAAGTCGTTCAGCTTCATCCAGTCTTTCTTGTTTGATGGCAATGTCAGCTAGCCAATTTTGAGTACAAAAAATGGCACGTATCCAGTCCATTGCTTGTGCGAGTTTTAGGGTTTCTTGAAAAATTATTTGCGCTTGCTCATATTTTCCATTTTTAAAGAAAATTTCACCTTGATAATATTGAATTTGCACTAATTGCCGCGATCGCTGCTGTTGATCTAGTTGTGTTTGTTCTAGTAGCTCTAATGCTTGTGTCAGCCAAGCCTGCGCCTCATCAAACCTTTGCTGTTGAATGTATAAAACTGCTATATTTCTTGCCAAGCACAACATAAATGAAGCATTTTGATGGTGACGTAGTTCCCAAGCTTTAGTAAATAGTACGTCTGCTTCTTCTAACTGCTTCTGCTTTCCCATCGAGGTAAGAGTCCAGGCACGGTCAACCATAACTTTTGCTGTAACTGGCCAGTCCCCACGTTGTTCTGCTGCTTGAATTAGCCATGTTGTCCAAGTAAGGCGATCATCCCAGTATCGCAAGCGACTTTCTCGCCTACCCATAATATGGGTGTACGCCTCAAGATTTTGCCAGAAGTTCAACATCTCGGCGTATCGACTTTCAACCATGCACCACTCAATGACAGCTTGTAAATTTTGCCACTCCTCGTCCAAGCCATCGAACTGTCCTTGCCACCCTTTAGCATCTTGTCCGGCGTACCTTTGGGAAAAGCTTGAGTACCAAGCAATCCATCTCTCCCTTGCTTGCTGTTCAAAATCAGGGTGAGCCTTTAGTTCGGCTAGGGCATACTCGCGGGTTAGTGGCAGCATACTATAGCGATTATTCTCTTGTCTGACCAGGGAAAGTCCTCGCAATCGAGCTAAGTCTGCATTTGTTGTATTCAAATTCACTTCTGGGATTGCAATTTGTACCAGAGCATTCTGCAAAGCTCGCATCGGAAACAGCGCTAGTGCCATAAGTAACTTATGGGCTGATTGTCCTGTGAGTGGTTTGACGGAAGTTTCAAAGCAAAAACGGGCAACATCTCCCGTAGACTGAGATACCCCTCCCAATACTTCCTTCATGGGGTAGCCATTAGCTAGCTGACCAATTGCGTAGCTGATGGCTACTGGAATACCCCCTGTGACTTTATAAAGTGTTTGACTATCTTTATTGCTGAGGGAAACTCCCTTTTCTTTTGCTTCGTGCTTAATTAAACAAAGACCGTCTGACTCTGGCATTGATGTCAACCGCACGGGTACAAACAAAATTTGTTCGCGAGTGGTAATGACCGCTTTCACAGTTGGTGGTAATTCATACAAAAATGCCAAAACATCCTGCTGATTTTCCACAGTCTCCAAATTATCGACAATTAGCAATGTGCGCTGACAGGAGAGGATATCTTTAATTAAATCTAATTGCTCTTCAAAACTCACCCCTGTAATATCTAATTCATCTAATATCCGCACAATCTGACGGAAAATATCGTGCAAAGTTCTTCTGGGAGCCAAACTTGGCAATAAACCAAAGGGCATGAGGTAAGACTGTTTGGCTGAGGTAAAAATAATAGTATCGAAGGTAGGCACACCCAAACAAGCTTCATTCTTGTAACTGGCGTGCAGACAGCGATAGGCTGCTTCTAGGACAAGTGTTGTTTTACCTACACCTCCAATACCATCGACGCTAACCAAATGTGCAGAATGTCTGGGTGAAAGTAACTCTAAAAGCCTTGCAATTTCCTCTTCTCGACCAACAAATGCAGTGCAACTAGGAGCAGGTAAGTTGTGACGTAGTTGTTTGGGGGAAATAGGCGACGGAACTAAAGGCAGTTCGATTGGTATAACAATTTCGCTACCATTACTTTTATTATACTTAGAATCTTTTAGTAATTTTTCTAAAACTAAAATTACTGTATTAATACGTACTTTCTGCCCTGTAGCGTCTGATAATAACTCCCAAAGTTTTGGACAAGATGCTCGCTGCACAGTACCGTCGGTATATCCAGAAACCTGAATATCTTTAAGCTTCTTCCCTCCCAAAACTTGCTCCAGGATAGACTTTTGCACATTTGTCAAAGGTATTCCTGTTTTTGAGAGAACTAGAAGATTTGCCATTTTTATGAGTTCCGATATTTTTTCAGTGCTCATCTGTTCACTAAAAATAATTTCTTTTAGTGAGCTTAACTTAATTTTAGAGATAAATTAAACCTTTAAAAACTTGAGCAAACAAACTGAAAATGTTGAATATTTTGAACTTAAGAATTGAATATATGGTTGAAATTCAAGCTAAAAAATGAATGAAACTTCTGATACTTTATGAATAAAGCCTCAAGATAAAAGTATATAAATTTAAGTTTTTGCAATATTAAGGATATTGCCTATCACAAAAAATAGTAATTTCAGTTATCGCAAAAATAATTATTGTCAGGAGAAAAATATGCTTAGTTTTTTCAGAGCTTCTCTGAGCTTAGTTCCTGCTGTCTTGATTTTGGTGCTAGCTCCCTTTACCAAGGTTCATGCTGAAGATTCACTAAGAGTTTTGACAACTGAAAAAAGTGCTGATTCTCTTCAGCAAATTAGTCAATATGCTCAACTTAATTCTGCACAAGTCACTTCAGTTAATCAGCTTTCTGATGTGCAACCAACTGACTGGGCATTTCAAGCATTGCAGTCTTTAGTTGAGCGTTATAGCTGCATTGCTGGATATCCAGATGGCGAGTTTAAAGGGAATCGCGCCATGACTCGCTTTGAGTTCGCTACCGCATTAAACGTCTGCTTAGACAAAGTTAACCAAAGAATTGATGCTGATATTAGACAGATGGTTAACAAAGAAGATTTGGCGACTTTGCAAAAGCTACAAGAAGAATTTGTAACAGAATTTGCTACCTTACGGGGTAGAGTTGATGTTTTGGAAGCACATACCGAACAACTAGAGCAACAACAGTTTTCTACCACCACAAAACTTAATGCTCAAGTGATATTTGCTGCCACAGATGCTTTTGGAAATGCTAGTCCTAGTAGAAATGGGGATCAAAGCAACCTCACATTTTCTAGTCGGGCGCGTATCAACTTTGATACCAGCTTTACTGGGAAAGACCGGCTGCGGATACGATTTCAGGCGAGTAATGTGGTGAACCCAACTGCACCCGGAAATGAAGCTCGTTTAAGCTTCCAATCTGGTAGTGATACAAATAATAATGTTTTCCTCAGTAAGCTGGAATATCGTTTTTCCATAGGCGATAAAGTAAGTTTTCTGTTAGGTACAGGTTTTAATACTTACTTCGATGATGCGGATGTGATTAATCCTCTACAAAGCGATGCAGATGCCACTATTTCTCGCTTCGGTCGATACAGTCCAATTTTTCGTTTAGGTGGAGATACGGGTGTAGGTGTGACTTTTAAGCCGAATAGCAATTTAAAAGCAGAGATGTTTTATTTAGCAGGTAATACCAACAACCCTGGTAGCGGCTTGTTTAATGGTAAATATGGTGCATTGGCACAGATTGTATTCTATCCAAATCAAAAAGACACAGATACCAAAATTGCCTTCACTTACGTCAATGCATACAACGACAATGGTTTAGGATATAATACTGGCAGTTTAGCCTCCAGCTTGGGCGGCAGAAAAGTTTCTTCTAATTCCTACGGTATTGAAACGAATGTAAAAGTTAGTAATGGCTTTCAACTTGGTGGATGGTTAACTTACACCAATGCACGAGCGTTGACTGGCGAAGTCAAAGGTGATGCTGATATCTGGAGTTGGGCTGTCACTCTAGCCTTCCCTGATTTGGGCAAAAAGGGTAACTTGGGGGGGATTATCGTTGGAATGCAGCCTAAATTGACTGGTTCTTCAGCAGAGTTATCAGGCTTACCTCGTCGTGACCCCGATACGGGATTTCACATTGAAGGGTTTTATCGGTATCAAATCAACGACAATATCAGTATTACTCCTGGTTTAATTTGGCTGACAGCACCAAATCACAACGAGCAGAATGGGGACATTTTTGTGGGAGTAGTTAGAACTACGTTCAAGATATAAAGAACATTGTGTCAGAACCCTGACTTTATTAAAAAAGTCGGGGTTGCAAAATTATTATTTTTTACAAAAAACATTAATTGCAGGATGTTACAAGAATCATGACTGTACTAGAATTATTACGTAAGCAATACTGCTGAAGAGGTGAGCGTAACTTTAATCCAATTCGTAATAGCCTACGGCAAAGCTTTCACCTATGTAATTTTTGGATTTAATATTGCCGACTTCATTAGAGAGGTCGGCAATATTAAGCTATCGATTCTTATAAATCAAATAAGTTTTTGTTATTTGTTATCTAGCATTTAATAAACTAATTATTGAAACTCATCAATGCTATAACCAATGGAAGTTTACTGCACTCGTCCAAATTGCCCAAACCCAGAAAATACTATTTCAAGCGAATATTTAAATTCAAACAATGCAAAACAAGAAATATATTGTTGTATTTGTAATATGCCATTGATTTTGCAGGAGCGTTTTGTAGCCCTAAGTTTTTTAGGAAGCGGCGGATTTGGTAGAACTTTTAAAGCACAGGATCTGCACTTCCCATATAAAAAGCGTGTAATTAAACAGTTGCATCCCATAACTAATCATGGACAAATATTAACTTCAAAAGACCTCAAACAGAGAGAAGAAATGTTTAGGAAAGAAGCAATCACTTTGGAAAATCTCTGTCATGCACGAATTCCCAGACTTTTAGATTTTTTTACTAAGGATGTTGAGGCAACAACAGGCCATGTGCAGAGTTTTTTTTACTTGGTACAGGATTATATCGAAGGAGAAAATTTAGATAAGGAACTCAATTATCGATTAAGTCGTCCAGAGCCGAGAAAATTTTTAGAGCATGAAGTTATAAACATTCTAAAAGAAATTCTGAATATACTTAAGTATATCCATAATCCTGACGATACTAACGGAGTTATATATATCCATAGAGATATTAAGCCTGCTAATATCATGCGCTCTAGTACAAATAATAGGCTATATCTAATAGATTTTGGTGCAGTTAAACAGATATTGCAAGGATTAGAGGTTGAGACAACATCTATAGTGCTAGATTCGCGTTTTGCACCGCCTGAGCAATTCCGTGGTCATAAATTATCTCCTGCATCAGATTTATACGCCACAGCCACAACTTGTCTGTGTTTGCTAACAGGAAATAAAAATCCTAATCAACTTCTTGAAGAGTCATCTTTGAGAGATATTGTCACAGTGAGTGATCAGAATTTTGCAAAAGCTTTAGACATGATGCTCAAACACAGATCAATAGATCGTCCTCAGTCTGCTCAAGAGGTTCTTAATATTCTGTCTGGTGAACCTGATGCAGATTCGCTTGCTACTCAAATACCTGATTCAGACCCGCCTCCTCAACCAAGAATGTTGAGCAAGTTTCTTGATTGGGTGAGGCAACTTCCTAGACGCTGGCGTTTGATAATAAGCTTAGGCTTTTCGTTTTTATTAGGAATAGCGATCGCAGTTGCTTTCTATTTTATATTTATTTATAGACAAACAGTGCCACCACCACCTTTTGCTAACTATTTTAGTAGAGGAGAAGAATCTTTTATTACTCAACTCAAGGCAAACTCTAATAAGCCAATTTGCACAGAAGCTTACAATTTGAAACAAGAAGGAATCAATGCTTTTAAAAATGCTAGCTTATCCCGTAAAACAGAGGATTTCAAAAATGCTGATAATTTCTTCACACAATCTATAAATAAATCTAATCCAGATCCTAATGTAGTAGAACCCAGCCCAAATCGTTGTATAGTTGATCCGGAAACATTTATTTACCAATACAACTCTAAGGTTGCTCAAACTGTATCAGCTCATAATGGTAGTCTGCCAACAATTGCAGTTGCTATTCCAAGTGAGTCAGACGTTGATATGTCACTAGAAATACTACGTGGTGTAGCCCAAGTTTTAAAAGAACAAAATACAAATACACCATTGTTTCAAATAGTACTAGTGAAGGAAAATAATAACCTAATAAATAACGTAACAAAGATAGCTAACTATATCTCTAGTAATAATATTCCAGAAGAATTTGATTATTTTAAGAATAGTCAAATTTTAGGAGTTATTGGTCGCTATACAAGCAGATATATTTGGGAAGCAGGAAGAATTTTTGGGGGACAACAACTTGTTCTGATTGCACCCACAAGTACCGCTATCAGAAAATTTTCTCCTATAACCTTACAACAAGATTTGCATCATTATGTTTTCCGCACAGCTTCCAATGATTCAATTGCAGCTAAAAATTTAGCTGAATATATGTGGGACGAGCTTAAGTTGAGGAAAGTACTGATTATTTACGAATCTACAGATCCTCATAGCAAATCTCTGACCGAAGAATTTCAAAATCAATTAATAAATAAATATGCAACTCAAGTTAATTACCAACTCTGCGATTTATCAGCATCCAATTTTAATAAAAACAATTGCATAAGCACGGTGAGAAATGCAGAAGCAGAAGAAAACGCTTTAATGTTAGCTCCTGGTTATATAACCTCAAAAAATATACTTAATATTGCTCAATTAGGAGCAAAGAGAAATTTTCAAATCCTCACAGGAGATGTTCTATATAAAAGACAAATATCAAATAGCCCTGAAATATCTAATAGCAAAATAATGCTTGCTGTTTTTTCTCATGCAGATAAAGTTAAAGAGAATTTCAAGAGTCAAACTATAAATCTTTGGGGAATAAAAAAAGTTAGTTGGAGAACAATGACTTCGTATGACGCAGCGCAGGTATTTGTGAAAGCTTTGGGTGAAAATAGTAATCCAACTCGTCAAAATATATACGCTAAGTTAAATGATCCTAAGTTTTCTGCTCCAGGCGCTACTACAGAGGTAAGATTTGATGAAAATCACGATCGCAAAGTAGTCAAAGGTGTCGGCGTTTTAGTACAACTTAATCAAGGTGATCCTAATAGAGATGAATATGGTTTTACTCTTTGGGAAAGACCAGAAAGAAATAATCCCTAAAAAGACGTATAAACTGTCAATGTAACAATGTAAATTTTTACAAAAACTTGAAATATATGCCTGAACGCTTTTCTCTCAAAGCCTCTCAACGTGGAAAAAAACTCGTCAAGGAAGCATGGAAGAGGTTAATTATGGCACACGGAACGACGATTGCAAGTGCTTCAGATATGAATGAAATATTTCTTAGAGAAGCAAGTAAGATTTTACAACCAGATAAAAACTGGGATAATGTTTCAGAAGAGCATTGTGCTGTATCTAAAGCTACTTTGAAACGCTTTCGGGAAGCAAAGGAGCGTATTACTGGTTCTACTTTTAAGATTTTTTGTCAAGTGTTGAACTTGAACTGGGAAGATGTAGCAGAAAATGAAGCAGATACTAATAGGGATTTGAGCGAAGCACCTCCTCCTATTAATTTTTACGGACGTATCCAAGAGTTAGCTGAACTTCAGCAATTGCTTATCCAAAAAGGTTGTCGGTTAATTCTTATTCACGGGATGGGAGGAATTGGAAAAAGTGCCTTAGCTCGCCATTTAGGAGATAGAGTTGCTGACAAATATGAGCGTTTAATCTGGCTTTCTCTGGAATCATCGCCACCATTTCAAAAAATATTGATCAAACTGGTACAATTTTTATCTAAAGGTGAACAAGAAGAAGGTGATATTTACCAACTCATGCAGTATCTACAACATCAAAAATGTTTAATAGTGCTGGATGCTTGGGAAGACATTATCGAAAATTATAGCGAAGATTATATAAAATATAATTTCTTAGTAGAGAGAGTTGCTAAAGAATCCCACAAAAGCTGTTTATTATTACTTAGTAGAAGAAAACCTGACAATATTGCAATATTAGAAGGAAAATTTGTTTCATCTAAAAAATTGTTACCTCTCATCAAAAAAGACGTAAAAGAATTTTTAAGTGCGGAAGGTTTATTTGGTACAGATATTGAACTAGAGAAATTTAGTGAACGTTATAACAATCCGTGGATACTTAAGAGAATTATACAAAGCATTCATAATGTCTTTAATGGTGATATATCACCATTTATAAATAATGGTGAAGTTACAACTGTTATTGATGAATTAACCACTGGTTTTTTAAATCAGCAATTTAAAAGACTTTCACAAGCAGAAATAAATCTGATCTATTGGGTAGGTATCAGACGCAATACAGCCTTATGGAATCAATTAGTACAAGATAGTAAGCAATTTTTAACTTATCAGCAGTTATTTGAAACTGGAAATAATTTAATTATAAAGCATTCTTTAATGACTAAAAATACAGAAGAAGTTTCAGTAATCTATATATTAGAACCAGTTATTTTAAAATATAGTAATGATAGATTTATCGCAGAAAATTATGCACAGATTGACCAAGTTTTTCAAAATAGTATCATTAATGGTTGTGAACTATTTATTACTCATGCTTTCATTACAGGCTACCCAAAAGATGAAGAACTTAATCAGGAACAAATGAGGCGGATTGTTAAACCCATTGAAAAAATGCTATTGGTTAACTTTCGTAGTCAGCAGCAACTTGAAAATCAACTGAAAAAAGTTTTGTCACTATTGGAAGATAAAGGATTGTCTCAAGGATATGCTTCTCAAAATGTTTCACATTTGATTTCGGCTAGCAAACAAATTTAGCTAAGTAACAGGTAGCTTAACTGAACTTTTCTCTAAGCTAAAACTGAGGTTTGAATTCGTATCTGCTTTAATGGAAAATTTTCAATTGTAAATTGCAGCATCAAATGAACTTTTAATTCAAAAAATGCTTTAAAATATAGGTAGTCAGTTTATGCTTCATTCAAGTTTTTTGAATTAAAATATCATGTAGGGGATAGAGAGAGAAGCAAAGACTATGATGATTTTATCCTTGTAAAAAGATCACAAAAACTCAGTTTCGCAGAAAGTTTTTAACAAATCGATACAGTTAGCGATCGCTTCTAAATGAGCAATTTCATAGGCATGTGTATTTTGTGTGGGAAATGCCAAACACCCAGCACGCCCAACATGCTCAAATTTCATGGTAATTGAAGCATCACTACCAAACCCATTCTATACAGTTCGTTTAATTTTCAACTGTTGTATGAGACAATCGCGCATCAACAACCCGACCTACTGATAGGAGTGCTGACCTTTTTTGTTGACGCTTCAGCACTGCTACCGCACCAAAAGCACCAAGGGCTAAAATCCCCAAATTGATCGTAGGTTCAGGGACAGACTTAGCATCAATCGCCGCCAGTGCAGTATCTGCTATCACCTGATGAACAGCGCTTGTTGGGTGGAAGCTGTCCCAGATGAGAAATTTGTTGTTACCTGGATCACATATATCTAGCCTAGATAGACAAGACTCGGTTACATTCGTAAAACCTAATGCGCTTGCTTGATTAAATAAAGAATAAGTATCAACAGAGATGATGTTGAGATTTGGGTTTTGATTCAAAGCGTTTACCGTTTGTGCTAAACCTAAGTTAAACTCACTACTCGATTTACTAAGGGTTGTAGGGTTGCGATTATCAATTTTAGCTGCTGGTAGCTGTCCCAAATCTGGCAAGTTAAATACCAAAATATTTTTCGCACCGACTCCTACCAAAGTATTCAACGCCAAAGATATATTACTGATTGGCGTAGTCGAATCTTCAGGATTAAGAAAAAAGAAATCATTCGCACCTCCCCACAATGTATAAAGTGCATCTGGATCGGCAGTTTGATTATTTGCTTGCAGAGTTCCAGCAAAACCAAGGACTTGTTTGAGTACTCCCGGCAAATTTGGATTGGGAACGACAGCATTACCTAGACCAGAGCTAGCACCACCGAAAGCGAAGTTTATCCCTTGGGTAGGAATAGTAGTAAAATTCAGATCAGTCAATAAAGTGGGCTTTAATCCTAGCTGATCTCCAAGATAATCTACCCAGATCGGCCCATCGGAAAAACGTCCTTCAAAGTAAGGTGGGCTTTGAGGGTATGTTTTATTCGTAGCATTGTATATATTGCCTGTATCAGAAAGACTATCGCCAAATACATAAAGCTGATCAAAACTCGCAGCCGAGGCTTTGGTCGGCAACATGAAAGAAAATAGAACAAATCCGACTGCGATCGCTTGTTTTTTCATATTTGCTTTATCTGTGTTATTTCTTAGTCTGTTTAAAAGTAAGCAAAGGGCGATATTACAACTCGTCTTTTCTTCAGTTACTTCAAAACCAGGCATATTTAATGAGTTAATTTACGTCATTGTACTTAACTATGCCTCAAAAATTCATCAAACATAAGTAAAAACGCTGTAAATACTTAAATTTACATTTTCTTGATAAAAAATCGGTGCATTACAAAGAAATAGCAAAATTTCCATACTAGAGATGGAATTACCCACTTTTATGCTAGCTAGCGATCAACTAACCGGAAGAGAATTGCGTAACCCTTCGTAGACATCCCTTTAACTTCGCTTTAATTTCAAAGCCTCAGCAGCCGATACACCCTCACCCTGAGTGCCGAAATACCACAAAGCTATAGCAGCTTCAGCACGAGTTACTGGTTTTTTGGGTTGAAACAGAGTCGTATAACCAAACACCCGCCGAATATTCGATTGTTCGCTATTCTGGTAATCAGCCAACACTGCTCTTAAAGCTTTGGGGTCAATTCGCGCTGCATCTTGGAAACCCCAGGTTTGTTTGACCGTATCTAAGTTAGCAGAGGGTAAAGCTTGGCGAGTATCTAGGGGTAATTTCCACAGCAGTAACTGTTCCCGCGTTAAGGGTGCATCAGGACGAAATAAAACTACTGTAGAATCTCCAGACAAAGGACTAGGAATTAACCCAGCTTCCGCTAATCCCTGAATTGCTGGAAAATCAGGGTCTTTTGCTGACACATCACTAAAAGCTGGTTGAGCACTTTCTGACGCCAAGCGAATTTGTTTAGCTGGATTGCTGACATGCATGGCATTGTTAGCAGCAATTAGCCAACGGGCATATTCCCGATGTGTGACGATTTTACTGGGTTCAAACTGGTTAGTTCTAGTAGTAGAGTTGCTCTTAGTTGCCTCTGGTTCTATAGACAAAACACCTAATGCAGCTAAGTCTTGGATGTGTTGCCGCCATTCTTGCGGTGCCTTGTTAAGATCGTTGAATACCTGAGATTCAATTGTGGCTGTAGGGATTGTTTGGTTATTAGCCGTGCTTGGTGGCTGTGCTGCCAAGTTTGCAGGTGGTATCGGGCCAATGAACTGTGGATCTCCAGTTTGAGGAACCGCGTTAGTAGTTTCGTTAGGATTTGTAGTTGGAGTAGGTTGTGCCGTTGTAGTACTATTCGGTACGGACTCAATCAGTAATTCAGTGGCTGTTTGAGGTTGATTGGGTGTGGCGTTAGTAACTGATTTAGGCTGAATAGAAACCTTCAACAGCAAATCGTTACGACGGGCCTCAAAAGCACCTCCCGCATCATCTGTTGGCTGTTGCAAAATCTGCCAGTTATTTGTTTGAAACTGAGTGCGATAAAAGCTAGCAATAAAGTTGCTGGGATCAGAACTCAACCAACGAGTTGAGATTTTGTTGTCTGAACCGCTAGCAGGTGTAACTTCCTGTAGTTTGGCATTGGAATATAGTGGAATATCTTTAGGAAAATCAGCTGGTAACTGAACTGTTGATTGGTTTTGCTGTGCTTGCGGTTGGTTAACCTGAGATTCTCCAAAGACAACTGGATTGCTTTGCAGCTTCGGATCTGCCGCCAAAGATTGCTCAAGGTTTTTGGCGACTGGACTGTTAGCACAGGCTGTTAAGGAAGTGAGTAGAACAGCCCAAATTAGAAATACAGCTGGACGTTTACAGGGAAGCACAGGAAATCACAAGTTGAGTTTCAATTCCTACCCTAGCGCAGACTGTTCATTAAATGGGATTGGGGATTGGAGATTAGGAAGTAAAAGCTGGGAAACCGAGGAGAATCGAATGTCACCTCTGCTGGTTTGCTTCTTATATCACCAAAAGACACTACCGACTCACTGCGTCTTCTTCGTAAATGTCTCTGTTGGTGATGATGATATCTTCAAAAATGAGTAAACGGTAGCAAAAGCTACCGTATTGTCTTCGTTTTACAGCCATTAGGTTTTGATAATTCCCATGCTTATTTATAGAATTCCCTAAAATTATGGAAAACTAACATTTTCGGAAAAAAAACACAAATAAACCTGGAATACTTGTGATGTAACAGTTTTATTGCTTTAATGCTTGAAGCTGGTACTCCATCACAGGGATGATCACAGATTAAAGGAGTTCGTAGTAAGCACTAAAGTGCTTCAATAATGAGGGCTAAAGCCACCGACTACGAACTGATCAAAGTTAATGTGGCAGACTACTAGATTGAGAATCCATTTTTCAGATAGTTCTCTAAATATCCAAGTTGTAGAGCGGATAACTGTTCGAGAACTTGCCAAAGAACTGTTTAGCTATCAAAAGCTTTAATCTCCTTCCAGATGCACTAAGTTAATGCAAAGCCTACGCCAAGCAAATGAAGTGATAGACTAGGACTAAAGCCCCCCTTAGCCTCACCCAAGGGGGGAATGGATAAAGTTTGCTAACACTGCCTTCCAATCGATTTTGAAAATTATTCATCTGACGATGGTAAGCTGAGTAAGGCAATAGCTGGAAAATGCCAGTGTTAAGCAATTCAGGAACTTAGCGTAAGTTCGTTTCTTGGCGACTGAGGTCATAGGCAAAACAGCCAAGTGTCGCAGCAGTTTCCCTAGTATCTCTAAATTGATTTTCTGGGGAAAGTGCTACTTGTGCTGTAGTCAATAGTTTCTTTCTTGGCAGCCTCGAAAGCAGTGAGTGCTTCCTCTAAAAGTGCGTAGTTTACCGCCGTAGGCATCGCCTCTATATTATCCAAAGCTTTATCTCAGGCAACCCATCCCCTGTTGTTCTGGGATAGGGCAGTGGTTCTTAAAGGACAAGGCTGGGCACAGGGTGCGCTTCGCAAATTATGGAGGCAGTATACAGTCGGCTATGGCTGTTGTCCCAATCCGACTAATGATTGGGTAGAGGCAAAAAAGACACTTCATCGAATGCACTGGCGGTTGAGAAAACCCTCTACAAAGTTGGTCTGAACAGTTAACAGCTTCCTGATAGATTAGATACAATTAGCATCTACGTTTGGTTGGGCGTAGGCGTAGCGCGTCGTAGACATCGCTTATTCAAAGCGAGTACTCAAATTGACATAGGGCTGCACTAACCGATTTGATATAGCAATAACGTTTTCACCTGCTAACTCTGGCGAAAATTTTTGATTCAGGGCAAATTAAGACTTATATTCAAGGGGCTTGGGTGTTTCTTGGAGATAAAGTTAGCCAAAAAGGGGCAAAAGACTGAAAAAGATCCGTCTGATGTCAAAAACGCAGATCGGAGAAGAGGATGAAAATCTAAAATAGATATTAAATTGAAGAAAAAACAACGACCATCGACAACCGTCAGTCCATTTTACTTTCTGTAAAGCGTCACCGGGTTGTTACCAGTGCTGAAACACGATTACATGCAAGTTTCCCAGGATCAGCCTATTTATTCTGAGGCTCCACTCCAGCTGTTACTGTTTGTCGATGGACGCCCTAAGTCCCGCCAACAGGTGCAGCGAATCCGTGCTTACTTAAAAGAATTGCAGGCTGAGTATAGTTTTGAACTTCAAACTATTGATGTTGGACAACAACCTTACTTAGCAGAACACTTTAAATTGGTAGCAACGCCAGCTTTAATCAAAATCCATCCCGAACCACGACAGGTTTTGGCTGGGAGTAATATCATAGCGCAATTGAAAAATTGGTGGCCTCGCTGGCAAGCCGCTGTAGACGCCTATTTGAAATTACAGGAAGACTTACAAGAACGGATAGACGATACTGTTAGGGCAACATCACCCAAATCCACTATCCGTTCAGTTGCTGTTTCTGCCGAACTAATCCGACTCTCAGACGAAATTTTTCGCTTGAAACAGGAAAAAGATAATCTCCAAGAGCAGCTACAGTTTAAAGATCGGGTGATTGCGATGCTGGCGCACGATCTCCGCAATCCGCTAACTGCCGCTGCGATCGCTATAGAAACTCTCCAATCTAATTACAATTTAGACACAGGCCAATTCCAGCGCCTCAAACCATCCTTGACGGCGCATCTATTAAAACAAGCCCGTAATCAAACTAAGATCATCGATCGGATGATTGCCGACCTTTTGCAGGTAGGTCGTGGCAAAGATACAGAGTTTCCGATTCTCCCACAAAAAGTACAGCTAGGTAAATTGTGCTTAGATGTACTAGAAGAATTGTGCGATCGCTACACTGCCAAATCCCAAGAAGTAGAAACGGATATTCCCAATGACTTGCCTTATGTATATGCTGACCCAGAACGCATCCGCCAAGTATTAGTGAATCTATTGGATAATGCCATCAAATACACCCCAGAAGGTGGCAAGATTAGCGTTGCCGGATTGCACCGCACTACCCAAAAAGTTCAGTTTAGTATTAGTGATACTGGGCCTGGTATTCCTGTAGAGAATCGCGATCGCATCTTTGAAAACCACTTCCGCCTGCAACGGGATGAAGGTACAGAAGGTTATGGCATTGGTCTTTGTCTATGCCAGCGGATAGTTCTAGCACATTATGGCCAAATTTGGGTGGACTCTGCCCCCAATAATGGAGCATGGTTCCACTTTACGCTGCCAGTTTATCCTTCTTAGGCAATAAGCATGGGGCATTAGGGCTTGGTCTTCACAAATGACAAATGACAATTAAGTACTTGAGATAAAGCGATCGCGCCCCCCGGCCTTTGCTTGATAGAGTGCTTTATCTGCCAGCACGATCAACTCTGAAGGTGAGGATTCCCAAGTGGGGATAACAGTAGCCACACCCATACTGAGGGTGACGTGCTGACTCACCGCAGATCCGTCATGAACAATTTGCAAATCTTTGACTCCCGCTTGTATCGATTCAGCAACGTGAACCGCACCAGATGCAGGGGTGTATGGCATAATCACAGCAAATTCTTCGCCACCATAACGCGCTACTAAATCCTGATGTTTTTGTGCCTTAAGGCTTAAGACAGCACCCACCTTTTGTAAACAGACATCCCCAGCCGGATGGCCATATTTATCGTTATAAAATTTAAAAAAGTCGATGTCACACAAAATCATTGACAGAGGAGATCCCTCTTGTGCGAGATTAATCCACTGAGTATTGAGATAATCGTCAAAGCGGCGACGATTAGCCAACTCAGTTAAGCCATCTACATTGGCAAGGTGATGCAAAGCTTGGTTTGCCGCCTCTAATTGTTTGTATACTTGCGCTTGCTGTAGCAGTCGACGCAACCGCTGGCGCAATACAGGCCAGTGAATTGGTTTAGTAACGTAATCAGTCGCCCCTGCGTCAAAAGCACGGTTTACGGATTCCTCATCGTCCAAGCATGTGATCATCAATATGGGAGTGCGCTCCCATATCTTGGAGATGACTGTATTGTTAAGGGTCGAGTCAGTATCAAAGTTTGCAAGGGCTGATATTAAATTATTCCTGGCAATCTGGAGCAAGTGCTTACAGCAGGTAAAGCCATCCATCACAGGCATGACAGCATCTAGCAAAACTATATCCGGTTTGATAGTCTCGTAAGCATCTAAACATTGCTTGCCATCATTAACCTCGACCACTCGATAACCTTCTTGTTCCATAGCTTTACGCAACAATACTCGGATGGTCTTGTCATCATCAGCCACTAGAATCAATGGTGGTTGCTTAGAAACAGAAAATGGGCTTATGCCTGACATGAGTTGCCTTCCACTTGCGGGACTATCCTGAAAGAGGCTGTGCAACTCAATCGCATAGGGGCGATCGCTCTTTTCATCAATGCCAGAATTTGCGGCAAAGGTGTGTCTAGCTTTACAATCAACTGTTTTGTGACAATGGACTGCTCAATGTTCGTGAGCCAAGTAAGCGGTAGATAACTAAGTTGCATAGACAATCTATAATTGGAACATGAAGGCAATTTTTGCCTTTTTGTTCAGCTATGGTTATGGGAAGAAATGTTACTTTTATATTTCCCCATTGTTAAAGTCAAATTACAATTCTTTTGAGAATTGCAAATACATACCTTAATTATGTAGTTCTGTAGTTAGTTTAGAAACTTAGTAAGACAGTGCAAAGCAATTGCCAAAGTCCGCTCAGAAGATAGCTAATACTAAAAGCTAATATCACATGACTGAAATTTATTTAGTCTATTCGACCAGGGTTGCGAAGCTTTAGTATAATTACATAAGATTAAGCTTGCTGCAAAACTTTGTTCTCCATTTACTCTAGGTTAATAAATTAAGTAAAAATTCTTATTGAATTCGATTCAGTATATCTAGTATAGCTTGGCAAAAATCTAGCTACAATCCTAATCAACTAAATAAATTGCTCAGAGCAGCTAGTTCAAGGTAGACAAACTGAGGCCACAGTGTACGTTGTTTATTTTGAAAAAGAGCAATTTAAGAGCTAAGATTATATAAATATAGATATTCTAAATTTAGATTAATATTTTGAAGAAATAAGTACTATAGTTACTTCATAGATAGCTCATTAAATTGTCATATTTGTTACTAAATAAACAACCAGAAGTTCTTAAAAAAAGCTCAAAATATATTTACATTCACTAAATCTTCAAAATGCCAGACTCATTAATGTATCAGCAGGATAATTTTGTTGTTCTAGAAACAAATCAACCAGAACAATTTCTGACGCTATCAGAGTTATTAGACAAGCTGAAAATAACTCTCCAACGACTCATAATTCAAGATTTACCGCCTGACTTGCAAAAGCTTGATACTGTGGAAGCTCAAGCACAATATTTACTCGACACCAGCTGTGAATTAGATGTTGGCCCTGGGCAATATTTACAGTGGTATGCAGTTCGTTTAGAAAAGTAACTTTTTCGTCAGTGGTTAAGAGAATCCCAAATAAGAAATTCTCCAACAGTTAGTAGGGGAGAATGCCACTTAACTTAAGCAAAAGTTGCTGCCCACATCCCCCGACTTCTTCAAGAAGTCAGGGATATAAATCGTGGATAAAGGCATGGAGTTTGGGTAACGATAATTTTTGTTATTGACTAGTGACTAGTGACTAGTGACTCTTTTTGAGTATTGATCAGCGCTAGCTCAATTGTATTTTCAGATGGCTGCGTTATTTGAATCTCCAATCCAGGGCTAAAATAGTTGGTCATTTTTTCCTGCTTTTTTTGCCACACATCAAATGGTATTAGCGGTGAATCAAATTCTAAAATTAGGGCATAGCTGCCATTAACTTCTATTTCTCGTAACCCTGTGATTGTTGGCCGTTCCTGGTCTGTGGGACTCAAACCTAGAAAAGAAAGTGTTGTATCTAAATGAGCATCTTGACCGTAGCAATATCGGGTAATGTCTTTGCGAATTTTATTTTGAGTTTCAGTTGCTTGCTGCTCGCGTAGTACCAATGCTGACGGTGACGTAATTTGGCTAAAGGGTACTGGCTTGAGTTCATTAGCTTTCAGCGCCAGTCCTCCCAACAATAGAGGAATCCCGTAAAAAAATCCGACTAAATTAAGTGTGGCATTGTTATCAGCATAGGCGACGAAGCCAATGATGGTTAATATGCCACCGATAGTTAAACCGAGTGTTCCCAAAGAAATTTGGCGTAGCATGAGCTTAAATTATTATAAAGTCTGAATACCTCAGTTTTATTATCATCGGTTATAAGTAACAAATTAGGGAAGAAAATCGTCCACATTCAGTAGTATTCAACTAACCCAGAATTGCCAAGTTAAAGCGGTTATAAACTGCGTCTACACGAGGCTTTACCTACCTGCGTGGGTTTCAAACACTCAAATTTTCCTCCTTAGTCCGCGTGCAGCCTCTTGTAGGGAAGGAAAGGCGGATTTTGCCTATGTAGGCGCAAATTCCATTCACCCTGGCTCTAAGTTTACATGTATGAGCAATATTCTCCATAACATATTTAGTTCAAATAAATAAATGAAAACTGCTTTAAGAGTAAGATTATAGGAGACACAGAGAGTTTCTCAGGAAAGAAAGTTAGTGTAGTGGACTACTAAGTGCTGATAGTGCCCCACAATGTTAGATTTTGAGTTAAGTTTAAACTTAAAGGTAGTTAAATTGGAAAAGAATAATGGATTTACAGACTATAAAAGAACGAATCGTCACAGTTCAAAGTAAACGCGAGTATTTGTTAAACTTACTGGAGCAACCAAACCTGGGAACTTTGAGAGTTGACGTAAATCAGGCTTTGGAAGAACTGGATGAATTAATTGATGAATTTAGACGCACCATTCCGGTAGAGTAGAAATTATCAAAAATTGCGTCGGTTTAACCATCAACTTCAGGCTATACCGACGCTTTTCAGTACTATCATGTCTTAAATCCCCAGAATTTAACTAAGCCTGAGTTGGCGAAGCAATATTGCTGTATCATTTATCCTGCCACTGAACTATCTCCTGCACGCTGACCTAACTGCCTAACTAAGGCAATAAGTTCGCTTGTAGACACATCTTTCTTGCAAACGTCATCAAAGCTAGACATTGGCTTTGTCCCCTGAAAATTTACGTCTTCCACTGAAGAGTAGGCAAGGATTTGGGTATTCGGAGATATAGCTTTAATGTGACTAGAGGCACTCCAACCATCCATAACTGGCATTTGTAAATCTAGAACAATTACGTCTGGATGGCAACGTTTAACCATTTCTATAGCTTCTTCACCATTACTGGCTAAACCTACTACTTGAATATTTTCCTGGCAAGAAAAAACCAATTGTAAGGTTAAACGAGTCAGTTCGTGGTCATCAACTACTAGAACACGCAAGGTAGAAATCTCACAGGATAACATTAACATTGAGGGGAAAGACGAAATTATTCAGAATAACCCCTCTAGTTTATGGGAACAAGTGCCAGCCCTGACTCTATCCTATGGTTGAATAACTTGTGTGAACCCATTACAAACAACTTAGACAACTGCTCAAAAAATTCAAGTTTTCTAAAAAACCTAGGTTGAGCTAGTTGTCAAGATATAAGTAACTGATTTTTTAATCGATCAGATTTGATGCTACACCAGTTGAGCGTAATGCCATACTCATAAGAATTTTTTGTGAATTAGCTTCTGGAGAATCATCATAAGGACGCCGTTGAATGTAAGTGCCATCGGCTTGTAATTCCCAAGCTTGGCGATTATCTGCGAGCATTATTCCCATAATTTCTTGCAAATCTTTAGCAATATCAGGGTCTTTAACTGGGGTAATTACTTCCACTCGGCGATCTAAGTTGCGGCGCATCCAGTCGGCACTGCCGATATAGATTTCCTCCTGTGTATTGTTATGAAAATAATAAATCCGAGAGTGTTCTAAAAAGCGACCGACTATGCTGATGATGCGAATGTTTTCACTAATGTCTTTGATTCCTGGACGCAAACAACAAACGCCCCTGATAATTAAGTCAATTTGCACTCCGGCGCGGGAAGCTTCATATAATGTGGCGATAATTTCTGGATCGACTAAGGAATTCATTTTGGCAACAATCCGTCCAGAAAACCCATTTTGAACATTTTCGATTTCGCGATGAATGAGTGCCAAAAAGCGATCGCGCATATTCACAGGCGCAACCAGCAACTCTCGATAAGACTTTTGTCGTGAGTAGCCTGTCAAGAAATTAAATAAATCTGTGATGTCAGCACCCAATTCTTCACGGCAACTAAACAATCCCAAATCTGTATACAGCCGTGCCGTTTTGGGGTTATAGTTACCAGTCCCAATATGCACGTAGCGACGTATCCGGTCTTTTTCCCGCCGTACCACCATCACGGTTTTACTATGGGTTTTTAGCCCCACTAAACCATAGACGACATGAACTCCAACTCTTTCTAGTCGTTTTGCCCAGTAAATATTATTCTCTTCATCAAATCGCGCCTTTAATTCCACCAGTACAGATACCTGCTTGCCATTTTCGGCAGCGGCAATTAAGGCGTTGACGATGGGCGAGTCGCCAGAAGTCCGGTAAAGGGTCATCTTGATGGCTAACACATTCGCGTCGTAGGCGGCATGGGTGATAAAGCGCACCACTGTAGCCGAAAAGGATTGATAGGGATGGTGTACTAGCAAATCCTTTTCCCGAATCACAGCAAAAAAGTCTTTTCCTTCGTCCGTCTCCAGCGTATCTGGGTCTAAACTTGGTTCCCTCAGTCGTTGCAGGCGTAATGGTACAACAGATTGGCGTGGCGGATCTTTGAGTTCTGGCAGTGGTAAGGCCATAAAATACATCAAATCCCGCAGTCCTAAAAGACCGTCTACTTCGTAGAGATCGCTTTCTGTTAATTCCAAATCATGCAATAATCGCGATCGCACTATTTCAGGAGTCTGGGACTGAATTTCTAGCCGGACTGGACTCCCACCTAGCCGCCGTTTTCGCAATTCCTGTTCGATCGCTAACAATAAGTCATCTGCTTCATCTTCTTCTAAAACCAAATCGGCATCACGGGTAATGCGGAAGGGATGATATTCTTGAATGTTCATCCCTGGAAATAGGGATTCTAAGTTATGAGCGATCGCCTGTTCTAAAGGGACTCCAGTCCAGTGAGCAGGTTTTTCGTTATTCTGATCTCCCAACTCAGGCGGTATTGGTAAAAATCGTGGTAGAACGCTGGGGACTTTAACTCTGGCAAAGAATTCTTCTTCGGTGTCTGGGTTTTTGACCACAACAGCCAGATTCAGACTGAGATTAGAAATAAAAGGAAAGGGATGACTAGGATCAACAGCTAGGGGAGTCAAAACTGGAAAGACTTGTTCCTCAAAATAGCTGTTGAGATGAGTTCGTTGTTTTTGATTCAAATCTATGTAATCCAGAATATGGATACCGTGATTTGCTAGTAGGGGACGAAGTATTTGCTCAAAATGTTGGTGTTGTTTCTTGACGTGGGGAGTGAGGGTAGACCTAATATCGTCTAACTGTTGTTGTGGTGTCCGACCATCGGGAGTTAATAGGCTGACTTTCGCCTCTACTTGTTGCTTTAAACCAGCAACGCGCACCATGAAAAACTCATCTAAATTAGAGTTAAAGATTGCCAAAAACTTGAGGCGTTCGAGAAGAGGCGTGCGATCGTCACAGGCTTCATGTAACACCCTACCATTAAATTCTAACCAGCTTAACTCTCGGTTAAGATAATATTGTGGATCGCTGAGATTGATGGGGGTAGCGCTTTTCTTAGATTTTGCCATAATGACCTAAGGACAGGCAGATGTAGCCCATTGAACTGGGGGACAATAAACATAGTAAGTTAAATGGTGCTTAAGCATAACGCTAAGGCTATTTTTGGTTGTACTGATTCTCTACCTCGCTACTGGTAAGGAATAAACATAAGCTGATGTGCTTTTAAGTTGCATAATTCAAATCGCTAAAAAGATGCAAAGACACGGTGATGCAATTTGAATGACGATTAACTTAATGCTGAAATTAAAAATATATTTGTATCTAAATAACTTTATTCAAGACTCAGAAATTACGCACTCAAAATCTGAAACCTCGATCGCCTCGAACTCTCCTCAAAAAGGGGGAATTTCTTCTCGATCAGCCCTAAGACTAAAAAGTAAACTCTCATAGGCACGAAAGCCAAAATTAGCAAGAAACTTTTGGGATTTGGCACTATCCGATTGCGTTCCTTTGAGATAATCACTCTACCCAACCCATAACTAGATTTTATAGCCGGTTTCAACTGTGGGGAATATGGTACGGGTTGCACAACTGTAAGCCACTATAAAATATTGCATCCAGATGAGAACCGCAATAAGTTTGGGGATTCAAATCGTTGCTCACAGCATATTACCCATAAAGATGCACTTAAGATTTAGCAAAGATATGATATGAGCATTTCTAAAAATGTGTGGCGAATTATTAAGCGGAGTTTACAGAGAATTATGCTGTAGAAAGCAGTCTAAAGCCTTACCTTTAGTGCTTTCAGAATTTGGTTTTCCAAAATCCCTGTTTTGGTAAGTATTGCCACAACTATCATCCAAGTATTAAGCAGGTAGAAGTTTGACTAGAACTGAATTTTATCGTTATTTTGCAGTTTTCTTATAGAGCTACACTAACAATTTAGTCTATTAGTTTTTTTAATTTATGACCGCCGATTATTTGAAAAAATCAAGTATTATTACTGATATTATTCTGGAAGCTAATGGTTATATTGAGAACGCAAAGAGCAACAACACAAGGAGTTTGTTAATTATGAAAATTTCTGCGATCGTTAAAGGAAGCATCTGCCTGTTAGGCTTAGTTGGTGTTGGTAATATCCTGGCTGCGCCAGCAAATGCAGGGCAAGCTTCTGCTCGCGGTGCGGTTACAATAGTTAGACCATCAGGTTCTTCTCTTAGCGTTAGTGGTGAGTTGGTTGCAGCTGATGGTACAGACTTTACCGCATTAGATGTTGTCGTTAATGGTAGTGCTGATATAGGTACAAACCAAGAAGTTGTCACAGGTCTCACATTAACCCCAACTAGTGCAGCAGCTTCAACAACACCTCCCACCACAATTGAAGGAGCTATTGCAGCACAGATTGCTGCTGGTTCTTTTTCTGCCGTTGAAGATTTAGCAACCCTTATCAGAGCAGCTGGTGCTAATGGCGGTCTAGACTAGATTGAATTTTTGCCTAGTAAGTACTTACAAAATTTTTAGCGACTGAGATAACAGTTGAATAAATTAAAAGTAGGGGAGAGAAAAAGCACTGCTATGTCTCTTCCCTATATTTATGATGTTGTTAGCGAATTTATCTGCGCTCAACTTGATTTCTAAGGTGACTTCGACAAACCCCTCCCTAATTTGAATTTTTGGTCAAACCTGTCCATCTCTAATGCGGAGATGGACAGGTTTTGCGTAGTAAAACCTTTTAGAGGTCTTTTTATTAGGCTGATTATAATTAACTAATATTAAAAAAGGTTAAGCTATTCATCAAGTAGCGAGACTGCTGATTGGATATCACATTAAGATTTATTAAGAAAAGCTAATGAAAGCTGGACATATTGATACAGAAGCGGCGAGGTTAGAAGCCCTCCGCCAGTATCAAATTCTTGACACGGAACCTGAAGAAGCCTACGACAATATTGCTCAGTTAGCGGCATTTATTTGTGGCACTCCCATATCGTTGGTAAATTTCATTGATGAAAACCGTCAATGGTTTAAGGCAAAAGTAGGTTTAAATGTATCAGAAATGCCTCGGAGTGTTGGATTATCTTATCTTTGCCAAGAGCAGCGTCATGTTGTGGTGGTTCCTGATACCCAAGCTGATGCAAAGTTGGCAAATAATCCAGTAGTTACTGGCTATCCATACGTACGATTTTATGCCGGAGTACCCTTAATTACTCAGAAAGGAGATATCCTAGGAACTCTGTGCGTAATTGACCAAGTTCCACGGCAACTGAGCCAAAAACAAGTTGAGGCGTTTGTAGATTTGAGTCGCCTGGTAATCGACCAACTAGAACTCAGGCTGCATGTAGCTGAGGTATCTCAAATTACTGAGAAACTAATGGCACATGAGCAAGCAGCCCATGCCCAATCTGAAGCCGCCAGAAGCCGCATCGCCAATCTTCTCGAAAGCGTCACCGATGGTTTTTTGGCCCTGGATAAAAAGTGGCGATTCACCTACATTAATGGTCAAGCAGAACGGCTCTTACAAAAAACTCAGAATGAGCTTTTGGGTAAAAACATTTGGGAGGTGTTTCCAGAAATTATCGGTACAATATTCCATCGTGAGTATCACAGGGCAATCTTAGAACAGGCGAGCGTGGAATTTGAGGAGTTTTATCCGCCACAAAACTGCTGGCTTGAAGTCCACGCCTATCCGGCAAAAGATGGCTTATCTATTTATTTCCAAGATATTACTGAACGACGGCGAACAGCAGAAGCACTACGAGAAAGTGAAGAACGTTGGCAATTAGCATTACATGGTAATAATGATGGTATTTGGGATTGGAACCTCAAGACTAATGAAGTGTTCTTCTCAACTCGATGGAAGGAAATGCTCGGCTATAAAGACCACGAAGTTTCCAACCGTTGGGATGAATGGACAAAACGAATCCATCCCGATGAGCGAGATTGGGTACTTGAAGCCTTCCAAGACCACTTTGCCAAGAAAACACCATTTTACGTCTGTGAATATCGAGTCCAGTGCCAAGACGGCAGCTATAAATGGATTCTAGATCGAGGACAGGCACTTTGGGACGCATTGGGTGATATAGTACGGATGGTGGGTTCTTATACTGATATCACGGATCGCAAGCGGGCAGATGAAGAATTAAAGCGGCAAAATCTGCGATCGCAACTATTTGCAGAAATCACCCTGAAAATTCGAGAATCTTTACAAATAGACGAAATTCTCCAAACTACGGTAACAGAAGTACAAAAATTACTCCAAGCTGACCGAGTTTTGATTTTTCAACTCTGGCCAGATGGTTCGGGAACAGTGGTACAAGAAGCAGTGCTACCAGGTTGGCCAGTAATTCTAGGAGAAAATATTTTTGACCCCTGCTTTAAAGCAGAATATCTAGAAAGATATCGTCAGGGCAGAGTGAGTGCTATTGAAGACATTGAAGCTGCTCACATCCAACCATGCCATCGAGAATTTCTTCAGCAGTTTGCTGTCAGGGCTAATCTGGTAGTACCGATTCTTGTCAGGGATGGCATTTGGGGCTTATTGTTGGCTCATCAGTGTGCCGCACCTCGCCAGTGGAATAACTTTGAGACGGAGTTATTACAGCAATTAGCTAACCAAATTGGAATTGCTTTATCTCAAGCGCAACTGTTAGAAAAACAAACCCAGCAAAGTCAGGAACTTGCGCGTTCCAATGCGGAATTGGAACAATTTGCCTATGTCGCTTCCCATGACTTGCAAGAGCCGTTGCGGATGGTAACCAGTTATTTACAACTACTAGAGCGAAGATATAAACATCAATTGGATGCCAATGCCGATCAGTTTATCACCTACGCAGTAGATGGGGCCCGGCGGATGCAGACCCTAATCAACGATTTGTTGAATTATTCTCGCGTCAGCACCCGTGGACAGCCTTTTATGCTAGTTGATTGTAGTGTTGTCTTAGAGCAGGCGATCGCTAATCTTCAACTAGCGATCGCAGATAGTAGAGCATTTGTCACTTATGATACACTACCTCAAGTGATGGCTGATGCTACCCAATTGACACAATTATTTCAAAACCTCATCGCCAACGCCATCAAATTTTGCCATAATCAGCAGCCACGAATTCATATCGGGGTAGCTAAGGGAGTAGGGGAAGCAGGGGGAGCAGGGGGAGCAGGGGGAGCAGGGGGAGCAGGGGAAGAAAATACTACCTCATCTCCCTCAACGCTCCCAGTCGCCAGTCGCCAGTCCCCAGTCGCCACTCAAAACGAATATTTATTTTGGGTGCGCGATAATGGAATTGGTTTAGAATCCCAGTATGCTGAACGTATTTTTATAATTTTTCAGCGCTTGCACGGTAGAGACAGGTATCCAGGGACTGGAATTGGTCTGGCAATTTGTAAGAAAATTATAGAACGCCACGGCGGCCGGATCTGGGTTGAGTCGAAACCGGGTCAAGGCTCGACTTTCTACTTCACAATTCCAGATATAGCAGGTAAGCAATGGTGAGAACC
The DNA here is from genome assembly GCF_017114945.1 of Nostoc sp. JL34. Classification (GTDB taxonomy): domain Bacteria; phylum Cyanobacteriota; class Cyanobacteriia; order Cyanobacteriales; family Nostocaceae; genus Nostoc. The sequence continues at coordinate 57,600 of NZ_JABXKQ010000044.1, forward strand.
ATAACAGCGATTATGCCTATTGAGGTTTTGTTAGTAGAGGATAATCCTGGTGATGCCCAACTCACACGCATCGCCCTAGAAGATAGCAAAATCTCGATTCACTTGAATGTGGTCGAAGATGGTGTAGAGGCAATGGCGTTCTTGCGAAAACAAGAGAAATATGCCAAAGCAGCCCATCCAGATATTATACTGCTCGATTTAAACCTCCCGAGAAAAGATGGGCGGGAGGTACTAGCAGAAATTAAAGGAGATGAAAACCTCAAACGAATTCCTGTTGTCGTCCTGACGACTTCCCAAGCTGAAGAAGACATCCTCAAAGCTTATAACCTTTGTGCCAACTGTTATATAACTAAGCCAGTAGATTTCGATCAATTCGTTAAAATTGTACAGTCAATAGAAAATTTTTGGTTTGCGATCGTAAAACTGCCACCGGAGTAGTGGAAATGGCAGGTAAACATATTAAAGTTTTGTTAGTAGAAGATAACCCTGGTGATGTCTTTTTATTACAGGAGTTTTTAAAGGAAGTTACCACAGTTGTAGTTGATTTGATGCCCGTTGAGCGGCTTTCCGAAGCCCTTAACTATCTAGCCAAGGAAATTTTTGATGTAATTCTGTTAGACCTCTCGCTGCCAGATAGCCAGGGACTGGAAACCTTTGTCATTGCTCACGTTGAAGCAAAAGCAACTCCGATAATTGTGCTGACAGGTATAGATGATGAAACCCTAGCAATTAGTGCAATGCAGCAAGGAGCGCAGGATTATTTAGTCAAAGGGCAAGTAACTGGCGACTTGCTGGTACGTTCTATGCGTTATGCCATCGAGCGTCAACGGGCAGATGACGCACTGGGCCATAGTGAGGAGCGATTTCGGGTTGCTCTGAAAAACTCTCCAATTTTTGTCTACAACCAAGATAGGGAGTTACGCTACACCTGGGTTTATAATCCCCCTGATGGAGTGACTGTTGAGGAAATATTGGGCAAACAAGACTTAGATATCATTCCAGTTGAAGATGCTCAATGTCTGATCGCAATTAAACGTAGGGTGTTAACCACGGGCATAGGAACGCGAGAGGAAGTATCAATTACAATCAAAAATACCACTCGATATTACGATTTAACTGTCGAACCATTGCGAAATGAATCGCAAGAAGTTGTTGGCGTGACTTGCGCCAGTATTGATATTAGCGAACGACAAGCCGCGCTACGCGATCGCAAGCTAGCTGAAGAAAAAATCCGCGAACAAGCAGCATTACTTGATGTCACCACAGATGCCATTTGCGTGCGAGATTTAAACAATCAAATTATCTTCTGGAACAAAGGTGCAGAAACACTTTACGGCTGGCAAGCGACAGAGGCTTGGGGCAAAAATGCTAGTGAGCTTTTGTATGACGAACCTTCACCGGAAATCGAAGCGGCTCTGTTGCAAGCTATTAGTAAAGGGAAGTGGCAGGGTGAGTTAACTAAACTTACTAAAATGAACAAGGAAATCCTTGTTGCTAGTCGCTGGAGTTTGGTGTGCGATGAACAAGGAAAACCGAAATCAATTCTCACCGTTGACACAGATATTACCGAAAAAAAACACCTAGAAGCTCAATTGTTTCGCGCTCAACGTCTGGAAAGTATTGGCACTTTAGCTAGTGGCATTGCTCACGATCTCAACAATATCCTGACACCGATTTTGGCAGGAGCGCAACTGCTACCACTGAAATTTCCCAATGCCGATCAGCGAACTCTTCATCTCCTGGAAATTCTGGAAATCAACGCTAAACGCGGCGCTGATTTAGTCAAACAGGTACTGTCCTTTGCGCGGGGTGTAGAGGGGAAGCGCATCACTTTGCAACTCAAGCATTTGATTATGGAAGTTGCCAAGATTCTGAAAGAGACATTTCCTAAATCTATAGAAATTAGCACTGATGTACCCCACGATTTGTGGATGGTTTCTGGAGATAGCACCCAACTGCATCAAGTGTTGATGAACCTCTGCGTTAACGCCCGCGATGCTATGCCCAATGGCGGTACTTTGAGTATCTCTGCCGAAAATCTGTTGATTGATGAAAATTATGCTCGCATGAACCTGGAAGCCAAAGAGGGGCCTTACATAGTGGTTACTGTCTCCGATAGTGGAGTTGGGATTCCCAAAGAAATGTTAGATAGAATTTTTGAGCCATTCTTTACCACAAAAGATGTGGGACAAGGCACTGGTTTAGGACTTTCCACCGTGCTAGGGATCATTAAAAGCCACGGAGGTTTTGTAAACGTGTATAGCGAACCGGGAAGTGGCACTAGCTTTAAGGTTTACTTGCCGGCGGTGGGGGGAATGGAAACACTCAGTCCAGAAGATTTGCCACCACAGAAAGGACATGGAGAATTGATTTTAGTTGTGGATGATGAAGCTGCGATTCAAGAGATTACGAGAACATCACTAGAAGATCATAACTATAAAATCTTAGTTGCCAGTGATGGCATTGAGGCGATCGCACTATATGCTCAAAATAGGGACAAAATTAGTGCCGTCCTCATGGATATTATGCTGCCCTCACTAGATGGTTTAACTGCCATTCGTACCCTGCGAAAAATCAACCCCCAAGTCAGAATTATTGCCAGCAGTGGGCTGATGTCTGACAATAAGCTCAGTGCAGTAGCTGCTATTGGTGTCAATACGTTTTTGTCGAAGCCCTATACTGTCAACGAATTATTGCTTTCTTTACAGAAAGTACTATCGTGAGTCAAGTAATTACGTAAAAAACCTGATAGCGGTGAGTACAAAAGGTTGCTTCACTGATGTGAGTGCGAATTGCCTGGATTTGATATGATTGAGCATCGTCTAACACACTTCTCTTACGGAGAGTGGGAGAGTACTGAGGAAGAATTTTAGATTTTGGCTTAAATCTAAATCCAAAATCCAAAATTGAATTGCCCTATGCCCAATCCTTTTTACTATGGCTCGATTTCTCAGATTAATTATAAATATAGTAATCTTGAGTGCATTGTTACTCATATCTGTGCAAGTTTGGGCGCAAGATTGGCGTCCGGTTCGCGGTGGTATCCCTTTCGGTATCAGTGGTATAGCTTTGATAGAGCAGCAAAGCAATAGGCTCGATTTTCTGATTGTCCATGACAACAAACAAAAAAACCAAGGTCGCATAGCAATCATCAGCATTAAAGGTAAGAACCAACCTGAATATTTCCCCTTGAACTGGCCAAATAATACAGAATTACCCATCGATTTAGAAGCTTTAACATCTGTTCCAGAGAAAACAAAATCCTCTTTTATCGCTTTAAGCAGTTCTGGAAAAGCTTATTACATCAGGTTAGAGCCTACCAATAAGACCATCTCCGTTCTCAAGGAATTTAATTTACCAGGAATTATTCAAGGAAGTAATTTTGAAGCATTTGGATTACAAAATATAAACGGTAAATTAGTTGCTATTTGGGGACATCGAGGTGAAGGAGAACAACCAGCAACTATTTTTTGGGGAGTGTTTGACTTGGCTAAATATCAAATTACTCTTGCAGGTTTTGCCAATCTAAAAGTACCGTTTCCATCTGGCAATGTTCGCCATATTTCAGATATTAAGGTAGACCCCGTAGGAATTGTGTACATCACTTCCGCAAGTGATGCCGGAGATGATGGCCCATTTCAATCAGCTGTGTATGTCGCTGGTTACTTGGAATTGCTTGGCAACAAAATTGCATGGCGGCAAAATTCTCAACTTGTTCCTCTCTACCGCTCTGATTACCACAAAATTGAAGCTATGGAACTTGTTCCCGGTGCAGAAGGCGGTGTAGTGGTTGGTACGGATGACGAGAATTTGGGTTCTTATGTGTACATTGTAGGTGGAAGTAGCTACTAGATTTTGAGGATTGCTAATTTATTTGCGATCGCCTAGCATCTTATGCACACATTAAAAATTTTGTCAATTTATTTAGAGCTATGCCTACGGCGGGCAAAGCCTACGCAACTTGGTGTAAGTTGACCATTATCTTATCGATAACGGCCACTCATTAATTACGCCTACACGTTAAATCGGAACAACATTACATCCCCTTCCTGCACAACATACTCTTTTCCTTCACTGCGAACCAACCCTTTTTCCTTCGCCGCATTCATCGAACCGGTTGTTACCAAGTCTTTATAAGCGACAGTTTCGGCGCGAATAAATCCCCGCTCAAAATCACTGTGAATTACACCAGCAGCTTGAGGTGCAGACATTCCAGCATTAATTGTCCAAGCGCGGGTTTCTTTGGGGCCACACGTGAAATATGTCCGCAAGCCTAAAAGCATATAAGTTGCCCGAATCAATGATTTCAAACCGCCTTCTTCCACACCTAAAGACGCGAGGAAATCAGCTTTATCTGACTCTGGTAATTCCACTAATTCCGCTTCAACTTGAGCCGAAACTATCACAACTTGAGCATTTTCTGTGGCGGCAATTTGCCGCACTGTTTCTACAAAATGATTACCCGTTGCCAACTCATCCTCAGATACATTCGCGGCGTAGATAATCGGTTTATAAGTGAGCAGTTCTAATCCTTTAATAATTTCTGTTTCTTCTTCATTCAAGCTCACCTGACGCACCGATTTACCTTCATTTAAAGCCGCAGCTAATTTTTCTAAGACTGTGATTTCAAACTGTGCATCTTTGCTGGTACGAGCTTGTTTGCGAGTGCGGTCAATTCGTCGTTCAATTTGTGATAAATCTGATAAACCCAGTTCTATATTAATGATTTCAATATCTCGTGCTGGATCAACAGAACCAGCAACGTGGATAATATCATCATTCTCAAAACAACGTACCACATGGACGATCGCATCAACTTCCCGGATGTGGGACAGAAATTGATTCCCTAGTCCCTCACCCTGACTTGCACCTTTAACTAAACCGGCAATATCTACAAATTCAACCCGCGCTGGGATAGTTTGTGCCGAACTGGCAATCTTAGCAAGAACATTTAACCGTTCATCCGGTACTGCGACAACGCCGACATTCGGTTCAATCGTGCAAAAAGGGAAGTTAGCTGCTTCTGCTTTAGCATTAGCAACTACAGCATTAAATAAAGTAGATTTTCCGACGTTGGGAAGTCCGACAATTCCGGCTCTTAGCATTTTGGATTTTGGATTTTGGATTACATTACCAAGGTAATCTAAACAGGTTCCGGTATGGTTTGGGGAATTGGTGCTGGAACTGTTTGAGGAATGGGAGCAGGTACTGGTTCTGGTACAGGCCCCGGTAAGGGTTGGGGTATAGCTGGCCCCGGTACAGGTTCGGGACTAGGTAGCGGGTTCGGCCCAGGAGTAGGAATTTGTGGTTCTGGTATAGAAATTGCAGTCAGATTAAGCATGGTAAGTCTAAATTAAATTATTCAACCTTCCCAAGGTAGATGACAACCTCAGCCGTTGACATCTCCCCAAATGGCTATACCCACCTACACCCCCTTCTAGCGGTGGTATGAACCTTCGCCCACACACTTGCAAGAGGTATTCTTCCCAATGCTCCATGCCCCAGTTATATAAACTACTGCTCTTTTACCTTTTCTACCACCTCTGGCACTGGATCGTAACCACCTGGATGAAACGGATGACAGCGCAAAATCCGCCCGGTTGCCATCCAGCTACCACGCAATACTCCAAATCGTTCAATGGCTTGAATAGCATACATCGAACAAGTTGGTTGAAAGCGACAAGTCGGGAGAAACAACGGCGAGATAAACATTCGGTAGCCCCGAATCAGCCAGATCAATAATAATTTCATTGCAGCTACCCAAATCTTATAAATTAGTAAGAGAGGTAAAATTTTTCATTTTGTTGTATCTTTGTTAATTACATTTTCTGACTTCACCTCAATTCCGGTTTTATGGCTGCAAATTGCGTTGGCTGCAATTTGGGTATTACTCATCCTCCTAATTGCTTGGGTGGTAAACAGCTTCGCCAACGAGCCAGAAATCGTGCGGAAGATAGTTCATATTGGCACTGGTAATGTGATTTTACTGGCTTGGTGGCTTGATATTCCCGCTAGTGTAGGGATTACAGCTTCAGTTTTAGCCAGTGCAATCACCTTATTATCCTACCGATTGCCTATTCTTCCTGGTATTAATAGCGTTGGACGCCAAAGTTTAGGAACATTTTTTTACTCTGTCAGTTTTGGTATTTTAGTTGCCTGGTTCTGGTACTTGCAACAACCCCAGTACGCAGCACTAGGAATTTTGGTAATGACTTGGGGAGATGGACTAGCAGCCTTGATTGGGCAACGCTTTGGTAAAAATAAGTATAAAGTCTTTGGGACAGTAAAAAGTTGGGAAGGCTCCCTGACGATGATGCTCGTTAGCTATCTCGTCTGTAGTTTGATTTTAGTTGGAACTCAAGGAAACGCTTGGCAAACTTGGGCGATATCACTGATGGTGGCAGTTATAGCTACGGCTTTAGAAGCTTTTTCCTTTTTGGGTATGGACAATTTAACAGTTCCTTTGGGCAGTGCAGCTGTTGCCTTCTTCTTAAGTCAGTTAGTCTTGAATTACTAATTTCCTTGAGTGCTATTCCTAATTTATCAAATAAAAGACAGAGTTAATCAATAGCCTGCAAAGATAGGCTTTGTACCCTCCGGGAAGCAAGCTAGCTACGTTTTGCCGCGACTTATTATCGTTCGGTATTTATTTTTGTCAAATTAGGATGCTTTTAGCAACGACAGCTTGTCTGTTTGTTACGAACGAAGTTCTTGTCATTATGACAGCTTGTCTATTTTTGGTAACTGCTCATGCATTCCTTATCAAAACTTATTCATGATGCCCAAACCAGAATGTAGTTGTAGATATGCAAAACTATAAATATATGTTTAATTCCTTTAAATTAGTTTAAAAACACTGAATATTGACCATTCCGGCTCTAGCAGAACCCTATATCTACAACAAATCAAATATTTTATATCTACCTTGAGAAACAAAAATGCAATTTTGTTTTATGTCTCCAGGTTTATGAAATCCTGACAAACAATGCCTATAGTTGGGTCTTAGGTGGTTACACACCTAATTTCGTAAGTGAGGCTAACAATCATGTCACATCAAATAATGACATCTGAGTTGCTTAATGAGTTATCTAATGAGCAACAACAGATGCTAGTCGGTGGTGCCGATTTTGAGTTAAGCGGCAGCAATTTCGGTAACAGACGGAGTGGTTTACTGGGAAGAACCACTTCCGGCCCCCAAGGTAGCACCTCCACCTCCATAGGCACTAATAATGCTATCAATACAGCTGCACAAGATTTCTTGGGCTTGGGTTCAACCATTCCCACAGGCGTTGGAGCCTTAGGTCTTTCACCAACTGGTGGCGATCCAACTGGTACTGTAGAAGAAGGTGGAGATACTGCTGCCTAAACATAACTATTTCCACAAGTAAACTGCAAAAATCAGCTGTCCTGCCAAAGCACTTCGCAAATTTAGGCAGGGAATAGTTAAATGAGGTTCTCAAACAGTCAAAAGTGAAGAATAAATCAATTTTTCATCAGACTTGTTCTTAGTTGCTACTCTCATACCTAAAATTTGCAACTTGAAATAGAATAGCTGATATTGCAGAGGCTAGCCTATTGAATTTTTCAGACGAGACGAGACTGCGGGTAATATGGGCGCTCAAGGTTTTGTCTCCTGGAGCGCCCAAACTAGCCCCAGATTCCAGAGCTTTCCTGTCATTTTCCTTTAGTACAATCTAAATAGGTTAAATGCCCTAGGGAAAACTGCATCAGCAAGTTAGCCTCTGGAATCTTTTATAAAAAAGATACTTAAGTGAGGCTAACAATCATGTCACATCAAATAATTATATCGATTTGGGTGGAGCTAAATCACAGCTTTGCTCATACCCTTATCCTTTTAACCAATCTCAGAAATAACCTGTAAAAGTTGTCACATCAAAACGCTTTACAAATGTTATACAGGGAATGGCAAGTGGGGTTTTCAAATAGTTAAGACTGAAGATCGCTTTACTGAGAGAGCAGAGTCTAACTCTGCTATGCGATCGTGTCGATAAATTTAGCTACTCAAGGTTTCTTATGATTGATTTGTAGACGCGATCGCAGATTTTATAAATCTCCCGTCTACATATCTACAGTCTTTTATATCGCTCAAATATCTAAACTCAATCCGTCAGAAAAAACCGCACCTACCAGTCAATCTCTGGGATGCTAGTTTTTCATCAAAATCACATAAGTGGGGCTAACAATTATGCCACATCAAATTATGGCATTTTTGGGAATAAAAGGGGGATAAAGGAGACTATTATGACTCGCTCAACGTAAGTGAGGACTTTGAGAGAGTTTGAGCGTTCTCCTGCTTTTTTTCTAACGCGTTGCACACGTTAGAAATGTGAGTAAGGTGATTACAGCGCATGGCGCATACCTTTCTCTTCCCCCTTCACTGATTATAGAACATTGTAATGCATGATGTTTTTCACAATTAGTAGTATATGTTACTGTTTCACTTTTTGGTCTAGTACATAGCCATTGCTACATGGTATTTGCTAATGTTTATTGCCTTGCTTTCTATCTTGAGCGGGTAAGCCGGAAACACTTTCTGGAGTGTGATTTTCAAAGAGTAATCTTCTTGAATAATGCCTTCGAGCAAAGCAATCAGCTTGATTTTTAGATAACCCTGTTTTTTTCATATATCCATTCACAACAAAAGGTGCAATACCGTGAAATCCTTACCCACAAAGGAGGAATTTTCTTGGAATAGGTTTAATGAACCCAATCCAGACCAGCTTCATTTAGTTGAAGTCAACGAATTTCTCCCCCATCTCGGTAAATGGACAAACTTCGGAGGAGGAATTCTGCTGAGTATTTTTGTGGTAGGTGTGAGTCTGACATCGGTTCTTAATTACAACGTCACGGTCAAAGTCCCTGCAAGTATCCGACCTGTTGGAGAACAGCGAATTGTTCAGTCTGCGATGAGCGGAACTATTCAAAAGATAGATGTTGGAGAAAATCAGGTGATAACTAAGGGACAAGCTATTGCTCACATTGATGATTCACAACTCCAGACTCAAAAGAGTCAATTAGAAAGCAGTATTCAGCAGAGTCAATTACAACTAAATCAAATTGATGCTCAACTCGGTGAAATGAATGTCCAGATTGCGGCGCAGACAAGCTTAATGAACCGCACAATTATAGCTGCACAAGCTGAGTTAGGTGGTACCCAACGCAACTATCAAGATCAGCAAATTCAAGCTACAGCTGATATGACAGAAGCAGAAGCAGCGTTGACCTTAGCTAAGGTGCAAAAAGAGCGATTGCTGCGAGAAAAAGTCTTAACGGCAACGGTACAAGAGGCAGAAGCAGCTTTGAGGTTAACTCGGTTACAAAGAGAGCGATTGCAGCCGATAGTAGCATCGGGAGCAGTTCCTCGCAATCTGTTTGAGGAAAAAGAACAAGATATTAAGTCCGCCCAGGCAAAGCTAGAACAAGCTAAAGCTAACGCTAAAAGTCTTCTGGAGGAAAAAGAACAAGCTCTTAAGTCCGCTCAGACAAAGCTAGTAAAGGCTAAAACCGCGATCAATCCTAGTAATGCTCTTGTAACCGTGGCATCTGAACGGATTAAGCAGGAACAAGCAAGAGGTGAGGCTACCTTAGCCGCTTTGAAAAAAGAAAGAGAGACTCTTTTGCAGCAGCGCCTTGAACAGCATAAGCAACTCGTTAGCACTGGCAAAGAACTACGACAGATAACAACCGACCTGAAAAAGAGTGTAATTCGCTCGCCAATCGCTGGAACACTGCTGCAATTGAATCTTCGCAATCCAGGACAGGTAGTACAACCCAGTGAAGCGATCGCTCAGATTGCTCCTCTGGACGCTCCTTTGCTAATTAAAGCCCGTGTGCAGGCTCAAGATATTGACAAAGTGAAAGCTGGTCAAAAAGTCCAAATGCAAGTTTCTGCTTGCCCTTATCCAGACTATGGCACTCTCCAAGGAACCGTCGAAACAGTTGCACCAGACGCTCTACCAACTTTAAAAAACAGTGGAGATCAGTCCGCGGTGCAGGTACTTGCCTATCAGGTAACTATTAAACCGCAAAAACAGTATTTGGGTAGAGGCGATCGCCAGTGTCATCTGAAGTCAGGGATGGAAGGTAGAGCAGATATTATTTCCCGTCAAGAAACGGTGCTTCATTTCATTCTCAGAAAAGCACGATTAATCGCGGATTTTTAATTCCAAATTGCTCTGCTAACTTTGTGTACTAATTTTATAGGTCGCTGAACATGTTTGATCTATTTAAATTCCATAAAAAAAATTACCAGTGTGTTTTACAGTTGAGTGAAGAAGACTGTGGAGCAGCTTGTCTAGCTTCGATTTCCAAGCATTACGGACATTTTTTAAGCATCAATCGCAGCCGAGAAGCAGTAGGGACTGGACAGCTAGGAACAACTTTGCTGGGTCTAAAACGTGGATCTGAGAATCTGGGTTTCAATGCCAGAGCAGTTAAAGCTTCACCTGCGATCGCAGATAGAATTACAGAAATAAACTTACCCGCGATTATTCATTGGCAAGGCCACCACTGGGTTGTTTTATACGACAAACGGGGCAAAAAATATGTTATTGCCGATCCAGGTGTCGGTATCCGTTATATCAATCGAGAAGAGTTAACAGCGGCTTGGAATGGCGTGATGCTCTTACTAGAGCCAGATCCAGATCGCTTTTTTAAGCAACCCACAGAAATAGCAAAAGGTGGCTTGGGGCGCTTTTTAATGCGGATCTTGCCTTATAGGGGATTGCTGAGTCAAGTTTTGATGATCAATATTATCTTGGGTGTACTTGCTCTGAGTACCCCAATTCTCATCCAACTACTGACAGATGATGTCCTTGTGCGTGGCGATACCCAGTTACTCAGTGTTGTGGTTTTAGCCGTTATTGTCATGAGCTTATTCAGCAGTGGTCTGCAAGTATTGCAATCGATCATGATTGCTCATTTTGGTCAACGACTGCAATTAGGGCTAGTCTTGGAGTTTGGACGAAAAATTCTCCAATTGCCCTTGAATTACTACGAATCTCGTCGCAGTGGCGAAATCATCAGCCGATTAAGAGATATCAACGAAATTAACCAATTGGTATCGCAAATCGTAGTTCTTTTACCTAGTCAGTTTTTCATTGCAGTAGTTTCTTTCAGCTTCATGCTGTTTTATAGCTGGCGGTTGACACTAGTAGTCATCTTTATTATCTTCTTAATGACCTTATCGACCCTGCCTTTCTTACCCATCCTCCAGCAAAAGACCCGCAGTATCTTGGTCTTGGGGTCAGAAAATCAAGGTATTTTAGTGGAAACCTTTAAGGGAGCGCAGGTAGTCAAAACCACAAACGCCGCTCCCCAATTCTGGGATGAATTACAAAGTCGTTTTGGTCGCCTTGCTAATCTCACTTTTGGGACTATCCAAATTGGAATTATCAACAGTACTGTTGCTAGACTTATTTCCACCATTGGCGGCATCATTCTACTTGGACTAGGAAGTATTTTGGTGATTCAGGGGGAATTAAGCATAGGTCAAATGCTGGCTTTTAATATCTTACAGGTTAATGTCCTGGCTTTGATTAACTCGTTAGTTGGCTTAATGGATGAATATATTCACTCCCAAACAGCAATCTCTCGCCTTTTAGAAGTTATCGATGCTACACCAGAAGTGGTTGGGAGTGGTCAAAAGCCGACTGCACAAATCTCTGATGATGCAGATATTCGTTGTTCTCATCTCCAATTTCACCACGCTGGCAGAGTTGACTTGATAGAGAATTTTTCTCTCAAGTTACCTGGAGGGAAGGTGATTGCTTTAATTGGCCAGTCAGGTTGTGGTAAAAGTACTTTGGCAAAATTGATAGCAGGTTTATATCAACCGAACTCTGGTAATATCCGCATTGGTTTTTTTAATATCCAAGACCTTTCCCTTGATTGCCTGCGACAACAAGTAATTTATGTACCCCAAGAGCCTCACTTTTGGAGTCGCTCGATTTTAGATAATTTTCGCTTAGGAACGCCTTATATTTCCTTTGAAGAAATTGTTAAAGCTTGTCAAATTGCTGATGCAGACGGTTTTATTAGTCAACTGCCTAATAATTATCAAACTGTTTTGGGAGAATTTGGGGCAAATCTTTCTGGCGGACAAAGACAACGATTAGCGATCGCTAGAGGCATTCTTACCAATCCACCTGTACTGATTTTAGACGAAGCAACTGCCGGACTTGATCCGATAAGCGAATCCCACGTGCTAGATCGGCTCTTGGAATACCGAAAAGACAAAACCACAATTTTGATTACCCATCGTCCCAGCGTCATCAATCGCGCTGATTGGATCGTGCTACTAGATAAAGGTCAAGTGCAACTACAAGGGACTTTAGAGACTTTTCTATCTAAACAAGGAGAGCATTTAAAGTTTCTATCACTATGAAAATTTTGCTCAGTGTGAGGAGATAACACCATGTCTGAAAATTCTAAATTCAACAATCCTGAGTTATTTAGGTATTTGTCTGAAAAAGAGCAAGAAAGCCTAACTGCTGGACAGAGTATAAATTACCCAAGTGAAGGGAATTTTTTCTTCCAGAAAACTAATATCGAAAGCACGGCAGACAGCACATTAAATCTTGGAGGTGGTGATGTCTCTTCACAAAACACCAGATATAATTTTTCACAGATTACCATAGGTTCTTCTATAAAACTTGGGTTGCCAATTTTTAGCCCAGATGGAAATAAATGGCAGACTTTTATAAGTAACATTTTAAATAAGCTATTTTCATAATTGTAGCTTTTTGAATTTAAAATTTGATTTGTAGTAATTGCAAACCTCAGATACCCGGCTTATCAAAAGTCGGGAATTTTGTTGCTCATAAATTATTCATTAATGCTATATATACATATATCCTCAGATAAATATATAAACAGCTTAAAATCAAGCTTTATACTCTCAAACAAAAGCATTAAGCAAAAAATGCTCTGAAAACAATAACCATTAAAGAATTATAAATAAGTAATATTGTTCATATAAAAAAAGCCATAAAAGTTGTATTTTTTTTATTAAAAATCATTCAACCTGGGATAGGGTAAGGTATGAATCGAAAGCTAGAGATTTGTATTTTATCTTTCTAACTTTAGGATAGTTTAATCTTTATTCGCTCTCGCTATAAATAAAGTATAGATATTACAAAATCTATTTTTCATACATGTTTTGTAATATCTATGCATTAGTAAGTGAGGTAATTAATTATGTCGATTCAAACCATCAAATCTGATTTACTTGTGGACTTATCCACAGAAGAGCAACAGCTTCTATCTGGAGGAGTAATCGGACGTATTAGAACTAGAGGCGTTTTCAGATACGGTAATAGGAGGTATCCTGTTAGACTTTTCGGTATTGTTAGAGGTCTTCCTGAGTCCAATGATGAAGAAAGCGGAGGAAGTGGAGGAAGCGGAGGAAGCGGAGGAAGCGGAGAAAGCGGAGAAGAGGAAAATTAATTAGTGCAGGATAAGACTCATATAACTTGCTCAATATCAATCAGATTTTGAGATAGTTTGGCAGTTTCTTATGTCTTCTTAAGGTGCTAAATCAGCAGACCAGAGACAAGCAAGGAAACTGCTAGGATTAGTGTTTACCTTTCTGTTACCCTATCGCTCCAGATGCAAGTAGTTTTGACTACTTGACGAGTAACTTTTTTGGAAAAAACTCAATACAAGGTTTTAGCCATAATTTTGCATCCGTGAAGATATTATGTCATCATGGATGCTTACCTATGTTTAACAATAGCCATAATTAATCATTATCCACTCAACAATATATCCCGCTTGTTTAATAAATTAGTAATCTCCCATTTGGAATTCTCATAAATCAAATAAAATTTCTAGAAAGACAGCTTATTAATTTATAACTTTAGGATAGTTTATTCTTGCAAAAGAATATATATAAATAAAAGTATAAGTATTACTCACCTGAGTTTTTCGTAATCATGTGCGTAAAACTTATGTACAAAAGTGAGGCAAACAATTATGTCAGATCAAATTGTCATGTCTGATTTGCTCGTGGATTTATCGACAGAGGAACAGCAGATTATATCTGGGGGAACATACGGTTTTTATGGACGCCCCTACTATGGAGGCTATGGACGCCCCTATGGAGGCTATGGACGCCCCTATGGAGGCTATGGACGCCGCTTCTGTTGATACTAAGTTAGCAAGTCTCAAGATTGCGTAATCGATGAATTTAAACTTTGCAATTAGGGAGGAGAGTAAAAGACTCGCATAATTCGCTCAACATAAATCAAGTTTTGAGAGAGTTTATGCAGTATTCTATATTCTGTTAATGAATGAAATCAACCGACTATAACCAAGAAAAATAGATGCTAAAAATAGCATCTATTTTTCCTTTAACTTCTTTTAGTAGAAGAATCAATATGTAATATACATTCTGAAAACTTTAGAGGTAGCTTGATGTAAATTATGCCTGTAATTTTGCCGAATCTATTAACAGCGATCGCTCCAAAATCCAATCGATTAAAATCGGATTGACTAAATCCGGCGCTTCATCTTGAGGACAATGCCCCACTCCCTCTAAAGGAATAAACTTTTGTACTTGGGGAAAGTTAGCTAATTCTCTCCCTAACTTAATTGGTTCCCACGGATCGGCCGTTCCCCACAAAATAATCGCCGGGCAGGGTAACAGCGGTAAAAGGTCTTCTGGTAAGGGGCCTGTAGAATAAGAAGTAAAGGCAAGAAACACAGCCCCAGCACCAGGATCGCTTGCTGGTGAAGTGAGAATATCTACCAACTCATCTGTCACCATCTCAGCATTCATGTATGCTTGCAGCAGAATCTTCCGCACCGTTTTCGGCTTGGCGAGTTGATTGAAAAAGAACTCGCCAACTGGTTTGATAGATAACAGACGTTGCAGTATAGGCGCTCCGTAACGACGAGATAAAGGTAAAGTTTCCCGTTTGCGATCGTGTAATAGCCGTAAAGAACAGTTGAGCAAAGCAACTCCCAAGGCAATATCTGGGTTGCTTACTGCTGCTTGCATAGCAACAATACAGCCAATAGAATTTCCGACTAAAAAAGCTGGCTCACCGACAACTTCACGGCAAAAATCTGCTACTTGCTGTCCCCAGGTTTCTAGTGTGTAGGAAATTTTTTCACCAGGTTGAGGTTTTGCGGAAGCGCCAAATCCAATCAAATCGATCGCATAAACACGGCAATTTTCCGCTAATACGGGAATATTTTTTCGCCAGTGCCACCAAGAAGCGCCAAATCCATGCACTAGGACAACAGCTGGGCCAGTAGTTCCTTGGGTTTGATAGCAGATAGGAAAATTTTGCCAAATCCAGGTTTTTGTAGAAGTAAGTGCTGTTTTTGAACTTGAGGTTGTCATAGGAATTTTGATGAAAACAACGCTAAAAGCCTGTCAGCAGCAAGGCGCAAGTAAAATTGTTTTGAATTTGAATAAAATTTATCAGATTTTCAAAATAAATCTTTTGCTATGGTGATAGCTTATACATATACCGTAAAAGCATCAAGCTGATAGTTTTATCCAGTATAGAGAGTTTTTATCTGGTTAATAGAGGTAATTTACTCATAAATTTAGATTATGTCAGGATTAGCAATCATAACTTCTCTAATGTGAGTAATATTTCCGCTATTTTTTAGATGTGAGCGAATTAGCATCAGTGCTAGATTCAGTAGTTTCACAATTTACGACAGCCAATTTGGTCTATAAGATTGTCGAATATGAGGCATCGGCTAAGGGGTGGTTTGCAACTGGAAACTGACGCTGAATTTAACAATATTTTTCTTGTTCCTAGTTCTGCGAGCCAGAAAACATGAATATACTAGAAACAATTGATACTCCTGTTGGGAGTTATGCACCGGATTTTGAACTGCCAGGAATTGATGGTCAAGTCCATCATCTCAGGCGTTATCTTGAGAAGTTCCGAGCAGTCGGCGTCATTTCCATGTGTAACCACTGTCCTTATGTAGAGTGGTATGTAGCCAAGCTAAAAAACATTCAAGCCGAATTTGCCCCAAAAGGCTTCACACTAATTGGCATGAATGGTAGTGATGGCGATCGCGAAACTCGGTCAAGCTTTGAAAATATGAAAGCTTTTGCCCTGCGTCACCACTTGAATTTTCCCTACCTGTGGGACTCGACTCAAGATGTGACCCGCAGTTTTGGTGCAACAAAAACACCAATGGCCTTTCTAATCGATACTAATGGTATAGTCCGCTACAAAGGTAAAATTGATAATCATCGCCAAGACCCATCATCAGTAGGAGAAGATTATTTGAGAACTGCGATCGCTTCTCTGTTTAAAGGTCAAGAAATAGACATACCACAAACAGAACCAATAGGTACTACATTGATTTGGCGTAACTAGACATAGATTGTCCCTGTAACTGCTATCTTAAATTGGAGGCAATTGCAACTTTTTTGATAAAGCGGAACTTCATGGGAACGAATTACCGACGGGTTTTACTCAAACTGAGCGGTGAAGCCTTAATGGGCAACATGGGCTATGGCATTGATCCAGAAGTGGTCAAAGGAATAGCTGAGGAAGTAGCAGAGGTGATAGCCACTGGCGTTCAAATGGCCATCGTTGTTGGCGGCGGCAATATTTTTCGTGGCGTCAAAGCGGCGTCAGCGGGGATGGACAGGGCAACCGCTGACTACATAGGGATGATTGCCACGGTAATGAACGCCATGACGCTGCAAGATTCGCTAGAACGCATAGGGGTACAAACGCGGGTGCAAACTGCGATCGCTATGCAAGAATTAGCGGAACCGTATATCCGTCGTCGTGCCATCCGTCATCTTGAAAAAGGACGGGTGGTAATTTTTGGTGCTGGTTCAGGAAATCCCTTCTTTACTACGGATACTACTGCGGCATTAAGAGCCGCAGAAATTGATGCTGAGGTGATTTTTAAAGCTACTAAAGTAGACGGAGTGTATGATGCTGATCCTCATATTTATCCTGACGCCAAGCGTTACAATAGCCTAACCTACGCGCACGTTTTAGCCAAAGATTTGCGGGTGATGGATAGTACTGCGATCGCCTTGTGTAAAGAAAATAATATCCCAATTCTGGTATTTGACCTAACGGTGCGAGGAAACATCCACCGAGCAGTCTTGGGAGAATCCATCGGCACCCTTGTGGGAGGTTCTTGTGAAATTAGCTGAAGCTGAAAGTACGATGCAAAAAACCGTTGAGTCAACTCAACGAGCTTTTAACTCGATTCGCACTGGTCGCGCCAATGCGAGTCTATTAGATAAGGTATTGGTGGATTATTACGGTTCGCCTACTTCCTTGAAATCACTGGCAAATATTAGCACGCCGGATGCTACGACGATCTTAATTCAACCTTATGAGCGCAACACCCTAAACATCGTTGAGAAGGCTATTTCCCTCTCAGATGTGGGTTTAACACCCAGTAACGACGGTTCTGTAATCCGGTTGAATATTCCGCCCTTAACGAGCGAACGCCGTAAAGAATTCGTCAAAATGGCATCCAAATATGCTGAAGAAGGTCGTGTTGCTATTCGCAACATTCGCCGCGATGCCATAGACGCCATTCGCAAACAGGAGAAAGCCTCCGAAATCTCCAAAGATGAATCAAAAGACCAACAAGACAACTTGCAAAAACTAACAAACGAGTACACTGCCAAAATAGACTCACTGTTGGCAGAAAAAGAAAAAGACATTACGACTGTTTAAAGTCTCAAGTCTGAAGCATAAAGGCTGAAGAATGATGGATAAATTCTTCAGCCTTTATCATTTATTAGGTATTTAACAAAAATTGATTGAGTATCTCAATAGAAAATTCTGGAGCAAAAATTCAGCCTTATGTACGACTGCATCATTGTCGGCGCTGGGCCAGCTGGTGGAACAGCCGCATATCATTTAGCCAAACAAGGCCGCTCAGTATTAGTTTTAGAAAAAGAATCCCTGCCAAGATATAAACCTTGTGGTGGTGGTGTATCTCCAGCGATCGCTCAATGGTTTGACTTTGATTTTAGCCCAGTAATTTCTGTAAAAGCCGACTCCCTTCGCTTTACCTGGAAATTAGGCGACCCCGTGGAGGCAAAAATCGCCACCAAAGAACCAGTCTGGATGGTGCGACGAGATATTTTTGACCATTTTTTAGTGCAGCAAGGACAGAAGCAAGGGGCTGAACTACGAGATAATACGGAAGTAACAAGTATTGAGTTTCAAAGCGACTATTGGCAAGTTAACACAACTAACGGCCCAGTTACAAGTCGCTACTTAATTGCGGCTGATGGTGCTAAAGGGCCAATGGCAAAATGGCTCGGCTTCAAAGACCGTAAACGCCGTTTAGCAGGAGCTTTGGAAGCAGAAGTTGCAGCAACTGTCAAGGATAAATCTACAATTCACTTCGAGTTTGGCTTAGTGAAAAACGGCTATATTTGGAATTTCCCAAAAGCTGATGGTTATTCCATTGGTGTCGGTACATTTCTTGGCGGCCAACCCCAGGATTTTAAGAAAATTTTAGATGAGTATGCGCGATCGTTTAATGTAGATATCAAAACTGGTAAGCAGTATGGTTATCCCCTTTGCTTATGGGATGGCAATCAAAAGTTGCATACTCAAAATGCGGTTTTAGCTGGGGAAGCTGCTTGTGTAGTTGATCCGATGACAGCAGAAGGCATTCGTCCGTCAATTTTTAGCGGTTTGATTGCAGCAGGAGCCATTAATGAGGCACTTTCTGGTGATACCAACGCTTTAGAAAAATATAGCGAAGCCATTAATGAACAATGGGGTACTGAGATGGCTTGGGCGCGAAAATTAGGTGGAGCATTTTATCGCTTTCCAGGCATTGGCTACAAAGTTGGTGTTAAGCGCCCCTCTGGTGCGAAAATCATGGGTAAGATTCTGTGTGGAGAACTACGCTATGGTGACGTTGCTGGTCGTGCCCTCAAGCGTTTAATTCCTGGTTTTGGAGGTTAATTAACCAAACAAGTTGCTCAAGCAACTTGTTAAAGGCGGGCAAACTTCCACCACTGTGTACTAGACATTTCTCAATATGGCAATTTACTTGACAAAACGACTATCTGTGTTTGCTAATATTCTTGCTGTTGTCCTTTTCATACCGGGAATTGCCTTAGCTGCACCCCTTCAAATCAATACTACTTCTAGTGTTATTTTCGCCCAAACTACCAAAACTGCAAGCTACCTCACCTCGTCAGAGATTAACCTGACTCCCTTACAACGCCAGGAACTCCAGGCTGTGCGTCAGAGAAGAAATAGGGAAATTGCAGCAGTATTAAACTCATCTCAGCGTGACCAACTTAATCACAATCTCCGGGCTGGTAATAATATCAAGCAAGCCCTAGAAAAACTAAATTTGCAACCAGAACAGCAAGATTTGGTAAAGGCGATCGTGCAATTTACTAACTTGAAAATGAAGGCTATTTCATCTAGACATTTGCTAAAAATAGGAAATAATTAAAGGCTTAAAATAAGCGATCGCAAGCAATTTTTATTTTAACTGTCTCATACCAATTTTATCAAAAAACATGGCAGATCATTTGTTTGCGATCTGTCTCTAGTGTTGAATAGTCAAAACCATTAACCAATCGAAAACCCTCTGATAGATGGCTACAGAGTCGATGCTAGGTTATTACTAGCTAGAATGTATGCAATTGTAGAGGATAACAAAGTGTCACTAAGGGGCAAATAAAGGCAAATCCCTCAATGGTTGCCTAGAGAGGGATCTTGAGGTGAGTATGGCGTTGATTTTTTGACTGTTAGTTTAAATTATTTGCTTTCTCAACTGCTTCCTTTAACTCTTCAAAGGTAATACTACCATCTTTGTCTGAATCATAATTTACTAGTAATTCCTGGGGACTAGTGGTATTTGTTTCTGATGAGATGATTGCACTTAAGCCAGGACTTAAAAAAAGATCATTAATGGATACTTTGCCGTCTTGATCGCTATCTAAGGTATTAAAAAGAGATTGAAGCTCTTGCTCGGTTGTCATAAGTTTCTATCTGAATTAGTTTTTCAACTTAATATCTCAAAATCTTGACAAAGACGCAAGGAGAGTTAAGGAAAATTTAATGATTTTTTTATACTTAGCACTGACGCACATCATTTTTAGGCGATTATCTCTTACTCTCAACTTTGGCAGCATCTATAATTAATCTTGCCCTATTTAGTTCGTTACCATGTCGGAAGAAGATATCCGAGCCGCCAGGCTGGAGAAAGTAGAACAACTCAAGCAGCTAGGGACTAACCCTTATGCCTATCGTTGGGAATCTACCCATCATGCAGCACAGTTGCAAGAAAAGTTTGCCGATTTATCCAGTGGCGAAGAAGTTGATTTAGAAGTTGCCATAGCTGGACGCATTATGGCGCGTCGCGTTTTCGGTAAATTGGCTTTTTTCACCTTGCAAGATGAAACCGGTACAATTCAGCTTTATCTGGATAAAAATCGCATTCAAGAAGGTATGGCAGATATTGATGCCGATGCCTTCAATCACTTAAAACAACTTACGGATGCAGGCGACATTCTAGGAGCCAAAGGTACTATTAAACGGACTGAAAAGGGCGAGTTATCTGTCTACGTTAAACAATATACTATCCTCACTAAATCCCTGTTGCCTCTACCCGACAAGTGGCATGGATTAACGGATGTTGCCAAGCGTTACCGTCAGCGCTACATTGACTTGATTGTTAACCCAGAAGTGCGGCAAACTTTCCGCCGTCGCGCTCAAATTACTGCCGGTATTCGCCGCTATTTGGAACAGCGGGATTTTCTGGAAATTGAAACACCGGTTTTGCAAAGTGAGACTGGGGGTGCAGATGCGCGTCCATTTATCACCTACCACAACACTTTAGAAATGGAGTTGTATCTGCGAATTGCTACAGAACTCCATCTCAAGCGGTTGATTGTGGGTGGTTTTGAAAAGGTGTTTGAATTGGGGCGAGTTTTCCGCAATGAGGGAATTTCAACTCGACACAATCCCGAATTTACAACGATTGAAGTTTACCAAGCTTATGCCGACTACAACGATATGATGGCGCTGACAGAAGGGATTATTACCACTGTCGCCCAAGAGGTACTCGGCACATTGGAAATCACCTACCAAGGGGAACCGATAGATTTAACACCACCTTGGCGGCGAGTAACAATGCACGATTTAGTTAAAGAATTTACGGGCTTGGATTTTAATTCGTTCCAAAGTTTAGAAGAAGCAAAAACAGCAAGTAAAAATGCTGCTATTCCTGGTATAGATGAAGCCCAATCAATTGGTAAGTTACTAAATTTAGCCTTTGAAGAGAAAGTAGAAGCTAATTTAATTCAACCTACCTTTGTAATTGACTACCCTGTAGAAATTTCGCCCCTAGCAAAACCTCACCGTTCTGTGCCTGGTTTGGTAGAACGATTTGAGTTATTTATAGTCGGGCGAGAAACTGGGAATAGCTTCTCAGAACTTACCGATCCTATCGATCAAAGAGAACGTTTAGAAGCACAAGCGGCGCGGAAAGCTGCTGGTGACTTAGAAGCCCAAGGTGTGGATGAGGACTTTCTGACAGCTTTGGAATACGGTATGCCGCCTACAGGTGGTTTAGGGATTGGGATTGATCGATTGGTGATGTTATTAACTGATTGTGCCAGTATTCGGGATGCGATCGCCTTCCCCTTACTCAAGCCAGAAAAAACAGAATCATCCCCAGATTAAGTCTGGGGATTGGGGACTGGGGACTGGGTAGTGATTCTCATGTCCCTAATCCCCCAGTCCCTATACCACTACTTTTTCTAAGATCAGCTTAGAACGCTTCACTTGATCGGGAATCGCGACGGGATAATCTCCAGTGAAGCAGGCAGAACAGAAACTATTGGTGTCTTCTCGTGTCGCTTCTAGCATTCCCTCCCAACTGAGATAAGCAAGGCTGTCTACTTCCAGTTGCTTGGCAATTTCCGCTACTGACTTGGTAGCTGCGATTAGCTGATCCTGAGAATCGGTATCGATGCCATAGAAGCAGGGATGAGTTACAGGCGGAGAAGAAATTCGCATGTGTACCTCTATTGCACCTGCGTCACGCAAAGTTTTGACTAGCTTACGGCTGGTAGTACCGCGTACAATCGAGTCGTCTACAATAATTACTCGTTTACCTGCCAGCACATCTTTGAGGGGGTTGAGTTTCATGCGAATACCCGACTCTCGCATGGTTTGGGTTGGTTGAATGAAAGTTCGCCCAACGTAGCGATTTTTAATCAGTCCTTCAGCGTAAGCAACACCAGAAGCTTGGGAAAATCCAATAGCAGCAGGTATACCAGAATCAGGAACACCAAAGACAATATCGGCATCTACAACAGATTCTTTCGCTAATTGGTGCCCTAACCGCATTCGGTAGCTGTACAAACTCTCGTTGTGCATGACACTATCAGGGCGGGCAAAGTAAATCATCTCAAAGATACACAATTTGCGCTCGGACTGTTGACTCCAATGATAGGAAGCCAAACCTTCTTCAGTAATCCAAACTAATTCACCTGGTTCTACGTCTCGCAGATATTCGGCTCCAATGATGTCTAAACCACAAGTCTCGGAAGCCAAAACGTAACGGACTGGATTACCAGCCAAAGTGCCGATTACAAGGGGGCGAATGCCATTAGGATCGCGGACACCCATAACGCCACTGGGAGTGCCAATAGCTAAACTAAAGGCTCCTTTGCAACGCTGAAATGCTTGAATTGCCCCTTCTATCCAATCTGCACCAGCATTGATCGCTCCGGCGATCGCAAAAGCGATCATTTCTGAGTCTGTTGTTGTGACTAAGTTACATTTATTCTCAAGCAACTCTTGACGTAATTGCACTGTATTGACTAAATTGCCATTATGTGCAAGAGCTAATGAACCTAAACGGGTTTCTAGTACTGCGGGTTGGGCATTAACTTTGCGGCTAGAACCGGTGGTCGAATAGCGAGTGTGACCAACAGCAAGGCTACCGGGCAATTGATCCAAGATGGATTCATTGAAAACTTGAGACACCAAGCCCATATCTTTGTGGAGATGTACTTGTGTACCCTCAAAGGTGGCAATACCAGCTGATTCTTGACCCCGATGCTGGAGGGCATACAATCCAAAGTAGGTCAGTTTAGCAACGTTTTCTCCTGGGGCATAGATGCCAAAAACACCACAAGCTTCTTCTGGCTTGTCAGGCTGATTTTCATGACTATTGATTGGGTTGTTGGTCTGGTCGGGGTATTCATCCGAAGTGACAGAATGAATAGAAATCATGCTAGCTTTGCTCCTGGTGGGGGGGTCAAGTCACTGGGATTATATAAATGGTGGCAGAGTTCTTAACAAATCTTTAACCATCCATTAAAACAGTACCGTAATTATGCTCAGAGACGCTAATAAAAGAGTGAGGAGTTAGGAGTTATGCTTTTTATTCCTAACTCCTCAGTTTGAACTCCTAACTTCTTTAACTGGGGGTATTAGTGTGGATGGCAATCCGTCTGGCGATCGCATGGGAATAGCGATCGCTCATATCTTCGATACTAACTTTGATTAAGGTTTGGTTATCAGTGCTGAAAACCCCCAAACCCGTCTCAAAATTACTAACCTGACCCAGTTTTTGCCACTCTTTACCCAGATGTTCCTGTAAATATGATTCCCAAATTTCTTGCTGTGCTGATGCGACAGAAACTAAAATCCTGGCACCACCTTCGGCAAACAACACCTCATCTAAGCGGTTTAACTGCGTTGGTGCTATTTCTAAATTGATTTCGGCACCCAGGTTGCCAGCAATACAACATTCTGCTATTGCGATCGCTACTCCTCCCTCAGCAGAATCATGGGCTGAACGTACCCAACCATTACGAATTCCTTCACGACAAACTTTCTGGACGCGGCGTTCCAAGTCAAAATCTACCCGTGGCGGTTTTCCGGCAACAGTCTTGTGGATAGTGGCTAAATATTCAGATGCTCCCAAACTGATGTTGGATGCCAGAGGCAATCCGAGAAGATAAATCACATTGCCGGCTGCTTGCCAACTTTGACCACAAATTTTGGTTATATCAGGAATCAAGCCCACCATACCCACAACCGGAGTGGGATAAATGGGTTGTGGGATGCCTTGAGAATCGAGGGTTTCATTGTACAAAGAGACATTTCCACCTGTAACGGGTGTTGCCAATTCTCGGCAACCTTCTGCTAAACCGCGACAAGCTTCTGCCAATTGCCAGTAACCAATTGGTTTTTCTGGAGAGCCAAAATTTAGGTTATCCGTCACCGCCAGAGGTTCTGCACCCACACAGCTAAGATTGCGTGCAGCTTCTGCCACCACTGCCTTAGCTCCTTCGTAGGGGTCAAGATAAACATAACGAGGATTGCAATCTACCGTCGCCGCCACCCCTAATTTTAGATTGGGGATTTGGGATTTTAGATTGGGGATTTCTTCAAGTGGGCGCAAGCGGATAACAGCGGCATCTGCACCACCTGGCAGTATTACCGTATTATTTTGTACTTGATGGTCATACTGACGATATACCCAATTTTTAGAAGCGATCGTCGGTGTATCGAGCAAAGTTAAGAGAATATCATTCCAGCTTTGCAGGTGTCCTTCGAGTTCTATTCCAGCAGTTGTGCAATCAGGTAAAGAATCAGCAGTCCATTCCCAAGCTTGACGAGCATATTCTGGTGCTTCTGCCAACAACTCCCGATGATACAGTGGGGTATTCTCTGCCAAGGCCTCAGCGGGAATTTCTGCTGCTATTTCACCCTGAAAGAGAATCCGCACGATCGGTTCAGCGATGACTGTACCAGCGACAACGGCTTGAAGTCCCCAACGATGAAAAATATCGATTAATTCCTGCTCACGCCCCTTGTGTGCAACAAACAGCATTCGTTCTTGAGATTCCGAAAGCAGATATTCATAAGGAACCATCCCCGTTTCTCTTACGGGAATCTTATCTAAATCTAGTTCAATTCCCACACCACCTTTTGCCGCCATCTCGGAGGTAGAACAGGTGATACCTGCGGCTCCCATATCTTGGGCGGCGACAACTGCACCTGTCTTAAACGCCTCCAGACAAGCTTCAATTAACGACTTTTCCAAAAATGGATCGCCCACCTGTACCGCAGGGCGATCGTCTATGGATTGATCGCTCAATTCTGCACTGGCAAAACTCGCGCCTCCCATGCCGTCGCGCCCAGTGGTGGAACCAACATACAGTACGGGGTTCCCTAAGCCAGATGCTCCAGATTTGACGATTTCTGATGTTTCCATCAACCCTAGTGCCATAACGTTCACCAGAGGATTACCAGAGTAAGCAGAGTCAAAGTAAACTTCGCCGCCAACAGTAGGTACTCCCACACAGTTACCATAATGAGAGATTCCTGCCACCACACCACTAAACAGGCGTTGGGTTTTGACATCTTCTAGGGAACCAAAGCGCAGCGAATTTAGTATGGCAATGGGACGCGCCCCCATTGTAAAGATATCTCTGAGAATCCCTCCTACTCCTGTTGCGGCTCCCTGAAAGGGTTCGACCGCTGAGGGGTGGTTGTGGGATTCAATCTTAAAAGCTAGTTGGAGTCCATCGCCCAAGTCTACAACACCAGCATTTTCACCAGGCCCCACAAGGATACGGGGGCCATCGATGGGAAATTGTTTGAGTAGAGGTCGAGAATTTTTGTAACAGCAATGCTCAGACCACATTACCCCAAACATTCCCAGTTCAGCTTTGTTGGGATGACGCCCTAACCGATGGACAATTTCTGCGTATTCTTCTGGCTTAAGACCTTCAGCAGCGATTTCTTGAGGGGAAAAGAAAGCAGGAGATGTGGCGGTCATGGAAATTATGCACCAATTGTACAGAGCATTATTCTATCGATTTACTTGCCCTGTAAGTGCAGTTGTATAAATGCAGATAACTCTTCTTGATAAATTTCCCGGTAAGCTTGTTCGTTTGATAAATTCAAACTGTAGTTGTTCAAGGTGGTAAAGGTATCTATAGACAGCAAAAGCAGTGCGCTTGTTGCCATCTATCTACAAAGGGATGGTTCATGGCTAGATGGTATAGATAAGCTGCTGCTTGCTCGTGAATTGTAGAATAGAGAAGTTCCCCTTCAAATGTTACTTGAGGTTGAGCTAAAGCTGAATCTAGTAAACCTTCCCTCTAACACCAGAGATTTTAATTTTTAAATATAACTTGACTTTGGAATCTCAGTGAAATTCCTAGCTACTTAACTTACATAAATCTACTGTACTCAGAGATTATTCGGGTATATGCAGTTTAGCTGTAACAATCAAGTGACGACAATCACACTTATAGATGATTAGGATCGTCTCCCTGCGATCGCTAACTAGGCATAATTAATGACAACTGAACTCTAGCCGAGTCATTAATAGGGAACACACTTAATTGCCGACAGCCTTAACCAAGGACTGTCGGTTTTTTGTATTGGAACACCCAATGCCCCATACCCCTCATGAGTGCTGTTAGCGGGTAGCTGGGGTTTACTCTGTATTGAGTAAGAAATCTCACTTATTTACTCAGGACTCAAAACTCAGAACTGTTTTGCTCCATGCCCAATACTCATACTCATAAAATTTCCCCACAACTGGTTGATAACTTGACAAAGATTTTGCCACAGCCACTACCAAATGTGGGGAGGGTATGATCAAATTGGGGATCTTATGCCTATCGAGTGCTAATATCTTGTACTCACTCTAGTAGACCAGAAGTAAACTCCTAGAACCAGCACACACCTTGTATTAAGACATCGCTTGAATGATGTAATCAAAGTAGGGTGATGCTTGGGTAGCGTCTTCCGCACTCAGTAAGCTAAGGGAGGCTGTTTTCAGGGAAGTGATAGCTTCTACCATTCCCGGCACGGGAACGCCCAATGAATTGTACATTTCCCGCACACCAATCAAACCGATTTTTTCAATTGGCTCTTTGTCACCGGCAAGCACACCATAGGTAATTAGGCGTAAGTACCAGCCAAAATCACGGATACATAGAGAGCGTTGGCGTTCTCCGTAAGCATTACCTCCAGGGGAGATAAAGTCAGGACGCTTTTGCCAAAGTTGTTTGGTTGCTTCCTGAACTATCTTTTTTTCGTTTTCAGCTAAGGTAGCTGCAATCCGCGTCCGTTGCACGCCGGTTTGCAAAAAGTCTTTGATATTTTTAAGTTCGCCACTGCTGGGATAACGCAGTTCGTCGTCGGCTTTGAGAATAACTTGGCTAATTACAGTCATGATTATTGAAATCACCTGAAATATTATCTGTTAGTTTAGCGAGTCGGAGGTACACAAGTGAAGGGATCGGAGCTACTTATGTATTGAATTTATCTATTTGGCAAGATCAAAGAGTGAGGAGTAGGGAGAAAATAACTAATGCCCAATGACCAATGACCAATGACCAATGACTAATGACTAATGACTAATGACTAAAATAATTTGGCAACAGGGTGAATTAATTGAAGTTACGATCGCTGATCTGACTGATACAGGCGATGGTGTGGGGCGTGCTGATGAGCGTGTAGTGTTTGTCCCGGATACTGTTCCAGGCGATCGCGCTATTGTCCGCTTAGTACATGTTAAACCCAAATACGGCCACGGTAAGCTTCAACAGCTATTGTCACCATCCCCCCACAGGATCAGACCTAGTTGTATTGTGGCGGATAAGTGCGGTGGTTGCCAGTGGCAGCATATTAATTATGATTACCAGCTAGTAGCCAAGCAAAATCAAGTTATCCAAGCTTTAGAACGCATTGGCGGTTTTATCCAACCACCAGTAGATCCGGTACTAGCTGCCCCTTCTGCTTTCGCCTACCGTAATAAATCTACATATCCTCTCTTGCTATCGGCAACAGGACAGGTACAAGCTGGTTACTATCAAAAAGGTAGTCACCAATTAATTAACTTAAATCAATGTCCAGTCCAAGACGCGCGATTAAATCCCTTGCTTGCCGAAGTTAAGCAGGATATTCAACAACAGGGTTGGCAAATTTATGACGAACAACGTCACCAAGGGAAAATTCGCCATCTCGGTTTACGCATTGGCCGACACACTGGGGAAATGTTGCTGACTTTGGTGGTGAAGGACTGGAATTTATCAGGAATTGAAACCCAAGCCCAGGAATGGTTAAAGCGCTATCCGCAGTTAGTAGGAGTGTCGCTCAACCGCAATGGCGATCGCACAAATGCTATCTTTGGATCAGAAACCCGTTGCATCGCTGGAGTCCCCCACCTGCGTGAAAATTTTGCTGGACTGGAATTTCAAGTGCGCCCAGATACATTTTTCCAAGTGTATACAGAAACAGCAGAGGCACTATTGCAGATAATTCAATCAGAACTCAATCTTCAAGGGCATGAGTTGCTAGTTGATGCCTACTGCGGTATTGGGACTTTAACTTTACCCCTCGCCAAAAAAGTACGACAAGCCACAGGATTAGAAGTGCAACCAGCAGCAGTCGAACAAGCTATTTTGAATGCCCACCGCAACGGAATTGATAATGCAACATTCCAAGTCGGGGCAGTAGAGAAATTGCTTCCCAAAATGGGCACAATACCAGAAGTAGTAATACTCGATCCGCCACGAAAGGGGTGCGATCGCGCTGTCATCGACACTTTACGGCAATTGAAACCATCTCGGATTGTTTACGTCAGCTGTAAAGTAGCCACCCTCGCCCGCGACTTGAAATTACTTTGTCAAGATGGGCAATATACCATCACACGGGTGCAACCTGCCGATTTTTTTCCTCAAACGGCTCATGTTGAAGCTGCTGCCTTTCTTGTGCTATCACATTCGCACAAGGATATTAATTCCTTTACAAAAACTGAAATTTGAAATTTTTAGTCTAGTGCATACTAAAGATGCTAAAATTGAATTAAGCTAAAAATAAAAATTCGTTTTGTTTAAATAAATTCAAGTTGCATAGGTTCTTAAAAATATGAATTGGATTGTGTAAATTACAAATCGGCAATTAACTAGAGTATGCCAATACTCTGTCAAATTACTAGCATCTTTTTAAGTTGCTTAATTCGTTATCAAAACTATTCCAGCCGTTATCTATCTAAACAATTCCAACTCATACTATAGAGCTAATGCTCCCTAGCATTTTCAAAATTTAGTTTTAAAGACGCAAGTTTGAAGGCAGCATGACCACCTCAAGTTTTATCAGGGTGCCTGTAATAGCAAACTGATGTCTAGCTAACTGAAAGCTATGGGGTTTCTCTTGTGATTACTATTTCACTCCGTCCAGTTGGACGTTATTGGGGCACTATTAGTTTTGCCTCAACCCTCTACCTTTGTCCAATATTAGACTTATTGTTGGCAGAAATTCCAGCAAGATTACAAGCAGAACTGCGGCTAGGACTTCAAGAAGCCCTAGTCAACGCAGCCAAACATGGTAATAATCTCGATCCGAGTAAAACAGTTGTAGTTCGTTTTTCCGTAATAGATAATCAATATTGGTGGATAATATCAGACCAGGGTAGTGGCTTTACTCCTTCATCTACTAGTAATGAAGAACCAACAGACTATCTTCCACCAGATGAGTCAGAAAATGGTCGTGGTTTATGTCTTCTACATCAAATTTTTGATCAGGTAGAGTGGAACCGCAAAGGCACAGAATTGAGGCTTCGTAAACAAATGGAAAATCGTCCTCGTTTATCTCTGCTACGGTAAGAAGGGAGTGGGGAAAGTTATTAGTTGATTGTTTTTTATTAACTATTCCCTATTCTCTATTCCTTATTCTCTACTTCCCGTGAGTTGGGCAGGGAGGGGCAGAAATGGAGCGATCTAACCAACCAACTGCCTGTTCTAATCTAGCTTGAGCTTCTTCTGGCTGATTCTTTAAAAGATACACAATCGCTGCTGCCACTTGTTCATTAGCGCGGGAATTGCGGTTAGACTTGAGGCGATGCCAATCGTTAGGGGAAATAGTCAGCCTTTCCATGAGGGCTTGAGCTAGTTCCAAAGTACTAAGTTCATTCAGTTGACTGGTTTTAGGCAGCTGAGTAGATTGAGACATAATTTTAAGTCCTTTGTCCTTTGTCCTTGGTGAATAACCGAAAATGACTAATGACCCTTCGGGTGACGCTCCTGCGTCGCTATCGCTTCGCTAACGCCAGTTGCTCATGGGGGAAACCCCCAAGACCGCACTGGCTCACCAATGACTAATGACTATTGGTTCACATTTAATCTTAGTTTACTACTTGTACATGAAGCCGTCTAAACAATCACAGTCGTCAGCCGAAAATCCTGAACCGGATTTTGAACAAGAATTAGAGGAAGTAGAGCGATCGCTCTTATCCTTAAGAGAACGTTACGATCAAGTGCAACGCGATCGTCAACAACAGGCACAATGGCAACAGCACCGCGATCAACTAAAGCACAATAAATCTCAGACACCAGGAATCAAAGCAGAGTTACGGCAAATTCAACGGCAGTTGGAAATGCTAGAACTAAACTTAGAAAGCCAGTTATTTTCTTGGCGTAGCCTGAAGAAACCTTTCTGGCAAGTAGTTCGCTTTGGTGGAATGGGCGTTATCATAGGCTGGATATTAAAGTCTTATGCTGGGTAAATATGGTAAATCGACGAATTGCAGAAATATTGCGAAGTGGCCAACCTGATGACTCTCTCCTAGTTCAAGGCTGGGTGCGGACGAAGCGCGAGTCCAAAGGATTTGCTTTTATTGAAGTCAATGACGGCTCATCACTAGCTAATTTGCAAGTCGTCATTAATCAGGATTTGCCAGATTATGAAGCTATCTTGAAAAAATTGAATACGGGTGCTGCTGTGGAAGCGACAGGGGTACTAGTGGCTTCCCTTGGTAAAGGACAGCGAATTGAGTTGAAAGCCGAGACAGTGAAAGTTTACGGGGAAGCTGATCCCGATACATATCCTCTGCAAAAGAAACGCCATTCCTTTGAGTTTCTGCGAACCATTGGACATTTGCGATCGCGGACTAATTCTTTTGGTGCAGTTTTCCGCGTCAGAAATGCTTGTTCGACAGCAATTCACCAATTTTTCCAAGAAAGAGGCTTTTTGTGGGTACACACACCCATTATTACCGCTAGCGATTGCGAAGGCGCGGGTGAACTGTTTAGCGTTACCAGTTTAGATTTAAAGAATATTCCCCGCACAGAAAACCAAGCAGTAGATTACAGCCAAGACTTTTTTGCTAAACCCACATATTTAACAGTTAGCGGTCAATTGGAAGCGGAAGTGATGGCGATGGCGTTTAGCAACGTGTACACCTTTGGCCCTACCTTCCGTGCAGAAAATTCCAACACCTCCCGCCACCTAGCAGAATTTTGGATGGTTGAGCCAGAAATGGCTTTTTGTGACTTAGAAGACGATATGGATTTAGCTGAGGCATTTCTCAAACACATTTTTAAATATGTGTTGGAAACTTGCCCAGAAGACATGGAATTTTTCAATGAACGCATTGATAAATCTGTGTTAGCGACAGCCGAAAATATTATTAATAATCAGTTTGAACGGTTAACTTATACAGAAGCGATCGCACTTTTAGAAAAAGCCGATGTCAAATTTGAATATCCTGTGAGTTGGGGTTTAGATTTACAATCAGAACACGAACGCTACCTAGCTGAACAACAGTTTAAAAAGCCAGTAATTGTCACAGATTACCCAGCGCAAATCAAAGCCTTTTACATGCGCTTGAACGATGATGAAAAAACCGTCCGCGCAATGGATATTCTCGCACCGAAAATTGGCGAAATTGTCGGCGGTTCTCAGCGCGAAGAACGCCTAGAAGTTCTAGAACGCCGCGTGTTAGCGCAAGGATTAAACCCAGAAGACTTGTGGTGGTATCTTGATTTGCGTCGTTATGGTACTGTTCCTCACGCGGGTTTTGGACTAGGTTTTGAACGACTCGTGCAATTTATGACGGGTATGGGAAATATTCGTGATGTGATTCCCTTCCCGCGTACACCGCAAAGTGCTGAGTTTTAGTTTGATTAAATAAATAAGGCGATTAAAAATCGCGTCTACAAAAACCAAGTCCGTCTGCACTGACTCATAAAAACTCCAAAACCCGCATTCTTCGCGGGTTTTGCTTGTATAGGCACGTATTTTATAAAGCGATCAATTAAAATTAAAGATTTTGAATCTCCTCTTGTAAAACTTGAATTTGCTCAAGAGATAATTCAGTAACTTGAGCAATTTGTTCTAAACTCATTCCAATTCGCAACAAATTTAAAGCCAACTTTCTTGTTGTTTCTGCTTTACCTTCTGCTTTGCCTTCTGCTTTACCTTTGGCTTCGCCTTCTTCTAGGATTTGTTGATAAATGACTGATTCGCGCATAATCTCACTCCTTAAAATCTTGCTAATTACATCTTTCTTTAACACCAGACCTGCTAAAATACCACTGGCAGCACTTATATTTCTTTGTAGCTGGCGATCGCTAATCGCTTCAACTGCTTTGGCTACTTGGGTTAATACCATTGTAGGATCGTTTGTTTGACTTAGCACGGCAAAGGGTAATAGACCTGGAATACTCATAAACCTGTCTGTTGGTTGTTCCCACAGGCGTATTACCTCAAACTGATGGTAAGTGTTATTTAATCTAAAACTATTTTCAATGACTAATTCTGAATTGGTTTTTCTCAAATAGATTACTATTTGACGCATTTCTTTGTTAGGAAAGCGGCGATAAACCCTAACTCGATAATCTAACATCCGAAAGAGAATATCTTCATCAGGGTTGGTTTGAAATTCGGTATGTAGAACTAAATCATCAGATTGCAATAAAATTAACGAATCGGCGCGAATTGGTTCGCTTGATAATTCAGTAGGGCTAAGTTCTGTTAATTTAATCGGTGAACCTAGTAACCATGTTGCTAAATCATCTTTGAAGTTTTCGGCAATGAATTTACAGATGTTGTCATACATGGCAGCTTTAAAGAATGGGTATCATGTATTGCTGATGAAAATTAAATTTGTTAGTGTTGGGTTTCCTTGCATAGCCTACAAGGAATACCAAAGCTAGCACTGGAGATGAAAATTAGTGTTAATGTTACTTCTCAATATTGGGAATGAGCGATATGCCATAGAAAGCCGACAGGTTATAGAAGTAATACCACTTGTTGTACTCAAAAGTTTGCCCCAGCAGCCTGAGCATATCGCTGGTGTTTTTAACTATCGGGGACGCATTGTACCAGTAATCGATTTATGTCAGTTGATGCGTGGTAAACCCTCCAGTGAGTACCTGAGTACTAGGATTATACTAGTCAACTATTGGGGAAGTAATAATACAGAACTTAAGGCTCCCTATATTTTGGGTTTGATGACAGAACAAGTTGTAGAAACATTACACCAGTCTGAGTCTAAATTTGCTGATTCCAATATCCAGATAGATACAGCGCCATATTTGGGCAAAATGATTGTTGATGACCAAGGGATGATTCAGTGTCTTCGCATTGAGTACTTGTTGTCAGAAGCGCAGCAAGTCAATCTCTTGCCAGAAAGTCATCACAATACTAGATTTTAGATTGGTCTGAAGATTCTATAAATGGCACAATCTGTTATTGAAGCTTTACTAAAAAGCAAGATTGGTTTGGATGCAAATTCTATTGGTGCTGATGCGATCGCAAGTGCAATTTATCAACGCATGGCAGATTGCGGCATCACGGATATTGCTCACTATCTGGGGAAGTTACAGGTATCTACCCAGGAATGGGAAGCACTGATTGACACTGTAATTGTTCCAGAAACTTGGTTTTTTCGAGAACCAGAGTCTTTTGCACTTCTGAAGCATTACGTATTATCTGAATGGTTGCCAAAAAATCCCCAGGGTGTGCTGCGGGTTTTGAGTGTACCCTGTGCAACGGGTGAAGAACCATATTCCATTGCGATCGCTCTTTTGGAAGCAGGATTAAATCCGACAAACATTCATATTGATGCTGTTGATGTTAGCAATAAGTGCCTACTAAAAGCCCAACGAGCAATTTACAATCAATACTCGTTTCGCGGCAATAGCCAATCGTTTCAAGAGCGCTATTTTCAGGCAACTGAGGCAGGATATCACCTGTGCGAACAGGTGAAAAGTATGGTGAATTTTATTAATGGCAACTTGGCAGATCCGGCTTTTCTAGCTGACACGCCGCTTTATGATGTAGTCTTTTGCCGTAACCTGTTGATTTACTTCGATGTGACAACAAAAGAGCGCAGCATTCAAGTTTTAGAAAGGTTGCTAAGGGAAGAAGGCTTGCTATTTGTGGGACACGCTGAAACTTGGTTATTGTTTAAAACTCAATTGATCTCAGTTCGTCAAAATTCAGTAGTTGCTCATCGAAAGTCCACGGGAGGCGAAAATGTTCGCAAAAATCATCATCCAAATCTTCAGAGACAAGGCTTTACAGACAAAAATATAGATGTTCTCAACAAGCGACAGCTACCGAAAAAAAACCATTCCAAATTTGTCGCCCAAGAGAGGTTAAATGTTGCTTCCCAGAACCCCATATCGCCAATAGACTTAAAGGTAAATTTGTTAGAAACAGCCAGAGCTTTAGCCGATCGAGGTCGATTAGATGAGGCGGTTAAACTATGCAACGATTATCTCAACCAAAATCAGGTGAGTACTGAAGCATATCTTTTACTAGGTCAGGTGCAGCAAGCGATGGCACAAAATGAGCGGGCGGCACAATCTTTTCAAAAAGCAATTTATTTACAACCGACTCACCAAGAGGCGCTGACTCATCTGGCATTACTCAAAGAACATCAAGGAAATGCGGATAGTGCTAATCTTCTCTGGCAAAGAATTCACCGATTAACGAAAGATAAGCAGTTCTGAGGAGATCGAGTAGGAGGCAATATTGTGTAGGTTTTGCCTAAAAAATAGAAATGTGTAGGTTAGGTTCTCGTTTGTATGCAGTAAACTTTGATCTCTCTCCAAACCTCTCTCCTTTTAGAAGAGAGGCTTTGAGTCTTACTCCCCTTGTAGGGAAGGGGCTGGGGGTTAGGTCTGTATTGGACTCAACTGAGAACCGCTATATTCTTAACCGAGCAGTACTGGGATTCATCCACCTCAGATACTCAAACTTCTTATTTAGGACTCAACACTTTCACGTCAGAAGGAAAAGCTAGTCTCTGAACTAAGCTAGCTACTTAATAATTTGTTTAAAAATAAAAATACAAACTGTTCATCTTGTTTATGATTTGGGAATTTTAAGAGATGAATGCGTTTTACAGCAACAGAGGAACAGTAGGATATCCAATGTTCAAGAACATGACCTTGCAAACACGGTTGATCGGTTCATTTTTTTTCATGGGACTGATTGTACTCACGATGGCCTTGCTGGGATGGTTCACCACCAACGAGTTAAATCAGTACATTAACATACTGGCGACGGATAACATCCCCAGTGTGTCCGGAATATGGAAGATTAACGAAGGTCAGACACAAATCCAATCAGCAGAACGGTTACTATTCGATCCTGAAGTCACTGTTAGTGAAAGACAAGGTGCAATAACTCAAATCCAGGATGCTTGGAAACAGATTAATGAAGGTATTAAACAGTACGAAGCAACGCCATTAAGCGAACAAGAAAAAAAAGAGTATGGCTTAGTTAAAGAACAACTGGATGCCTGGAAGCAAGCTCATGAGAAATTGTTAGATATTGAACAACAATTCACTCAGCTGGGTATTCGCAATCCTTGGAAAAAACAAATTGAATTAATACGTCAAGGAAAAGAAAAAACATCAGACTTTGCCATTGTTCAAGCACCAATTGAATTACGTAATCGCATGGATTCTGAGGGAGCAAATAGAGAAGAACCATTATTTAAAATAACTGATGACCAAGCAGGTAAACTTTTGAAACTTAATGAAGGTTACATATCAGATACACAAAAAGAAGTCGAACAGAATGTGGCCCGCAGTATTTTCTGGATTTCTGTCGGAATTGCCATTGACCCCATAACTGCGATTATTTTTGGGTTTATAATCGCTCGACAAATTGCATTTCAGATTCTTGGTGTTGTTAGGGTTGCAGAGCAAATTTCCACGGGGAACTTAACAACTCAGGTCACGGCTGATTCCAACAGCAAAGATGAAATGAATAGACTTTTAACTGCTTTCCAAACCATGACTCAGAATCTCAACACTCTGATTCGTCAGGTACAGCATTCAGGTATCCAAGTGACTACCTCAGCTACTCAAATAGCAGTTTCGGGTAAACAATTAGAAGGGACGCTCACGGAACAGGTCGCCTCTACTAATGAGGTAGCTGCTGCTACCAAAGAAATTTCCGCTACCTCTAGAGAATTAGTAAGTGCAATGGAACAAGTTGCGGCCATTTCACAAATAACAACGACAGCAGCGAATGATAGTCAAAAAGATATAGTGCGGATGGAAACCACTATGCGGCAGTTGGCAGAAGCCACTAATGCGATCGCTGCTCGATTGGGAGTAATTAGCGAAAAGGCAAATAGCATTAATACTAAAGAAATTTCCCCTGCGAGTGTGATTCATACCCTACCGCATCGCAGCAACCAAATTTTGCGGGGATTGGTAAGTATCCGAGGCGAATTGCGATTGTGTATTTCTTTGAGCGATCTGTTGAATCTGGAAGCTGCCGATACAGCAGTACAATCGCTGAGTCCAGTGGTGTATTCGCGCATGGTGGTGCTGGAAAAGGCAGATAAAACTTGGGTGTTTGGTGTAGATGAACTTTATGGAGTACACCGATTTCAGCGGGATGAGTTACAAGATCCGCCCAAGAGTCTGACTCAAACTTATACTAAAGGATTATTTCACTGGCAACCTAGCGGATCGCAAATGGAGCAATCGCACAGTGTCAGTTATTTGGATGATGAATTGTTATTCACCACCTTAGCTAGGAAGGTGGTGTGATGTTAGAAGAATTTGATGTCAGCAATCTTTCCTTGCTTGATTTATTCAACATGGAAGTAAAAGCTCAAGTTGTGGTATTGAACGATCGCCTGTTGGCACTGGAAACTAAGCCCGATCCCCAACCAGAACTGGCAGCTTTAATGCGGGCAGCCCATTGTATCAAAGGCGCTGCGCGAATTGTCCAAATCGATCCGGTTGTCAACCTTGCCCACGTCATGGAAGACTGCTTTGTGGCGGCTCAAGAGGGAAAAGTTACCTTAACTGCCGATCGCATTGATGTATTGCTGCAAGGGGTAGATATGCTCCTGCGGATAGCGGAAACGGTTACATCCAACCCAAATTTGCCGATGTTAGAAGATGTTGGCATTCAATCATTGGTGAGTGCGATCGCTAATATCTTAACTCTAGAGGCAACCTCTACAGAAATTCATCCCTTAGTAACAACAGCGCAGTTAGAAGACAACCAACAGACAACCCTTATTTCCCCATCCCCATTAGAAGAACTGGGCATCACCCAAAATCGGGCGGTGCGAATGAGTACTGAAAATTTGAATCGCTTAATGGGTTTAGCAGGAGAGTCTTTAGTTGAGGCGAATTTATTAGAACCATTTGCTAACTCTTTGCTGAAACTGAGAAGCAATCAGGGGGAATTGTCCAACTTGCTGGAGAAGTTGCAGGAGTTATTGGGCAACTATCATCTGGATCGGCAAATTAAAGAAACCTTGAGTGCAACTCATCAAAAAGCTAACGAATGTTACCAGATGATGAGCGATCGCCAAAACGAACTAGAACAATTTTCTCAGCGTTCTGCTAACCTTGCCCAGCGCCTATATCAAGAAGTTATTGCTACTCGAATGTGTTCCTTTGCGGATGGGGGACAGGGATTTCCGCGGATGGTGCGCGACTTAGCTAGACAATTGAGTAAACGGGTGAAACTGGAAATCGTTGGTAAGTCTACTTTGGTAGATCGAGATATTCTAGAACGTTTGGAAGCTCCGTTGACTCATATCCTGCGGAATGCGATCGATCATGGGATTGAATTGCCCCAGGAACGTCTAGCAGCCGGAAAGCCAGAAGAAGGAATTATTCGGATTGAAGTTACCCATCGCGCCGGAATGCTGTTTATCACCGTTGCAGATGATGGGCGGGGAATCGATATCGAGTTTTTGCGCCAAGTTGTGATCGGCAAACAACTGACAAACCCGGAAATGGCAGCCCAACTTACCGAAGTTGAGTTGATGGAGTTCCTGTTTTTACCTGGTTTCTCCACAACCCAGACTGTAACTGAAATTTCGGGTAGAGGTGTGGGGCTGGATATCGCCCATAGCACAGTGCGGGAAGTTGGCGGCACGCTGCGGGCGGTTTCTGTGTTGGGAAGGGGTATGACCTTTCACTTGCAGTTACCGCTAACGCTATCAGTGATTCGCACCCTGTTGGTGGAAATTGCTGGCGAACCTTATGCTTTTGGACTGACACGCATTGAAGAGGTGTTGATATTATCGAAGTCTAAGATTGCTGTATCGGAAAATCGCCCATTTTTCGTCATAAATAATCAACCTGTGGAGTTGATTTTAGCAAGTCAAGTTTTAGAATTAGCCTCGCCTGCGGTGAATATAGAATCGCTATCAGTGATTGTAATTAGCGATCGCCTCAATCGTTATGGATTAGTTGTAGATCGGTTTCTCGGCGAGTGCAATTTGGTTGTCCGTCCCCTAGATCCCCGCCTTGGTAAAGTCCCGAATATTAGCGCCGCCGCCCTGATGGATGATGGTTCCCCGGTGTTG
This sequence comes from Nostoc sp. JL34, assembly GCF_017114945.1. Taxonomy (GTDB): domain Bacteria; phylum Cyanobacteriota; class Cyanobacteriia; order Cyanobacteriales; family Nostocaceae; genus Nostoc. The sequence continues at coordinate 96,240 of NZ_JABXKQ010000044.1, forward strand.
ATTGTCGATGTTGAAGATTTAGTCCGTTCCATTGCTAAAGTGTTTTCCAGCGGACAACTTTCTCAGGTAAATCAGTCTGCTCATCAGGCAGTTACCAAAACTTACAAGCGAGTATTAGTAGTGGATGATTCAATCACTGTGCGCGAAATGGAGCGCAAACTTTTGGAAAACAATGGTTACAAAGCTGAAGTGGCGGTTAATGGCATTGATGGTTGGAATGCAATCCGCAGTGGCGATTATGACTTGGTAGTGACAGATATTGATATGCCCCGGATGAACGGCTTTGAACTCACCAGCCAGATAAAAACTCATGCCAAGTTGAAGCAAATACCTGTGATTATCGTTTCTTACAAAGACCGGGAAGAAGACCGACTGCAAGGGTTAGAAGCAGGTGCAGACTACTACTTAACTAAGAGCAGCTTTCATGATGACACTCTGTTAAAGGCAGTGATTGATTTAATTGGAGAGGCTTGATAATAATTCGTAATTACCAATTTTCATCACCTTGAAAGGGCTGAATCTAGAACTTACGCATTGACAAAAAATCTCATCCATCTCCCTGTACTGTCTGTCTAGTAATCAGGATTCTTGCCGAATTTTGTTTCTGATAAAAAGTTGTTCTGCATTAAGTAGGATGACCAGTAGCCCTATAGACCATCTGGCGATTGCCGGAGTTGCCCAGTTGTGATTCACCAGGTCGGGGATGGTTATAACAAGCATCAATACAATGAGGAATATCGGTATAATCATGACAATATTCCGATCCCAAGCAGGTTTATCGCGCAGTCTCGCTTCGCTTTGTAGTACGCGATTACGCCAAAAGGGAAAAGTACTTAGGACAGAAGTAAGGTATAACAGTCCAGCATTAATTAGCAGAATTGTTTTAAGGTTTGGAGCGATATCAGAATGTCCAAGGAAGATCGCTGTTAGGCAAGCTCCTGCTGCTAGATACAGAAAAGTAAACAGGGTAAAGTGCTTCATTGGTTACTCCTTGTGCTTTATAAACTGGAGTTTAGACTATATGGCAAAGGCATCTAAATTATATAGGACTAGCCCTTTCAAAATGACGAACAAAGATACGTTGTTTCAGTGCTACCATTTTGAATCCTCCGCTCAGATTTTGGGCTTTTTGAATGTTGAAATTACCAATTTTTGTTCCAAATTTCACCACCTTGAAAGCGCTGGTTCTAGATTTAATCTGGGTTTCTATCTGTTGTATTTGTCGCGTTATTTTGGAGAAATGCCATATATTTGTGAGAATTGCGATCGCTAACGATATGTTCATGGCTGTAGAGGCACTACGGCGTATTGTGGTAAAAGTACCAGGTTACAAGCTGGCGTGGGTTGCTTACGATGGTGCGGAAGCTGTGAGCAAATGTGCGGCTGATACTCCCGACTTGATTTTGATGGATGTACTAATGCCCAGCATGGATGGAGTAGAAGCTACACGGCATATCATGAGCCAATCTCCCTGCGCGATTGTGATGGTAACAGCTAGCGTTAATCGCTATGCAGCCAAGGTTTTTGAAGCAATGGGCTATGGAGCCTTGGATGCCATCAATACGCCAGCCTTGGGTGATGATGGCTTACTAAATAAAATTGCCGCGATCACCCGTTTAATTGGCAAATCTTCATATCGGCGATCGCCGCCTGTCCATCACTCAAAATCACTTCCACCTCTAATTGTTATCGGGGCTTCCACTGGTGGCCCCCAAGCATTGAAAACTATTCTCTCTCAATTTCCCCAAGACTTTCCTGCGGCTGTAATAGTTGTTCAACATATAGATGCCCAATTTGTCCAAGGTTTTGCCACTTGGTTAAATGAGCAAATTCCTATGCGTGTGCAACTAGCGATCGCAGGTTCTACACCACAGCCTGGTAAAGTTCTGCTTGCTGGCACAAATCTTCATTTAGTAATGCGTCCCGACCTCACCCTTGGCTATGCCAAAGAACCACTACATTTTTCCTATCGTCCATCAGTTGATGTTTTCTTCAAGAGTGTGGCTAAAAATTGGACTGGAAAGGGGGTTGGGGCGTTGCTGACGGGGATGGGTGGAGATGGCGCTCAAGGTTTAAAACAATTGCGCGAAGCAGGTTGGCATACTATTGCTCAAGACCGCAAAACTTGCGTTGTTTATGGTATACCGAAAGTAGCCGTAGAATTAAAAGCTGCGGTGGAGGTTTTGCCAATTGAGGCGATCGCATCAACTATGGGAAAATACTTAATTGAATAGGCAATACTTATATTACTTGAATATAAGTATTTGTGTTAATGCAAATACTTAAAACATCCTTACGAAGTATTTCAAAACACTAATAAAATGATTTACTGAGATATAATTGCGACAATTGCAAGCTAGTATATTTAACTTATTAGTTTGTAGTCGTGAAAACAAAGACCTATTTAGAGGTGCTAAATGAACCTGCAAGAAACAGCACTCTTACAAATATCTCAAAAGACAGAAAAATTATCACTGAAGTGGAGTGAACCAGAAACCCCACAAGCTATGCCATTTATTCTGAATACCAAAATATTGCTAGTCAGACTTTTGCTAATTGACGATCAGGTAATTATCAGCGAAGCCTTCCGTCGGATGGTTGCGACAGAAACTGATATTTCCCTTCACTACACAAGTAATCCAGCTAAAGCTATTCAAGATGCGATCGCCATAGAACCAACGGTGATCTTTTTGGATATGATCATGCCAGATATCGATGGATTAATGTTACTGCGTTGGTTTCGATCTCATCCAGTAACTCGTGATATTCCTATCGTCATGCTATCCAGTAAAGAAGAAGCAAAGTTAAAAGCCGACTCTTTTGCTGAGGGTGCAAATGACTACCTAATTAAGTTACCCGATGCGGTTGAGTTAATTGCCCGCATTCGTTATCATTCCAAAGCATACAACAACCTCAAAGCCCTCACTACTGCAACTGCTACTGCCCAACTTCAAGCACAACAGTTAGAAAATACCTTACGGGAATTACAAACTACCCAAGTTCAATTGATCCAGACAGAGAAAATGTCTAGCTTGGGTCGGATGGTTGCAGGTTTAGCCCACGAGATTAATAATCCTGTTAATTTTATTCACGGTAATTTTAATCATCTTAATAACCATGTAAACTGTCTTTTAAATTTAATCCAACTATATCAACAAGAACATTCAGATTTATATTCTTTATTTCAAGAAAAATTTGAAGATTTTAATCTTGATTTTATCATCGATGATTTACCAAAAATTATTTCATCCATGAGGATAGGCACTGATCGGATTCGTGACATTGTGCTGTCCCTAAGGAACTTTTCTCGACTCGATCAATCAGAAAAAAAAGCTGTTAATATTCATGAAGGTATTGAAAGTACTTTATTACTTTTAAATCATCGACTACAAACAAAAATTGAAATTATTAAACAATATGGAAATCTCCCGCCAGTTCAATGTTATCCAGCACAACTAAACCAAGTATTCATGAATATCCTTAGTAATGGCATTGATGCTTTACTAGAGCTAGATAATCAGATCCAAAAGCAAATCGTGATTCAGACTGAAGTAACTGAATTGGAGACAGTCATAATTACATTTAGAGATAACGGTGATGGAATAGATGCAGAGATTCAAAGCAAGATATTTGAGCCTTTCTTTACAACTAAATCTATCAACAAAGGAACGGGACTAGGTTTAGCAATTAGCCATCAAATTATTGAGAAACATCAGGGCAATATTCGGCTAAAGTCTGAACTTGCTTATGGAACGGAATTTGCAATCGAAATTCCAATAGCATTACCTGTTAATCATAAAAGCACCACTTGAGTCAAGACTTCACCGGAGATTATTCTCCAAGACATTTATTTATCTTTTAACAAAGATTAACTTATAAGTAAATAAATTTATAATCCATTTACATGCGATCGCACTTGTTTATAAGAATCCATAATTATATATCATCGAATCTTGATGATGATATATGAATCATTTGCTACCGCTTGCCTACATGGGATGAGTGACGCTAGTCTTAAAAGAAGTCGTGCAAAGCCAAACCCTCATCCAAGAAGTCGAATAGGAAGCTACAATGGCAATTCCAAAAAAACAAGTAAAATCTAATACTGATATTTTAGATAATAGACGCACCCAAACTCGCATTCAGGTTCGTATTCCTAAAGACTTGCATGAGGAACCAGTCATTTCACGACTGGTTTCTCACTACGGTATCACAGTCATTATTGCTGATGCCGAGGTAAGTGCAAACGTGCCACAATATAGCTGCTTCGATCTGGAACTGCGAGGTACTGTTTGCCAGATTGAGAGTGCCTTGACTTACCTGGATGAACTGGATTTAGAAGTTTTGCACCAATCCAGCCCTGAAGAAGATGGTTGGTAAATTGAGTGCTGAGTCCTGAGTCATAAGTGCTGAGTCAAAAACACTCAGCACTCAGCACTCAGCACTAGGTACTAAGTTTAGGCCATTTGATTTTCAATCGCCCACCGCGCTAGTTCAGTGCGGTTGTGGAGATTAGTTTTGCCCAACATATTGGACACATGGCTTTCAACCGTGCGCTGACTAACATTTAGTTCTTCAGCAATTTCCCGGTTAGCTAAACCCCTAGCGACAAACTGAACTACTTTCAGTTCGGTTGGGGTTAATTGCACATCGAAGGGAACCTGGATACGGGAACCGTTTTCGCCTCCTTTTGCTTGGTGTTCTTTCCAACGGATAGTTTGTTTCAGCGAGGATTCAACTTGCGCTACGAGTTCTTCTGGCTCAAAAGGCTTGACCATATAAACATCAGCACCTTTATTCAGACCCTTAACTCGGTCTGCACTTTGTCCCTTAGCTGAAAGGAAAAGAACCGGAATCCAGCTGGTGCGTTCGTTTTGCCGGACTTGTTCCACAAAAGTATATCCGTCCATTTCCGGCATCATCACATCGCAGATGATCATGTCTGGAACATCTTGCTCTAAAATTTCCAGAGCTTCACGTCCATTTTCAGCGGTGATGACTTCATATCCCCGGAATTCCAAGTAATCCTTCACCAGCAAGATGAGGTTAGGGTCATCATCAATCAATAGAAGTCGTTTGTGATCTTTCATGCTGGGCTCTTTCATAGCAGTGGCACTTGTCGCGCTTCGGTCCATCAAAGTCTTGAATATTTATCCTCTATGGTGGGTTATTCGAGATGTTGTCCTTTTTCCTACTTAACTTGCCTTTACTGTCTCGAAGTCTCAAAAATGCCGAGCACTTTCAATAGACTAGTAGCTCGATAGCAAAAGTCCAGCAAGGATACGTATAGCAGTAGTATCTATAATGCGCTATTATATATCGCTTTGAAAGGGGCGGGGTAAAAAACACTGATTAAATAATAATCTTTCGGACTCACAAGTAAGTATTGGCTTAAAGATGACCCTACCTCAAAACCAACCCGCACTTTCTTAAAGCTTACTGCTATACCATATCCTTTGGTTGTTAAGCCTCTATGAGGTGTTCACAAGAAACTAGGGAAGTTTCTGGCAAAGGATGGGTTGAAAACGCATATTCTTCTACCACCTTATTGCCTATTCAGTGTTCTCGGATGATCCGCAGGGTAACTTCCGGGTTTGCTTGGCGATACCAGACACCATCAGGGTAAACCACCATTATCGGTCTAGAACAAGAAACACGCAAGCAGTTGGCTTTAATTTTATAGACACAAATAGGATGACTTTCTTGCGTTTTATTGAGTTTTAACTCTTTAAGTCGCTTTTTTTAAGTAATCCCAGAATTCCAGACTAGCTCGTTTTGAGCAGCAATTGCCTGGTCAGCGCAAATAAAAATGTGTCGCTGAATTTTTGCCAGTCCTAAACTTTCTACACAATTACTCAGGGTCTTATGTTCCAGAGACTTAGTAGTTTTGGGGATTTGATAGCTGGACTGGATCGCTGTCACTGTATTGTTACTTATCGAGTGGCTCCCTGATTACAGTTCTATAACAATTTGCAAGCTTTGCAAATAAAGTTGACTGGGGAGTGGAGAAGAATTCTCATACTTCCCTACTCCCTACTCTCTTCGTAACTTACGGAACAAAACCCGCAAGGTAGAAATAATTAAGCATTTATACTTAAGTACATCTATGACCCTCTAGTTCGGGAACCCGTACTAAAGAGATTCTTGCCATTGGACGCCACTTTTCGGTAGATTAGCACTCAGGAGTTGAGAGTGCTAAACTGGAGAAAATAATTATGGCAGCTTTATCTCTAAGCGTTTCTACAGTTAAACCTTTAGGCGATCGCGTTTTCGTAAAAGTGAGCGCCTCTGAGGAAAAGACCGCAGGTGGTCTGTATTTGCCCGATACCGCCAAGGAAAAGCCCCAAGTAGGGGAAGTAGTCGCCCTTGGTCCTGGCAAGCGTAATGACGATGGAAACCGTCAGGAATTGGAAATTAAAGTCGGCGATAAGGTGCTGTACTCTAAGTACGCTGGTACTGACATCAAGCTCGGCACTGAAGAATATGTACTGCTTTCTGAAAAAGATATTTTAGCAGTTGTTATCTAGTGGGGAGTGGGGAATAAGCAATAGGGAACGTCAAAGACAATGCCCGATGCCCACTACCCAATACCCAATTCAAGAAAAAAATTGACTTACTCCCGGAATTTAGACACCTATGGCAAAGCGCATTATCTACAACGAAAACGCCCGTCGCGCCTTGGAACGAGGCATTGACATCCTGGCTGAGGCTGTAGCTGTTACCCTTGGCCCCAAAGGTCGTAACGTAGTTCTAGAAAAGAAATTTGGCGCACCGCAAATCGTCAATGACGGTGTAACGATCGCTAAAGAAATCGAATTAGAAGACCATATTGAAAACACTGGTGTAGCTTTGATTCGTCAAGCTGCTTCTAAGACCAATGATGCTGCGGGCGATGGCACCACAACTGCTACCGTTTTAGCTCATGCGATCGTCAAAGAAGGCTTGCGGAACGTTGCAGCTGGTGCTAACGCAATTTCCCTGAAGCGTGGTATTGATAAAGCTACTGCCTTTTTGGTAGACAAAATCAAAGAACACGCCCGTCCAGTGGAAGATTCCAAAGCCATTGCCCAAGTTGGTGCGATCTCGGCTGGTAATGACGAAGAAGTTGGTCAGATGATTGCCCAAGCAATGGACAAGGTGGGTAAGGAAGGCGTAATTTCCCTAGAAGAAGGGAAATCTATGTTCACCGAGTTGGAAATCACTGAAGGGATGCGCTTTGACAAAGGCTACATCTCTCCTTATTTCGCTACTGACCCTGAGCGGATGGAAGCGGTTTTTGATGAGCCTTTCATACTGCTGACCGATAAGAAAATCGCTTTGGTACAAGACCTCGTACCAGTATTAGAGCAAGTAGCTCGTGCTGGTCGTCCTTTGGTGATTATCGCCGAAGATATTGAAAAAGAAGCTTTGGCAACCTTGGTAGTAAACCGTTTACGCGGTGTACTCAACGTGGCTGCTGTTAAGGCTCCTGGCTTTGGCGATCGCCGCAAAGCACTACTAGAAGACATCGCTGTTTTAACTGGTGGTCAACTAATTACCGAAGATGCTGGTTTGAAGCTAGATAACACCAAGCTAGATAGCCTGGGTAAAGCTCGCCGGATCACCATCACCAAGGACAGCACCACAATTGTTGCCGAAGGTAACGAAGCTGCTGTTAAGGCTCGTGTAGAACAGATTCGTCGTCAAATCGATGAAACCGAATCTTCTTACGACAAAGAGAAATTACAAGAGCGTCTTGCTAAACTCTCTGGTGGTGTTGCTGTAGTGAAAGTTGGTGCAGCAACCGAAACCGAAATGAAAGACAAGAAGTTGCGCCTAGAAGACGCTATCAACGCTACCAAAGCTGCTGTGGAAGAAGGTATCGTTCCTGGTGGTGGTACAACTCTGGCTCACCTTGCTCCTGAATTGGAAGTTTGGGCGAAGAGCAATCTTAAGGATGAAGAGTTGATTGGTGCGTTGATTGTCGTTCGTGCCTTACCTGCACCTCTGAAGCGGATTGCTGAAAACGCCGGTCAGAATGGTGCTGTGATTGCTGAACGCGTGAAAGAGAAAGAATTCAACGTTGGCTACAATGCTGCAACAAACGAATTCGTCGATTTGTTAGCGGCTGGTATTGTTGACCCTGCGAAAGTGACTCGTTCTGCTCTGCAAAACGCTGCTTCTATCGCTGGTATGGTGTTGACAACCGAATGTATTATAGTTGACAAGCCTGAGCCTAAAGATGGCGCTCCTGCTGGCGCTGGTGCTGGCGGCGGTGACTTCGATTACTAATACTTTGTAGTTACATAATTTGTGAGAACAGCTGCTTCCTTTATGGAGGTGGCTGTTTTTTTGTTTGAACTGTCTTTGATGAAGCTGTTGCCGGAAACTAGGATATAAAGGGCGCAAAAATAGTAGTACAAATATTCTGCTAAGGAATGAACAGTATAAAAATAACAGTTATAATATAAATATTTAATGACATTCACCATGAATTACATCTTAGAAACACAAGCAAGTTATGCTAGGAAAAATATTGCTCAAAGACTAGAAGATTGTAGTGATGCAGTTGATAATGATAAAAGCCTAAGTTCATATATAAAAGATCAGCTTGTTTTTTTAATATCTGCTGATGCTTGTGAATTAACATCTATTACAAGTAAGTTTAGACAGCAATTGTCAATAAGCCCCTATATACATCCCGAAGTGGAAAGAAGAATACGATTGTTAGACATATCTATCCAACATTGGGCAAGATTATTGGATATTAATACCTTATTTTTGTGCAATTTTTATACATTAAAATAACTGATTTATTACTATTTTTTATTTGTAAAAGCAGCTACTTTTCTCAAAAATTTGCCGCTTTTTTAATTTTTATAAACTCAAATAATTTCCTTAGCGTGCTTCGTGTCTGGTAGCAACATTTAACACTATTTTTAGTTAATCCGACGCTATTACCTTTAGCAGATGCAAAGTGAATCGCCGCAAATGTTACTAGCATAAGTCGTTGAACAAGCCGCTTTCAGATAGGGAGGAGCGACAAAATATGCGGGTTGTGTAGAAATTCTGGCAGGTTTGCGGTTTGATAAGGATTTGGTTAAGTCAATTTTTGTGGGAGGATATTATGAAAGAGTCTGTAATTTATCAAGATATCGTTCAGAAAAAAGCCTTTAAATTGATAAGTCGTCAGCTTAAACGGCGCTTTGGCGATCTTGATGGATCATTAGTTGAGCAGGTTCGGAATTTATCTGCTGAACAGTTAGAAAATTTGGGAGAGGAACTGCTTGATTTTTCCGAAATTGCTGATTTGGTAGTTTGGTTAGAACAGCAATAGAGGAATTAATAAAGCTGCATCATATTTTAGAGATTGAGGCTGCAAGTAGTTTACCGCTTTTATCTTGAGCTTGCAATTTTTGAATAATATGCTCAATAATAATATTCAAATCCTTCCGGCGGCGCATAGAGCGTTTCGGGTCAAGTTGACCGTGTTTCAATAATTCTCTAACCTGTTCTCTTAGCTCAGTTAAGTAAAGCCTCAGTTGTTCTTCACCCTGTTCGCGTAAAATTTGCCGACATTCAGTTAGGATAAGATCGCCATTTTCGAGAGTTTTACTAGTATCTGATTGTTTTGGTGTTGCTTCGGACAAGTTTTTACTTTTGTCAGCGTTTAAACTGTTAATTAAACATTTTTCTACAGCCTTGGCAAGTTTGGGATCAGATTCTACAACTTCTGCGATCGCTCTTAATAAATCTGCAATTTGTGATGCTTCCATTATCTACCTACTCTCTGTATAAATTCTTTAGTTAATTTCACCATAGATTCATGAGAATCATCATATTTTTGTTTATATGTCAAATAATTATTCAGTTCTAACCCTTCGGCAATTTTTGCTCTTTCTAAAATTTTGGTTTCAAAAACTGGTGGATAGAAAGGGTTAACAATAATAGAGTTTAGATTTTCACTTTGGGCTATAGTTCGGTTATAACGAGAAATTAATGTCCCAACTGCTTTTAAGTTATGTACATAATCTCTATTAAACTTTTCTATGTGTTCAAGTAATAAATCTAATCCATGAATGGACATTCGATTTGGGACACAAGGGATTATACAAGCATGGCTAGCTAGAAATGCACTTTTAACTATTGTGTTAATATTGGGGGCGCAGTCTATTAAAATATAGTCATAATTATTCAATAATGGTTTGAGGATTGTACGAAGAAGCTCAACAGGTTTTAAGTTTAAAGAATAATAGCCTGCTGGTAAATCTTCCTGGAATTCAAATAACCTTGGACTGCTGGGTATCAGATGTAGGTGAGAAAAAGAATTTCTATTTCTCATATTTGAAATGTTTTCTTTAGCTATAAACTTCTCATTTTTCGCACTGTCTAAAAAATATTCAGGATTTTTAAATAAGAAAGGCAATGTCAATCCTCTATTGTTAAATTCCTTTTCCCAAACCTCTTCTGACATTAAAGCACTAGTCAAATTACTTTGAGGATCGAGGTCAATAGCAAGTACACGCTTTTTGTACATGGTATCGCCGGCTAAATATTCCGCTAATGCCATCACGATGGTAGTTTTGCCAACTCCACCCTTGAGGTTGCAAATGCTTATCACTTTAGCTGTCATAATTTCTGGTAGATTGACGCATTTCATAGGCTACATCTCTATGTTTCCCTGAAAATATTCCCAACTAACAGGTTCATTTTTACTTTTACATAAAAACCCATGAGCCAAATTAATCCTGAAACAACGCCCTTACATACCCTAAACCCACTCAACCGATTTTCTGAAAGAGCAGAGGATTATGTAAAATATCGACCAAGTTATCCCGCAGATGCAATTAATATTATCTTGGAAGGATTAGGTGAAAATTCACAACTCGTAGCAGCAGATATTGGTGCAGGTACAGGAATTGCTTCAAAATTGTTAGCTGAACGGGGGGTTAATGTCATAGGCATAGAACCAAACGCGGCGATGCGAGAAGCTGCTAAACCACATCCTTTGATAGAGTTTCGTGATGGAATAGCAGAATTTACTCAACTACCTGATAATTCAGTTGATTTAGTTACCTGTTTTCAAGCTTTCCACTGGTTCAATCCCGAACCAACTTTATTGGAATTTCAGCGCATTTTAAAACCATCAGGACGCTTGGCTGTGGTGTGGAATAACCGCGATCGAGAAGATGCATTCACTACAGAATATAGCCGCATAGTCCGCGAAGCATCTAATAATCATCCAGCAGAATCTAGAATGCAGTCCGTAGATCCACTATTAGTAACTCCCTATTTTATTGACATCCGTGAATATAATTTTACTTATAGACAACAGTTAGATTTAACAGGACTTATTGGACGATCAATGAGTGTTTCTTACCTACCGCGTGAAGGCTTGGCATACGAACAGCTTATTGATAATTTTGAAGAATTATATCAGCGCTTTCGTGATGAGAGTGGTTTTGTCTATATGAGCTATCGCACTAGCGTACACCTTGGGGAAGTAATTTAAAAATCAAAATGGGAATCATAAAAAGTAGAGTGCGTTAATTCACTCTCAATAAATATCAGGATTCACATGGCACAACCAAAATATGAAGGTTATTGCGAATGCATTCCTACCAAATTAGTCCGAGAAAAATTTGGCGATGTCAATGTTTATGCCCAAAGTGCTAAATCACTCTTAACAAAAGCTACTGGTTTTATTGGTAATTATGATTTTACTCTAAATCCTTACAGGGGATGTCAATACGGTTGTAGTTATTGCTATGCTGCTGCATTTACTCCTAATGCTCAAATGCGCCAAGATTGGGGTAAATGGGTAATTTTTAAGGAAAATTCTGCTGATATTTTAGCGAAAGAATTAAAAAAATGGTATGTAAAAAATCCCCAGACTCCTCCTAGTATATACATGAGTAGCGTTACCGATCCTTATCAACCACTTGAGTCTAAACATCAATTGACTCGTCGCTTGTTGGAGGTAATGCTAGATATGGGGATTGACGGTTATCCAACTCCAACCTTGGTGATTCAAACTCGTAGCCCAATTATTGTTAGAGATATTGATTATTTACAACGATTTAAGCGATTGCGAATTAATATGAGCATTCCCACTGGGAGCGAATTAGTGAGAAAGGATTTTGAACCGCGATCGCCCAGTATTAAAGCTAGACTAAATGCTATCACTAAAATAAAACAAAGTATTGATTACTTCAAAGGTTTTCTTCCTAAAATTTCTATCACTATTACCCCTCTACTTCCTACTTTAGCAACTGATGAAGCTGCTTTTATTGACAAACTAGCCATCGCCGATAGGATTGTAATTCAAGCTTTTCATGCTAGCCATAGTCGTTCTCTTATAGCATCAACTCGCCAAGAAGCTGAAGAAATTAAGCAAAAATACTCTTGGTGGTATGAGGATGAGAAATTAAACTATATTAAATTTAAGGAAAAGTTAGTTTCTCGGCTTCCAGGTGTAGAAATTATGGAAGGTAAAGAGGGATTTGGTTATGAATAATCCTATCAAAAATTGGTGGCGAAGTCAGCAGTTAAAATTATCTTTAAAACGCGGGGATATCCGACGTGCAACCCAATTATTGCAAGAGATTCAAAAGTCAGGTGCAAGATTCTCATGGTTAGAAAAACTATTTAGGGATAAACTTCAACTTGAACGTTATTCCCAAGAATATAAACGACAAACAGAAACTTTAAGTAAACAACTAACAGAAGTATCGCAGCAAAAAGATAATCTGATATTAATGCTGGATGAGGAGTTTGTTAAATATATCTATAAAGCTTTTAATTTAATACAGCACGATGAATATAAATTGCAATTTACTAGTATTGATGAACGGATATTTGATGATTTTGAATCAAAACTAGTTGAATATCTCAAAGAAGAATTTAGTAAAATTCCTGAAAAACAATTATTTATTAAGCTAGAAGACGCTCTTGAGGATATTAATAACTTAAAAATTGGACAAGACCCAGACTACCATTTTAGTCTAACTCCTCATGTCTACTTTATAAAGTATTTTTTAGACAATGTATATTGCATATATTTAGCTTGGTTTCTCATTTACCAGGATGCTTTACTACCAAGTAAGGTTAATATCCTTGATATTGCAGCAGGGCCAGGAACAGTTGCTTATGGTTTAGCTTTATTTCTCCAAAGTAGTAGCGGTTTTTTTCATATCCCACAAATGCATATATCCTACTACTCTTTAGAAAAACAAGATGCTTTCCAGTTTCGTGGGCTTCAGTTTTGGCGACGATATATAGAGTCGCGCTTAACCACGGTTAATGCTTATTTCCGCTTTGTTACTACTGATATTTTTAATTGGAAAACTCAATCGAATAATCTACCCAAAGACTTTTTCGACTTTATCGTAATTTCCCACTGCTTCTTTGCAGATCCAGGCAAAAGGGTTGAAGCTAATAATACTTACAAGCAAATATTTACCACTAGCTTAAAAAATTCAGGTTATGTTCTGCTGATTGTGCAAGATAAAAAATTATTTAAAATTTCCGATGTTCACCAAGTTGAAAATCAAGAAGAGGAAAAAAATGTAGTGCTAAAATTTATGACAGAATTGGGTTTAGAGTTGGTTTGGTATAAATATCTAACCTCAACAGATTCAAGAATACCTTTGTCTGGTGTTGAATTTGGTAAGTTTGCTCGAGAAAAATTAGCAAAACAACTGTATATGAGTCCAATACTCCAACAGTATTTTGGTCAGAAGCATCACTTACACTATACATTAGATGATTATGTAATATTGGCGAAAAAATCATGAGAAATGGCAGGGAAAGTAGCAGAGAATATATTAAATAAATATAAGGTATGTGAACTTTAATCTTGAATTTATAAATGACCTGCAATCCGCAAATAGCAGAAGGTTGGCATGGCAAACTTAATTTAGTTTATGCCGATCGCCAAGGTAAAACTCAATTAATTTATAATCACCAACAAGCGCCCTTGAAGGTACAACGCCCATTCTATCCAGAAGGGGAAAAAGTTTGTCATAGCGTAATTTTACATACAGCTGGGGGAATGGTAGGAGGCGATCACTTATCCTCTAACATCCATCTCCAACCCCAAACCCAAGCCTTAATCACTACAGCTGCTGCAAGCAAGATATACCGCAGCAATGGCTTACAAGCTAGACAAACCATCCAAATGCAAGTTGATGCTGGTGCTTGCTTAGAGTGGTTGCCGCAAGAGACAATTTTATTTAACGACGCGATTTATCGGCAAGATTTACGGGTAGAATTAGCAACCGGGGCTAGCTTTTTAGGCTGGGAAATTACCCGATTTGGTCGCAGTGCTAGAGGAGAAAAATTCTTACAGGGAGAATGGCGATCGCACACAGAAATTTGGCGAGAAGGTATTCCTCTATGGATTGATCAGCAATGGTTACGGGGTAGCGAAGAAATTTTTCACAGTCCCCACGGCTTGGCTGGAAAACCAATATTAGGTAGTTTAGTTTGGGTTGGTGGTGCAGTTTCAGCAGAAATTGTCGAAAAAACGCGAAATTTATGGGATGGGCAAGGAGAAGCGGGTGTTAGCCGATTGCAACATGGATTATTGTGTCGATATCGCGGTGCTTCTACGTCTGAGGTGAGAAACTGGTTTATTGATGTTTGGCAGTTGCTGCGAGTTTCTTTTTTGAATCGTGGTAATTGTATACCAAGAGTGTGGCAGGTTTAAACTAACCGCAGAGGCGCAGAGAACACAGAGGAGATAAGAATGCAACTTACGCCGCAGGAAAAAGATAAGCTATTAATTTTTACTGCTGCTTTATTAGCAGAAAGACGTAAAGGAAGGGGTTTAAAGCTGAATTATCCCGAAGCGATCGCGTATATTTCTGCTGCTATTTTAGAAGGTGCGAGAGACGGGCAAACTGTAGCTGAATTAATGAGTTATGGTACAACTCTATTGACGCGGGATGATGTTATGGAAGGGATACCAGAAATGGTGGATGAAGTGCAGGTAGAAGCAACTTTTCCTGATGGTACAAAATTAGTGACAGTACATAATCCCATTCGTTAATTTTTTAATTTTTAATTTATTATGATTCCTGGCGAAATTATCACACCAGCAGGTGAAATTGAACTAAATGTTGGTCGTCCAACGATAAAATTACAAGTGTCAAATACAGGCGATCGCCCCATACAAGTCGGTTCCCACTATCACTTTTATGAAGTTAACACCGCCTTAAACTTTGACAGAGAACAAGCGCGAGGAATGCGTCTCGATATCCCCGCAGGAACCGCAGTCCGCTTTGAACCAGGCGACGAAAAAGAAATAACTCTAATCCCCCTAGTTGGTACTCGCCAAGTCTACGGCTTCAACGCCAAAATCAACGGAAACCTCTAAAAACCTCCGCGTACCTCTGCGCTTCCCTCTGCGTTTAAAAAAGCTTATTGAATAGGTTTAATTTCAAACTCCAATTTGGAACGATAAAAACAAACATCGAATTCCAAAAAAAAATTAGTTTGTCCAAGAATTAAAGGAGCGTTAAGACTGCTTACCTATGCAAATACTAACTGCACAGAAGTAAAATTGCTAATTTCAGCCCTTGCGAAAAATGGTATGGCAGGTTGATTGCGGAGATTTCCTGCCAATTGAATAATAGCTTTACGCTCATCCCAAATCCCACCCAACTGAAGTCCTAGTTCATAAAGCATAACATTGACAGTAGCACCGCTATCAACTAAAGCATTTGCTTCTATGCTGTGATTTTCTCGACTTAAAACTAGGGGAATTCTGGGTAAACTATCAAATTCGTTTTGAGTGAAATTTGTAGTCGAATAATTAAACCGCATACAGGTTAATGAATGGAATCCTGTGATTTGAGTGCTTCCATCATGACTGTACCAGCCCCAAAGCTATTATAAGGAGTAGGTAAATCGTAGGTTTTGAAGGGTTCCAATGGAGAAATATCCTCGACTGTATCTAAATCTTCGGCAAGGATGCGAATTAGCTTGAGCTTTTCTGATGGAGAAAGCTTTCTAGCCATAGGAATTAGGTCTGCTAAGGTCATTCTGTCTACGCCTTCAAGAACGCTCATTTATAGCATAAACCCAAATATTGCTGAAAAATATTAAAATCAACACCATCGTCAGGAGTAGCATTATGCCTTACAGAATGGATCGCCGCGCCTATGCCGAAACCTACGGCCCAACAGTAGGCGATCGCATCCGACTTGCAGATACAGAATTATTTATTGAAGTTGAACAAGATTTCACCACTTACGGCGATGAAGTGAAATTTGGCGGTGGTAAAGTCATCCGAGACGGGATGGGACAATCCCCCATTTCTAACGCCGATGGTGCTGTAGATTTAGTAATTACTAATGCCTTAATTCTCGATTGGTGGGGAATTGTCAAAGCAGATATTGGCATTAAAGATGGCAAGATTTTCAAAATTGGTAAAGCCGGAAATCCTTATATTCAAAATAATGTAGATATTATTATTGGCCCCGGAACCGAAGCCTTAGCTGGTGAAGGAATGATTCTCACTGCTGGTGGTATCGATGCCCATATTCATTTTATTTGTCCTCAGCAGATTGAAGTGGCGATCGCTTCTGGTATTACTACCATGATCGGCGGCGGTACAGGCCCAGCTACGGGTACAAATGCCACTACCTGCACCCCCGGCCCTTGGAATATTTACAGAATGCTGCAAGCTGCTGATGCTTTTCCCGTCAACTTAGGATTTTTGGGTAAAGGTAACGCCAGTCAACCCCAAGGACTTATAGAACAAGTAGCCGCCGGTGCAATGGGGTTAAAACTACATGAAGACTGGGGAACCACACCCGCAGCAATTGATACTTGTCTCAGTGTTGCCGATGAATATGATGTGCAAGTAGCAATTCATACTGATACCCTGAACGAAGCCGGATTTGTCGAAGATACGATCGCTGCTTTTAAAAATCGTACCATCCATACCTACCACACTGAAGGCGCAGGCGGCGGACACGCACCAGATATCATCAAAGTTTGCAGCCAAGCCAATGTTCTGCCATCTTCCACCAATCCCACACGTCCTTACACCCTCAACACCTTAGACGAACATCTGGATATGTTGATGGTATGTCATCACCTCGATCCAGCGATCGCTGAAGATGTTGCTTTTGCCGAGTCTCGCATCCGCCGAGAAACCATTGCCGCCGAAGACATTTTGCACGACTTAGGCGCATTTAGCATGATTTCTTCCGATTCCCAAGCAATGGGAAGGGTAGGCGAAGTGATAATTCGCACGTGGCAGACATCTCACAAAATGAAGGTGCAACGAGGAACTCTTAACCCACAAGAAACTGAGCGAAAAGCAGATAATTTTCGTGCAAAAAGATATGTTGCTAAGTATACAATTAACCCTGCGATCGCTCACGGAATTGCTGAATATGTGGGTTCAGTGGAAGAGGGAAAATTAGCAGATTTATGTTTGTGGCGTCCTGCATTTTTTGGCGTGAAACCAGAGATAGTGATTAAAGGCGGAATGATTGCATGGGCGCAAATGGGCGATGCTAACGCCAGCATTCCCACACCGCAACCAGTGTATATGCGATCGATGTTTGGTAGTTTTGCAGGGGCGCGTCATACTACATCATTAACTTTTGTTTCCCAAGCAGCTTTAGAGAAAGAAATTCCCAGCCAGTTAGGTTTACAAAAGGCAGTAGTTGCAGTTTCGGGGACACGCCAATTGAGTAAGCGGGATATGAAGCTGAATGATGCACTACCCCACATAGAAGTAGATCCAGAAACATACCAAGTTAGGGCTGATGGAGAGTTGCTGATTTGTGAACCTGCAACAGTTTTACCAATGGCACAGAGGTACTTTTTGTTTTAATTCATCACAGCTCAATCTACTGAAGTCAGAATTTACCAAGAAATGATTATCGAAACTTCTAAAGACGTAGATAAAGGTTTAAAATGCAAAATTAGGAAATCTCTTTGTTATTTTACGTTTCTAATTTACTGATTGGTAATAGCAAGTTATGCTCAATTTCTTGTCTAATTTTCTCACTAATATTACAATCGCTGTCTAAGCAGTTTACCAGGAGTTTGTTACTATTATAATACTGCTTTAGTAGTTTAGCTTGTCTATAACTGAACTGCCAGTTATGACCAATATTACGATGTTCAATCATCAAAGCTATTAACTGCTCAGTCCAGGCTTGGCTATTTTCCTGCCACCATTCTCCAAATCCTTCTAATTTTTCAAATAGGTATTCCCATTCTGGTATTGCCTGATTGAGTTTATCTCGTAGCAACTGCAATGCAGTCCTAAATTCTGATTGAAAAGAAGAAGCTAAACCAATAGCATTCCCAAGAAAATCGTCAATATCAGCTAGCTTACACCAAGCATAATCCCGATCAAGAAATGCTTGTACACGGGATGATTTATCAATAGTTTCATCATGAATATCAGTAGCATCAAGACGTTGAGAAAAAGCATTAGCTAGGTCATCACTAAGAACAAGACTATTTGTGAGAACCTCATTGAGTAACCAATCTACCTCTATATCATCTAAAGTATCTTCTGAATCCCATCCAAGAGGATTATCTAAATCATATAAAGTATTTCCTGAATCCCCTTCAAGAGTATTATCTAATTTATTTTGTTCACTATCTAAAGTCATTTTAAAATATAATGCTCTGATAGCTGCTGGCTTGTAAAAAGATTCAAATGAACTAGATTTACAATCAAGCCATTCTAAAAAATGCTGTAATTTTTCATCTGAAGCAGCTAAATTATCAATTTTCCGCTTCATTAATAATACTAAATTATCTGGGTTTTCCATAACTCCAACTGTAAGTAAAAATACCTCCTGCCAGCGTTTTTCATTGATGTGATGCACTAAATTTTTATATGCTAAAGTAGCTACAATTTTTCTAGCACAAAAATACTCTTGAAAAGTCAGATGCGAAAAAGAATAAATTCCTTTTGCTCTTTCCACCAGTAACCCATGCTGGGCTTCAATAGATTTCAAAACGTCTTCGCTATCAACTTGCAAAACCTCTGGTTCTAAATTAGCATCCTGTAAATTACTGATAAACTTGGCGATATATGCCTCTACAGTTTTTTGTTTAAAAAAATAGTCTTTCTGCTCAAAGGTAGTAAAAGCAATTTCACTTAGTAAATCTTCTTTACAGTACAAAGATAAATTTTTATAAACTTGATTGCGCTCAATGTTCCGTTTAGCGTCCCATTTCTTAAGTAATATATCCAACCCTTCTTTATAAAGTTCTGAACGGTTTGCTGGAAAATCTTCGTTTTCCTCAAATACCAGACACAGCAAGGTTAGCAATAGTGGATTAGTTGCCAGTTCAAAAATTCGTTTGTTTGCTTGTAGTTTTTCAATAAATATTTCAGCTTTCACTTGGCAGATTAAGCGGAACCAGTTGTGAGCAAAAATGGCAATCTGTTCTTCGTCAAAATCTGCTACTTCCACTTCAGTAAACTGTTCAAAAGTGTATTTTTGGGCAGCTATCCGACAGGTTATAACAAATTGATTGGTGTGGAACTGTTCGGAAATATTCCGAGTTTGCCATAAAATACGCTTTGTATCTTCTTCTCTAACTTCATCCAGACCATCCAGTAAAACCAAAACTTTACCCTGTCTCAACAGGTGCTCAGTTTTCACGCTGCTATCGTGGATACCACAGATAAGTAATTGTTGAGTAATGTACTGGAGAATATCTAGTTGTTTAGGGTCTTGTGCGAAGTCCTTGAGGATGATAAATACGGGAACTCGGTTTGTCAAAAACTGCCCTTCGATGCAGTGCATCGCTAAATACTTCAAAAATGTAGTCTTTCCTGCGCCCGGTTTACCTAAAACCATTAGTTTATTATGATGCTGCACTGCTTGCAGACCTGGTACTCGCTTCTCACTGGGTTTGTGAAGTCCAAAATGATCAAAGTCCTCCCGATCAAACTTTTGCAGCAGTTGCCCAATTTTCATTCGCCTGCGTTTTGTAGTTTTCTCCAGAATGTTGACGTTAGTATAGATGCCTCGCTCTCCAGTTAACTCAATAGGCTGATCCATATCCAGCACACGCATCGTTCCACACTTTTCTTTAATGTTGGGTTTAACCTGTTCGCGGATTTCTTGAACTAGAGCCTCAATATCATCCTCTGCAACGTTAGCAGTTGATCTACCAGAAGGTTTCTGCTGGGAATATCGCTTTTGTAGATACTCCCGCAAGCGGCTTTCTTTCACAGGCCCACTGCCGCAAATACTGAACTTTTTGTAAATCCCTGTCAGGCAACTACTTAGATTGCTCTCAGAGATGTGAAATGCTTGTGTAACTTCAACTCGGCTCTTGCTATTACCAAAGATTTCCACAAAAACTGCCTTTTCTCTATTTGACAATTCGCTGTATTGCTCTAGTTGTGTCAGGAAGTCTTTTGGTAACAACATATACCTATTATAAAATCAGCTTCAAGTTCAGTTTAGCGTGCGTTTCAAGCAGAATACGGCAAGTCATCAGATGTCAAGACAAGTCAATCTAAGTCACTACAAGTCAAATAAATAACTACAAAATAAAATTACGACATTGAACTCAGTCAAGCAACTGAGGCGATCGCAATGTTAGAAATATTAATTACTCTGATTCTCAAGAAATCTATTGAAGTTATCCTAGTGCTATTGCTGAAAAAAATCTGGGCATGGCTGCTGAGGGATGAAAGCTTTCAATGTCTCAACCACTTTCTGAAAATGCAGATTCTCATACTCTATCTTGATTGGATTTTGCTCAAAACATCTCTAAAGTCTCTGCCTGAGCCAACAAAAGAGAACGATTCAAACACATATAGCTAGACAAATTGTTACAAATACAGCTAGCCTTATCAAAAATTTACTTTTACCCCATACCCTGCATCTATATGACTTCACAATCTTCTCGCTCTGACAAAATTCTAGTTGTCGATGACTCTCCTGATAACGTGTTTTTGATCAAAACTATTTTGGAGGAAGAAGGTTACACAGTTAGCACCGCAGAAAATGGTATTTCAGCCTTGGCAGAATTGAAAGCTTCTCCTTGTGACTTGGTTCTACTGGATCTAATGATGCCAGGTATGGACGGTTACGAAGTCACTAAACACATTCGTGGAGAGATGAAATTGACGCAATACATCCCCATATTGCTGATCACTGCCCACGATACGCCCAACGTCGCCCACGGATTAGACTTGGGGGCTGATGATTTTATCCGCAAACCTGTAACAGTAGATGAATTGCTGGCACGAGTGCGATCACTCCTACGTTTGAAGCATAGTATGGATGAACGTGATGAAATTGCCCGCCAGCGAGAAGATTTTGTCTCCCGTCTCACTCACGACTTACGTACTCCCCTAGTAGCCGCTGATCGCATGTTGATGCTATTTCAGCAAGGTGCGTTGGGAACATTATCAACGCAAATGCAGGAAGTAATCGCCATCATGGCCCGTAGCAATATCAACCTGCTTTCTATGGTGAATACCTTATTGGAAGTTTATCGCTTTGAAGCAGGTCGCAAAAGTTTGGCATTTCAACCAGTTAATCTGAGCCAATTGCTAGAAGAGGTAACTGGAGAATTATCACCCTTAGCTCAAGACAAAGCACTGTCGCTAAGTGTGGATTTTACCCAAGAATCAAACACAGTCATGGGCGATCGCTTGGAACTGCATCGTCTATTTACCAACCTCATAGGCAATGCGATCAAATTTACCGACTCTGGTTCTGTGACTATTCGTCTTACTTCTCAACGCCAGTTCGATAAAAGTAATCAATCTCTGTTATCTGAAAAATCCAATTCCGTTGACTACATTAGAATTGAAATAGCAGATACAGGCCCAGGTATTCCCCCTGAAGAACAAGCCACCATCTTTGAACGATTTCGCCAAGGCAGCCACAAAACTTCTGGTAGTGGCTTAGGACTGTACCTTGCTCGTCGAATTGTCGAGGCACATCAAGGCATAATTCTGCTTAATTCCGAGTTGGGCAAAGGTAGTGTATTTATTGTTCTTCTACCCACCCAAGTATGAGAAAATTAGTAATTATAAATTATGAATTGTATAGTTTTTATCCTAAAAATTCATAATTTATAACCTTACTACTATCTACCAAGAATTTAAAGTAAATATTCCAATTAGAAAATCAAAGGCTAAAAATTGACGAATAAAATATGCTGAGATAATAGCATTAGCATTAAATAGTTTTTTATAGGACACAATAATGATTACCACTGAATTATCTAAAATTGACAATATTATCCAGAATCAGCGAGAGTTTTTTCAAACGGGCAAAACTAAAGATGTAACTTTTCGCATTGAAAAACTGAAAAATCTTAAGCAAGCAATCATTGAACATGAACAGTCAATAGTCGAGGCTTTAAAAGCGGATTTACATAAACCGGAATTAGAAACTTACCTTACAGAAATCAGCGTAATTAAGGATATTGATTACACTATAAAACATCTTCAAAACTGGAGTAAGCCCAAGAAAGCAGCGGTTTCCTGGGATTTTTTTTCATATTCAGCGAAAATTTATCCAGAACCATTAGGGGTTGTCTTAATTATTGGGCCTTGGAACTATCCATTTCAGTTAATTATTTCACCGTTAATAGGTGCGATCGCAGCCGGTAATTGTGCAATTATCAAACCTTCAGAAATTGCTTCTCATACTTCTGATGTCATTGCTAAGATTATTGCCAAACATTTTGACCCTGCTTATCTTACAGTGGTTGAAGGAGGCGTGGAAGCAAGTCAAAAACTACTTGCAGAAAAGTTTGACCATATCTTTTTTACTGGTGGCATAGCCGTTGGCAAAATCATTATGGCAGCAGCGGCAAAATATCTCACCCCAGTGACTTTAGAATTGGGTGGTAAAAGTCCTTGTATTGTAGATACTGACATTAATGTTGAACACACTGTCAGACGAATAACTTGGGGCAAATTTATTAATGCTGGACAAACTTGTATCGCCCCCGATTATCTTTTAGTTAATAAAAAAATCAAAAAAGATTTAATAGATGGGCTGGAAAAATCCTTAAAAGAATTTTATGGCGAGAATCCTGTAAACAGTCCTGATTATGCCCGGATTATTAGTGAAAAACACTTTGATAGGTTGGTTAACTTTCTTAAAGACGGTGAAGTTATCATCGGTGGAGAAAATCAACCTTCAGAGCGTTATATCGCCCCAACACTGATTGATAATGTCTCTTTAGATGATTCTGTAATGCAAGAAGAGATTTTTGGCCCTATTCTACCTGTAATTGAATATACTGATATTGCAGAAGCGATCGCTTTGATTAACTCTAGACCCAAACCCTTGGCGTTATACTTATTTTCTCAAGACAAAAACCTGCAAAAGCGAGTTTTGCAGGAAACTTCCTCTGGTGGAGTCTGTATTAACGATACAGTGATGCAGGTTGGTGTTTCGTCTTTACCATTTGGTGGGGTGGGAGATAGCGGTATTGGCAACTATCATGGCAAAGCTAGTTTTGACACTTTTTCCCATAAAAAAAGTGTATTGCAAAACTCCTTCTGGCTCGATTTAAAATGGCGATACGCTCCATATCAGGGAAAATTGCCATTCATAAAGAAACTTCTGGGTTAAAAAAAGTTATGAGTTAGGAGTTATGAGTTGGGAGTTATAAGTGAGAAATAAAAATCTATAACTCCTAACCCTGCCAATTTTGAATTTTTCCTTCAATCCAAAATCTAAAACCCAAAAGCGTTGCTGTAACGCTCTTCAGCCCAAGGTTCACCACGGCGATGGTAACCATTCCGCTCCCAAAAACCAAGTTCTTCTCCAGCTAAAAATTCTAAACCATTAATCCATTTAGCACTTTTCCAAGCGTAGAGATGGGGAACAACTAGCCGCATCGGGCCACCGTGTTCAGCTGAAAGGTCTTCACCAAAGACTTTAAAGGCAAAGAAGTTTTCTTCGCGCATAAAATCTTCTACAGAAATATTGGTAGTGTAGCCGCCATAGCAGTGTTCCATAATGTGGGCTACCTTGGGGTCTAACTCAATCAAACCCATAAAATCTGTAACTTTAATGCCAGTCCATTTGACATCGAGTTTAGACCAGCGCGTTACACAGTGGAAGTCCGCTGTGAATTCGTGTTGAGGTAGCGCCATAAAGTCTGACCAACTAAAGGTAGCGGGTTTTACTAAACCCCAAACTCGAAACTCCCATTCCTCAGTGCTAACTTGGGGAGTTGCACCGTAAGTTAATACGGGGAAACCTTTAGCTAAGTGTTGACCAGGAGGGACACGTTCCCCCTCTTCTTTCCCTGGTTTCTGAAAAAATTTTCCTAGCATAGTTGGAGAAAAATAAGTTTTCTCAAGGTATTTACAAGCTTTTTTGCTGAGTTGCCAACACTACCAGATGTTTTACTTTTTATATGATTACTTGATCATTACCTATGAATGATAGGTAATGGGTAATAGATGTTCCCAATTACTCACTACCAATTTTTTTCGATCTAATGAGCTTATGTAGAGTGTCTATGATTCATAATGCAATCAGGAAAGCTAAGAAAAAGCGTTTATCCATTGGTAATAAGTTTGATTGTTGACTTTGGCAATCAAATCTATCGGCGCTGTTCATGCTTTTCCTGACTGGGAAATTATGATTCTTCTTCCTCTTCTTCAGCAGTTGGATATACAAATGTAGAACGTCCAGTCAAAATCGACTTGCCCAGAGAGAGGGCTTTCTGAGCTTCGACGACGGCTTTGTGCCTCCAGGTAGCTCGACGTTTATCTCGTTTTGATTTGGAAGTTTTCTTCTTAGGAACAGCCATGTCAGCAGATATCGCGATTCTTGACAACCTTCTTATTCTAGGCCATCCACTGACGCCAAGGACAACAGTTGAGTGAGGAATTAAGTAAGTTGGATTAAGACTGACGCAAAGACGTGGAGACAGAAGGACTTACAAGAGTGACTTCTTTGCATCTCCCTTGAAAAAAGTCCAAGCCTTGGCTTGGACTTTTCTCCGTGTCAAGCTAAACCCGTCATTTTTGAGGTGACACACTGCTAGCTGCTGGAACTGGATTAGAGCTATTTTCAAAGAAAAGTAGCGATCGCGCAGTTTTGAAGTAAGTGGCCCAATTTTGAGCATCAGGGCGCGATCGCCATTCTGGACGACTAACTTCTAATGTCAGAACTGGTGCGATCGCGCCATAATTTTGTACGGACACAATGATGGAAACATCTGTCACCAAAATATCTTGATCGAAGCTCCTTTGAGCAGCTGCCCTAGCGGCCGCTTCCGCTCTCCTGAGAACGGTTTCATAGTTTTCTTCCGGCAGGCGGTCAATAGCTAGATCAACTCTAGCGGTGTAAGCTCGCACAACCTGCGGTGCGATCGCTTCCGTTAAAAACCAAGTAGGAACGGTAGATATGAGCAAAACTACTAAAGGAACTATCCGGATTCTTCTGGCAATTTGGCTAATAACTGAAAAGGGAGTGATCGATGATGGTAGGTGAGCAGAAATCTTGCTCATGACCTTCTATCTCCTTAGTGATGATCTGTTATTGAAATTAGGTAAAAGGTATTTTCCGACCAGCTAACGTAATAAAAATTACATTCTAACTTAAGATTCGATCTGAATCACCTAGACTATAAGACATAGGTTAGCTTTGTTTTTTTGGCAAAGCCAACCGCAATTTTAAGACCAGCAAACAATAACTGACAAAGAGCGGGATGGCAAATTACTGGGCGATCGCGATTGGCATCAATCAATATCAGTTATTTCAACCTTTAAGTTGTGCCCAAGCGGATGCTGAGGCACTAGAAGATTTTTTGGTGACAGAGGCAGGTTTTGTCCCCAAACACTCTCTGTTAATGACAGATACTTCGCCGCCGATTGAGGGTAGATCAACTTACCCGACGAAGGAGAATATTTTGCTGCTACTTGAGGACTTAGCAGCGACGAGTTGGCAACCAGAAGACTATCTGTGGTTATTTTTTAGCGGTTATGGAGTCAACTACAAGGGCAAAGATTACTTAATGCCAGTAGAGGGAAACCCCGAACTCGTGCAAGAGACTGGCATAGAATTGCGATCGCTAATGCAAAGTCTGCAACTTGCCGATCTGAATGTATTGCTACTACTTGATATCAACCGTGCCTTTGGCACTCAAGCGGATGCTCCTGTTGGTGAAGAAACAATAGAACTAGCCCAAGAGCTACAACTCGCGACAATTCTTTCTTGCCAACCAGAGCAATTTTCCCATGAGAGTAGCGAATTAGGTCACGGATTCTTCACAGCAGTTTTGTTAGAAGCTTTACGTTCTGGGAATGGCAGCAACTTGGCAGATTTAGAAAGCTACTTAAGCCTGATCATGCCAAAATTATGTCACCACCACTGGCGTCCTGTCCAAAACCCTGCCACTATTATCCCATCAAGGCAGCAAGTAATCTTGCCAAAATTGGCAGTGGAAAGCGACTTTCAAGCAGAACCGATGATTTATCCTGAAGAATCCTTTGCCGTTGCCCTTGCAGCTCCTCCCCTCGATGATTATTCTAGAACTTCAGCAGAACGGGGCAGATGGGGAGAAGCTAGTGTGAACTCCTCGCAACAGATGAAGGGTCAAAAAGTTCAGGAGTCAGGTGGCAGCTTAGTTTCCCAGCCAATGCCGGAAACTTCCTTGGGAGTGAATACCAGAGGAAGATTTATCCCCAATTCTTCCCAAGGCTACGTCTCGCGATTGCCTGCGAATCAGCCAAGTATCCCTTTTTGGAAACAGTTTATCTTATGGGGCGGAGGCAGCTTGCTGGTAGCAGGTTTAATCGCCGTAGTTTTTCTGCGTAATCAAGAAACTTTTAGAATTAAGCAAATATCAAGGACATCACCCAATGCTACTGTTAGCGATCGCCAAGTTATCAAGAATTTACCAAGCGATGTCTCCGACGGGCTACGCCTACGCACTCCACCAGTTAGACTCAAAAATCAATCTAGCGCCCAAATAGTCTCTAGTTCCGAGTCAAAAAAGCGGAATCAAGCAGTATTAGACCTGGCGAAAATGTCGCTCAGACAAACTCAGGCGAGCGATTTGAGCATGGCGATCGCTACAGCCCGAAAAATTCAATCGGGTGAACCACTGTACGAACAAGCTCAAGAGAATATTCAGATTTGGAGCCAGATGATTTTAGATTTAGCAGAGGGTCGTGCTAAACAAAGACAGTATGCCAGCGCTATTGCTGCGGCTCGACTAATTACCAAATATGAAGCCCCCTACGCCAAAGCACAAGCAGCAATTAACCTGTGGCGGTTAGAGGGTAAGCAATATGTGAGTAACAAAACTCTTTTAGATGCAGCTAATGCCTTAATTAAGTCTGAACAGGCATCTACCTACAATCGGGCGATCGAAGTTGCCAAGAAAGTACCAGCCGAGCAACCAGGCTTCGATACAGCCCAGAAATCGATCAACAAATGGAGTGAGAAAATTTTAGACCTGGCCAAGCGTCGCGCCACCGAAGGAGAACGAAATGCCGCAATTGCGACCGCTGCTTTAGTGCCAGAGGAAACAGCCGCTTATGAAGATGCTCAGGATGCCATTCAAAAATGGCAAAAGAAATAGTAAAAAAATAATAAAAAATGGTTAGGAGTTAGGAATTAGGAGTTATATTATTGATCCCCGACCTTTTACTCCTGACTCCTAACTTTTTCCTCAGCGTTCATATCTCAGTATTAGCAGTACTGCGATACATCTTCGCCACAGTCGTCGGCTAGATAGCACAACGCTCGGAAACGTAAACCAACCACTTCTTCATATAAGGGGTTGAGTTTGCACATGGGTGGGATGTGAAACAAGGTCTTCCCAAATAATTTGACATCACGCTCAAAGGGGCACTGAGATGGAATCAGTTTACACAAACGGTGAGCTAGTTGGCGATCGCGGACTTGAATGTTTTCTACTCGCTGCCGTAGGGGTTGGAGAATATCCCAGTAAGGCTTGGAAGGAGAATGGTTTAGCTGGGTTGCTTTATGGTCAGTAGTCTCTGCTTGATTGATTGATACCCAGCTAGCCAGAAAAATCTTTTTGGTGGTATTGTCGAATACCTTCATGGTTAACCCTCTGTGTTATTGAGGCTATTCACCTTTTTGATGAATATATACAACGTGGCAACGAACTTTCCCGGAAAAATCGCGTTCTGACTGCGATATAATGTAATACCTGATTAGCCACTTAAGTCAGAACCTAATTTATTACTACGTCAAGTTAATCGCAATTTTCTGGGGATCGGTAGTGTAATATTACGATCTTGTTCATAACTTGACACAGTTTAAATTTTAATAAAGACATCCATCATTGGATAGGTTTTAGTGTAACATTTACAGAACTTAATATAAGGTCTTTCGGAAAGTATTTTTGCTAAGTAAAAACATCAGTAATATCCTAGAAGGCATTTTTCCTTTCCGTGTTCCCACTTTCTCACATAAGTGTGTCTTGTTCATCGCTGGCTGAATGCCTTAGCAGTAGTGATTTTTGATCGATTAGCATCGATTGCATTTCACAAAACTTAGGTTTGCGGTGGCAATTTGAGAGTGATATAGTCTGAAGCGTTAACATCAGATGAGCTTGCTTATGGGTGTTTCTGTACTCTACAGCGCAATTCCTCCTGACAGTCTGCTGTACGCACGCCTTCAGAGTCAAAAGGCACTCAGCATCCTTGTAGTTTCTCTTTTCCCCTATGGCTGCGGTATTTTCCGCTTTTTTGAGATTGAGCCTGAAGAGATTAATGAAATCCTTGAAGATGTTATTGAAACACACCAAGAGACTTTTGGATCTGAACTAGAAGCAGATCGGGTAATCGCACAATTCCGGTCTGAGTTAAGGCTTACTCGTCAAGCCTATCCAGGGATTGAAGATAGAAGAACATCACTAGAAAAATCATCTGTTGAAATCGAGAAACGATTGTCGCAAGAGCTATCGAGAAGAAAGTTTGCGAATGCCCATAAGATTGTTGAAAAGCTCATGTTCGGAGATCAAACTCTTGCTCCAACTCTGTTGTCAGCAGATGAGTCATTGGGACTTATATCCCGTGAGCTAGTCAGTGAAGGAGCAGGCATTTTGCGACAGATCGATCCTGAAACACTGTTTGCAAGAGATGAAGGTCGAGAAAGATGGTATCTTGACCACTTTGAGCGGTGGAGAGATTTGTATCTTTCAGCAGCCGAGAAAAATGAGGAGATATTGGTTGGAGTTGCTTGAGGCGAGAGCAACCTAACAAGTTAGATCGCCTCCAATAACTATAGATAATTTCTATACCCATGATAAAAGAAAGCGCAAAGACGTTCAGAAAAATTCTGTGCCTTTGCTTTCATTGAAGTTTGAGCGGTGAAAACCACTGCTCAAACTTCTATCTGTATGAAATTTTTACCTTAAATTCTCTATGATGCTACCTGAGCAGCAGTCCGAGTCCGCCGTCTTCTCCCATCGGCAACTTTTACAGGTGGCTCATCAGGGATTTGCATCAATAAAGTCACAGATGGCTGACATTGCAATTCCCGACGGATGGAACGTTGCAATTCTCGTTCTAAAGTTCCTTGCAATCCACCCCAGTCTATATCTGCTGCTTCACCACCAGGAGCAAATTCTGTCCAGCGCACAGTGAGGATTTCTTCAATGCGTTGTTTTACCCAAGTTTGTAACAGCGATCGCTCTACACTTGTCACTACACCCCGTAGGTGAATTTCTGGTTTTGCCAACAGTTTACCATTCCAATCAATGGCAGCTGCGATCGTGATAATGCCTTCTGAAGCCATACGTTGCCGTTCTTGCAGCACTTTGGCACTTACCATGCCCGAACTAGTAGTATCCACCAATTCAATACCAGATGGTACTTTACCAGCGACGCGAATAGCATCTTCAGTCAGTTCGACAATATCACCATTCTGAATAATGATCATGTTTTCTGCAGGAATGCCCATACTCTGAGCCGTTTCTGCGTGCTTCACCAGCATCCGATGTTCGCCGTGGAATGGCACAAAGAATTTGGGTCGAGTTAAGGCAATCATCAGCTTTTGTTCTTCCTGACAGCCGTGACCGGAGACGTGAATCCCTTTATCGCGCCCATAGACCACTTTCGCACCTTGAATCATCAATTTATCAATGGTGTTGACTACTGCGATCGTATTTCCGGGAATTGGGTTAGCAGAGAATACTACCGTATCTCCTTGGCGGATTTTAATGTGAGGATGTTCTTTGTTAGCAATGCGGGTCATTGCTGCCATCAATTCACCCTGAGAACCTGTAGTTAAAACCAGTACTCTCTCATCGGGTAGATTGCGGACTGCGTGCAATGGTTGCAGCAAATTATCTTCACATTTGATGTAACCTAAATTGCGGGCATGAGCAATCAAGTTCAGCATCGAACGCCCGACAACCGTCACTACACGGTTCTGCTTCTTGGCGATATCCAAAATCATGTTGATGCGATGGACACTAGAAGCAAAGGTAGTGACAAATAATCGCCCTGGAGCTTGACTAAATACTCTCTCCAGATTGGGATAAACTGAACGTTCCGAAGGTGTAAATCCTGGCACTTCTGCGTTAGTGGAATCACTCAGTAAACAAAGAACACCTTTTTCCCCATGTTCTGCTAGGCGTTGCAAGTCAAACTTTTCACCATCCACTGGGGTATGGTCAATTTTAAAATCCCCTGTGTGAATGACTACACCCAGGGGAGTATGAATAGCAACAGTGAAACTATCAGCGATTGAGTGGGTGTTGCGGATATATTCAACTAAAAAGTTTTTGCCAATCCGCACCACATCACGTGGTAGAACTGTTCTAATTTCTGTGCGATCGCGGACTCCTGCTTCTTCCAATTTACCTTCTAGCATTGCCATTGCTAGTCTGGGCCCATAAATCACCGGAATATCAAATTGCTTGAGATGAAAAGCAATCCCGCCAATATGGTCTTCATGACCATGAGTAACGATCATCCCTTTAATTTTGTGGCGATTTTCCCGTAGATAGGTCGTATCTGGCAGAACAATATTGACTCCATGCATCGCCTCTGTGGGAAAAGCCAATCCTGCGTCTAACAAGATAATTTCATCGTCATACTCAAAAAGACAGGTATTTTTACCAATTTCATGCAAACCGCCCAAAGGAATAATTTTCAAGGCGGAATTATTAGCTTCGTTTTTAGCCATTTTCTCCTTAGATTGTTACTTGTGGTTAATTAAGTTGATAGTTAACGAACTTGCATTTAAGACATCATCTGTCTCTTAAGTCAGTCTGAAAGCAATCAAGTTTTAATTGAAGATTTCAATTTTTTATTCAATAAAATCGACTGTATACTCAAGGATTCATAGTATATCTATCAGTCCTAGCACAGGTTTTTAAATTGCAACTTATGAACAATTATGATCATTGTTTATATGTATCTTTGGTAAGGAGTAGATTACCAACGCTTAACTAGCTGGTGGCTAGATTAAACTAAGTTCTTTTAGAACCGCTTCTAACTTTTGACTGACTTCTAAATCAGCTTCACATAGCGGCGGACGAGTTGAACCAACCTCCCAACCTTGAAGTTTCAGTGCTTTTTTCACTGGAATGGGATTTGAAGTGAGAAATAGAGCTTTAAACAACGGGAAGAGTTGGAGATGAATGTCGCTTGCTACCTCAATTTTACCCGCGTTAAAAGCTTGGATCATCTGCTGTAGTTGGTTTCCTACCAGATGAGAAGCCACACTTACCACACCCTTTGCCCCGATCGCTAACAAGGGCAAAGTCATGTAATCATCACCAGAATAGATGTGGAATTCTTTTGGTGTCAAGCGACGAATTTCGCTTGCCTGATCTATATTACCAGTGGATTCTTTAATCCCGACAATATTGCTAACTTCAGCTAACCGGGCAACTGTTTCTGGCTGAAGGTTTTGTCCGGTACGACCGGGGACATTATATAACAACAATGGTAGGTCGGGACAGGCTAGTGCTATCGCCTTAAAATGCGCTTCCAATCCCGCCTGTGGCGGTTTGTTGTAATAAGGAACAACTTGTAAGGAACCATGTACTCCTATTTTAGACGCTTTTTGGGTGGCTGCGATCGCTTCTTTAGTGGAATTTGATCCACAACCTGCGATTACCTTGGCTTTTCCGGCCACGGACTGCAATACCTCGACAAACAACTGGTATTCTTCATCCCAACTTAGTGTTGGGGATTCTCCTGTTGTGCCGCACATCACCAATGTATCTGTACCGTTGTTAGCTAGATGCGCCGCCAGTTTTGCCGCTACATCGTAGTTGACACTACCATCTGCTTTAAACGGCGTAATCATAGCGGTTAAAACATTGCCAAAATCTCCCACCCTTTTTCACTCCTGATTACCCATGTTTTTGTATCTTGGTGGTTTTCTATTGTAATAACCTATCTGCAAATTGCTTTCAAGTGTCATTTTTGTCATTAGTCATTTGTTCTTTGTCACTTTCCCAATGACCAATGACTAATGACTAATAGCTAATGGTTTGAGTAGATTTTTCTCTACCAACAATTCAGCGATTTGTACTGCATTTAATGCTGCGCCTTTGCGGATTTGGTCGCCACACAACCATAATTCCAAGCCACAAGGATGAGAAATATCCTGACGAATTCTTCCCACTAGAACTTCATCTTGACCTGTTGCTTCAATGGGCATCGGAAAATGATTAGTTCCCCAATCTTCGACCAATTTTACTCCAGGGGAGGAATTTAAAATTTCTTTGGCTTCCTTCGCACTAAAGGGAGTCTCAAATTCTAAATTAATGGCTTCTGAGTGAGCGCGGAGTACGGGAACCCGTATACAGGTCGCAGTGATTCTGATTTGCTGCGTACCAAATATTTTTCGGGTTTCGTTGACCATTTTCATTTCTTCCTCACAATAACCCAAATCGTTTAATGGGGAGTTATGCGGGAATAAATTAAATGCCAATGGGTAAGGCAATATTTCGGCAATCGGTGGCTGTCCTTGTAGTATAGCGCTTGTTTGGGTTTTGACTTCTGCCATCGCTCTGGCACCCGCACCACTAGCAGATTGGTAGGTTGCAGCGACAATGCGTTGCACTGGTTTAACTTTATGCAATGGCCAGACTGCCACAGCCATTAAAATCGTTGTACAGTTGGGGTTAGCAATAATGCCTTGGTGATGTGCTGCGGCTTGGGGATTCACCTCTGGCACTACTAAGGGAACTTCTGGGTTCATCCGAAAGGCACTGGAATTGTCAATTACTACTGCGCCTTTTTCAACGGCAACTGCTGCCCAAGTTTTGGATGTGGAACCACCTGCACTAGCCAGTACTATATCGACATTTTCAAAGGCGCGATCGCTCACGGCCTCTATTGGTATATTTTCCCCTTTAAATTGTAGTGATCGCCCGACACTCCGCTCTGATGCTAATAATTTCAAGTCAGCAACCGGAAAATTACGACTTTCTAATAATTCCAGTAACTCTGTGCCGACTGCACCAGTTGCTCCCAAAATAGCTAAACGATAGGATTTCGACAAACTTCCTTCCTCCTTTAAGATATTTATTTGCGATTTTTTAGAATTATTGACAATTTACTTATATATAAATAGCGATCGCAGTCTGGAAATACATTTTTAATAGGGTTAGATTTTCTCTAATTTAGTCTATCCTTTATATATCTAATACATATTTTTTTGGTTGTTTAGTAAGTTAAGTGATGTTGCATTTTAAAACAATAGTGATGTATTGTTTCTTCTATCTTTTAACTATATATTATACAATAAACCACCATTTAGCAGAAAAATGTAGATATCTGCACTTAGGCGTTTAACAGGCATACTACCTGTAAAGAAACAGATGTATTAGCTGCAAAGTTTCTTCCCAAGATGATGAATATACTAGAATCTAAATGCATAAAGCTAGCACAACGCAAAACTGAGCTATGCGGTTAAGTAACAGATGCGCTCTCATACCACACACAACTTAATAATAGCTAGATAATAGCTAGACTCAATACTATAACTTTAATTTGGGGGTACTAACCACTCTTTGAGAACCAGGATATCACGGCGTTAGCCCACTGAAAAATTAATTCCTAAGTTTTAGAGTGAGTGGGGAGTGAAGAAGGGAATAGGGTACAGATTATTCACTATCAGCTCTCCCCTAATCCCAATACCCATTGCCCGATTAACCAAATTGTTATGAAGGTAAAATGTCAAGTCCTTGATAATTGGCAGTAAACTGGATGTTTGCCCCAGGACAAACATCCATCCTTGGATGTCACAAGACCTTTTGGCAAACTCCCATTGCCCCTAAGAGACACCAAGCCATAAACGCAAACAATTATTTTATTGCGTCTTGTGTGTACTCGGAGTATAAAATACCAGAAAACTAGAGACGAAGCATGAAAGTCACGCAGGAAAAACTTCCCGCCAGCCAAATTGGCCTGGAAATAGAGATTACGCCGGAAATTACCAAGCAAACTTACGAACAGGTCATTAAAAACTTAGCGAGTACTGCCAATATTCCTGGGTTTCGTAAAGGCAAGGTGCCTCGGCCGATATTACTACAACGGCTGGGTACAACTCGAATCAAGGCAGCGGCGCTGGAAGAACTAATTCAAGATGGCATTGAGCAAGCAGTCAAACAAGAAGCCATTCCAGCAATTGGTCAGCCGCAATTGCGCTCCTCTTTTGAGGATTTGATTAATAATTATGAACCTGGAAAACCCCTGACGATTTCGGCTGCTGTCGATGTAGAACCAGAAGTGAATCTAGTGCAGTACACTGATTTGCAAGCCAAGGCCGAAGAAGTTAAGTTCGATCCAGAGCGAGTGGAGAACACGCTGGATAAAGAACGTCAAGAATTGGCGACATTGATTCCTGTGGAAGGACGTGCAGCCCAAATCGGCGATATTGCCGTAGTCGATTTTAAAGGTTCATTCGCCAGAGTTGAGGGCGAGGATGAAACAGCCGAACTAGAACCGATTCCCGGAGCCGAAGCAACTGATTTTCAGGTTGAGTTGCAGGAAGATAAATTTATTCCAGGCTTTATTTCGGGAATAGTAGGGATGAATCCGGAAGAAACTAGAGAAATTGCGGCGCAGTTCCCAGATCCTTATGCTAATGAAGAATTAGCTGGAAAAGCGGCAAATTTCACTGTGACGCTCAAAGAAATCAAAGAAAAGGAACTACCAGAAATAAATGACGATTTCGCCCAGGAAATCAGCGATTTTGAAACCTTAGAGGAGTTACGCGCTTCTTTGGTAGAGCGATATCAAAAAGAGGCGGATGACAAAACAAAAACTAATAAACAGGAAGCCTTGTTAACAGAAGTGCTCAAGCACGTAGAAGTTGACTTACCAGCAACTTTGATTGAGCAAGAAGTGGATGCAATGCTAACGCAAACAGCAATGCGGCTGTCTCAGCAGGGATTGGATGTGAGAAAGCTGTTTACTCAAGATATTATTCCTCAATTGCGGGAGCGATCGCGTACTGAGGCCATTGAACGCATCAAACGTTCCTTATCCTTGCGGGAAATCGGCAAACGCGAATCTATCGAGGTAACACCAGAAGAAATCGCAGCCAGAGTCACAGAACTTTTACAAGAGTACCCGGAGGAAAAGGACGTTGATGAAGATAAACTGCGGTCAATCGTGGAAAACGAACTGTTAACCGAAAAAATCATTGATTGGCTCTTAGAACATTCCTCAGTTGAACTTGTACCCGAAGGTTCTTTGAGTCCCGCAGAAGAAACGGAAGACACAGAATCTGATGCTGATGCACTTCAGACAGAGGAAGAAAACAGCGAAACTTCTACAGAAGTTACAGAAGGATAATAAAAAATCCCACAACCATGAGTTCACCAGTTCTGAGTTAAAGTACTGGTGAAATGGGTAAGGTAAGGGAGATGAGGAAGTAAAGGGAAAAATAACCAATGCCCCATGCCCCATGCCCAATGCCCTATAACTCAGGGATGAAGTCAAAATAATTAAAGAATTAATGAATTTTCGGCAAATAGTGACACCTGTTATCACTTGAGCTTGATACTGTGTTACACGAGAGGAAATTATATGAGGCATAATGGTTAACACGTAGCTTATAAAAATTCCATTCGTTGAAAAGGCAGCATCCGCTGCTGAAACATTTGTCCTAAATAATCGTCAAAGAAAGCTTGTATGCTTGAATCGCAGTCGGGAAATTCCCCAATCAGCAACTTAAGTCGAATAAACATTAACTCCCAGTTGAGCAGCCCTAGCAACATCGTGCCGATGGTGATAGAGCAATCTGGTATGGGAGAAAGAGCTTTCGACATCTACTCCCGCCTGCTGCGAGAGCGGATTATCTTTTTAGGAACGCCAATAGACGATGCCGTAGCCAACTCAATTGTGGCTCAGTTGTTATTCCTAGACGCCGAAGACTCAGAAAAAGACATCCAACTGTATGTTAATTCTCCTGGCGGCTCCGTCTACGCAGGGATGGCAATCTATGATACAATACAGCAAATTCGCCCTGATGTTGTTACCATCTGTTTTGGATTAGCCGCGAGCATGGGGGCATTTTTGTTGACAGCAGGAGCTGCCGGTAAGCGAATGTCTCTGCCCGACTCCCGGATTATGATTCACCAACCACTTGGTGGCGCTCAAGGTCAAGCCATTGACATTGAAATTCAAGCCAGAGAAATTCTTTACGTTAAGGCTAAGTTGAATCAGTTAATGGCTCACCATACTGGTCAACCCTTAGAAAGACTTGAAGCAGATACTGAGCGCGACTTTTTTATGTCGGCTGAAGAGGCAAAAAACTACGGTTTGATTGATCAGGTCATTTCCAGGCAAAATCTTCCCGTAGCAGGGGAAAACGTCACCATTCTGAAATAAGAGGCTGGTATGTCTAAGTACGACTCCCATTTAAAATGTTCATTTTGTGGCAAGTCTCAAGAGCAGGTGCGTAAATTAATCGCAGGGCCGGGAGTCTACATCTGCGATGAATGCGTTGACTTGTGTAATGAAATACTAGACGAGGAGTTACTCGATACTAATGGTGCGGCAGCACAACCAGCACCAAGAGCAGAGCCACCTGAAAAACGGCGTACTCATTCTGCTAGTATTTCGTTTAATCAAATACCCAAGCCAAGAGAGATTAAAAAGTATCTAGACGAACACGTCATTGGTCAAGACGAAGCGAAGAAAGTTCTGTCAGTCGCTGTTTACAATCACTACAAGCGGCTGGCAGTCATTCAATCTAAGGCCAGTGGCAAACCTGGGTCAGATGATGCCATAGAACTGCAAAAGTCCAACATCTTGTTAATTGGCCCGACTGGTTGCGGTAAAACTCTCTTAGCGCAAACTCTAGCGAAAATCTTGGATGTACCTTTTGCTGTCGCCGATGCGACGACGCTAACGGAAGCAGGGTATGTGGGAGAAGATGTGGAAAATATCTTGCTGCGACTGTTGCAGGTGGCAGATTTGGATATAGAGGAAGCGCAACGAGGAATTATTTACATTGACGAAATTGACAAAATTGCTCGTAAGAGCGAGAACACGTCAATTACCCGTGATGTTTCTGGCGAAGGCGTGCAGCAAGCCTTGCTGAAAATGTTAGAGGGAACGATCGCTAATGTACCACCTCAAGGAGGGCGCAAGCATCCTTATCAAGACTGCATCCAGATTGATACAAGTAATATTTTGTTCGTCTGTGGTGGTGCTTTCGTAGGCTTAGACAAGATTGTAGATCAGAGAGTTGGCAAAAAAGCAATCGGCTTTGTGCAACCGGGAGAAGGCCAATCGAAGGAGAAACGAGCAGCAGACACTCTTCGCCATCTAGAACCGGATGATTTAGTAAAATTTGGCCTGATTCCAGAGTTTATTGGGCGGATGCCAATGGTAGCAGTAGTAGATCCGCTAGATGAAGAAGCGTTGATGGCGATTCTTACTCAACCACGCAGCGCCTTAGTGAAGCAGTACCAAAAGCTGCTGAAGATGGATAATGTCCAATTAGATTTTAAAGCAGATGCTTTGCGAGCGATCGCTCAAGAAGCTTACCGCCGTAAAACTGGTGCAAGAGCATTACGTGGTATTGTCGAAGAATTGATGTTGGATGTAATGTATGAGTTACCATCCCGTAAGGATGTGACACGCTGTACAGTTACAAGGGAAATGGTTGAGAAGCGATCGACTGCTGAACTGATAATACATCCGTCTTCATTACCGAAGCCGGAATCTGCTTAATAGTCATTAGTCATTGGTCATTAGTCATTGGTCAAAAAATAAGGAATAATAACCATATACCAGGGACTAATGACAACTGACAAAGGACAAATGACTAATGCCTTATATTAATGTTCGTGGCGTTGAGCATTACTACGAATGGGTGAAAAAACCATCCGGTTCTCTGGTAAAACCAGTGATGGTTTTCATGCACGGTTGGGCTGGTTCGGCTAGGTATTGGCAAAATACTGCTGATGTTTTATCAGAACAATTTGATTGTTTACTCTACGATTTGCGCGGATTTGGTCGTTCTGCTGGAAAGCCAACCATAGCCAAAGCAAGTGAAGCTGTTGCTGAATCTGATTCCCCGCAGGAAGAATCAGAGGCAATTAAAGAGCTAACCTA
Organism: Nostoc sp. JL34; assembly: GCF_017114945.1. Classification (GTDB taxonomy): domain Bacteria; phylum Cyanobacteriota; class Cyanobacteriia; order Cyanobacteriales; family Nostocaceae; genus Nostoc. The sequence goes on from NZ_JABXKQ010000044.1 coordinate 134,788, forward strand.
TGAGTTAGAGGAATACGCTGATGATTTGGCAGCTTTGTTAGATGGGTTGCATATTCAGCGTGTTTATATTCATGCTCATTCAATGGGTGCTTCTGTTGCTACTTTATTTTTTAACCGCTATTCCCAACGAGTGGAACGAGGAATTTTAACTTGTAGCGGCATTTTCGAGTACGATGAAAAATCCTTTAATGCTTTTCATAAATTTGGTGGCTATGTAGTGAAATTCCGTCCCAAATGGTTAAGCAAAATTCCATTTGTTGACCGGATGTTTATGGCTAGATTTTTATATAGTTCCATACCACATTCTGAGCGGCAAGCTTTTTTACAAGATTTTCTCGAAGCAGATTACGATGCAGCTATAGGGACAATTTTTACTTCAGTCAGTAAGGCTCAAGCTGAAGTAATGCCGCAAGAGTTTGCCAAGCTGACAGTGCCAACTCTACTCGTAGCAGGGGAGTATGACAAGATTATTCCAGCCGAAATGGGGCGTCAAGCAGCGGCACTGAGTGACAAAGTGGAATTTGTGATGATTCCCAACACAGCGCATTTCCCAATGTTGGAAGATGTACCAACTTATCTGCAACGGGTACAAGAGTTTTTGCAAATTAACACGCCAAAACCACAAGTGGGATAACTGAATAGTGGTTTTTTAAACAGTTAAGTGTACCTGTGTGATACCTTGACGCATTTTATATTGGCGCTTTAACCAAGACTTTTGAATTGTTTTACCGAGCAAGGGAGCAAGTTGAATTAACAGCGAACGCAGCAGTGTATTTTTTCGCAGTTGTTCACCTTGTTTAGCTTCCTCTAACTGGAGTTGCTGGGCGCGGATAATTTCTGGCTCACGTTCCGTTTGGATGTGCGATAATGCCATGTCAATATCCTGGTGTCCAGCTTCTTTTTGCAACAACGGTACAAGATGATTAGCGGCGACAATCACATCACGCAATGCGAGATTAATTCCTTGAGCGCGGACGGGAGACATTGGGTGTGCAGCGTCACCTAAAAGCAATACCCCTGGTGCGTGCCATTGTGGACAATAACCAACCACAACAGACAGCCGAATGGGGGATTCGATAGTGTCTGCATGATTACGGAAATGGTCTGCTAGCCATGAGGGTGATAGTGAGGCAAAAATCTCTGCCCAGTTGGCTTGCTTGGAGTCAGTATTTTCGGTTGCCGACATTATCCAAGCCAGATGCAGTTTTCCTGATTCTGCTCCGTGAAAGATGGTAAATGCGCGATCGCCATTTAAAATTGTACGAAACACATTATTATCTGCAAACTCAGGGCTGGCAGCAAGTTTAAACCAAAGAATATCAATATTTTTAGGCTGACGCACCAATTCCAATCCTATCCGTTGTCGCACAAGGGAATTTCGACCATCTGCCCCAATTACTAAGTCAGCAGCAAATTCTCTCCCATCGCTCAGTACTACACCTGCGACACGTTGATTACTCCACAGCAAATCCTTGACAGGAACACCCTGGATAAATTCAAACCCATCATTGGCTTGAGCTTCCGAAATCAGTGCTTTGAGCAGTGGTGGTTGTGAAACCAGTGTACAGGGTTGGGTTACCCCCATTGGTTCATCAACTCGAAACAACTGCTTGTCCCCGATAATGAATTCCCATGCGTCGAGTTGTCGATGGGGAATATCCTCCAACAACGCCGATAGACCCATTTCCTTTAGGGCATCTAAACCACTAGGCATTAATCCTTCACCGCGAAATACACGATGAGAGTCTTTTGCTGCTTCAATTAACGTTACAGCAATACCACGTTTGCCAAGGAGCAGGGCAAGGGTTACACCTGTTGGGCCTGCGCCCACAATCAAAATCTGCACTATCCCATCCCTCCTGTATCAGTTGCTCTCAAAGATGTTGGTAGAATTATCTTGAGATTAACTTAAACCCAGTTCTCGTTTTAGCAAGTTAATCGAGTTAGCGCCGATATAATTTTCAACCTTAATCAGCTTTGGTGGACGAATAATATCTTCATCAGATGCGTGTACAGCTGCTTGCACTGCCGCAAAACTGGCTTGGTCGCTGATGATGACCTCAGCCCGCTTAACCATAGCCTGAAGTTTATAAGCATCTTTTGGTTGCGAAGTCATCACCAGTAGTTCATCACCTCGCAAACCGTGGAGGATGACTTCTGCTGCTCGTGCAATCCCGGAACTAAGGCTAACTATCCCAACACAGTTTTCTTTTGGTAGGGTTTTCAAGAAGTTGAGTTCTTTGGTGTAGTCGTATATATCTAGAGGAATCACCCGTGCAGCTTTTGGAGCTGCGATCGCTTCCACATTACTGATAAAATACCGACTTGTAACTACTGTCGCAGAGGTAGTTTTATCTAACACAGCTGTTAATTCTTCCATTGCTACCAACTGCACTGGAATTTTTAGTGATCGTTCTAATTCATACACCATCAACTCACCAGCACCCATATCATAAGATGGAACTGCAACCAGTACCCGCGCACTACAACGCAAGCGCCAGTCAATTTCCGCTAAAAATAGCTCTCTGGCTTGATTCAGTGAGCATCCTTGGGAAAGCAGCTCGTCAAGTGCTTGCTGGACAACTTGATATGCATCAGGATTTTGTTTGAGAATTGGTGATTGTAGTCTGCTACCGCCCTCATGACCTTGAGCGCGAACATAAATACCCGAACCAGCCATACTTTCAACAAATCCGTCTTCCTCCAGTTGACGGTAAACTTTACTAATGGTGTTACGGTGTAACCCCGTTTGCATTGCCAGCGCCCGTGTGCTTGGCAATTTGTAAGCAGGGGGATATTGCCGAGAAGCGATCGCAAATCGAATTTGATTAAACAGCTGGGTTGATGCGGGAATTTCGCTGTCTGGCTGAATACGGAATTGAATCATCACCAAACCTCCTGAATACTAAGTGCTAATGAGTGCTGAGTTCTGAGTGCTAGTTTTGAGTATTAAGTGTTGCTTTTATACTCAGCACTTTTAACTCAGCACCTTTGTAGTGATGAGTTGCATTTACTACAGATCAAATATGTTATTTACATATAAAGTTTTTCTGAGAGAAATTTCTAATGCGCTCACTATTGGTAATTGATAATTTAATTTAGAAAAAACCTGGGCATACTGGCATAGTTATATCAAATAAACACACGGCTAATCACATAGCACTGGTAAAAATTATTATGACAGAGCAAGCAACAACTACCACAACGGTTAATCTTTTGCAAGATAATATTCAAGTGTCTGCATATCTTGCAGAGCCAAAAGAATCTGGTTCTTACCCAGGAGTTGTAGTATTACAAGAAATTTTTGGTATCAACGTTCACATTCGGGAAGTTACAGAACGGATTGCCAAACTTGGGTATGTAGCGATCGCGCCTGCGCTTTTTCAACGTCAAGCTCCTGGTTTTGAAACTGGATATACACCCGAAGATATTGAAACGGGCAGAAACTACGCCATGCAAACTCAAGCATCTGAGTTATTGAGCGATATTCAACTAGCAATTGACTACCTTAAAAATCTGCCTCAAGTGAAAAAAGATGGCTTTGGTTGTATTGGTTTCTGCTTTGGCGGTCATGTCGCATATCTTGCAGCCACCTTGCCAGATATTAAAGCTACGGCTTCCTTCTACGGTGCTGGAATTACCACCCGCACACCGGGAGGTGTAGCTCCTACTGTCACCCGCACCAGAGAAATAACAGGTACTCTCTATGCCTTCTTTGGCACAGAAGATGCTAGCATCCCAGCCGAACAAGTAGATGAAATTGAAGCAGAGTTAGAAAAATATAAAATTCCTCATCGTGTGTTTCGCTACGATGGAGCTGATCACGGATTTTTCTGTGACCATCGTGCCAGTTATAATCCTAAAGCTACGGCTGATGCTTGGGAGCAAGTACAACAACTCTTTAGTCAACTCAACTGAAGCATACACAGCCAAGTTCGTTATTGCTCATTGGTCATTAGTGAATAACAAGGACAAATGACCAATGACCAATGACAATTTAAACTCCAGTTGCACCATATCAAATAACAATTAATCTTCAAAAGTCATGAATTCCGAATCGAAACTTTCTCAAACAGCCAATTCGCCCTTTACAATGGACGATTTTGCCAAAGCACTAGAAAAACACGACTACCAATTTCAAAAGGGACAGATTGTACATGGCAAAGTTTTCCAACTTGACCATGATGGAGCCTATGTTGATATTGGTGGCAAGTCGTCAGCTTTTCTGCCGCGCGATGAGGCTTCTTTGAGAGCAGTTACCGATTTATCGGAGGTGCTGCCATTGCAAGAGGAAATGCAGTTTTTGATTATCCGAGATCAGGATGCAGAAGGGCAAGTTACTCTTTCTCGAAAGCAGTTGGAAATTCAGCACATCTGGGAAAAACTGACCGAAATGCAGGAGAATGCTCAGACTGTGCAAGTACGCGTTATGGGTGTGAATAAAGGTGGTGTCACCGTCGATATTCTTTCTTTGCGGGGATTTATTCCGCGATCGCACTTGGCAGAGCGTGATAATTTAGAAGCACTCAAAGGTCAAAATCTGACTGTGGGTTTTTTGGAAATTAATCGCAACACTAACAAACTCATCCTTTCCCAGCGTTTAGCAACTCGTTCTAGCAACTTCAGCTTGTTAGAACTAGGTCAACTGGTGGAAGGTAAAGTTACTGGCATCAAACCTTTTGGTGTGTTTGTCGATTTAAGTGGGATGAGCGCCTTGCTTCATATCAAGCAGGTAAGCCAGAAATTCATTGAATCCTTAGAAAAAGTATTTCAAGTTGGTCAGCCAATTAAAGCTGTAATTATTGACTTGGATGAGGGTAAAGGGCGGGTTGCTCTTTCTACCAGAGTTTTGGAAAACTTCCCTGGCGAAGTGCTAGAAAATTTTGATGAGGTGATGGCTTCAGCTGAGGCGCGTGCCAATAGAGCTAATAACAAAGCATCTGAATAGTTTGGAGGTGGGCTGCTTACACAAAATATAAATAGTACAATCGCACCTGCGGTATATGGGATTAATCAGTGAATAGCACCCAAAAATTGATCAATAATCCAAGCAAGTTGTGGGTTATTTTATTACTCCCCCTGCATCTTTGTAGATGTAGGGGGATTAAAAATTAGAAAAACTTTTCCCAGACTCCTTTCTAGGCTCTGACTAGAAATGCGGTAATACAAGAATTTCAGTCAACTTCAGATGACTTTCGCTATCAGCCGCAGAATTTATTCTGAGGCAAACATCTAGGCAATACCAAAATTCTGCAATATGTCTTTTGCAAAAATATTTTGTGTTATGGTGAGAAGCTTACCTATTGTGAGTTGAATCGTTTGAGTTCAAAAACGCTACGATTTACCGCAAAACTGCACTGTATTAAATTATCTACCTGACAATTATTTATGAATGTTAGTACCGAGCCAAAACTGATTCATCAGAAAATATATGCGAAAGAATTACGTTCTCTGATGCCACCTGAAGCATTTATCCCCGATCCAAGTAAGTTAATTATCTTGTTCATTAATCTGGCAATTTTGATACTAGGTTGGATGATAGCAGCGCGGTTAGATTGTTGGTCGCCATACCTTTTATGGCTTTATGTACCTTTAAGCATAATTATGGGCAATAGCGTCGTTGTCTTACTATTTAGCACCCACGATTTGATGCATGGTAGCGTAATTAAAAATCCTCGATTAATCTATATCATTGGTCTTCTAGGGCTAACAATGTTGTGGATGCCACCAACGTTATGGAAAGCAGTTCATAACCGGGTACATCATAATCACACTAATGATTTGAGCGACCCAGATCGCAATTACTTATATGAACAATCTTCAACCTGGGGAAAATGGATTCAGGACTTATTCGTGCCTTCAACTGAAGTCAATCCTGTATGGTTGATAGTGGGAATGACTTCTGCTTGGGGAGTACATACTTTTCGCAATCTGACATCTGTGCTATTTTTCAATCATGAATCCGTCGATTATGTTCCCGCTTCATTTACAGTCAGTGCGAAAGATCGTCGAGCGATCGCAGGGGAATTATTGATGATGATCATGATTCATCTGAGTATCCTAATCTATCTCCAATTTGAACCCATAAAACTTATACTTGGTTACTTTTTACCGATTGCAATTGGTTATGCTGGAGTAATTTTTTATATTTATACAAATCATTTACTTTGTCGGATGACCAGCGTTAACGATCCACTGATTAATAGTATGTCTCTCCGGGTTTATAAAATATTTGACCTGTTGCATTTAAATTTTTCTCACCACACTGAACATCACATTTTTCCAGGAATGAACTCTGACTATTATGTTATGGTTAGGAATTTGTTAGAAACTCACTATTCTGAAAGCTTTAATTTATTGGATGCTGGGGAAGCTTGGTATTTGCTGTTGAAAACTCCCCGGCATTATAAAGATGAAAATACTCTTACAGATTGGTCAGGGAAAAAGTCTGTTCCCTGTCCTACAAGCGACAATTAAAAAGCTGACTTTTCACGCTATCTGGAAAATCTCTCTCCTAGAAGGAGAGAGATTTTGAATTTTTCCCCTCCTTCTCGCTTTGGGAAGGAGGTTAGGTTTTTTGTGGGTTTCTTAGTTATGACGCAGAACGCCCACTATAGGCATAGATGAGATGAATTCACCCACAGGTGAGCAAGTAGCACTAATTCGGATAACTTTAGAGGGCAGGAAAATGAACTATCCTGACCGATACGACCAGGAGAACCCGCTGAACTTGCACAAGGCTAAGATGTCGCTTGAACAAGCTATTGACTTTTTGAGCCAGTAAAACTAATGGCATTACTCTATCCCCTGCATCTACAAAGATATGGGGGATAATTTTTAGAGTATTAAAATAAATAAGGTGTGACTATATATCGAGCATTTTGACAACTATAAACGCTGTAACTATTCAATTTAGGTATTTATATGTTTCTGGTAACTGGAGCAACGGGAGGAATTGGTCGCAGAGTTGTGCGACTCCTACGCCAACGAGAACAGTCTGTGCGGGCATTTGTCCGCCTTAACTCGCGCTACAGTGAGTTAGAACATCGGGGTGCAGAAATTTTCATCGGTGACTTGCTAGAAGAAAAAGATATCCAGAAAGCTAGTCGGGGTATCAAGTATATTATCAGCGCCCACGGTTCTGATAGCGATGCCCTATCTTTAGATTACCGGGCCAATATTGAACTCATCGACCAGGCGAAAGCTAATGGCGTAGAGCATTTTGTCTTCATTTCCGTACTAGGAGCCGATCGCGGTTATGAAGACGCTCCCGTTTTCAAAGCCAAACGAGCAGTAGAGCGATATTTGGCAGCTAGTGGCTTAAATTACACTATTTTGCGCCCAGCTGGATTAGCATCTAACTTGCTACCACTAGTAGAACGATTTCGGGAAACAGGATTGTATCTGCTTGTTGGCGATCGCAAAAACCGTACTTCAATTGTCAGTACCGATGATTTGGCAAGGATAGTGGTGGATTCTGTGACAGTTGAAGGCGCTCGCAACCAGATTTTACCCGTCGGAGGGCCGGAGATTTTATTGCGAGAAGATATTCCCCGGATTTTTGGTCGGATCTTCACCAAAGAACCAGTAATAATTAACTCACCACTATTTGTGATTGATGGGTTGCAAAGTGGATTGGGTTTATTTAATCCCCAAATCCAAAAAGCTTTGGGAACTTATCGCACATTGCTAGCAAATGAATTTTTCTGTACCAAAGATGAAATTGCCAATTTAGAAGCGATTTTTAACTTCCAATTGGAGACATTAGAAAGTTTTTTGCGGCGTTATCTAGCAGTTTGAAGAGTCATTGGTCATTAGTCATTGGTCACTAGTGAATAACAAAAGATAAATGACAAATGACAAAGGATAAATGACAAAGGATAAATGACAAAGGACAAAAATATATGATAAATGCTGCTCAAGCACGTCAGACAAAAGAGCGATTCGCCCAACCGGAGGAACAACTTACTTATGAGTTGGGGAAAGCGGTACAGGAATTGCCACCTCTGTACACTAGATTATTAGCGGGAACGATGAGCGCCATCGTATTTGGAGCGATCGCTTGGGCGTATTTCTCGCAAATAGATGAAGTAGCAACAGCACCAGGGGAATTAATTGCTTCTACACAGGTAAGGCCTGTGACATCCTTGGGTGGAGGATCAATTGTCGCCGTCAAAGTCCAAGAAGGCGATCGCGTTACTAAAGGTGAAGTTCTCATTCAAAAAGATCCAGACTTGCAAAAAACCGATGTTTCCCGCCTAGCCAAATCTACTAGATTGATTCAGGACGATTTGCAACGTTTGGATGCAGAACGCACCGGAGGTAAAACTACTGGGACAAAACTGCAAGATGAACTTTTAAACTCCCGCCTGCAAGACTACCAAGCGCGTCAAGCAGCAGCGGAAGCAGAAGCAAATCGCCAAATAGCACTCATCGATCAAGCCAAAGTCCGCTTGACTCGATTGCAAGACAACTTAGTTAATGCCAAAAGCAGCTTTGCGAATGCTCAAACCAACCTTGTCAATGCAGATAGCATCAGAATTAAAATTGAAAGTAATTTAGCCCTTGCTCAAGAAAGGGAAAAAAGCTTACGCACTCTAATTACTCCTGGCGCTGTACCTCGTGTCGATTACCTGGATGCCCAAGAAAGATTAACTCGTGCAAAGACAGAAATCACCAAAGCACAAGATGAAGTCACCAACGCCCAGAATAGAATCACAGAGGCTCAAGATAAAGCCACATCATTAGAAAAAGATATTGCGGCTCAAGTCCAGGAAATTCGCCAAGCAGAACAAGCTTACAACGGTGCACGCAGTCAGGCCCAGCGTGTAGCATCAGAACGCCAAAGTGAAATTTTGACCCAGTTTAATAAGCGTAAAGAAGAACTAACAACTGTTCAAGGTCAATTAGAGCAGGCGAGGAAGCAGCAAGCTTTGGAAACTATTGAGGCTCCCGTTGCAGGTACGATTTACAGAGTCAAAGCTACTAAGGGGCCAGTACAATCGGGTGAAGAATTGCTGTCGATTTTGCCGGAAGGGGAAGAAATGCTCCTAGAGGTAAAAGTTCTCAACCGCGATATTGGGTTTATTCGCCAAGGGATGAAGGCAAAAGTCAAAATGGCAACTTTCCCCTTCCAAGAATTTGGCATTGTGGATGGGGAAGTCATGCAAGTCAGTCCGAATGCAATTATTGATAAAGAATTAGGCTTAGTTTTTCCGACGAGAATTAAGCTAAATAAACACGCAGTTAACGTGCGGGGGCAAGAGGTAGAATTTACACCAGGTATGGCTGCTACAGGTGAAATTGTCACTCGTAAAAAGTCAATTTTAACATTTATCACTGAGCCTGTGACCCGGCGATTCAATGAGGCATTTTCCGTTAGGTAGGTTTGTAGTTTCTGCTGTTTTTATAACCACTTCAAAAGCACGCCTAAAACGTAAGGGTTTAGCAATGCTAAACCCTTACATTAATTCACGATAGATGAGCGGGTTGGTTGATTTTCTTAACTGAGCAGTATTGAACTCAACTGCAAATCGCTATATAGCGGTTCCCATTCAGATGCGGTACAAAATTATATCGCGAGTACGGCAGTGCCCATTGGTATCAACTTAACGTGAAACCGCACGTCCGCCAGGGATTGTAAATCCCTGTCTCATAACTAAAGTCCTCTGAAGAGGACTAAATAGCGCGAAAATTTTCAGTCTACTTCAGTAGACTTGAGCAATTAGTCAGGGAATTATATTCCCTGGCGGGTGAACAACATCCAATCAGTACGCTATTTCTAGCTTAAGTTGACACCAATGGGCAGTGCCGTGCCCCTACGGGTGTACTTCGCTATGTCGGGAAACCCTATAATTTTCAAGCCATACCCAAGAATTTTCTATACTGATCTATTTGTTTTTGCATCCCCTCTAGTAGTTTGCCAAAATCAGGATTATTCTCATCCTCATTGCTATTCACATTAGTGCTGCCCAGAATATTCTCATATTTTTGGAATTGTGACCATAATTCTGGATTGGCTAATCCGTTATCACCTTCAGATGATGTCAGATATTTTGTAGTTTCTGCAATCGCAGGATTAAAATCGGAATTATTAAAACTAGCGAGGGTTTCTGGCGTCAGATATTTTGCGTTTTCTGTAATTGCCTGACCAATCAGAGAAGCGACATCGGAATTATTAAAACTAGCAGTTGTCTGTTGTGATGTGAGATAATTTGCGGTCTGTGCATAGATGCGTAGCAGGTTGTTGTCAGACATAGCCTGACTCGCCAGAGAACCAAAATTGAAACTATTAAAACTAGAGCTTGTAGTTTGTGTATTATTTCCTGCTGTGTCTGCAATCACCTGACTCGCTAGAGAACTGACATTAGAAAGATTCAAACTAGAGCCTGTAGTTTGTGTACTATTTCCTGCGGTTTCTGTGACAATCTGACGGACTTGGGCATCAGTCAAATTGGGGTTAGCACTAAGCATTAGGGCAACTACACCAGCAACATGAGGAGTAGCCATAGAAGTGCCACTATAAGTTGCATATTGATTATTTGGAACTGATGAATAAACCTTGACTCCTGGAGCTGTGACGTAAGCAATTTGATTCGTTCCAGAGCGGTTAGAGAAGTCAGGCATGTTATTATTTCTATCTACTGCCCCAACTGCAATTCCCGACTTGGATGCATAGCGGGCGGGATAGTCTGGCGATGAGTCACCATCATTACCTGCTGCCATCACGACAATCACTCCTTTGCTACTGGCATAGTCAATGGCTGACTCTAGAGTGCGATTGGAAGATGCACCTCCTAAACTGAGGTTAATCACATTAGCTCCATTATCCACAGCGTAGCGAATACCTTTAGATATGGAACTATAGGAACCAGAGCCAGAGCTATCTAAAACTTTGACGGGCATAATCTTGGCATCATAAGCAATACCAGTGACACCATAGTTATTATTTTCTCCTGCGATCGTGCCGGAAACGTGTGTACCATGACCGTTGTCATCTAAGGTGTTGTTGTTTTTATCAGCAAAGTTCCAGCCGTAATTATCATCAATATAGCCATTACCATCATCATCTATACCGTTACCCGCAATTTCCTTGCTATTTGTCCAGATATTATTTTTTAAATCCTCGTGGTTGTAGTCAACTCCAGTATCTACAACAGCAACAACAACGCCCTTACCTGTATATCCGTGTGCCCATACTTCCGGTGCTTTCACAAGGTCTGCTCCCCAATTATTGCCACCAAGATCGGGAACATCAGCAAAGGTATTCTGACCAATAGCTCTAGCCACTGCTGCTGCTCCATTAATCAAGCCATAGCCATTAGTGGAGTTATAATTCTTAGTGCTAAAAGCATTAGCAGTAGCGTTACTGCTATTTTCGGAGTCACCATTATTTAGCAATTGCACATCAGCATCGGCTGACTTATAGCTACTACGTCCACTGAAGTTGAGGCTGTAATCATTCTTCCCATTAAAGCTATCTAATGAAGAGATTGAAGTGAAATTGAGCCGTTTATTTGACAATACATTGTTATTAGCATCATCAATGAGCATAAGTTTTTTCTCAAAGATAGCAATCGTTTTTTGACAGGTTGAAGCGTTAAAACCTTTAGAAGAAAAAGATTTTAATATGTGAATAAGCTTCCTTGTCAATAATTACTATGTAATCCCATCAAGAAAATGCTAATTCTACTACTAAAAAGCATAAGAAATAGAGAATTTTTATTATCTTAATTGATCCAATAAATCTTCGATTTGTAGTATTTTAAGTATAAATTGGTGGTAGAAAAAAAATTGAGTTATGCTTTTAAACCGCGTCTACCTTGAAAACCGTAGTTTTTTGGAATTAGTTTACAGATCAGAATTCAAGCCACAACCGAATAATACACTCTCCTTAAAAACTCCAGGTTTCAAAATGGACGGGGTTTAAACTTAGAAGTTCCAAAAGTTTTTCACATTACCTAAGATGTATCACACCAGTAGGATGCACTACGCTCCGTTAACACACCCTTGTATCTGAGATTTTTTCAAAAACAATTTACTATTGCTGCATGTGGTTACATGATCTTTACTGTTACCAGCAATCTCCTTGGCATTTTTCCAGATATTAGAGTTTAAGTCTACACTGACCCGGAACTTGGATTGACAGCATTTTGAATTATTAGGTCTGGTTGAACAGCAGCGATCGCTTGCGTAGTATGCTTGTTACTTCCACTACTCTTAAAACTACTGTGATCGCTGGCTCTAAAAGTAACCAAATTCAAATGGCGAATGAAGTTACACTCCATTCGCCAAAAACTATCCTTAAGCTGCTTTTCAGACGTTGATCTTTTATATAGCTACAAGCTTTGAGCTAGTTAAATCTACTATATATTTGCTTGCTGGCGTTGATATAGTGACCAATACAAACCTTTTTGTTGCAACAACTCTGAGTGAGTACCACGTTCGGCAATCACGCCTTGCTCTAACACCAAAATCAAATCAGCACGTTTGAGGGGGGCAAAGCGGTGAGCAATCAGGAACACAGTACGGTTTGCGGAAATTTTTTGCAGGTTTTGCAGCACTTGTTGTTCAGTTTCACTATCCAAAGCGCTGGTAGCTTCATCCAAAACTAAAATCGGTGCTTGGGAAAGAAATAGTCTTGCGAGGGCAATACGTTGTCTTTGTCCGCCAGATAAAGCGGTACCGCGTTCACCAACATTGGTTTCGTAACCGTACGGTAATTGACTGATGAAGTCGTGGGCTACTGCTAATCTTGCTGCCTCTACTACTTGCTCTGCGGTAATGTCAGGAGTACCGAGAGTGATATTTTCCAAAATCGAACCGTTGAATAAAAAGTCTTCTTGAAGAACTACACTAACTTGTTGCCGCAGTGAGGCTAAATCGGCACTTTTTATATCAAAACCATCAATAAGGATGCGTCCTGATTCAATTTGATAGAGGCGTTGCAATAGCTTAGACAAAGTACTTTTACCAGAACCGCTGCGTCCGACAATGCCAACAAATTGCCCTGGTTCGGCATTGAAAGAGATTCCCCGCAGAATTGCTTCAAAGTTTGGCCGGTAGCGGAAAAATACTTGCTCGAAGGTGACTTGTCCTTTCAGTGGTGGTAAAACTAGACCAGTTCCCAGTTCAGCTTCTGGGGAGACGTTGAGAATATCACCAATGCGATCTACAGAAAGTAGCACTTGTTGAAGGTTTTGCCACAACTGTACTAAGCGCAAAAGCGGGCCTGTGACTCTACCAGACAACATTTGAAATGCAACAAGCTGTCCGATTGTGAGCTTTTGTTCGATGACTAACTTCGCGCCAAACCAGAGAATCAGCATGGTGGATAAATTGGTGAGAAAGTCACCAAGGTTGCTGCTGATATTGGAGGTAGTAGAGGCTTTAAAACCTGTGCGAATGAAGCGGGCAAATAAGCCTTCCCAGCGATCGCGGGCTACTGGTTCGGCTGCATGGGCTTTAACGGAGTGAATTCCGGTGATTGTCTCGACTAAAAACGATTGACTATCGGCACTCCGGTTAAAAGTTTCGTTGAGCCAGTTACGCAGAATTGGTGTTGCAACTATCGTCAATGTGGCAAATAGCGGCAGTACTGCTAAGGCGACAAAGGTGAGTGGGACGTTATAGTAAAACATCAATGCCAGGTACACCACAGCAAAGATGCTATCTAGAATTACAGTTAATGCTGTACCTGTGAGAAACTGACGAATTTGTTCGAGTTCCTGGACTCGTGCGATTGTGTCTCCAACGCGCCGCGACTCAAAATAAGCCAAAGGCAGACGCATCAGGTGGCGAAATAGCTGTGCTGATAAACTTAAATCCAGACGACGAGCTGTATGGGTAAAAATGAATAGGCGCAGAATGCCCAGTATGGACTCAAATATGGCTACGCATAAAAGTGCGATCGCCATGACATCAAGAGTCGGCAAACTCCCTTGCACCATCACTTTATCAATGACGACTTGCGTAATTAGCGGTGTTGTTAACCCCAAAAGCTGCAAGGTAAAAGATGCTAACAATACTTCTGTGAGCAATCCCTTATACTTCCAAACTGCTGGGGTAAACCAACTGAGGTTAAATTTTTCTTGCTGGGATATGAGTTCTACTTGCCACAATCGTCCATCCCAAGACGCCTCAACTATTGACTGCGGCAAGCTTTCACAAGTTCGTTCGGGATTTAGAGGGTTAGCGATAATTAAGCGATCGCCTTTAACTCCATAAGCTACCACCCAGGAAGGACTCTGGGGTGAGTCAGAATTCCACAGCAATAAAGCTGGAAATGACAACTGTCGCAACTCACTCCAACTCACTTGTAACCGCCGCAACACTAACCCTAACTTTTCTGCTGCTTCCACAACCTGTTTTGGGCGTTGTCCTCTGAGTTGGCGCTGCACCCATTCTAGTTGCACAGAATTTTCTAACTGTTGCGCCACCATTGTTAAACAGGCAGCAGCAGTGTTCCAGCTAGCAACAAACGGATAATTTGAGATGATTAGATTGGCGGCTGGGAGTCCTCTTTGGGGCTGGAGGCTGTGGGGGCTGGAAGTCCCTTCTGAGGCTGGCGCTAGTGAAGGAGTGGAAGAGAAGGAAAATGTCTCCCTTTCTCCTTGCATGTCCACTGGTAACACTTGCCAGAACTCCCGAATTTGTGGGTGAGAAAATTCTGCCCACAGCGCTGTTTCCCAACACACTACTACCACTTCTTTACTAGCGGCTACAGCTTTAAAATCCGCAGACAGCTTTTGAAAGTCACCAAACCAATCCCCCACATCTAGGGCGGCTATTGGTTTGCCAACCCCTTCTTCTCGTAAGCGGACTTTCCCAGCCACAATTAAGAATTGATAACCGCCGACATCGTTTGACCAGATTTTTTCTCCTAGACGATACTGACGGGTTTGGCACTCATTTTCCAATCGGGATTGTTGTTCAGGAGTCAGCCAGCATAGTGGTGGTTGATTCCAAGGCAAAGAAGCTAGCACTTTTAATCGTAAAGATTCATTTTCCAGAATTTTTAACTCACTTGTAACTTGACTGTCAGTTTTTGAATTTTCTCTGCTAGCCATTTCTCAAACAACTCATTTTGTAGTGCTTGCTTTAGTTGAGTATCTTCTAAAGACGCTGGCAGAAATTGTTCTACTCGAAACAAACCATAAGGTCCTTCTCCCTGGGGAGAGTCTTTGCCAACGATTTCTATTGGTCCTACCAATTGTCCAGGACTGGCCACATCAATAGCTGCCCGTAATATATCCGGCATACTGCCTCGGCTGACGATTCCCATCATGCCGTTCACAATTCGGTCATCTGAAAGGGAATACTCTTTAGCTAGTTGCTCAAAACTACCTCCTTCTTCAATTTGGGTATGGAGTTCGTCTGCCAATTCTCGATTATCAACAACAATCCGCGAAAGTACTACCCGATCTAAAAAAAGCTTGCGCTCAATAAAATATTCTTGGAGTTTTGTTTCCGTCACTACAGCTTTCAGTTTTTCTAACTTGTAACCAAAAGTAACTGATGTGTGAAAGGTTGCGTAATCTGTGTTATTTGTCTTTAACCATTCTTGAAAATTTTGGGGATCAGTCAGTTGATTTTTCAGCCTAAAGTCAATAATTGACTGTTCAGTTATTGCGGTGCCAATTTCAATATCGTCTCGGGTTCGGATTTCTGCCTCAATTACGTACTGCCGGAGAATATCCCCAATGAACTGTCCCAATTTTCCAGAGGCTTGCAGGTATTTTACTGCTTCCTCAATAGAAATTATTTGGTCATTAATTGTCAAAAATGATAAAGATTCCATGAACTAATTATGTGAAAATGGTTAAACACTTATAGGACTTTTAAATTAAATCATATAGAAATCATCTGGTCGTTGATGGATAAAAATGATAAAGATTCCATGAACTAATTACATCTAAATAGTCAAAAAATTATATAGCTAGTAAACAATATAATTTCACCCAATCACTTTTACAGCCTAGCGGGGACAAAACAGGATTGAAAATATCAGCAGTAGCGCAGTAGTCAGGTAGATTGCTTATTTTCTCCCAATGCCCTTCAGGAGTGCTGAGTGGGGAATCTAACTTCTTTACTCGGAACTGGGAACGGGCTAAACCCTAGCTATCCGCTAACGAAATTGTTTTGCTCAATGCCCCACTTAAATGAGTAATTGTTTATTCTCGTCAGTCTACTTAATGAAACTTATCCATGTCCAAGCAAGTAGCACAGCTGCGATCGCACCGATTAATGTATTAAAAATATTTACCACTTCATTGGTCAGCCAGGTATACTTAGATTGCAGTGTTGCCCCAATTACACTTTCTAAGTTAGTGGCAATAAATGCTGCCACTACACACCAAGCAACTCCTAATAGATCAATTAAACCAACTCCCCAACCCACAAATGCGATCGCTACAGAAGCTACGATACCAGCTAAAGTTCCCTCCAAGCTTACCGCCCCTTCTGTACCCCGTGGCACTGGTTGGAGTGTGGTAATCAAAAAGGTGCTTTTACCATAAGCTTTACCAACTTCACTAGCAGTGGTGTCAGCCAGCTTGGTACTGAAACTCGCTACATAGGCTAACAATAATAGGGACTGGGGATTGGGGATTAGGAATTGGGGACTAGGGACAATAAATCCCGAATTGATCATCCCTACTCCCAAAGCACACAACGCTCCAGTCAAGGCCGAACCCCAAACATTTTCTGGGCCTCTTGCCCCAGAACGCTTTTCGGCAATTCCTTCTGCCTCTTTCTGCGCCATACCGATGCGGGTAACGCCAGAACCAACCAAAAAATAGAACATTACTACTGCATATCCTTGCCAGCCTAGAGTTACCCAAATTAAGATGGACAGGAACCAGGCGTGGAATAATCCAGCAGGGGTAAGTAGCTTTTTCGGAGCAATCCAAGCTAAACCCAATAAAATTGTGTTTAATACTACTGCTACTAACCAGGGATTTACAGAATCAATTAAGGATGACATCAGCAATTAATTATGAGTAATTTTGTCTGAATATCAACAGAATAACGAATTTGTCATGCTTAGTGCTTAATTTCTGAAACCTCTCTAGATCAAGTAATATGTTTGTATTATTAACTGAATCGCGTAGGCATCACCCTGAAAGCTGAGTGTAAAACTACAAACAATCTCTTAGATATACACTGCAATATTGGCTAAAGAACGTGGATTAAACAAAATGCAAAACTTCTATTGAGTTGGGTGGACTCTTCGAGTGCGTAACGCACCCAAAGCACTTTATTATGGTGCTTTAAGTTCTCAACACACCCGATGAAAGTTGTAAGTTATTAAATCTACGTTCCTAAAAACCTGCCTATGCAAACCTAAATTAGTATAACTACACAAGCCAAAGTAGTTACCTAAAGAATTAAGTGTAAATTATGTAGACAGAAGGCAAAGTCCGTAGCCGCATGGTACAACGGCTGAAGTGTTACTCAGTCCCCAATCTTAGTTATAAGGATAAAGAATATAAGTTAATGTCAATAAAAACTGTGTTCAAGTTAACCACAATCAAAATTTAACAGCATAAATTATAGATAGTATCAACTACTAGTCTTTTCCACACAAGCTATGAGCCAAACTTTATTTCATCTGGCTTTTCCTGTGACTGATATTTCCCAAACAAAAGCGTATTACGTAGATGGCTTGGGCTGCATTCCTGGTCGTGAAAACCACCATGCCCTGATTCTCAACCTCTACGGTCATCAACTAGTGGCTCACGTCACTAAAGAACTCTTGACACCGCAACCCACTATCTATCCCAGACACTTTGGGCTAATTTTTACCCAAGAACATGACTGGCAAGACTTACTAGAAAGGGCACAACAACAACAGTTACTTTTTCGCGAAGAAACCAAAAATCGCTTTGTTGGTTCTCCTCTTGAGCATCGCACTTTCTTTTTAGAAGATCCTTTTTATAATCTCATGGAGTTCAAGTATTATCGTCACCCAGAGGCGATTTTTGGGAGTTACGAACATACACAAATTGGGGATAGGACTTAAGAATTAAGACTTAAAAATTAAAAATAAAGAAATGCAAGTGTAATAAGCATCCTGGCTACTGACTGGATTTTTCCTTCAGCAAGGGTAGTTTAATAGGCTTTGCTAAAGCTGCTGTGACTACTGCTAAACTCCTGGAGTCTGTCAGCATCCAAGGATGTAGAGTAACTGGTACTATTACTTGGCTTCCTATCGGCATTTGTGAACTATTTGCTGGGACAATCATTAAATCATAAGGTGTCCAGATAGACGTAAAATCTAGCTGCCCCAATATTACAGCATCAGAATTTAAATCCTTGAGAAAAATGCTGTCAGGGCGCATTTGTAGGCAACCAAGACGGCGGGAAGCATAAGCAACAACAGTTCCATAATGGGGTGAAGAGATGGTAAGAAACCGCTGCACGCGGCTAATTCCTCCCAATCGCTGGACATAGTAACGGCTGACAATTCCTCCCATGCTGAAGCCGATTAAATCTAGGCGTTGTTCTGGTGCAAAGGTAGCTGTAACATAATCGGCTACTTGTTTTGCCAATTCATCAAGACCCATATCACCATTATTAGGAACAAGATTCAGGCTATACACAGACCAACCCTGTTGTATAAGGTATGGCCTCATTTTATGAAAAACTGCCTCTGTGTCGTCAATGCCGTGTATTAACAAAACAGGATTGCGTTGTTGATTTTCAATGTTCATTTACAAAATCTGGCTGAATTAACGGGTGTATTTCACTTTTGTAGGTACATACTGCTCTACAAACTGAAGCTATTGCTTTTCGGATTCTTTAAAAGATATTTTTGCAAAACAGAAATGCTTCCAAAAATAGTTTGTATAAAATTTAACTAATTAATCTCGCCATCTGCCAATAGGCTATGACACTCCTTGCACTGGTTGAGAGTAAGCTGCTTGCTTAACTTCAATTGGGTATTTACCAAACAAAGAAATGTTAATTCTTGTAAAGCTTGCTTTCAGAATCTTGCTCTTAGCTACAGTAAAATTTAATAATTAGTTCTCGGTATGTACAGGTTGCAAATGCTTGCAATAGAACATTTGCCCTGTGGTTTTACTACAATGTTAATTAAGCACAAACCTATAAGGGTTGTCACCAAAACGGCGTGACACCAAGTAGAAAATGTAACATTTTGTCGTAATTTTTAACAATTACGGTCGAGTTCAAAATATAAAAGGTAAAAGGCAGGAGTAATTGTAATGGATTTTATCAAAAAGTTAATTTCGGGTATTCAGGGTTTCCTTGGCGGTATTTTGGGTTTCATTACCGGACTGTTACCAGGGAAGAACAAAAGCAACGGCTACTTCTTAGAATTGGACGAAGCTAAAGATGCTGCCAAAGATGCTGCTAAAGAGGTAGCATCGAATGCAAAGAAAGTAGCAGAGACAGTTACATCCACAGTTGCATCGAATGCTAAGAAAGTAGCAGAGACAATTACATCAGAAGCACCAACTCCATCTAAGCCAGATTCATTGAACGGAACAAAAACTGCCGCGGCTAAGACTAAGGATAAGGAAAAATCAGCTAAAAATCCCAAACCAGCCGATGTTCAACTAGTCCAGACTGCTGAAGGTCTGAAAGTTGAACCGGGCAAAAAAGCAAAAGCCGCAGCAGCCAAAGTACTCAAAGAGCAGCCTACTGAAACAACCTTTGCACCAAAATATCTTGCTCCTTCGACTACTAGTTCTAATGGTCGTCGTCGTCCAGGAGCTAATATGAGTGCTTATCTAGATATGGCACGTCAGATTAAAACACCTAAATAATTCATAGAGACCGTAAAATTACGGTCTCTAGAGATTAAACGTGAAGATGCAAGGTTAAGATAACTTTGCCAGTTGTAGATGGGGAAACTCTCCAAAGTAGGAGCGATCGCTTAATTTTCTCCACTACAACTGGATCTTTTAAGGTGGAGGTTTCTTCATCCAAAACTACCCTTTCTACCCGACCTTTCTTGACGGTGAACTCAAAGACGATTTCACCACTGAAGCCTGAAGGAAAGTTTAGTTGCTGAAGGTGTCGGGTTAGATCAGCAATTTCTGTATTATCCAAGCCAGTGATGCTGATGACCTCTAACTGATGGTTGATAGCTGCGTCTAATATTTCATCTTGTTCCATCTCCTCTAAATCAAAGCTCAAAGATATCTCCACTTCTTTGGGTACTGGAGATTGTGGCGATCGCTTTTGCCGAAGAAAATCTGGAGCTTCTGCTGAAGCTGGCGCTGATAACTTTGAGAATTTCATTTGAGGCGCAAAACCACCAGCCGGAGCATTACCAAACACTCCTTGGTAACTAACTGCTTCAGGCATTTCCACTGGTACCTGCATAGACAGATATTCGTTTCCTGGTTCAACTCGCACGTCATCGCTGACAGCCACAAAAGCGGTGTATTGAGAAAGCAGTTGATAAGTTAAGGCTGTTTCTGTAACCGCTTCCACATCAGCTTTAGTTTCAAAACTCACCATTTGATTCATCAAATCTTTGATGCAAGCACGTCCCCATAACTGCGCTACAGCAAGATTTCCTGTTTCCTCAAATTTGAGGTTAAACGTTTTTTCATAGTGCTTATCGCCCGCAGCAATGCCGGAAATTTGCAGATTTCCGCTAACTCTATCCTGTTTGCGACCAAATAAAACTAATGGTTGTTCGCAAAATAAATCAGGCGCTATGGCTGGGTAAATCACAGGCGATTCTGTGTCACCTTGCCAAGAAATTTGAATATTTGTGAGTACAGGATTGTTAATTTGCCTGTAAAACTTTTCGGCAACCTCTTCCGTGGGTTCATCATGACGAATAATTCTAGATATTCCCCGGCCAATTTCGGCGATGCGATTCAGTAAAAAACGGTTAACTGAACTACCAGCACCGAAACTATAAAGGCGATTTGCTGGTTGGAGGTGCTGTTGTACTTCTGCTAAAATCTCATTTTCGTTGCCGATATAGCCATCAGTTAGAAGTACAACGCTGCGTAATCTTCCGACTGGTGTGGGGAAATTTATGGCTGTACGAATGCCACTGAGCATTTCTGTGCTGCCATCAGCTTGTAAATTGTTAATGTAAGCGATCGCTTTGGTACGATTTTCTAATGTATTCGGCAGAGGTGTTGGCGATAACTGCCTAACTCTATCGGAAAAATCGATAATTGTGAAAGTATCGTTGGGATTCAAACCATTGATAAATCGCCGCATCAATTCCTGACACTTTTGCAACGGATCGCCAGATTGGGAACCAGAAGTATCCACCAAAAATACGACATCTTTGGGGACAATCTCATCAGTGGAATATTCCAAAGCTGGAATCAGGTATATTGCAAAATGTCCGCCGCGATCGTCGGTTTGGCTTAATACTGTGGATTGAGTTTCTTTACCAGAAACTTGATAGCGGAGAATTAAATCTTTGTTGGGAATTGTATCTTCTCCAGCTAATTGAATCCGCACAATTTGACCTGAGTGTTCAATTTTTAATTGATGGGAAGGAGAACGCACTTCGGAAATTGGCAAACCCGCATCAATTTCGACTGTGACATTAATATTGTGACGCGAGCGCGTTCCTTCTGAGACTACAGGCGGTGTGATGCGAGAAGCATCAGGAACTTGGTCTGTATCACCACTAGCATCTATCGGCGTTCCCGGAATATATCTTGGCCCCACCACCATCGGGAAAACAAATTCATAGTTTCCCGCCTCAAATTTTAAACTTTCGGTGTAACGAATTGTGACATCAATTTGTTCGCCAGGTTTGATGTTAGCCAGAGATTGCGTGAAAATGTTGTCTCGTTCCTGTTCTAGAAGTCCGGCGGTGCGTCCTTCTTGTTTTGCCTTTTCGTAGATGGCTACAGCTTCTTCACGTTTTTTAATATTACCTTTGATGATGCGATCGCCTATTTTGATTTCCATGTCATCAACGGCCGCCTCATCGGGTAACGGAAAAATATAGACTGCTTCTAAAGGCTGTGTGAAGGGATTTTCAAAGCTTTGGATGACATCAACTCGTGATAAATTACCGGCAATTTTTGCTAGAACTTCTGTATACTTGAGTGGAAAAACTAGTTGTTCTCCTTGAGGGGATTGAACGTACAAACCGCCTAACTTTAGATTTTTAGCACTTACTGTATTCATAGAAAACTCCTATTTGATTTGTCAACTTACTTCTTAAAGTTTACGAATTACAAATTACGAATTATTTAACAAACACCAGTCCACTATACAAATGAAAAGCTGAATCCCAATTAGTCTGTTCCCTACGAAACAGCTCGATGTGAGACTTGATATGACTCAACATTTCTGTTTGATCTAATGTTGTATCTGCAAAAGACGTGAAATCTGACCAGATTTTGACTTGAGGTAGTTGCTGGTCAATCCAACTTGATAAACTATTCCAATTAATTCTGATTGTATTTTGGTTAGCTTGAGGAATGATTTCTAAACCTTGCTGAAATTCATAGCCGTTATCATAAAGTCGGAGAATGGAACGTCTACCAGATATGTGTAAATCACAAAACTGAGCATAGTCTTGTGTTTGAGTTTTCCATTCCAGTTTCCGGCGGGCATCAACATCTACAACTTGTTCAAAAATGGGCAAAAGTCCTACTACTCTTGCTGTGACTTCTGACCAGTCAAAAGTGAGAGAACCAAGTTGATTTACCTCGTTTCGGCAAACAACAGTAGCTTGTGGGGTAGATGCTTGAAAATGTTTGACTTGATAAACTTGAATTTGCTGAATTTGCGCTATCGTTGCCCAAAAGCAAGGAATACCAGCCTGCTGTAGCTGTTTGCCATAAAATTTTAGTTCTCCTATTTGGCCAGTGCGGTACAACCTCCAGCCACGACTTGGCAGTATTAATCGTGCAGTGTAGGGGTCTAGCTGCATAATCTGGGCAAATTTTCGAGACGCTTCTGTTTTTATCTCGGTACTGAGTGGCTCTAAGACTAGTACGCCAAGTTCAATGTCACTTGCTTGGGCCGTTGCTTGAGAAATAGCTCTTTGTCTTTCTTCTAGTTCCATTTCTTGTAGCCGTCGCAAACCTTGGCGTGCGAGCGTTACTATTTTGGCATTCCTTGTATCTCGCAGCAGTTGTCGATAAATTTTTTCTGCATCTTGGTGCTTTTCAGATACTTCATTTAGCCGAGCGAGATAATATTGCACCCAAGGATTTTCGGGTGATTCTTTTTGCAGCTGTTTGAGTAATTTAGCAGCTGTTTGATAGTCTTTATGCTCAAAGGCGATCGCAACTTGCTCAATCATCACTTACTTTAAATACACGTTGGAGTGATGTCTCGCGCAAAAGTAATTTTGCGTGAGCTATAAATCATTTATACTTCACAAGTTGCGGTAATCAAGGATAATGCTACTACTGGGGCTGTAACTGCTCTCAGGATGCGCCGACCAAGGGAAACAGGTTGAAATCCGGCTGACTTCGCATTTTCAATTTCTTGTGTTGTCCATCCCCCTTCTGGCCCAGTAGCAATGACAATCTCCTCAGAAATGCTACTCAGCACCTTGCTTAAATGGGGATACTCTCCACGAGCCTCACAAATGTAACGGTGACTTGTCTGATTCGCGGTGACGGCAGTATTAAAAGCAACAGGTTCTAAAATTGTCGGCACAAAAGAGCGCTCTGATTGTTCAGCGGCTTCCGCAGCGATGCGCCGCCAGCGTTCGAGCTTTTGAGGACTAGGATGAAGTAAAGTGCGATCGCTCAACACGGGTACAATACAAGCTACTCCCAATTCTGTACAACACCGTACCACTTCATCAAATCCATTGCCTTTGGGCAACGCCACCATCAGCGTAATTGATACAGGTAATTCAGTTTCTACTAAAAGTGGTTCTAAAACCTGTGCTTGTTCTCCTGTTAACTGCGCTAACCACCATTTTCCCTTACCATCCATTGCAATAAAGCGATCGCCTTCATGCAAGCGCAACACACGCCTCAAATAATGCTGTTGTTCTTTGGTGAGTAAAATTTGCCCTTGTTGCAGTTGGGAGGGTGCGATCGCAATTCTTTGCAGTTGAGACATGGGATTTGGAAATTTCAAGAATATCAAATCAAAGATGGACACAGATAAGTCCATCTGTGTCCATTCACGGTTTAATTATCTATTCGGCTTACGAAAGATTCTGGAAGTAAACCTCTAGCGCTTCAGTCACCAACTGAGTCATCGGCTTACCTTGGCTTTCTGCTACTTCCTTCAACTTACTATAAACCTCTTCTTTCAAATTGACCCGATGGCGCGATTTGTTTGCACCATTAGCTGTTTGCGGTTCGTAGCTAGCAGCAAATTCGCGGATGGCATCAAAACCAACGCGATCGCAAAAATCACCAAAGCTTTCCTTTGATTTCCGAGATTTCTTAAAGTAAACAAAAATCGGTTCTAAGAAGCTTTCTAGGTCATTATGGTGCAGCTTTTCTATATAAGGTTGTGCCAATCGAGTCTGATTTGGTGAACCCCCTAACCATAATTGGTAAGATTCTGGAGCGCTACCGACAAAAGCCAATTCTGCCAAGTAAGGACGAGCGCAGCCATTGGGGCATCCTGTCATCCTTACCACAAAATGTTCTTTTTGTAAACCTAGTTTATCCAACAGAGTGCGAATGCGCTCCAAAATACCCGGTATTGCCCGTTCTGATTCCGTGATTGCCAAGCCGCAAGTGGGTAAAGCCGGACAAGCCATTGCATACCGCACTAAAGGTTCGATTTTACTGGGTTCATCTCCCACACCGTGACGGCTGAGAATGTCTTGAATAGCTTCCTTGCTATCTGGTTCGATATCGTAAAAAATCACGTTTTGGTTCGATGTCAGGCGGATGGGTAAGTTGAACTGTTCGACAATTTCCCGCAAAGCGGTTTTCAGTTGAAACGAACCTTCATCCTTGACTCGACCATTGTCAATGGAAATTCCTAAGAATAGCTTGCCATCACCTTGTTCATTCCAGCCGAGGAAGTCGTGATATTTAAACTCTGGTAGTGGTTTGAAGGCTTCAATTGCTTTACCAAAATATTCTTCAACTTGGGTGCGGAATTTATCTACGCCCCAATCGTGGATTAAATATTTTAATCTGGCATGACGACGATCGGTGCGATCGCCATAATCTCTCTGAGTAGCAACAATCGCTTTCACTACGTTATAAACGTCATCTTTCGCCACATAACCGATGGGGTCTGCTAACCTAGCGAAAGTTTCTTCTTTACCGTGGGTTCTACCTAAACCACCACCAGCAAAAATATTAAATCCTTCTAACTGTTTCTTTTTATTGGTAATTACTACCAACGTCAGGTCTTGGGAATACAAATCCACCGAATTATCCCCTGGCACTGTCACGCAAATTTTGAACTTGCGGGGCATATAGTGCGTGCCATAAATTGGTTCTTCGTTGTCATGGATAATTGTGCCATTCCCATTGCGCTGTCGTGCTGCCTTCACCTCTGGGTCTTCTTCAGCACTAATTGCTTTTTCGCCATCTAACCAAATTTCATAATAAGCGCCTGTTTGCGCTGATAGCAAGTCAGCAATATTCTGGGCATATTCCCAAGCATACTGATACTCTGGACGATTCTTAAAGGGGGCTGGTGGTGCCATCACATTGCGGTTGATGTCACCGCAAGCTCCCAAAGTCGAACCCAGATTATTGACAATGGTAGCAATTGCTGATTTAAGATTCTTCTTTAAAATACCGTGCAGTTGGAAACCTTGACGGGTAGTTGCTCGTAACGTGTGGTTGCCATACTCATCAGCTATTTTATCTAAAGCCAGATACAGCTGCGGCGGTACTAAACCACCCGGATTTTTTGTCCGCAGCATAAACTGGTAATCTTTTTCCTGTCCCTTGGTGCGGTTGTCACGGTTATCCTGCTGGTAAGAACCGTGAAACTTCAAAAGCTGTACCGCATTTTCAGTAAAATGGGTAGTGTCTTGAAGGATCTCAGTTGCTACAGGTTCACGCAAAAAATTACTATTTTCCTTGATTCCTTCTACTTTGGAAGGCTTACGGCTAGCGATGGGGGAAGGAGCAGATTTAACCATTAGACTTGTATAGTATTCTCAATAAAGCATTAGTAGACGCCGAATCAGCACCCTTCGACTACTTTATCCCCGGTAATCCGGCCGGAATAATGAGGAATATTTTAATTTTACCACGGCAAAAGCTGGCTTTGTCAGTGATGTAATACTTAGCAAAACCAGCTTTTGGGAGTAGTGAGTTTTTAGTGCTGAGTCCTGAGTACTAAGTAAAGTATAAACTGACTGAGGACTCAATAATCTTTTATTTGAAGCGATAACCAATACCACCATTGATGCTAACAGCAGAAGCATCGCTATTTTGGTAAGCACCAAGTCCTACTTTGGCATTAGTGTAGACGAGGAAGTTATTAGCAACTTCTGATTCAACGCCAGCACCTACAACTACAGAATCTCTATTACCTATGGGAGTTGGTGAGCCATCTCTTTCTACAAAAGAATAACCACCAGTTAAATAGGCGTTAGTTCTATTAGCGATAGGCACATCCACAGAAAGTTCTGGGATTATGGCACTTGTCTTATCACTCCAGAGGACATTACCGCGTGCAGAAAACGGCGTATTTCCTAATTTTGCGCGACCTGTAACATTACCACCAAATGTAGCATCATCGTTGATACCTTGTCCGCCGCTGGTAACACCAGCTGCAACACCAGCACCAACATAACTAGCATCAGTACCCTTTTTGGTTTCAGCAGAAGCTTGACCAGCTGATAAAACAAAAGGAGCAAATATTAAAGAAGACAATGCAGAAAATGTCACGAAAGACTTGAGTAAGCGCTTCATAATTTTGACCAAATTTTGTATTTTTTACTTGTATATTCCAGGTCGAAAATGAACTGATAATGTTCCAAGTGATTCTTAAATTTTATTAAATGAATGTTGCTATTGATGCCTAATGTTTGCAGGCTAAGTACCCCTGAAAATCATAAATAAACTGTTATAATTACATTCAATGTCTGTTCGTGCGGGTTCTTTGTTCCAAAAATAGACGCTTTTAAAACTGGCACAATATTTGGAACTAAAACTGAGTCAGTATCTGGTAAATAAAATACCCGATTAATAATTTTTTGCCGAGCTTTTCACAGATGATGAAAAAGTAGGCTGTAGCATCTGTTGCAACAAGCTATAGAGGGAATCTATAAAGTTAATTTTGAGCAATTCTTGTGGAGATTGAATAATGCTAACCGCTGCAAAAACGTTGTCTGGTTTGATGGGTTTATGTGTCGGTGATGCGTTGGGTGTGCCAGTGGAGTTTACTAGCCGCGCTGAACGAGTAAAATCTCCAGTGACAACGATGTTGGGTTATGGCACATGGAATCAACCACCAGGAACTTGGTCAGATGACAGTTCCTTAAGCTTTTGCTTGGCGGAATGTCTTTGTAGGGGGTATTCCTTGGATGCTATAGCCAATTCCTTCTGGCGCTGGTACAAGGAGGCTTACTGGACTCCTCGTGGCGATGTCTTTGATATTGGTCAAACAACCCACACAGCGATTATGCGCCTGAAGCAGGGAGTTGTTCCCCATCAGGCGGGTGGTAAGGTTGAAAATAGTAACGGCAATGGTTCGTTGATGAGAATCTTGCCGATGGCTTATTGTCACAGAAGCTTCACTTTAGGCGAATTGCTGGCGCGGGTGCATGATGTTTCGGCGATTACCCATGCTCATGCGCGATCGCAAATGGCTTGTGGCATTTATATTAGTATTGCAGTGGCGCTCTTGGAAGGGGCTGACCTTAAAACAGCTTATCTACAAGCATTACAAGACATCCAAACAATTTATTCTGTTAGGGAATTTTTGTTAGAGAAGCCGCATTTTGGCAGAGTTTTCAGTGGTGAGATTGCCAAGATACCAGTAGAAGAGATTAATTCTGGTGGCTATGTGATTGATACCTTAGAATCATCCCTATGGTGTTTGTTAAATAGCTCGTCTTATTCTGAGGCGGTACTGAAAGCTGTCAACTTAGGTGGAGATACTGATACTACTGCTGCCGTCACTGGTGGATTAGCAGGAATTTACTACGGGGTGGAAAATATTCCCAAACAATGGATGAACCAAATTGCTCGTAGACAAGACATTATTTACTTGGCAGAGCGTTTTGCAAGGGCTGTTTACAGCTAGTTTGGAATTATAAATTATCCCAAGCGTTTGATCAGCGGCTTTTCGCAAGTAAAATCAGTGGTAGAAAAGTTTCATCCTGGTTGAACAATGCTAACCGATGCAAAAACGTTGTCTGGTTTGATGGGTTTATGTGTTGGTGATGCGTTGGGTGTGCCAGTGGAGTTCACCAGCCGCGCTGAACGAGTAAAATCTCCAGTCACATCAATGCTGGGTTATGGAACTTGGGATGTTCCTGCTGGTACGTGGTCAGATGACAGCTCGCTGACCTTTTGCTTGGCAGAATGTCTTTGTGAGGGATTTTCACTGGATGCGATTGCTAATTCCTTCTGGCGCTGGTATCACGAAAGTTACTGGACTGCTCAAGGCGAAGTATTTGATATCGGTAACACCACATTTTTAGCAATTGTTAACTGGAAAGAAGGAACTCCACCCTTGAAAGCAGGAGGTAGTAGTGAAAATAGTAATGGCAATGGTTCTTTGATGAGAATCTTGCCAATGGCTTATTGTCACAAAAATTTAACTCTGGATGAATTGATTGCACGGGTACATCAAGTTTCTTCCATTACCCACGCTCATCTCCGTTCGCAAATGGCCTGTGGCATTTATATTAGTATTGCAGTGGCGCTCTTGGAAGGGGCTGACCTGCAAACAGCTTATCTACAAGGATTGCAACATATCCAAACAATTTATTCTGTGCGGGAGTTTTTGTTAGAGAAGCCGCATTTTGGCAGAGTTTTCAGTGGTGAGATTGCCAAGTTACCTGTAGAAGAGATTAATTCTGGTGGCTATGTGATTGATACCTTGGAGTCATCCCTGTGGTGTTTATTAAATAGCTCGTCTTATTCTGAGGCGGTACTAAAAGCTGTTAACTTAGGCGGAGATACCGATACTACCGCTGCCGTCACCGGTGGGTTAGCGGGAATTTACTACGGGGTGGAAAATATTCCTCAAAAATGGATGAACCAAATTGCTCGTAAGCAGGACATTATTAACTTGGCAACTCGTTTTGAAGCAGCTGCTTACGCTTAGAGTTATTAGTTGAGAGTAAAGAGTGAGGAGTTATGAAAATCTTCACTCTTTACTTTTAACTTGCTGAGAAATCCACTGCAAGTAGGCTTGAGAACCGACAACAATTGGTAAAGCAATAATTTCTGGCACTTCATAGGAGTGCAGTTCCTTAATTTTGGCCTCCATTGCTGGAAATTGCGCCAAATCAGTTTTAATCAGTAATTGCCATTCTTGCTCTTTATGCAGTTCCCCTTGCCAGGTATAAATTGAGTGGATTGGTAACAGACTCACACAAGCAGCGAGTTTAGCTTTCACAAGAGCATTTGCAATTGCTTCTGCCTCCTGTATGTTGCCAGCTGTCACCAATACCACACCATAGCCGACAGGTATCTCCATGACCTCTAAACCGTCGTAGACAAGGAATAGACCTGACCATCAATTAGCAATCGTGTGATGCCCTTAGCTTGCAAATGAGTCCGAGCCTTATGGAGCATTTTACTATCAGGAACTTTAATCACGCGATCGCGCTTCGTAGAAAAACGCTTGGCGACACGATGGTTATCAAACACCGGCAGAGTTCTTTGCTGGGTTTCCAGGCTGGGTATTTGCCCCAAGTCACCAAAATCCTTCAGAGGTCGGGTAATTAATTCTGAGGAACGGTCAATGACCAAATAGCAAGTTTTGGGCAAATTGGCTATCGACAGAGGTAAAACTTGAACTGATGCTTCACCTGGTCTTCGTTTTGTAACTAAAGGTCTTTGCTCATCCAGGTCATCGTCATCAAAGTCTTCTTCCTCAAAGTCATCATCTTCTAAATCATCATCTTCTAAATCATCCAAATCCTCCGATTCGTCGAGCAAATCATCGCCCAGCATGTGCGCGATGACAGCCGCTCCTGGATGTTCATTCTTGAGCGGTGGGATGGGAATGCTGACTATTTCCGGCAGCTTTGGCTCTGGAGTTTCTAATTTCTCTGTGACTCGGAGCTTGGGTTTTTCCGACGCCGAGGGGCGTCGCCGCACTCGTCTACTAGCGGCGATTGACTCCGCCGTTTCCTCTGAGAAAAGTTCCTGCTCTACATGAATTACCCGACGTGGTAGTGGCTCAACCTTTGGCAACTCCAAGGGTTGGCTTTCGCTGGGTGGAACTTCTATCTCCGGCTCTGGTTGACTTAGCAGCGGTAACTGCTCATAGTTTACCTGTGCCCTTCCCTCAGGAGTTCTCGCAGCCCGCTTTAAAGAGACCAAGTATTCATACTCATCCTCTGGCAAAGTGCTTTTTAGCAGGCGACTAATTGTCGAGTTACTCACACCATAGCGGTCTGCCAAAGTTGAGGTTGTTTCGGCAGTCTCTCGATATAACTTCAGAATTTCTTGCTTGTCAGAGTCTGTTAATTTTCTCACGGTAGATACCAAAAATCCTTACTAAGCTCGTTTCCGTCCGCTGGTACGCCGCGTTCGTCTTAGTGATGCGTCATATTCTAAGACAGCGCCCATGCCAAATAGCACTCCACTAAACACCCAAAACACTTCTAATATCTCCCCACTTTGATAACTGGGGCCTTGGGCGTATTTAAACCACATATCTGCAATGTAAAGCGAAAAGGCCGCCGCCGCAATCATTCGCCAAGACTGGGAAACTCTTCCCCCCCAAAAGGCTAGTAGTAGAGTGGTAGCAATAATTAACAAAACCACATCGCTAACTACGTAAAACCAATTCAAAATAGCGACTAGCAGTTCTGAGGGTGTTTCCTGTTGCATAGAAATCCACCATGCCAACAAACTACCGAATACTGCAATTGCTAACACAATTAGCCACTGCCATTTTTCCAGATTGATTCGCCTGGAAGCCACAGCTAAAATCATGCCTGCGCCAAGTAATAGATAAGTCAGTACAAAGAATATATCGCCTAAAGACACATCTGGTTCATCTTTTAAAACTATTTCGGTATAGCCGAAAATTATCCCCCCAACGAAATAGGAAAGCATACCTAAACCAATTAAGAGCCAAACATTCCGGCCACTGACGATTTGCGGACTCAGCCAGTTCCTCAAGCATAAGATACTGGCACCCAAATAAGCTAAAGCTTCAAAAATATTTGTGCCAATCACATACCACTCGGCCCGGCTTTCTATGCCATCGGCTCCGGGAACTTTGGCACTAAATAACAAAAAGTATAGCAGTGCCAGTACGGCCCAGCCAATATTAGCTAAGACAATGTTCTGAGTGGTAAAAATTGATTTAGAAAGGAACGAATTCTCGTAAGAGTTATTCATAGGGCTTGACTATGTAGATGCACTCTGGCAATATTTTGAGTTAAAGGACTGTATATCTAGTAGTGTGTCTGCCAACTGACACACAATCAGACACCAAAAGCAAGTGCCAGCGGCAGGAATTTTGTGAAAAAGTTTCCATGCTACTGCCATAGTTTACCCAGTTGCGATTGATTTAGCCAATTGATAAACAGCGATCGCTCGGCTTCTGGCATATCTTCTAGCTTATAAATCACTTGTTTGGTAAAATTAGCATTGCCAAAATAAGCCTTTCCTAATCGATGCAGTTCTTGTAACAAAATAACTACATGATTTTCTTGCCAATCAGGTATTTTGGCTGCCGACAAAGGATTAGTAGATACCAAATATTTAACTGCTTCTAGGGAAGATGCTTGAGGAAATTGCTTTTGCTGTAATACTTCTGCAATATCTTTTTCAAATAATGCAGCTTGCCTAGCACCCAAAAACTCTTCAATGTCGATAGAAACACCCTGCAACAGCAAAATACTGGCTTGGATTAAAATTGCCGTTTTGCCATGACCACCTGTGTCACTATCCAGCTGCTCTAAACGGATTTTACCCCAGACGCTAAAGCGTTCGGGTTCCTCCAGCAAAACACAGGCTTTACCCCGGTTATCCGTTAATTCTCTCCATAAGGCTCTAGCTTCTTCCTCTTGACTAGCTTTGAAGACACTAATCAAGCGAAAAGTCTGCCCTTGATAACTGAGAATCGGCACCTGCTGATCCTTTTTTGGGTGCTGAATGCTTGATATTTCAACATCCTGCCGTTTGAGAATAAACATGGCACTAGCAAATAACTCCTCACAGGGGCACTCTTAATATCGAATATATAATGGCATTTGGCAGCATCGCCAAGGCTGAAATTACCTAGCATACTGTGGAAATGAGCCTAGCGATCGCCAGATCCTTCCCGAAGGTAGCCGCCCAGAGGACGTTAGCGCTAACGGGCAAATAACCCCTTGACAACACAATATATCTAAACCAATATCCCATCTGTTTCGTTTTCGGTGTAGATTGCACTAACTAGCGACTAGCATCTTAGCCTTGCTAGTAGTAAATCTGCAATTTTTGATTGCTTCTTGGTAGGTGGAGACGATATAATAGTGTAGGTGACTCCTTCAGGAGCCATTAATTTATGTTGGGCGCGTAGCTCAGTGGATAGAGCCACGGATTTCTAATCCGTTGGTCGCAGGTTCGAACCCTGCCGCGCTCGTTTTAACTTAATACGAACCCTAAAGAAGCCTTTTCATGGTAATTTACTAAATAGGCTTGAGAGTTCATATAAATGCACCACACAAAAGATAAGGGCGATCTAGCAGCTGCTAAAGTGATAGCAGATTTAGTCGAGAAAGAATATTCGGTTTTTGTACCAGTAGTAACTGAACACGCATCCTTTGATTTGATTGCCTACAAAGATGGCAAATGTTACAGAATTCAAGCTAAATACAGTTGTGATGGCACACTGAAAAATAAAAGCAATTGGGCAGACAAGAATGGTTGTCATGAGAAAAAGTACAAATCTGATGACTTTGATTTCTATGGTCTTTATTTGCCAGATATAAACAAAGTAGTGTATCCATCAATCAAGTTTGGCGGTTGCGGTATCAGGACAACGCCACCTAAATCACCCAATCCTTTTTACTGGTGGGAGGATTTTACAGACTTTACTGAAGTAGCACTTAAGCGAACCTACAAGGAGTTTGGCGTTGACTTAACAACTAGAAAGGTTAACCCAGATTCTAGAATTCACACTAGAAAAGTTGAAAGACCATCAAAAGAAGAACTAGAAAAACTAGTTTGGGAAAAGCCAACCGCACAAATTGGCAGAGATTTTGGTGTGTCTGACAAAGCTGTAGAGAAGTGGTGTAAGGCTTATGGGTTAGAAAAGCCACCCAGAGGGTATTGGGTTAAGAAAGCTTATGGAAAAGTAGAAAGACAGTTAACAATCCATGACGAAGATTGAAACTTATTGAGTCTGCTCAAAAAAACTAAATCAATGAAAACTTTTTTATATACATCAGATATTCCATCTAATCGGAGTGAGGTTTTAGACTCCCTTAAGGGACTTGCGATACTGAATTTGACTAGATATAAGTTGGGAGCCACCTGATAGGGCGGTTCTGGAATACGGTATTGAAGCAAAAGAAGTTTTTTCACTGACAGCTGGCTGTCTTATCATGAGCTTTGACTCAGGGCTAGTTATTGGATATCGAAGTCAACCATCAAAAAACTCAGTTACTATCTGGGTTGAGAAAAACGAGGCTGCTGAAACAAGTGAAGAACTAGCTGAAGAAGATAACGAGCTTTATCCAGTAGATGCAAGAGATGCAGTATACAGTAATAATTTTTGGGCTAGGTTTGTAGGGCAACGTATATCAAATATAACTATTTTAAAAAGAAGCTACAACAGCGCACTATACGCAGATATTGCAAATGAAATTGGATTACTGTTTGAGGTAGAAGATGGGAGTAGATTTATCGCTTCTCACGGATTACATGACGATTCGGATGACTTTTCGGTAATTAAGGAATCACAGATTGATAATGAAATTCGTAATCAGATCCAAGGACTTTAGAGGAGAGAGTGAAAATAAGGGCGTTGTTGAATAGTAGGATAAATGTCTCTGTGGCTTATACTGAGCCTACAAAATCATAGCCAAATCATAGCCAAAAAAACAAGCTGGATATCCCAAATTCTAAGCTGATAGTCAAAATCATAGTCAGAATAGCCACAAATGCAAGTAACAAACTTAGCTTTTGAACATCTAAATCTCTTAATAACGCTGAAACCCTTAAATTTGGGTTGATTGTTTTATAAATTTAAAAAGCCCG
This sequence comes from Nostoc sp. JL34, assembly GCF_017114945.1. Lineage (GTDB taxonomy): Bacteria > Cyanobacteriota > Cyanobacteriia > Cyanobacteriales > Nostocaceae > Nostoc. The sequence continues at coordinate 169,086 of NZ_JABXKQ010000044.1, forward strand.
TGACGAGGATTGAACTCGTGACCTCACCCTTACCAAGGGTGTGCTCTACCACTGAGCCACACGGGCAAAATATAACTTTGGTTTTTTAGTTGTAAGTTACAATGCTGGGAGCTTTGCTCTTAACCCAGTCATTATAACTTATAACTTCGTAAGTGGTGGGCCGGGCTGGATTTGAACCAGCGTAGGCGCTAGCCAACGGATTTACAGTCCGTCTCCATTAACCACTCGGACACCGACCCGATTTGTCTCACGATTTAAAATCTTAGCACCACCTTTTATAATTAGCAAGTGGTTAGAAAAAATAACTTGTAGGTAGAGATCGCAACAAAACTGCGTCTCTACCATCTGGATAAAAAATACTGGTTACACGCTCATCTCCAGCATTCGTTGCATTGGTCGCAGTGCAGCCAGCCGAATATCCTCTGACATAGTAATTTCGGGAGTGCGGTTTTTCATTGCCCAGTAAAGCTTTTCTAGGGTGTTTAACCGCATAAACGGACATTCGTTACAAGCGCAGTTGTTTATCGGCGGTGCAGGAATGAAATGCTTGTCAGGAGCTAGTTTTTGCATTTGGTGAATGATTCCAGGCTCCGTAGCAACGATAAATTCTTTGGTGGGGCTGTTTTGACAATATTTGAGTAAAGCGGCTGTGGAGCCAATAAAGCTGGCGTGGCGCAATACACTACTTTCACATTCTGGATGTGCGATCGCCTCTGCTTCGGGATGGACAATTTTTAACTGGACAATTTTCTTTTCTGAAAAGGTTTCATGGACAACACAGCTACCTTGCCATAGCACCAAATCTCGTCCAGTCTGTTCCATCACATACCGCCCCAAATTCCGATCTGGAGCAAAAATAATTGGCTGTTCCTTCGGTATCTGCTCCACAATTTTCACAGCGTTGGAACTGGTGCAAATAATATCGCTCATTGCCTTGATATCAGCAGAGCAGTTGATGTAAGATACCACCAGATGATTTGGATGCGCTGCTTTAAAAGCTGCAAATTCGTCTGCTGGACAACTGTCTGCTAAAGAACAACCAGCATTCAAATCTGGTAAAAGTACTAATTTATCGGGATTAAGTATCTTTGCTGTTTCTGCCATGAAGTGAACGCCAGCAAAGATGATCGCATCCGCATTGGTTTTTTCGGCGGCTCTTGCCAGTTGTAATGAATCCCCAATAAAGTCTGCAATATCCTGAATATCTGGCTCTTGATAATAATGCGCCAGGATAACGGCGTTGAGTTCTTTTTTGAGACTCTGAATCGCGGCAAACAAATCTAGTGGTAATTCACCCAGTTGGGTGTTTTCTCGTTGAGCTAGTGCAGTGGTAAACACAGTTTAGGGGTGCTTTATGTTGCAAATGTATGTCCTGTGGATTCAATTATAGTAGTTTTTACCAAAAATAGTGGACGGTTGATATTTTGGGGTTGTGTCCAAATCGGGCTGAGTTTCATATCCTGGAGATAGACGGCAAGGAAAGTGGCATGACCAGTCAGAAAACTCAATCGATAAACCTCAAAATTGCTGTAGTTGGAGATATTCACGACCAATGGGAAGTGGAAGATGGCGTTGCACTCAAGCATTTGGGTGTTGACTTAGTGCTGTTTGTCGGGGATTTTGGCAACGAGTCGGTGGAAGTGGTCAGAGCGATCGCCTCTCTCGATATTCCCAAAGCAGCCGTAATGGGCAACCACGATGCCTGGTACACCGCCACCGAATGGGGACGCAAAAAGGCTCCTTATGACCGCTCTAAGGAAGACTGGGTACAGGAACAACTCGATTTATTAGGCCCGTCCCATGTTGGTTACAGTAAGTTGGATTTTCCCGCTTGGAATTTAACTGTAGTGGGGGGTCGTCCCTTTACCTGGGGTGGCCCAGAGTGGAAATTCGCGGAAATCTGTAAAGAACGTTACGGTGTGACGAGTTTAGAAGAATCCGCCGATCGCATCTTCAAAGCAGTTAAAAGCGCCGCTTACGAGACAATTATATTTTTGGGTCACAATGGGCCTAGTGGGTTAGGCGATCGCCCCGAAGACCCCTGCGGCAAAGATTGGCACCCAATTGGCGGCGATTTTGGCGATCCAGATTTTGGCGAGGCGATTTCTCATGCCTTGACTGCTGGTAAAACCATTCCTCTGGTGACATTTGGTCACATGCACCGAGATTTACGCCATACCAAGAAGGTGCAGCGCAAACCCATCTTTAGAAGTCCAGAGGGGACAATTTACTTAAATGCGGCTAGTGTCCCCAGGATTGTGGAAAATGACAGCGAGAAGTTGCGTAATTTTTCCATTGTCACCCTAGAGGCGGGTGTGGTTTCGCAAGTTTCCCTTATTTGGGTGGGTAATGACTTTCAGGTGGCACAGGAGGAAATTTTGTACGAGCGATCGCGTATTGTGTCGTAGACATTCGCATCCAGATAGTGCAATCTGCGTAGATAATAGGGTATAGTATGATCTGTCAAGTTTAGTGCTAACCAACAAAAGCGCCTGAATAGCGTCTGAAACTAGGATCAGCACAAGTTTGACAGATTTACTGGAGAGGTGGCAGAGTGGTCGATTGCGTCCGACTTGAAATCGGATGAGGCTAAAACCTCCGGGAGTTCGAATCTCCCCCTCTCCGTTGAATAAAAATTAGAATTTACAAATGTAAGTCATTGATTGGATTTCATCTCAGCAACGGCTTAATTGTAATTAATTCTTGATTAGCACCTGTTGAATTCTTAAAGTTAGGAAGAGCTTCAAGAAACTTACCTAAACGGATGCTGGCATAGATTCATTGATGGACTCATCTGCTTTTTCATAGAGAGCATTAAGGTAATCACGCTGCCGCACGCCTTTAATATTACTACCTCTCAATAATTGATGAAATAAAAGTCGAGCAGAATCTTCATGTAAAAGTACCTCACTTCCTGCTTGTAATTGTTTATTTTCTAGACAATTTCTGGCTTCCATTTTGGACTGTTCCAAGTAGAAATGGAATAATTTGACGGCTTCCTCTTCATTTCTTATAGGTGAAAGTTGAACTTCATTAGCAAGACGACCTCTAATGGCTGGTAGCATTTCACGGTAACGATTAAGAGCATCTGTTGTTAAAGCAACCATTAAGAAAAGATATTGAGGTAGTGCATCAATTAAAGCGCGGAGAGCCGACAAATATCTTAAAACTATAGTTTTCGATAAGCTGAAGTCTTGCTTTTCTAATTCATCTAGAAGAATAAAAATACCTTCTAGAGTTTTCATCTGTGAACCTAAATATACAATATCTCTTAATGCTCTTGTTTTTGCTTCTACAGTATCTAGACGAAAATTTACTCCCAGCTCGGTTTGATGAATTTTTCTTACAGGTAATCCTAAAAGCCATTGATATGCTAGAGATATACGCTCATTTAGTTTTTCTTCTGACTTAACCTCTAAAAGAGTTCTTAGCATTGTTTTAATTTCGCTCATCCGAACAAATTCTAATAATTTTTCAATATCATCTATTTCTTGTTTCTTCTTTGCAAGTGCATCAATTGAACGACGTAAATAGTCTTCTCCTAAATTTTCAAATATAGACCTAATGAGTGGATCAAAAAATGGTTCTGGATCTGGAACGTATCTAATAACAAAAAAACCTTGTGGAGAAAGTTTTTCACGCAAAGCATTTTCATACGCATTCAGAAGGTTGGTCTTGCCAATTCCTTGGCTAGCAGTTATTGAAATTACATGAGACTTGCGATCTGAATAAAATGTCTTTACCGCAGCATCAACTTGCTTATCTGCTTCTGTTGACATATGCGGATGACCACTGGTTTGTCCAGCGCTGGGAAAAGGGTTACTCAACACACCAAACTTTCTGTAAAGCAATTTGGATTGCTCTTCTGGTGCGTTAGTAGTCGCCTCATCTGTAAATAGATTTTCAAGAGGCATTTTTAACTCCTTCTAGCTTGATACGTACAGCAGATGTACCAGGTATAAGAAAATCTCCATGATACAGATAAACTTTTTCTAACTGGGGAAGTCTGTCACTTGTCTTAATTATCCACAAATCGTGCTGTTCAAAACGAGTATCTGGAGTAGATCCTTCAGCATAGACATTCACTAAGTTTTGTTCTTGTGCTTCTTTCAGCAGTTTTCTAGATAATATGGGATGAACAGCATATCTAATAGCCAATTCTTCTAACCAGCGACCAGTAAGTATCCATTCTGTGTCTTCCTTTGAACGAATTAATTTATAAACCTCTACTGCTAAATTAGCAAAATCTGCTAATTTAGGGATGTTATCAGTGGCAACAATTTTTTGGTTTTGTATATTCAACCAAGCACAGGCTGCCTCACCGAGCTTGATGTAGGTTGGTTTTGCTTTGTTTGAAATTGGTAATGTGCTATATTCAACACTTTTGTTTTGATTTACATAGTTACATATTGCGTCAAAAGATGGTATTTTCTTCAAAAAATATAAAACTTTTATAGAATCTTCGTTTAGGATACTTTCCCATAAAAACTTTAGTAATTCTGTACATAAAATTTTATTATCATTAAGCTCAACAAATTTTCCACTATGCAGAAAATTTTTATACAAACTATAGCGAGATTGATGTGTTAAACCCAATTTTTCTTGAGCCTCTTGATTAGTTAGTTCTCCTTTGTCTACTAACATTTTCATTAGTAAGAACATCTGATCTGGACTAAATGCATATGTCTTAGCTATTGCTTCTATATTTGGGCTAGAAACTGCATCAGTTTGATCTTGGCTTTCTATGTCGGTTGATAGCACAATGGAGGTATTATCTGTTGTTACAGAGGATGTTCCAGAGTTAAAATTTCCCCAAAGAAGATCATCTTTAACGTGATGTGGTTGCCAACTATATTCCCCACTAGGTATGCCCCATAGCTCTAATGACTCATTAGTGTTGTAATTTTGCAAGCGCAGGCAACCAAAAGATACAGCTAATTCCCAAAGGACATCTGTTAGTGGTACTGTATATATTTCTTGACTGAAAGGATGAAAAAGAGAGCCAGTCAGTTTTCTACTATCAAATTTAGGAACAGAACGAGCTTGGAAAAAGAATACATCCATTCCTTCAGCCATTGTCATTCTAGCTAGACCTTGATCGCTGGTAAGAAGGGCAAGTGCATGATCTGGGCGAACTTGGGTTTGAAAGCGTCGTGCAGTTTCTAAAATGAGACGATCAGCAAAACTTCTAGTTACATTTTGTAAGCCTAAAGCTTTATCTTCAGAATCTGGGCTAGATGTCACAATTCCACGTAGGGGATCAGCACCTAAATCACCACGTTCTATTTCTGCATCCGAATGTAATTCTAGACGAAGTAAAGTTCTTTGCCCTCCTTGACTAAGAAGATGTTGACGAAGTGTTGCAGGATGATTTTTAGTTTTGTTCTTATTTTCATTACTCCAGCGAATTTTAGAAAGATAATTATCTACTTGTGTAAGTATTTCCATATGAACTATCGCTGGAACTTTAATTCTTACCCAAGGCGTAAGAAAGCGACATAAAAAATCAAGTCCTCCTTGATGAACGGCTGATGTATCTGTAACAACTGTGATCGGCTTCTGTAAAGGTATTTTGGCAATAGTTTCAACATCAAAAATTGGTAAAAGTAGTAGAGTTCTTCGTAATACATCCTGTAATCCTTCCCTGAAAGCTTTCTGAACACTATCTTTAGTCTGTGGATTTTCAAGAGCTTTAGCAATATTCTCATTGAGCTTTTCTGAGGATGGTAATTGCAATTCAAACCCACCAAATTTAGCAGCACAATACTCATCATATCTGGGTTCATTTTCAGTATATTTCTCTCCTGGTTGTAATGAAATAGTTCCTAAATTTACCCATTTTTCACGCCCAAAACAAATATCTTCACCAAGAAATATTTCAAATGGTTCTCCATTATTACCTAATTGGGCGATACATTTTAGTGCATCTTCTTTACTGAGTAATTTTAATTCCATATGCTTATTATTTTAATGAAGAGACACATTGACATCTGGAACATTAACAAATGTATCACATACCCACTGAATATGTTGGCGTAAGGCTAGAAGTTGATGTTGACGAAGGTTGACAGTATCACTATTAGATAAGCGTCTAGATAAGGGTTCAAGTTCTTCTGAGTCACTCCAAGATGATTCGTCGTTAGATAATATCTCGTCTATTACTTGAATAACTTGTTTGAACTGCTCAATTCCTCGTTTTTCTGGTTTCGTTCCTAGTGTAAATTTTTCAATTAGTTCTTCTCTTAGTCGCTGAGTTTGCTCACTGCTAGTCATTGAACCAAAGGGATCTCCAAACGGTTCCCAAGAATAAATTGGTTGTTGATGAAATGTCGGATCGACTAAAGCATTTGTATTGATGTCTAAGTATGTTTTTTCCCAACGACAAGGTTGCCAAACAATAAGCTTTAATGGACTTGAACTATTGCTGATCACAAGAATTAATTCTCCAAAATAATTATTAATTAATAGTTAGATTAAATTTAACTATCAAATTAGTTTCCATTTAGGAATCATAGGTTTTGAGTATCAAGTCAAAACTTGAGTGATTTTTTTGGATATTATAATCATAATTGCAACTTGGCTACACTTTCTCAAAAGCAGAGATGCGATCGCACCCCCTTCTGCTTGCATTATGCTATCATTTTGATAAATTCTACTTTGAGGTAAAGCGATGGCTACCCTTTATGTAAGAAATTTACCCGATGATTTGTATGCAAAACTGCAAGAGTTAGCGGCATCTGAACACCGTTCCATTAACGCCCAAGTTATAACTCTGTTAGAACAAGCTTTAAAAACTGAAGCACAGCAAATAGAAGACCAAAAACAACAGAATGTACTTAAAGTCCTAGAAGAAAGCCGCCAGCGTCGCCGTGTGAATCCAGCAGACTTCGGATTACCTGATAGTACTCAACTGATTCGAGAAGATCGGGACAGATGACAACCCCTCTAAGATGCGTGTTAGATACCAGTGTGTGTATCAAGTATTTTATTGCTGATCCATTAACTCCCAAAGTTAATCAACTTTTCGACCATTTTGCAAATCCACAGATGGAAATATTTGTTCCAGACCTCTTTTACATTGAGTGTGCTAACGCCTTATTGAAGTACGTCCGTGCAAGGATGTACACTGCTGCTGAGGTTCAGACAGATTTAGCCACCCTCAAAGCTTTTCCGTTGCGTGTTGTCTCCACAGCTGATTTGATGGCGGATGCAGTCGCGATCGCATTAAATTATGGAATCTCCGCCTACGATGGCTCTTATGTTGCACTTTCACAACAGGTTAATGCTACTTTGCTGACTCTGGACGGTAAGCTAGTGAAGGCAATAGCCGCTTCGTCTTACAATGTTTCCTCGTTTAATGACTTCGAGGTTCCATCGTTGCAGTCAATGTAGAAGCGATTGTCGAAAATTTCACGCAGTGCAAAGATGCTGGAATTTAGAGTAAACGCATAACAAAGTAACTCCGGATCAGTGAGTTATAAGCTTTAAACCCCAAAATTGAAATATCAAAGGGTTAAGCAGATTTTGGCATTTGTGGTGCTTTTTTTGCTAGATTTACCCATTGCCTTAATCTGAAGCACCCATTTTTAACGACTACGCATTTTGGGTCTTGGGACGCACAGTTAGCTGTGCGCCCCTATAAAGTATCCACACAATTGAGACATGAATGGTTTATTAAAACACATCTATCTTACGGGGTATTTTATGATAACAGTGAGTAAATATTTATATATTTTTTTAAAGATAATGTAATTTTAGGATTCAAACCCAACCTTGTAAAGCTGAGACATCAACGCATTATCGTTTATCGGAGGTAACAGAAGCAAAGGAGGAATGTCATGATTATCAGATGTACCTTTGGGTAGAGAAGTCAAGTAGGTGAAATATTTATTAATATTATTAATAGATAGTAAGTGTAAATTCAACGTCAGGAATCCGAAAAAATTCCTAATGGTAGGTATTTCGCATCAATCACCAGATTCTTCACCAACGGAACAGAAGATCATGAAAGACCAAGAACCATCAGACTCTAAGCAATTCGTCGGAAATCTCAAGAATGGGATTTGGCTGTTTGGCCTGTCATCTTGGGTATTTGGCATTACCGATCGCAGTATTGCTTCATTTGCAGATGGCTATCTATCTGCTTTGGATTTGACGCAACTATTCACAGCGGCTACGTTCTTTGTGGCGTGGCTATTTTTGAAACCGACATCCAGAGTTTAAGATCGGCGACTGCTTGAGTATCGAGTTACTGTTTAGGCTAGTCTTATAAAGAATTTAGAAAGTTATCTACTTGATCGCCATAAGGGGTGCGCCACAGAATGCATAGATTCTTTTGCATTGATCACAATCAGGGTAATTCGTAAAATCTCCGAATTACCCTGATTTCTAGTTTTCACGGGAGAGAATCAGGATCTATACCGAGTTCGCGCAACCTCTGTGCCAGCTATTTGGGCACGTTCTTTCGGCGTTAGTAATTTAATTTTGGTATATCGACAAAAATTTTTCTAATTTTCCGGAATTGATTATGCTCAGATGGTAGTCTCTATCAGACTACCGATTTATACTGAAACTCTATAACGAACCTTCGGGGAATATAACCCCATTTCAAATTAAAAGCCCGGCCATGAAGGCCGGGCTTTTGACAAGAAATTAAAAAAAATTGGGGTAATTCTGGGATTTTCCAGAATTACCCCGAATTTTAAAAGTTACGAGCTAAAAATTATTTTTCACTCATCACTTCTCATGCAATTAGGCAAAGGCAGCGGTTGTCACATCGTTATTCGATAGAATTTCTTGCAACTCTTCGGCGTCTACCGTTTCTTTATCAACCAGCATTTGCGCTATCTGATCTAAAATGTGGCGGTTGCCTACTAACACTTCTTTAGCGCGTGTATAGGCTACATCTACAAGTTTGCGGACTTCTTCATCAATGGCAGCAGCGGTTTCTTCAGAAAAATCACGCTCTGACATGATATCCCGTCCGAGGAACATGTTACCTTGTTGACGACCAAGGGCAACAGGGCCTAAGCGATCGCTCATCCCAAATCGAGTAATCATCTGACGAGCAACACGGGCTACCTGTTGTAAGTCATTAGAAGCACCAGTGGTAACTTCTTCTTCACCAAAGATTAATTCTTCAGCAATCCGACCACCCAAAGCCACAGCCATCTGATTTTCCAGATAAGCGCGGCTGTACAAACCAGTGTCCATCCGGTCTTCGCTGGGGGTAAACCAAGTTAAACCACCTGCGCGACCGCGAGGGATGATACTAATTTTTTGTACTGGATCATAGTCAGGCATTAAAGCACCAACTAAAGCGTGACCGGCTTCGTGATAAGCTACCAAGGTTTTGCGCTTTTCGCTCATTACCCGGTCTTTCTTCTCTGGGCCAGCTAATACGCGATCGATCGCGTCGTTGATTTCATCCATCGAAATTTCAGTCAAATTCCGGCGGGCTGCCAGAATTGCGGCTTCATTCAGCAAGTTGGATAAATCTGCGCCAGTAAATCCAGGAGTCCGACGGGCAATTTTATCCAAATCCACATCTTTCGCCAAGGTTTTGCCACGGGCGTGTACCTTGAGGATTTCACTGCGTCCAGCGTAGTCGGGACGGTCTACCACAACTTGACGGTCAAAGCGACCAGGACGCAACAGGGCTGCATCTAGAACATCAGGACGGTTGGTAGCAGCAATAATGATGATGCCAGTGTTACCTTCAAAACCATCCATTTCTGTGAGCAACTGGTTGAGGGTTTGTTCCCGCTCATCGTTACCACCACCTAAACCTGCACCCCGTTGACGACCTACAGCGTCAATTTCATCGATGAAGACGATACAAGGAGCATTGGTCTTAGCTTGTTCAAACAAATCGCGGACGCGGGATGCACCCACACCTACGAACATTTCCACAAATTCCGAACCGGAGATTGAGAAGAAGGGTACACCTGCTTCACCAGCAACAGCACGAGCTAGGAGGGTTTTACCTGTACCAGGAGGGCCAACTAACAACACACCTTTAGGAATTTTTGCACCAACCGCGGTAAAGCGATCGGCGTTTTTCAGAAAGTCTACGACTTCGTTTAATTCCAACTTGGCTTGGTCAATACCAGCGACATCGCCAAATGTCACCTGAGTTTGTGGTTCCATTTGCACTCTGGCTTTGGATTTGCCAAAGTTCATCGCTTGGCTACCTGGGCCACTTTGAGCGCGACGTAGCAAGAAGAATAAGCCAACCAAAAGCAATACAGGGAAAAATAAGCTGCTCAGTGCCTTAAACCAAAATCCTTCGTCGGTTTGGGGCAAAACAGAAATATCAACGCCTTTAGAAGTCAGAGTATTGATCAAGTCTGGATCGTTGACTAAGGTAACAATCCGTTTAGCAGGGTCATATTTGGGTGTAACCAGTGCTGTGGAGCGATCTGCACTCAAACTGACTTTTTCTACTCTGCCTTGCTCAACTTCTTGAATAAAGCGACTATATCGCCATGTCTCTCTGCTTTGGGGTTGTTTGTCAAAAAATGCTGTTCCCAGCGCAATGACGACAATAAACAGCAGCGCGTACAGCCCTGCATTTCTCCATCTTTTATTCACTAAGGTCTATCCTCCGGTATTTTTCGCGCGGTCGCCTAGCTTCTCTGCTCGGAAAGGTCATTATTAAGAATTATGTTAACTTATCTTAAGATATAACAAATTTGGCGTGGCTGTCATGCTGAAAAAAGCTCCCTTATTAGCTGAAAACTCTGATGGTAGGGATTATATTGTAGCGACCCTGAAGGCTGATTAACGGTATGAATGGGAATAATTTCTACCACACTATTAGTGTAGGCGATCGCTTCAAATCTCTGGACTAACTCGACACTCCAAGTTTCTTCTCGCACTGGCTGCTGGTGGTTTTGCAACCAGTTTACAAGTTGCGATCGCACAATTCCCGGCAAAATTCCCGATGTTAAAGGTGGTGTCCACCAACTGCGATCGCACCATCCCCAAAGGTTGCCTGTGCTGGTTTCTAGCCAATTTTCTTGAGTATCGACTAATATTGCTTCTTGAGCATCTGAGCTAGTTTTTGCCAACCAAGCACTCAAATAGTTTCCAGTTTTATGAGAAGGGAGAGAGCGAGAAAATTCTGAACTGGCAACAGCGCACGATATACCATTATTTTGTTTTTCTGTCAAATTTTGTGGTAATAATCTACCAGTTATCCATTCTCGCCCATCGGGAAAAAGGGTAATTCTGAGAACGGGGAAGTGTGCGAGAAGAATTTGAGCGCCTTGACGCAGACGCTTCCAATCGGGTTGCTGCCAACCGAAAGATTGTATTGAGAAGAGTAAGCGATCGCAATGTGCTTGCCAATTAGTTAAATTACTATCTAACGAATTCTCATAAACCCGCAATGTTGTAAAAACAGTTGCGCCATAAAGTAAACTCGGATCGTTAATGTTTAATTCTAGGGTTTGAGAGTGAATTAATTTACCGTCATACCAAAAAATATTATTTGTCACAACTGCTTATCGCTACAACTCTATTGAAAAGTGATGACTTGTAATACTCATACGCTGCATGAGATAAAACCTGTGGGCTGCAAATCGCTGAACGCCAGAATCCAGACTCAGGTGTTTACACTCATGATTTCTGGCATATTCAATTAGCCACTGAAATAACTGTTGACCATAGCTATGCGATCGCTTCAACTCATCAACAACTAAATCATCAATGTATAAAAACTTACCCAATGCTAAACAATTAGAAATGCGAAATCCAGCGATCGCCACAGCTTGCTTTTCTACTTCCAAGAATGCCAGTTGATATCCTTCTTTCATTTGATATCGAACTCGTTCTACAAACTTAGCCTCTTCAAGGTGAGGGCGCAACTGGAAAATAACAGGAAAACACTCTAATATTTGAAAGTCAGATTCTGCCAATTGTATTGACATTAGTATTGCCTTACTCAATCATGCGTGAGAAATTTGTAAACAATTGGGCCGATATCATTCCCTACTACACTCGCAGCCAATCGTGATAACTAATAATTTAATCTTTAGGGGGAAATATAATTTTCTGAGTCCCTTCAAGAGTTGTAATTACTTTTCCTCCTAAAGCTTCAATTTCCCTAATGGCGCGTTTGCGAGTTCTTTGATCAGCTTGATTATTTAAAACTATTGACCATGTAGCAATTTGAGCATATTTACTATTAGGATTCCGACTCAGAAATTCAGCAGTTCTTTGAGAAGTCTTTGCTATAAACTGACTCTCTGCATCTGAAAAATTACCAGCCCAGTTTGCCGCTGTTGCAAAAGATTTCTGAGCAGCTTTAGCGTTGCCTAAAAATAATAACTCATCAACTCCTTTATAACGCCACACGTAATAAGATTTTTCAGGAACTGAGGGAGATAGTGATTTTAAGCCTTTCTCTGATAATGCGATCGCGCGTTCTGGCATAGCAGCATACAATGAAGTACTGATAGAAAGACTCCGATACGCTGCTAAAAATCGCGGGTCATGTTTGAGAATGACTTCAAAATATTCTGGACTTAAACTGTAACCTGTTTTATCCCGAACTTCATCATCTCCGAAATATTGTATAAAATTGAGATATACTAAATCTGCAATAAAGTTATCATAACCAAAAGTAGGCATTTTTTGGAGAAAGTTAAGACGAATGTTTTCAGATTTTATTTCTTTTTCTAGAGTCTCTAAAGAGGCAGATTGTTTGCTATTTATTAGTTTTTGCAATTGGGGGAATTGAATCAAGCCAACTCCTAAAATACATATACAAATTACAAAAGGTGTAGCAAAAGCTTGACGAGATAACAACATATTTTTCTTGTCTCTATCATCACAGTGATATCATTGTATACATAGTGGTAGAAGAAAAGTCAGCCCCACTTGCGCGTCTATGCTTTACTATTTCAAATAAAAAACAGGTTAACGAAAATAAATTAATTTAATTAATAGCATTTATTTATACTTGTATTTGTCTTTTCTCAAAGACGTACTAAGTATAGTTGTATACGATTATAAGCTAATTTATACTTATTGCAATGAAGCGCCAAAAAGCTAATTAAATAATGATTTCAGAATCACGATATTTAGGACAACGGGTAAACCTCTACCAGAGTGCTGGACTCACTGCAACACAATGGATTCAAAATCTAAAAATTGTATTATTCTTTTTTAAGATAAATTTGGCTTTAGGAAACCATTACTTTTTTTGAGTAAAAATTTCTTAAATTATTAAGTTGTTTTGACTTTAGTTACTTTTTTTGAGTAAAAGCCTTAAAATTTTTGATATAACCTAAAATTGTATTTTGTTTATATTTAAATCTGTAACCTGTAAAACGTCATGGTGAATAATACTCTTAACGAAAACACAGAAGCTAATGGTCAAGCCATTGAAAATGGGGAAAACAATAGTCAACTTAGCAAACCAAGTAGTGAATTTAAAAGAAAAGTTAAGAAGCTAAATACTAAGGGAGAAGGATTCAATATTGATGACATTATTGATGCTATTCAAACAGCAATAGTTGAAGTTGTCGAGCTAGAAATTACTACTTGGGTTCCAGACTCCTCTACTCAGTTAGAACAACCACAAAGACAACAAGTTGCTCAACCAGGTAATCGAATGTACACCATAATTAATCTAATTGATGGTGATATAAATAATGAAGTTGGTAGTCAATTTGTTGGCAGCGGCTCGTATACAGAGCTTCGCGAATTTCATCTGAGTCAAATCAAAGAAAGTCGGGAGATTATGCAAAAAAATATAGAAAGTTTGCAGAAGTTGTATGGATTTTTTATAGAAATTATGAAATCTCGTAGAACTTCACAACAATCGCCATCCCGTCCATAGTAGTCGTTATTTATTAATAATCATCATAAAATATCTACAGCATAGGAACTTGTCCAAACCTGTAGATTAATTTGCCTTAGAGAAATCAAGGAAATTGTTACTATGCCTAACAAAATTCAAGAACAAGCCAGAGATTTGCTAGAAAAACTAGTATCATCTGTACATGGATTAGTCGATGATATTACAGCTTTAGAAGTAAATACGATGGTTGTGGAGCAAATTACTGGCGCAAAGTTTAATGCTTGGCAAGCGTATGAAGAGATTTATTCAATAAATGACAAAGACTATTTTGATGTCAAAGGAATTCCAAATCCAGATAATTTATCAGAACCAGAAAGAACTCAAGCTCAAGACCTACGCAAGCGTTATACGAGTCTATTTTCACAACTTGAAAGAGAATATTTTTACATTCTCCTTGAACAAAGTACTGAGACTAGTGAGCCAGACTCCAGGATAATACAATATCAGGAGCGTCTTAAATATCAAGTGGAACATAAAGCAAATATTGTTCCAACTGATGAGGTATACATAAAGTTAGCTAGACCAATCTTACCTGCTCCAACTCCTGTTGCAGGTGAACAAGATAATCAAAAAGATTTGCAGCAAAGATGGCAAGAGATTGAAGCACTTTTGAATAATGATAAATTTATTCGTACCCTGCGGAAAATGTCTGAACTGAAAGCTGCACTTAATAGTGGTAACATTACCAGCGTAGATATTGATATTATTTATGCTCAAACTGTTATGCAGTTAGATGGAGATATTATCAGCCGTTACCATAAAAAGCTATTTCAATTACCTGAAGGGGATAGAGATTTAATCTTAAAAATACATCATGAAGGGGTAGTTGCTGGAGAAAAACAGTGGCGTGGAACACTAGATTTTCTGATTGGTATTGTACAAGGTATCGCCAAATTATCCCGAAATGAACGCTTATAAAACACACACAGATCATCAAGCTGATGTTCAACTCTCTTTCTTTTTGCAAATCCCTCAAGGCACTCCTATTGAACTTGAAATTAAGGTTGAGCCAGCACAATATACTTTTTATCTAAATAATGCAGTTTTAAAACGAATTGAGCAAGCACGAGAAATTGGTTGCTCTCTGTACATTCCACCAAAATTACTAGCTTATCTTTGGTACTACAACTGCTTTAGCGATAAGATTTGCTTCAGTAAGAATACTATCTCATACAATAAATTAGTAATTACTAAAAAAAACTTTAAAATATTTGATAATACTTTTATAGTAAATTTTCTCAACTTATTATGGAGTAAATCATTACAAAATAAATTGACGTTACAGTATGGTCTTACTTTTAATTCTTATTATAAAGAAGATACATCAGCGTTATATTTTTGGAAAGAACAAGATATTGTTTTACAAAGCAATGTCTTATTTTATGGCGACATAATTCACAAAATTAGGAATGATTTTATCAAAAATCCTGAGTGTTTAAATATTGTTTATGTGCATTATTGGCTTATTGAAGAAATACTAAGCTATCTTCGGACTAAATTAAATCTATTAGCTTGGGAGCTAGCTTCACTGTTTCCTGGTGCTTTTTTCGCTTTGAAATTACATTTAGTACAGTCACTTACACTTTCATTATCAATACTTGCTGGGTTAGTAACATCCTTTGTATTTGCTACTATTCGCTATTGGCTTGCTAATCAACTTCCGAGATGGACTTATATCAGCTCTCAGTATCGAAATTGGCTGGCGTGGGGACTAACTTGTGTCACTTCTAGTATTTTTCTTTTTACTCCCACTGATTTCTTATTTTTGCTGTTTTTGTCACTACTTGGGCCGCTATTACAAAGGGTTTTTAGTTTTATAGTGGGGCAAATTGGCAAAGGTTTTATGCGTCGGTTACTAGGTTGAAAATCGGGGATGAGGCATTGAAAAAAAGATTTTCTTGTGAAAGAGACCGTTTTCAGAAAAAGATTAGGGGTATAGAGATGTCAGAGTATAGGGTAACTGCATATTCAAATAATCTTACCCAGATTAAATCAGACTTTATAATTACATTTCAACCGCTGCCAACACTGCCCGGCGATCGCCCAATCTTCTTGAGTATGAATAACTAATACCCGCACTGCTGAATCGGGTGTAGCAATATCCTCATCCACAGGCTGGTGTTCATTTTTCTCAAGATCAAGTTTCAGTCCCAAAAAACCAAAGGCTTCACAGGCGGCTTGGCGAATTTGTGGAGAGTGTTCACCCACGCCTGCTGTAAACACTAAAGCATCTAATCCGCCCAAACTAGCAAGCATGGCGCCGATACCAGAACGCAAGCGATGCACGTAGATATCCCACGCCAGGTGAGCGCGGGAATTACCTTGAGCGTACGTCGTAGACATCGCTTCTCTCACCTCACGCATATCGCTAGATACACCCGAAATTCCCTTTAACCCAGAAGCTTTATTTAATATCTCATCCAACCTTTCGACTGAGTAATTGCAGTACCGCAACAGGTAAATCAGAATCCCCGGATCAACTGAACCAGAACGACTACCCATCATCAATCCTTCTACGGGCGTGAATCCCATAGTAGTATCAATACTGCGGCCGTTTTTAATCGCCGCTAAAGAGCAACCATTGCCCAGATGGCAGGTAATCAACCGCTCAGATGCAACATTTCGACCGAGAATTTGGGCAGCACGTTGAGAACAGTATTGGTGACTGATACCATGAAACCCGTAGCGACGAATACCTTGCTCTACCCACTGATATGGTCCAGGATAGATTGCTGCTGCATCGGGTAGAGTGGCATGAAATCCGGTATCAAAGACTGCTATTTGAGTGACACCTTTTAAGATGTTTTCAACTGCTTCTATACCTGACAAAGCTGCTGGATTATGTTCGGGAGCAAGATTAGACAGATCAGCGATCGCCTTTTTGACATCCTCCGTAATTACCACACTATCTCGATAATCCTCTCCACCATGTACTATCCGATGCCCCACCACATCGATTTCTGACAACTGATTAATTACCTTAGTAGCATCATGATTAAGTGTATTGAGCATATAGGTGAGGTGTGCCTGTGGAGAATCACCAGCAATTGATTTTTGCAGCGTTGCACCCGTAGCAGTTTTCACCTCAATTTCTGCCACACCTCGATCTTGAGTCCAGTTGATTTTCCCTTCCCAAAGGGGCTGGAGTGCTTGGGTGGGAAAAGCTTCATCTGCAATTTCATACAGACAACTCTTTTGGCTGCTCGATCCGGCATTCAGCACCAATATTTTCATAGTGACAACATAAAAACATGATCTCCTTTGATCATGTCATTAAGTCTAGCCTCATGCTTAGTTTTCTCAACGATGGATAAAGGTTTTAAGAGTATCCAAGAAAGGAAACCCCCTACTGAAATCGTTATACTAACTGTGGGAGGCTGTTTATCTATCCAGCCAGATTCCATAGTTGTGTTTTTTTATAGCTTGCTGCACTATGTCCTTCTTCAAAACCCCGCTGATTGGTTTAAAAGCTGACTCATTTCGTCATCCATTAGACCTGGAAGCTACCAGAGCGCTCAAGCAGATACCAGGCATAGATATGTTGGTGCGAAATTGGCTTGGGCCAATGGCAGAGCAGGTTTTCTATGTGGAAAATATTGCCTCCAGTGTTCTGGTGAGTGAAAAGCAACTGCCTGATTTATACAAATTGTTGTTAGATGCCTGTAAAATCCTGGATATAGATCCTCCCCAGTTGTACGTCCGGCAACATCCGGCTCCCAACGCCTATACTTTTGCTGTGCGGGGTAAGCAGCCTTTTGTTGTGCTACACACTTCTCTGATTGATATGCTCACACCAGAGGAAATACAGGCAGTAATCGCCCACGAGTTGGGGCATCTCAAGTGTGACCATAGCGTTTACTTGACTCCTGTAAATTTATTAATATTAGCTGCGGCGATTGTGCCCAACGTCGGAACCTTCCTTGCCCAAGCCATACAGGCACAGCTTTTAGAATGGGTACGCTGTGCTGAGTTTACCTGCGATCGCGCCGCATTACTAGCAACCCAAGACCCCAAAGTAGTCATGTCGGTGTTAATGAAGTTGGCAGGTGGTTCTCCCACCTTAGCGCCCCAACTGAATCTTGATGCCTTTGTTGCTCAAGCCCGCGATTACGATGATATTAGCAAGACAGAACTGGGTGAAATGGTCAAAGCTGCCCGTACAGCCCAATTAACCCATCCAGTACCAGTGCTGCGGGCGCGAGAAATTGACCGCTGGGCAAGCAGCACAGAATATCAAACTCTGTTGCAAAGTCATGGACTAAAGTCTACTAATAATGAAGTTGCACGCAAAGGCGGGTGGCGCAATTGGTAGAGCTACTATTCACTAGACATCTGGTGAAATTAAATATGCGTTATCCAGAATCCTTGTAGAGACTTAGCAGTGCTACGTCTCTACATTCTTTTTTACCAGAGAGCAAATGCAGAATATTCGTAAAGTTTTACCAGTAGCTTGATGCATAGATTAGTGATTTTGTCAATATTATAAATGTGATGTCTGTCCACAAGCCGCTTCTCGTAGCTTGCTACGACCTAGTAGTATGCGTCTACGTACTTATGTAAAATATTGGTACAGCCAAAAAATCAGCTAATGACCAGGTTTCCCTACGACCAGTTCGCAAAAGACTATCTTAAAGAATTATTACAACCATTGGGAGAAGTTGAAACAAGTCGGAAAGTTCCGGCGGAAATCCGAGAGGTTGATGTTTATTTTGTCCCTTCACTCGAATCGGCAAGCGATACAATAGATTTAGGACTGTTAGGAAAATTTGCGGCTGAACCTGCATTAATTGAACCATTTAGAAATGCGGCTACAATTGCGGAAATTCGTAGTTGTATGAATAAGCTATTTGATATTTTCGCTGAAGCAAAGCGTCAGAGTAAAAGTGATAAAAACCGGATTAGCGAATCAGATTTACCAAGGCTATGGATCTTTTCACCTACAGCTTCTGAATCTATATTGGATGGTTTTAGAAGTAACCTAGATGAAGAAAGTTGGGGAATAGGAGTACATTTTTTAGGTGATTATTTGAGAACAGCAATTGATTGTGGCAATTCACCAATTACCGTGTACAGAAGAAACACTATGGTTGAGAATTTTAGGTAAGGGAAGAGTC
This sequence comes from Nostoc sp. JL34, assembly GCF_017114945.1. GTDB lineage: Bacteria > Cyanobacteriota > Cyanobacteriia > Cyanobacteriales > Nostocaceae > Nostoc. The sequence continues at coordinate 188,070 of NZ_JABXKQ010000044.1, forward strand.
CAACAACAAGCCATAGATGAACTAGAAGCCCTTCCACAAAATAATCCCTTACGTTCCAAAGCAATTGATTTATTATTGAATTTAAAGACTACCTTAGAATTCAATCAAAATATAGATGAGGAAGACAGAGATTTAATTATGCGCTTATCACCCATTTACGAGCAAAAATTAGCAGAAGTTAAACAAGAAGGAATTCAAGAAGGAATTCAAGAAGGAATCCAAGAAGGAATTCAAGCAGAACGTCGTAATGTTATAGAGAATTTATTGCGAGTTCGCTTTGGTTCTTTAGATACAGAACTAAGAGTAATTATTGAACCTTTATTGGTATTATCTCCAGAGGAATTTACTCCTTTATTACTGCAACTATCCAGAGAAGAATTATTAAATAGGTTCCTTTAGAATAATTTAGCCAGAGATACTAGGTTCTCCACCTTTACTAATAAATCGATGATTATTTAAGCTTTGTCGATGGACAATCGGATTAAAAAATATTTCATTGGTTAACTCATAGCCACTACTATGACAGTTGTAAGTAGAAGGGCTTGATTAAATCAAAGCCCGTAGGAAGCGGCTCTAGCCATTTAAAATCTTATGGAGAGCGATAAATGGCTCACTACGAACAAAAGTTCTACTTACATTTTATTATGTCTACCTACTTATCCAACGACGATCGCTTTCAACCCATCAACCTTTTTGAGTACGAAAAATTAGCAAAAGAGCGGCTGTCTCAAACTACACTTGATTACTATAGCAGTGGCGCTTGGGACGAAATTACATTGCGAGATAATCGTGCTGCCTTTGAGCGAGTCAAGCTGCGACCTCGGATATTGGTCGATGTGAGCGATCGCAATCTAACCACCTCTATTTTAGGACAACCCCTGCAACTACCTTTGTTAATCGCGCCGATGGCTTTTCAATGTCTAGCTCATCCAGACGGAGAAGTTGCCACGGCCCTAGCTGCCGCATCATCTGGTGTAGGTATGGTGTTAAGCACAATGGCAACAAAGAGCATTGAAGAAGTGGCGACTGCATGTAATCAGTTTCCAGATTCTCTGCGATGGTTCCAGCTTTACATCCATAAAGACCGGGGATTGACTCGTGCTTTGGTAGAAAAAGCCTATAAAGCAGGCTATAAAGCACTTTGTCTAACTGTAGATGCACCCGTTCTTGGACAACGCGAGAGAGATAAACGTAATGAGTTTGCCTTACCCCAAGACTTACATCTGGCTAATCTTGCCACCATCTCAGGACTAGATATTTCCCATGAAAAGGGTGAATCTGGGTTATTTACCTATTTTGCCCAACAGCTAAATCCAGCAGTCACTTGGCACGATTTGGAATGGTTGCAGTCTTTATCTCCGTTACCTTTAGTCATCAAAGGAGTTTTACGGGGAGATGATGCTGTGCGGGCTGTAGAATATGGAGCCAAAGCAATTGTTGTTTCCAATCATGGTGGCAGACAACTTGATGGTGCGATCGCTTCTTTAAATGCCCTAGCTGAAATAGTAGCAGCAGTGGATGGTCAAGTAGAAGTGCTGTTGGATGGAGGTATTCGTAGGGGCACAGACATTCTCAAAGCCCTGGCATTAGGAGCAAAAGCAGTACTAATCGGACGACCTATTTTGTGGGGACTAGCGGTAGCAGGACAAATCGGCGTATCTCATGTCATCTCACTCCTACAAGATGAATTAAATGTAGGAATGGCACTTAGTGGCTGTGCCAAACTACAGGATATTGACTCTAGTTTATTGACCCTGCCACGCCTTTAAGCCGGAGAATTCTTAGAGCTATTATTCCAGCAAAACGTTGAGAAATTATTTTCAGACTTGTTACAAAGTCACTTAATTAGTGTATAGTAGTTAAGGTTAGATATAAGGGCGGGTGGCGGAATTGGTAGACGCACCACACTCAAAATGTGGCGGCCTTACGGTCATAGGAGTTCGATTCTCCTCCTGCCCATTACCAAACAAGTGCAAAAGAGGTTAAAAACTTATGCGCCTGAAAAGATGGGAATCTCCCCGTAAAGAAGGCAGGAATGACAAAGGTAGAGGCGGCTCTGCTAGGAAACGTCAACTCAAAAAGCAAAGGCAAATGTTACGCCAAAGACTCAAGGAAAGTAACAAACTAGACAATAACAAAAACGAAAGAGCGGGGGAAGATAAGTTTATCTTCCCCTTATTTTTTGGGCTTTTATTTCAGAAAAAAATTAGGTACTTTTCGATACATAACTTAGACTGAATTAAATCTGTAATAAATTTGAAAAATCATAAGAAAAAATTATTGATCATTCTTTAAAATATACTAATTTAAGTTAAACCTCTTAAGCGCATACTTACGTATCAAAATCGGCAGACTGAGTGTCTGGTATTTCACTTTACTGAGTAAATTATATGTAGTAGATATTACTTCTGTTAGTATATATCTTTAGCAATTTCTCGCAATTGTAATGCTTGCATGAACAAATCAAAAATTAATTATGAAGGAAGTATGAATTTTGTCAAACAGGGTCTGAAATCCTTAGCTTAAAACAGTAAGCTAGGACACAACAGTAAAATAGTTTTAGTATTACCGATTAAAGCAAAAGTATATTAAGAAGACAATTGCACCTCCATGTGTTAACTTCCAACGATGACACAAGCCTACAAAAAGTCAGGAGTAATCCAACCCGAGTTATTTAATATTGGGAATGGTCTAGGTAATCTATGGATTTTTTTTCTTGGACACAGGAGTTATTGATGGTGGCAAGAGTGCTTCTACCTACTAAAAAAGTGCTTGATTTTCCTATTACTGCTTTACGTTTTGACGACCAGATAAAAACAATACTTAAGTGGGCAAATAGGCGCGAGAGTAAAACTGTATATGTAGCCAATGTACATATGCTCATTGAAGCTCATTGGAATCCAGAGTTTGCCACCGTACTACGAAATGCAGATATAGTTACTCCTGATGGTATGCCTCTGGTATGGATGATGCGAAAAATGGGAGCCCTTTACCAAGACCGTGTGGCAGGGATGGATATTTTTTTAGCATTATGTCAGCTAACTCAAACACAAAATCTTAGTATTTTCTTTGTAGGTTCCCAAACAGAAATACTTTCTAGAATGCGAAAAAGGTTAGAGCAGGAATTTCCGCAGATGAAGATTGCGGCGATGGAACCTTTACCCTTTCGTCCCCTGACTGAAACTGAAGACGAAGCTTTGGTTAAAAAGATTAACTCTAGTGGTGCCAGTGCCGTCTTAGTGTCTCTGGGATGTCCCAAACAAGAAAATTGGATAGCTCAACATAAGGGCAAGATACAAGCTGTAATGATTGGACTGGGTGGAGTTTTCCCAGTTTATGCAGGAATTCACAAGCGGGCACCCCGCATAGTTCGAGACTTCGGACTGGAATGGCTATATCGATGGATTCAAGAACCGCGCCGACTTTGCGGCCGCTATGCTAAGACTATTCCACTCTTTATATGGCTGGCTACTAAGCAATTACTATCATCAAGTCGGATTGCAGCGGTCTTCCTTCACGAGACTGGGGATTAAGGAAAAGTAAATAGGGTGATCAACAAAAATAAATAGTGTGTCCCTAGTCAGGAGAAACAGACCCTAAGACGTTCATCATCCAGTGAAGCAGATTTTAGATACAGAAGAATCGCGATCGCAAAATTTAGTGCCTTAACCACAAAAATTCAATGCGTTCACCCCAAAATGATGAAAAAGGTCTAAGTGCAAGGATTCTGACCAATTAATGTCCAGTGTTAAAAACCTATTATCTGAAATCAACTATTAAAGTACTTGACATTAACCTAGGACTAACTGCTATATTAACTAGAGTAAAGTTGTTGGGGCGTAGCCAAGTGGTAAGGCAGCGGGTTTTGGTCCCGCCATCCCTAGGTTCGAATCCTAGCGCCCCAGTAAATCTAAAAGACAGGCTGTGATGCCTGTCTTTTAGAGTATTTAATTGCATTTTTAAGATGTGTCTCAATGCATTTAATTCTGTAAATTATTACTTGTCAGGCGATTTGAGAGCCTGATCCAGAGTTTGCCGAGCCTGTTCTGCTTTAGATCGCGCTTCCTGGTAACGCACATTAGCTTGGGCAAAATTTTTGAGAACTTTAAAACCTTCCTTGAGTCGAGTAATTTCCTCTTCTGTCACCGACTCATCGGTAAACAGAACATCAACAGCTTTGCGAATTTCCAACGCTTCGGCTCGTGACTCTTGAACTTTCAGTTTGAGCGTCGCCAGGTTACTCAGAATCTGAACAGCTTGTGTGATAGTATCCTCACCGCTAGCAGTATCAACAGTTGACTCTTTAACCTCAATCAATTGTTGAGGGCCAAATCCTTCTTCCAGTTCTGTGGGTAGCTTACCTGCATCCATCAGTTCCATAAGCTGATCCATTGCTTTATCACGGGCTTTGGCTGAATCTTTTCCAGAAACAGTAAGGATAATTTCTGGGCTTTGAGCGAGAGTGTACTGAACCATATTTGAGCAGAAAATTTCCTGGTTAACCAAGCTGAAGCAAATAATTATAGCATGTTGAGTGTCATGTCATTTATTGCTTTATCGATTTTAGTGGCGGGTAGCCAAATTCATGTGATTTGTATACTTGTAACAAGAGAGGCACAAGGATACTACCCTGGAGCCTTCTGCGGCAGTTTAATTCCCCCACCAAAATCTCCGATTTGGTGGCTTGGAATTAGATGGGGTTGAGAGAAAGAGATAAATTTCAACCTCCTGCCTCCTTCCCTGATTTCATCTTTATTCCTACCTCTGTTAAGTCGCTCAAAATAAAACTTTATACTTAAGAAAAGGAAAAAAGTTTCAATAGGAGGGGAGAGCAATGGCTCCTAGTCCCACCATCATGCAAGCTGTGGAACATCTGGGCTACCGCGTCACCGTTGGTGATGTGGCAACTCAGGCAGGATTGAACGTCGCTGAAGCTAATCAAAGCTTGTTAGCCCTGGCATCTGATGCTGGGGGACATTTACAAGTAGCGGATTCAGGTGATATAGTTTACCTTTTTCCACAAAATTTTCGAGCAATTTTGCGTAATAAATACCTCCGGTTACGATTGCAGGAATGGTGGAAAAAAGTCTGGAGTGTTCTGTTTTACCTGATTCGCATTTCTTTTGGAATTTTCTTAACTGTTTCTATCGCTCTGATAACTATTACTATCTTCATTATCATTACTGCTGCCAATTCAGACCGTGACGGCAACAATCGGGGCAGTAATTCCGATGGTGGGGGGTTCTTCTATTTTCCAAATTTATTTTGGTATCTTAGCCCAAATTATGACACCCACTACCAGGAACGGCGACGTGAAAGGCAGGAAGAAAGCAATCTGAATTTCTTTGAAGCCGTGTTTTCATTTTTGTTTGGTGATGGTAATCCTAACGCCAACTTAGAAGAACGTCGCTGGCAAGAAATTGCTACGGTGATTCGGAGTAACCGTGGTGCAGTGGTAGCAGAACAAATTGCCCCATATTTAGATGAGATTGGCGAGGGATACACAAGAGAGTACGAAGATTATATGCTGCCCGTTCTGACGCGATTTAATGGGCAACCATCAGTAAGTCCAGAAGGGCAAATTGTTTATTACTTCCCAGAGTTGCAGGTGAGTGCAGTTAAAAAGCGCCGTTATGCAATATCAGATCACTTGGAGGAATTTCCCTGGCGTTTTAGCGCCGCAAGTTCCGGGCAAATTATGCTGAGTGCTGGGTTGGGGGTACTAAATTTTGTTGGTGCTTTAGTATTGGGAAGTTTGTTGAGAGATGGCACTGTTGCCATCCAATTAGGTGGACTGGTAGCTTTTGTGCAAGGAATTTATTGGCTGCTATTGGCTTACGGAGCAGGTTTCTTAGGGATACCGTTATTACGTTATTTCTGGATTCGGTGGCGTAATCGCAAAATAGGCGATCGCAACCGCGATCGCCTTTCCAGAGCAAGGGTATTGGCAAGTCCTGAAGCACCTTTGCAACGAAAAATCAACTATGCCCAACAATTTGCAACAGAAAAAGTCATTGGCAACGAAGATTTAGTGTATTCTAGCGAAACTGATTTACTCGACCAGGAAGTTGAACGTTCTGCACAAATTGACGCTGAATGGCAACGGCGCTTAGAACGTGGGAGTGGGGAATAGGAAGCAGAGGGGCAAGAGAGTAGAGGAGTAGGGGAGTAGGGGACAAGGAGATAACAAAACTCAGCATTCCTTTGCCCTACGCCTCAAAGCCCAATGCCCAATTACTTCGCCTGAATTGGTGTTAGGGCTACACCTTGATAATAATGTCCCAAAATTTGCAGGTGGTTCACTCCTTGCCGAGCCAGATTGTACGCCCCCCACTGACTCATGCCTAAAGCATGACCGTAGCCAAGCCCTTGCAGTACAAAACTACCATCGGCTCCCTTGGTGACAGTAAAGCGAGTACTTTTTAACTTAAGGGCTGTTCGCACATCCTCGCCCTGTAGCACCTTCGTACCCTTGTTGCCGACAATTTTCAAGACTTTAACACTGCGGAAAGGTGAGTATGTCTCTGGAATCATATCCTTGACATTACCTACCTCAGGAAATTTAGCGCTAATTTCACTGGGCAAGAAGGTTTTCACCCAATTACACTCGCGGATGTTTTGATCGTAGTCTTGAACAGCACGGAGGTAAGGCTCCTTGCTTCCCCAAACATCTTCCACGTTTTCGGTGTGTCCCCCAGAACAAGCGTGGAAGACTGAGAGAATAATCCGGTTTTTGTAAGTTAGTACCTGCCCTAGAGTGGAATCCACTGCGGCGTAAGTAGCAGGAGATTCACTGATGACACCTTTATAAATTTGCCAACGATCTGGGGTATTGCCTAAATCGTAAACGGGATTATTCCGTTGTCTTTCTCGTTCGTAGAGGGCATAAGTACGGGCTGCGATCGCTTGGGCTTTTAAAGCTTCTTGGGGCCAGCTAGAATCCATTTCGCCACCGAGAACGCTGTAGAGATACTCTTGGTCATCAACCCAGTTAACAGCGGTTAAGCCTTTGTCTGTGGGGACAACCAGAGTTCTGCCCCGATACCAGCGATCGCCAATATAAACGAATCCTTTACCCGTTGGCTCAATCCAAAACAAACCAGACTGCCACTTATCTAAAGCAACTCCACCAGGAACAGCTTGGGCATAATATGCACTCATCGCTGGCAACTGTCCGAGAGTCCGGCCAGTACTATCCTTGACGACCCCAGTGGTAGAACTGCCCACTTTTACCTGATTAACGCCCCTCTCAATTGCCACGCGCAGGATTACAGACGCTTGGGCTGGGGCAACCAAAGCTATCCACAAAAGGATACTTACCCACCAATAACGGACTTTAATCTGGGAAAATAAAGAGCCTAAGTAAAGTTGGAATTTCATGCTGATCATCTAATCACACTAGTATCTAATTGACGCTCTGAACTATGGCGTCTACTACTTTAAGATGAGACAGTTCTCCAACGCAGGAGGTTGCCACCTCCTACTAATTATGCATTTTGCTTTAGCTATCAGGTAGAAATCAGATGAAGGGGAAGGAGGCAGGGGAAGAATTCCTTTCCTCTTGCTCTTTCCAATGCCCAATGCTTCTTCAATCTACGATGCCAATACCTTTTGAGAATTGCTCACTTCATTAGCGATAATTCCAATTAAATTCAACTTACTCAAAATTTCTGTTGCTTGAGTCAGTTCAGTTCGAGTTACTTTACCCATACGCTCTACCATCACAATCCCATTGCAAAAAGATGCCACAATTCTGGCATCAACCGTACCTAAAATAGGTGGAGCATCTATTAGTACTAGGTCATAACTTTGTTCAAACAACTCTATTAGTTCTTTCATCCGTTGAGAACTGAGCAACTTCACTGTGTCTTCTGGTTCTGGCCCAGCAGTCAAAATATCAATAGAGGGGTGAATGGGTTGGATGTAATCTTGAAAATGAGTAGTTGTCTCATCAACTAATAACAGAGATAGCCCCCAGTCATTGGATAGTTCCAGGATTTTATGCAGGCTAGGATTATGTAGGTTAGCATCAATCACTAATACCCGTCGATGCATCCGGGTAGCACTAGCTACAAGCCCTAATACTAAGGTTGTCTTCCCTTCCCCTGGTAGTGCTGAAGTAAACATCAGTGACTTGAAGGGTAAGGGATATTTTAATATTTGAATATTTTGGTAGATCATGTCCAAAGTTTCATGGACGGGCAATTTCATACTGGCTTCTATTACAGAAGAATCTGAGCTTCGCCGTCTATTCCAAGGCAGGCCCAGCCGCCGATTTTTAACACTACGCGGCGGTAGTTTTGGTACTGACCCCAGTACACGTAGATTCGTCAGTTTCTTTAAATCTCCAGCACAATAAATAGCGTCATTAAATTTTTCTAAAATCAGGGCTGCTAAGATACCTAAAATCGGCCCAATTACTGCTCCTCCAACCAAAAGTAATAATCTGTTGTTACCCATATAAGTACCCGGAGAAGGTTCTGCCAAAACTTGCCAGTTATATCCTTCCTGAGCAATTTTCAGTCCCAATGACTGTTGCACTTGGAGTAATTGCTCAAGGTTTTTGCGACTAGTTTCTACCTTTGGCAGCAGACGGTTATACTCTGCTATTAAACTTGGGTATTTGTTTATCTCAGAGCGGAGTCGCTGTTCTGACTCGGCTAGATTCTTTTCATTAGCAGTTAGTCCTAAAACAGTTGTCTGTACCAAAATAAACTCATCTACTAGTGTTGGATCAACCCCTACCATTTGCCCTTTGAATAGCGGTTCTCCCTTACTGCTAGTAGTAATAGCTTTCACCTCTTGTCGTAATAACGACAGTTGACTTTGGCGTTGCTGTTTGAGTTTTTGTACCGATGGGTAATCGTCTGTATAACGCAGCCGCTCTTTAGCCAAAGCTAGTTCAGTCTTTTGAATTTCACTCAATAGTGCTTGGTAGCGGCTTGACTGATTTAAACGAGAAGAAATTAGTGTATTCTGCTGAGATGAAGACGCTATTTGTTGCTCTAGGTTATCGTAGCGAGCGTTTACATCTTGAAGGTTAGCACGAGCGGTTTGTAGCTGTTGTTGAATATCTGCTAGAGATTCTAGCAGAATTTTACTTTGGACTTCGGGATCGAGTAATTTATGTTTTTTGCGAAACTGTTCCAAATTTTTTTCAGCTTTACTCACTTCTTTTTTGATCTCAGGTAGGCGAGTGTTTACAAAAGCCAATCCCTGATTCAGACGTTCTTTTTGTTGCTGTTTATTATAATTTTGATAGACTTTGTGTAGGGCTTGAAGTACTCTTTGTGCTTTTACTGGATCGTCATCATTGAAAGAAACTTCAAATACTTGATTAAAAACTTTATTAGCTCCGATGTCTCCTGCTTCTGGAGTCACTTCTAGAGGTGCTTTTCTGTTATGTTCTTTTTCACCATTGATATCTTGTAAGGTAATATCAGGATAATCAGAATGAAGCAAATCTACAGCTTTCTGAAGCAACTTAGAACTCAGCATGAGCTTCATCTGAGTAGTGGAATCAATAACTTGAGAATTGGAATCAGTAACCTGAGTATCTGCTGCAACTGGAATATTATTTGATTGTGCCCCTTCGGATAAATTGGAACTCACCAATATCTGCATATTGCTTTGGTAAGTCGGTTTAGCAATGACAGCCAAGAGGCTAGCAGCTGACATAACGACACAAGAAACCCCCAAGATCAGAAAGCGTCGGCGAAGCAAAATAGTAGATAGTTGTCTGATGTCAACTGCGCTTTGTGCTGAAGTAGTAACCTGTTGCTCTTGATTCAGACTAGTCTTAGCCACTATCAAACTCCTCTAATATCGAAACACTATATTTATTTGGAAGATTTATGAAAAATGTGAAATGATTTTTTTACACCTAATAGCCACGATCGCATACTTAATTTTTCTTCCAACGATGACAAGCTCACTTGGCACAATATTATGCCAACTGGCGCTTTCATGTTCATCAATTCATGCATATAAATTCTTAATCAGTGTCGGAAAAATAAATTTTTAATAAATATTTTATTTAAGAAAGAAAAATCTTGACGAAAAATTAATTATTTTTCCTAAGTATTAAAGTAGAAAATTCTCTGATTTACGAAATTACTACATATTAAAGTTATTTTGATAACTTATAATCTAAAAAAAACATTGAGGAAGATATTTAAACCATACTATTTGTATGTTATTGATACACTTAGTTATCCGTAAGTTGTTGGTTAACTAGTTGACTTACTCACAAAACTAAACTGCTGTCTATTTGCTGGACGTTATGATTGGGACTATTAAACTCCAAGATAGAGCCTGGTTAATTTTAGATTTTAGATTAGAAGGGTTCAATAGGAAATCTAAAATCTAAAATCCAAAATTTAAACGCCTACCTTGGTTAACTCTACTTCCCGTCGTCTGGGTACTTCATGAATCATAAAATCGTAAGCCATATCAGTACGGGGAAAAATAGCACGAGCTTCCTTAAGGAGATCCTTCAACTCCAAGGTATTTCCGGGAGCATAGCGGGGACTAAAATGACTCATAATTAGCCGATGTGCCCCAGCAGCTAAAGCTGTTTGTGCTGCCATTGTGGTTGTGGAATGCAATCGCTGAAAAGCCATATCTGCATCTTGATGGGCAAAGGTTGCTTCGTGAATTAATACATCTGCATCATGAGCTAATTCCACTGCACCATCACAATAAATTGTGTCTGTACAATAGGCAATTTTTCGACCAATTTCTGTGGGGCCACACAATTGAGTGCCATCAATCACCCGTCCATCAGCAAGGGTAACTGTTTCACCACGCTTGAGTTGACCATAAACCCGACCAGGAGGAATTTGCAACGCCTTGGCTTTTTCCACATCAAAGCGTCCGGCTCGGTCTTTTTCGGCTATGCGGTAGCCGAAAGCTGGAATGCGATGATGCAAATTACCGCAACTAACAGTGAAGTCCTCGTCTTCATAAATTACCCCTGGACGGATGGCGTGAACTTTGATCGGGTAAGAAAAGTGCGTGTGGGAGTAACGTGAGGCGGATTGAATGTAATCATTTAATCCAGGTGGGCCATAGATATCAATTCGTTCTACATTGCCAGCCAAGCCGCAAGTAGCAAGAAGTCCCATCAAGCCAAAGATGTGGTCGCCGTGCATGTGGGTGATAAAAATTCGGGAGAGTTGACTGATTTTCAGTTCACTCCGCATAATTTGATGCTGGGTGCCTTCGCCACAGTCGAATAACCACAGTTCTGCCCTTTGGGGTAATCTCAGAGCGACACTGGAAACATTGCGCGATCGCGTGGGTACACCGGAACTCGTCCCTAAGAATGTTATCTGCACAGTGTTCTTTAGTCTTCCTATTGCTCAATTTGCAGCTCTATTTTCTATAGTGGCACGGTTAATGAGCAAAATACTTAGGACTTAGGCAGGTCAATGAAAAAGTAGGGGGTTGGGAATTGGGCATGGGGAAGAGATAAGGGAGACAAGTTTCTTCTTTGTCCCCTTCATTTCACCCTGCCTCTTTACCAATGTCCTCTAGGCACAAAGGCATCATTGTCTGTGTTATTACTAACTTTTATAGCAGCATAAGTATACTAAAAAGCCTAAGTAAGTAGTTGATTCTCCCAAAAAGCCAGTTGGGTTTGAAGGGTGTTGATATGGATAGTATGGCGTTCAACTAAAGTTTTTAGTTGTCGTGCCCTTGCAGTATAAATTTGTTTATATGCTAATGCCTGACGAACCCGATCTTCGCTGGAGTTGCTCAAGGCAATTTGCATTTTTTGTTCCCAAGCGATCGCAAGAGCTTGGACTTTTTCGTAATCTTTTTGAGCAATTTGCTTGGCTGTATTTGACTCAGCAATAGCTTCATGTAAAGTTTTAAGGTAATGACTCCAGGTGTCTACTAGCGCTTCGGCGTTTTTATCATCTGGTTGAGAAGTTTTTAAATCTGAACGTGGTTCAAATTGGGTAAACAAGTAATTTGCTTCCACCATATTTTACCCCTATGAATATTAAGTTAATTTGCTGCTGATTTGGCTAATATTCCCAAAGAATCTAATATTTTGGAAATTATATTATTCAATATATAAAAAGCTAGCTGACAAATTCATTAGTTCTTTATGACATAATAATTACGTGGCTGAGAATAAAGTTTTAGAGGTTTATGAAGCCAGTAACTTCTGAAAAATACATATATGAGATACAAGTATTTAGCAATAAATAGATAGCAGATTCCTTTCTCAATATGCCTGTTTATTTTCACTTTATTGGTGTATTTTTCAAGTAAAAAAGTATATTGCTTTCTGAATTCTAGATTATCGTTCAATTATTACCAAACCTAAATTTGACTACTGGCCAAGACAATTCACAAATAGTCCCTCTAGAAGAAAGAGGTACTCGTTGAAATTTACCTTTGAGTTGCCTTGCTAAGTTTCTAAACTGTTGCGTGCCACGACCTTCTCTAGATGAGTTGATACCCAACCCATCATCTATAATGCTCAAAGTGTACCAACCTTCAGATGAAAAACAAGTGACCTCAAGGCGGGTTACTCCTGTGGCATGTTTGCCAACATTGCACAAAGCTTCTTCTAAAAATCGGCAAAGTCCTTGCTTTTGTTCAATGCTTAAGCATCGCTCATCTATTGGCTCAAAAGTACGAATTTTAACTTTAATGGTTCTAAAGCAGGGAAAGTCTCGTGCTAGGGTATAGCTGTAAACTTGATAAAGAATTTCGTGAAGAGGGTCTTGCAAATTTAATACTAGAGTATTTCCTAAATAAAGACTACTATCTTGAGTTGGTGGTTCTCGTTGTAAAAATTCATAAATTCCCCGGAGTTCATGGTTTAATTTTTCAAGTTCTTTTTCCAGTTCTGGGAGCAATTCTTTCACTGGCAATTCGTGGCATCGAACCAGTTTCAAAACTTTAGCCAGACTTTGTAGTGGCCCATTGTGAATTGTTTCAAATGTACGTTCGATAACATCTTGTCTAGCTTTTAGTCCCGATCGCAAAACTTTGTCACATTGATATAAAGCAGTAAGTTCTATACCATTGACAGCTAAGACAAGAATTGTTGGAATTACTGGAACCCACCAACCCCAAGTTAAGAGTAAATAAGTAGTGACTACTAAAGTAGCACTAGTAATACCAACAATTATCAGATTTGCTAAAGGAGATTTAGTCAATCGAGCGATCGCAATTCCTAAAAAACCCCAGGCAAAAATCCATAAATATTCCCATTCATCTTCCCAAGTATCTAAAAGTGGTCGCTCATCAAGCACTGCACTAACAATTTGGCTAACAGCATGTGCTTGAATTTCTCCTCCATAAATTCGCCCTTTTACAAGTTGGTTAGATGTAGTTATGAAGTCTTTACGACTAGGGTCAGTTACGCCGATAATGACAATGCGATCACGTATCCAGTCTGAATTAAATTTGTTGCTTTTAATCTCATTCAAAGATATGGTTCTAAATCTTTCTCGTCCACTACGAAAATTGAGCAGTATTTGAACTCCGGTTGCATCGGTTCGTACATAGCCCCCAGAGTTAGGGAAAAATCGTGGTAATACAGTATTGCCTAGCTTTATGGGAGTGCGATCGTCAATACTATTTTTTAAGCTAATTTCTTCATGAACTAAATAAGCTTCTGCTAAACGTAGAGATAAAGATAACTTGTATCCTTGAGTTGTTGGTATTGCCAATAAGCTTCGCCTTAGTTTACCATCACCATCCGTGATTTGATCCGCAAAACCAATTTGTTCAGAGGATAAACCTCGTGGTGCAGCAATTTGCTTAGGCAATACTTTTTCAATAGCAATTAAATTTTTGATATTTTTAAAAGCTGCAACTAGTTCCCCATTACCAGGATTAACTGCTAAATCACGATAAATATCAAGACCGATAACTCTAGGTTTACACACGTGTATTTTCCACAACAGTGCTGCCAAATCTCTATCTGATATTGAAGAATCTATTAGATAATCTTTATGATAGTTAATATCATCTTCATCAATTTTCACAAGCACGATGCGTTCATCTATAGGTTCTTCAGGACGCAGACGGAGAAGAGTATCAAAAGCTAGCCACTCTAAGGATTGCATTGAACCACTAAAATGAGCAATTATTACCAATCCAATAACTACAATTCCTGGTAATGCACCTACACGCCAAATGCTAATTTCTTTTTTGATTATTTTCCAAAGTCCAGGCTGCATAAGCTTTTCTCCTAGCCTTTAGCTATAAGTAATGAGTTAATTACGTTTAATAAATAAAAAATTAAATTCTTCTAACCAATAGTGACAGATGACCCTAAAATATTGATGATTAACTAATCAATTAAACCTTCTTCTCTAGCTCGTATTTCAGTTTGAATACGGATATTTTTACCCTCATTAGGATAAACATCTAAAGCGTCTTGTAGTTTACTCCAGTAATGACGAACCATTCGTTCAGATATACACATTCGTTCGGCAATAGTTTTATCTTGTAATCCTTCCTCAAATGCGAGAGTTAACACTCTCAGCCATTCTGGTTTAAACTCCAATCCTGAATAAATTCCTTTGATATCTTTCGTATGCGTTAATCCCTGTAATGCCCAATCAACTCTGGTCAACATTTCTTGGGTAGAAATACTTTTATCAGCAACTGTAAAACCTCCTTTATGACTATCAATATCAGGTCTAATTCTCACTAGTGTTCTGACATGAGCCGTTTGGACAATAATATTTAAGTTGGGATGATGTTTCATCAGAGTTCTGAGAAGTTGAACACCTGTATCAGGTCGAGCCGTCATCCCATAATCTTCCGGAATAGAAAGATCCATAACCACAAGGTCTAGCCCAAGATTAGTAACTTGATTGAGAGCATTATTAGCATTTATAGCGGTGACAATTTCAGCCCCAGGATAATGTTTTTTCAAGATGTCTACCGTTCCGCCTAAAACTGATTCATGGTCATCAATTACCAAAATATTAACCAATACATGCTCAGATATTTCTTGTTTCATAATTAGCAGCCTGCTGATTGAGTAGAAAACTGTAAGCTTACTATTATTTATCTACAATAGCTAACTATTGGCTATCAATTTATATTAGTTCAATGATGACTATATAGAAAAATTATTAAATATATATAGAAGCAGCAAGAATAGTAATTACCAATAAAAATGCCAAGAAACTTTTAGATTTCTAGTACGACTAAAGCATTTACCTGATGTTAAAAGCTTAAAACTTTCGCAAAGATAATTTAATTCTGGCAGGTTAGAATATAGAACAAAGGTAGATAAATTAGGATAAGTAATTTCTACAATTAATTGTCCTATATTTTTATGTTGTTTCAAATTGATATAAATTGATGTTGGTGCCAAAATTTCTGCTAAAGATATGGTCAACAACTCATTTAGAGCTGTTAAAACAATCAGACTGCGTTCAACTCGCTCATGTCGCCAATAGACTGGCATATCGATTTGAAAATATAACTGGTGATTGGATGTTACCCAAGGTTCTAATAAACACTCAATAGCTAGTGGAAAGCTATCTTGAAGGGATGCTGGAAATAAGCGATCGCTTAATTGTACTAGAGAGTGATGAAAATTATCAATGTGCTTTAAGCATTCCTGAATTCTATTCCCTGATAAATTTAGATTATCTACTGACAACAAATCTAAGTTGCGACGGATTGTAAAAGAGTCTTGTAATAAATCATCCCGAATTTTCTCTGCTTCTAAAAACAGCTTTGTTGACTGCCTAGAAGACCACCACTGCAATGCTTGTTGAATACTATGATAAGATGTCAGAAACCTAACAAGGGACATAACGTAGACAATTCAAAGTATAATTTACGTACATAATTCCAGGATCACATAATCTTGTTATGTCAGCTATTTTAATAGCATCAGAAAAAAGTTATATGCAACCCACGATATATTTATGCCAAAAAAACTGCCAACGTTTATAAAATAAGTGACAAAAAGTGCCATGATGATTTCCGAAAACTTCACAGTGAATCATTAACGCATTTCATGTGAGATTTTTCGCCATTGCTAAATATAAAAAGGACAAAATTCTCTTACCTATCTATACCAGTAAAAAATGAGTTGTAGCGGGTAAACACTAGACATTACATTCATCTCTGCTTATAGATCAGTGGTAAGTCTGGCCTTTCTTAGCATAAATTGCAGCGCTGTCTCTTCTTGGGAGATAATATTAGCCTTGGCATCCATCCCTGATTGGATATGACACTGATGAGTGCTACTCCCAAATGTCAGCATTTCTGGTTGAATCGTTGCTTCAAAATAGCCAGTAGCAGGACTGGATGTAGGTGCATTAATATTGTTACTTTGAGGTGTAATTACATCTGGAGAAATGGCACTAACAACAGCTTTGAGAGTACCATAATCAGGATATGGACAGGCATCGACTCGTAATTGCACTTTTTGACCAACTGCAACTTTCTTAATCTCTGCGGTTGGAATCATTGCTTTAATCACCAAAGAAGCATTCTGAGGAACAATCTCAGCAATAGATTCGCTAGCACGCACCACTTGACCAGGGTTTCGTAAATTGAGCTTGAGAATGATACCGTCACTGGTAGCCCGAATAATGCTATTTTGCAGTTGAGTTTCAATTTGCTGAAGTTCTTTTTGATATTGCTTGAGTTGGGTTTGCATTTCAACTTGTCGCTGCATCAAAGCTTGTTTTTGTTGGTTTAAAGTAGCGATAGTTGCTTCACCTCTAGCGATTTCTTGGGCAATACGTTCTTGAGCGATCGCAATTATTGCCATACTGGGATTGACCACAACTTTAGCTGATTGCAATTTAGCTTGAGCAATTTGAATAGATATTTTTTCTGCTTCAAGTATTAATTTACTCTGCTCAACAACTAGTTTCTTCTGCTCAAATTCGCGCCGACCAATTGCGCCAACTTGTGCTAGTTGCTCATAGCGATCGCTATCCATCTTGGCAAAGTCTAAATCAGCTTGGGCTTTTTGTAAATTTGCCCTAGCTTTTTGCAAACTTGCTTTGGAAACTAGAAATTCACTGTCAGTAGTGACTTGTCGTTCTTGATACTCTCGTTGGTTACGTGCTAACTCTGCTTTTGCAGAAGAAACACTCCGCTCGATAAATCTTTTTTCAGCCAGGATCTGGGTATCTAAAGTGCCTGTTTGGGCATCAATTTGAATTAGTTGCAATCTAGCCTGTTCGATATTGCCTTGCAGTTGGCTTTTTTTGATTTGCAGTTGCTCCGTATCGAGACGAGCGATCACTTCTCCCTTTTTGACAATTTGATTTTCTTTCACAAAAATACTTTCAACAGTTCCCTCAATGGATGGTTGCACTAGCTTGGTGTCGCCTATCGGACGAACAGTCGCAGCAGTTTCCACCATGACATTGTATTTAACCCATGAAGAAAGAGCGATCGCTGAACCAATAGTTCCGACAAGAAATATTCCAGCTAATGATGTCCAAGCACTAATAGGAGGAAGAAACTCATCTTTTTGAAGTGATGGTAGAAATTTTTGATTATGGGTGTAAAGCATGTTTCTCCGAATAATTGGAAATATTTAAGGAATTAAAAAGTCTATATGATCTCCGGGTTTGGTTCGCAATTCTTCCAAAGAACCTTGAAGTTTCAATTTGCCTTTATCTAGCAATACGATCCAATCAGCGCGATTCACTACCTTCGGGCGGTGAGTAATTAAAATCGTGGTTTTACCCCAGCGATGCTTAAATAATTTATCCAAAACTTGTGCTTCACTTACTGGATCAAGTCCACCAGTAGATTCATCCAAAATGAGAACTGATGGATCTGTAACAATGGCTCTTGCTATTGCTAATCTTTGACGTTGCCCACCAGAAAGATTTGCGCCAAATTCACCTAAAACAGTTTGATATTTGTCGGGTAAATTACTAATAAATTCATCAGCTTCTGCCACTTGGCAAGCTCTCACAATCTGCCCAAAGGTAACTTGAGGTGCGCCTAAGCGAAAGTTTTCTACAATAGAACGACTCCAGAAATGAGGCTCCTGAGGAACAAGAACTACTTGTTGACGTAGACAATCAAGAGAAAGGTCTTGGAGATTATAAAGTCCAATCCGAAGATTGCCAGAGTGTAGTGGATATAACCCAGCAATTAATTTAGCAAGAGTACTTTTACCACAACCTGATTTGCCGATAATAGCAACAACTTTTCCACCAGGAATAGTTAAAGAAAAGTCATCGATTAAATCCAGGCGACCAGCATAGTGAAAGTTAATATTTGTACAAACAATATCAGCATCAGCAGTAATTTCCACAAAAGGCTTTATTTCATCGCCCTCATTTTCGGAAGTGGCATCTATAACTTCTGTGAGGCGTTGTGTAGCTGTTTTGGCACGAGTAAATTCTTCAACAAAACTGATTAAAGTTGCCATTAAACCCAGAAAATTACCATTCATTGAGTTAAAAGCAAGCAATTGCCCAATACTCAGGTGTTCTGCTGGGTTAATTACTAAATTACCACCGAACCAAAGTAAAATAACGCCACCAATACTGGCAACAAAGCCAGAGAAAGTATTATTGATAATTCCGATTTGAATCGTGCTAAATGTCACATTAGCAAGACGAGCAAATCGGCTTTGAAATTCATCCCAAAATTGCGGTCTAGATGTAGTAGTTTTGAGAGTTAAAGCACCTTTAAATGTCTCTACTAATACCCCTTGTGTTTCGGCTTCTTGAACTAAAAGCTCACGGGTTTTTTGGCGCAAAGTAGGCTGGAATACTACCGTAGATATGCTCATCACCACAGCAATGAATACAGCCACTACTGTAAGTTTCCAACTATAAAAAGCCATGAAGCTAAAAGAAATCAGTGCAATAAAAAATTGGCTGGGTAGACTAATAATTAAATGAGCAACTAACTGATTAATTTGGTCAATATCTCGCAGGCGGCTAACGATTTCACCGCTGCGACGTGCTTCGTAATAAGAGAGAGGTAATCGCAGAATTTGCCGTCCAAATTCCAGAACTAGCCCTAATTGCAGACGTTGTGCGAAGTGAGCAATTAAGTTAGATTGTACAAACGACAGACTACGAGAAACAACATTCATCACTACTACTGCGATCGCTACAGTCGTGAGTAATTTTGTATCACCTCGAACCAACACATCATCAGTCAAAATTTGCAGCAGAAAAGGGGAAGCTAAAGACAGCAAACCCAACATTAGGTTAAGAGGTAAAACTTGAGCTAAAATAGCGCGATAAATCCAAACACGCTTGAAGAAACGCCAAAATCCGCCAACTTTCTCATCCTTTTGGGCAAAAAAGCGGATTGGATCAGGTTCCAATAAAAGTATCAACCAATCTGTCCAACCTTCTGCTATCTCTTGTTGAGAAAGATAGCGGACGCCTACAGCCGGATCTACAACTAAACATTTTTTGCCTTTCTTACCATATAAAACAACCCAATGATTCCCTTTCCAGTGAATAATTGCTGGTAGAGGCGCTTCATTCATTCGGTTGAGAAGTTCTGGGGAAGTTTTCACTGGACGAGCATTAAAACCAAGTGTTTCTGCTCCCCGCTTCAGTCCTAATAAAGTAGTTCCAAATTGCCCAGTACCTACAGCTTCACGAATACGGCTGAGAGTAAAAGTACGTCCATAATATTTGGCAATAGCAGCAAGACAAGCAGCTCCGCAGTCTTCTTCACTATGCTGTTTAACAAACTGGTATTTCATCGGTAAATTACCTTACATAATGACAACTATTACCCTAAAAATTTGTCAATTTGCCGCGATGTTTTGAATTACTAAATACTGTTAACTTCAGATCTTCTCAAGCAAGTTAATTTATAGTTTTCACCATAATAAAAATATCAGAAATAATTTATCACAGAAACTTAAGCTACTTCGTCTCCCACCTTGTCCACTATTTCCGCTAAATCCAATTGTGGTTTGTGAAAGCGCATATCCGGTTTCTTGCTTGGTAGAAAAACTATAATTACCGTCAGAAATATTGCTTTCATTCGTTGCGAAAGTTTCTATATTTGTCCTTTGGACGAAAAAGCCATCAGAATTAAGTGAAGAAAATAAACTTCCAGCAGACACAATCTCTTGGTCTTCTTCAGACAAATCAATGAATAATTCAGTGTTTTGGTGTTTGATATTGTTAGACATAGTATTAGCTCTATACTTTGGGAGTCTAAATATTTTGCAACAGCATGAGCAGCAAAGTAATCAAGTATTTTGACCTAGTAATTTTGTCAGTATCCAAAAATAATTAACCTTGAATACCACAAAATATAAAAGTACAACAGTGAAGTTTCAGGTATGGCTTGGGAATAAAAGATGACCCATGTAATCGTATTATTATGGGTCATCTGTGGAATCTTTAGTACCAAGTTTTTTCAACTGTGCCGCTAATGTTCCCAATGCTGACGTTTCAAACAACGCCTCTGGTGGATTATTTTTTAGTGGTAGTCTAAAAGGTCAGGAATGTGATTAACATCTAAGCCTAAGAAAGCTAGTCCAGCAGTCCTAATATCTGTAGACCTCCCATTAGAATTAGCAGTGCTGCCATGTGGACCTGAATAACTACTACCATTTAGAATATTTTCGCTAGCTTTGTAAAAAGTAGCATCTATTTGAAAATCGACACCACCGGCTACAACTTCTTGTTGTTCCTTCGATAAATCTGTAAACAATTCCTGAAACATAGTTGCAAACTTCCTAGTTTTGATTTGATGAACCTTTAGTATTAGCTACATGAGTTCGCGACTGAGGGTTAAAAAGTTGATTTTATGACCCTATCTAATTTTTTCCTTGATAGACTATTTTCAGCAAACTCATGTATTAGTTGATTACCGTTTTTTAGCTCCTCAACTTAATATCTGTATCCTTTTGAAGTATCGGGTAGGTCATTAGCACCCAAGCCTAAAAAAGCTACTCCAGCAGTCTTAATATCTGTAGATTTACCGTTAGACCAAGCGTTGCTACCACTGGGATCAGAACTGCTATCGCCATTGAGAACATTTTCCTGTGCTGCAAAAAAAGTTGCATCTAGTTGAAAATCAGCACCACCAGCTACAAGTTCTTGTTGCTCGTTGGATAAATCTGTAAACAATTCATCAGACATAATTACAAACCTCGTAATTTGGATTTAATAAACCTTTAGGATGAGTTACATGAGTTAATGATGGAGGCTCAGAAGGTTAATTTTTTGTAATAATCTAGAGTATTTATCTCTAAATTATTACTTACTAAACTCTTTTCATTGAACTTATGTATTAGTTGATTGCCCTTTTTTGGCTGCTCAACTTAATGGCTCTATTCTTTTGAAATCTTAGGAACATCAGTAGCTCCCAAGCCTAAAAAAGCTAGTCCAGCAGTTGCAATCTCTGTAGACTTACCATTGGAGTTAGCATTGCTGCCATTAGGATCAGAGCTAGTACCGCCATTGAGAACATTTTCTTTTGCTGCAAAAAAAGTTGCATCTAGTTGAAAATCAACACCGCCAGCTACAACTTCTTGTTGCTCGTTGGATAATTCAGTAAACAATTCATCAGACATAGTTGCAAACCTCAGATTTTTGAGTTGACGAACCTTGAGTATTTAGATACGTGAGTTGGTGACGGAGGGTTAGAAGGTTAATTTTGTCATCCTACCTAATTCCTTCGTTAGCAAATTGTTTTTATCCAACTCACGTATTAGTTGATTGCTCTTTTTTAGCTGCTCAACTTAATGGCTATAGCCTTTTGAAATATCAGGAATATCAGTAGCTCCCAAGCCTAAAAAAGCTAGTCCAGCAGTTGCAATCTCTGTAGATTTACCATTGGAGTCAGCATTACTGCCATTAGGATCAGAGCTAGTACCGCCATTGAGAACATTTTCTTTTGCTGCAAAAAAAGTTGCATCTAGTTGAAAATCAACACCGCCAGCTACAACTTCTTGTTGCTCGTTGGATAATTCGGTAAACAATACGTGAGACATAGTTACAAACCTCGTAATTTTGAGTTGATGATCTTTTAAGATTAGTCACGTGAGTTCATAATGAAGGGTTAGAAGGTTAATTTTGTCATTCCATCTAATTCCTCTATTAGCAAATTATTTTCATCCCACTCACGTATTAGTTGATTGCTCTTTTTTAGCTGCTCAACTTAATGGCTGTAGCCTTTTGAAATATCAGGAACATCAGTAGCTCCCAAGCCTAAAAAAGCTAGTCCAGCAGTTGCAATCTCTGTAGACTTACCATTGGAGTTAGCATTGCTGCCATTAGGATCAGAGCTAGTACCGCCATTGAGAACATTTTCTTTTGCTGCAAAAAAAGTTGCATCTAGTTGAAAATCAACACCGCCAGCTACAACTTCTTGTTGCTCGTTGGATAATTCGGTAAACAATACGTGAGACATAGTTACAAACCTCGTAATTTTAATTGGCTTTTTAGCTATTAGTTGATTGCTTCATTTGCGCCTCAACTCGTTGCTTGTTAATACAATAGAGGTAAGCACTTGAGAGAGTCATTTACTTTTTATGCAAACTTATTTACCATGTTTAGAAAAACTTATTGCCCAATTAAGCCAGTAGTCTGTCCGAAAAATACGTATGGATAAAACTCTGCTTTTCTACTCTGTCTTGAGGATGATCAATCACAAAAGGCTTTTAATAAAAAGGTAAAAAAATAAACTTTCGCCCAATTATCCGCAGGAAAATATATAGCGCTTTTTGTTTATATGCAATATACAATTACCTCTCTGCTAAAAGGAGAGAGTCTTGGAACCTTACTCCTCTTTCCTTGCAGAAAATAGGCTGGGAGTTAGGTCTGTATCGGATTCAGGTGAAAAGCACTATAACTATGCTCAATTGCGTAGAATACAGACCTAACTGTGTACCCGTAACACTGACATACAAAAATCCTGTAGTAGGACTAAAAGCCATTACAGGAGAAATTAAAATAATCAAATAATTAGAAAAAACTTATCAGATTCACAACTTGGTTGTTTGTTTATGCAATATTATCTACAAGCCGATCGCGAATTGTTTTGAGTTGGTCTTGAGTCTTAATTGGCTCTCGCGGTGCTGGCAATTCAGTATTTGGCCAGTTAGGTAAATCATTGCAGGGGCATAACAACGCGGGCATTCCAACATTTCGCGCGGCTACTGGCATATTGCAACGACCACAAGGCAGCATATCCCATGCTGGTGTCAACAGTTCAGCAATGGTTTCATGTGTACCCTCTAGGTAACAGTCACTCGATTCCGGTGAGATAATTTTCTGCCAGCACTCTTCAAATTCTGCACTATAGCGATCGCCATTTAGCACGGATTGGGGCAAAAAGGTTGCCTTACCGTTGCCCGTAATCACTTTCTTACCCAACTGAAACCAGTAGGCCAGGTATCTTCTAACTTCTTGTTTGGTTGCCATATTACAATTTTAGATTTTAGATTTTAGATTTTGGATTAATTTGAATCAAGAGTTAAGAATCTTGACTCCTGAATGTTCCAGCATCCTCTCTATTTGGCAATGGCGAACCAAGGACGCTGAGATTGAGAACATGACCACCAGTAACTAAATAAACAGTTTCGCTGAGTACACTTAGCTGGCGGACTAGAGAACCCAGGCGATCGCGGAACGTCCTTCCCAGGGGATAAGCTGGTATCACACCCCAACCCACCTCTTCTGCTACAAACACTATATCAGCAGCAAGTAAATCCACCGTTTCTAACAACTCTGCAAGGATGTTTTCCCAACTAAATTCGTCCTGTTCCAGGAGATTAGCAACCCAAGTTCCTAAAGAATCTACTAAAAGGCAGGTATAGGGTTTCGCATCAGCGAGGGTAGCAGAGAGTTCGACAGGTACAGATAAAGTTACCCAGTCTTCGGGACGACGTTGTTGATGTTCTAAAATGCGTTGATGCCATTCTTGATCATCTGGATTATCGGTGGCTGTCGCTACGTAAACAACTGCTTTTCCTGACTGCATGGCCAGAGTTTCCGCCCATTCACTTTTACCAGATCGTGCTGGCCCTGTTACTAAGATGATTTTACCCAAAGTTGTTTACTGAGTATTTTAACAAGAGAGGCAGGAGGAGGAGGCAGATAGAATATTGTCATCGCCTCCTGCGGCTATGATCGTAACTGAGCTTGCGGTTTAAGTTCCACACCATAAATCTCCGATTTGGTGGCTTGGAATTAGATGGGGTTGAAAGCAACAGATAAATTCCAACCTCTTACCTCCTTCCTGCCTCCTTCATCAATATGCCTACGGTTGAAATTTATCACCGCAGTTTTTTCCTTCATCGGTGAGATTTTTGGTTTCAAATAACTTTTAAGGGATAAAATTAGCACCAGCATCATTGATGCCACAACTGGCAAAAGCCAAAAATCCCAACAACCCCATTCTCAATTATTTAATACCACTGGGGACAGCAAACTTTAGGATGTCTTTATGAACGCAGGCTTAAAACGCATTGAAGCAACTCTACACGATTTAGGGAATCGCGGCACTGCCTCTGCCGCCGAAACAGGTGATTCGACCACAAAACGGCCTTTCTCTTTTAGAATTAGCGTCGGAGCCAATGAACCCACAGAAAGTACACAAACTCCATCCTCTCAGAATGGGGAACTAAATACACAAGAACAAACAGTTGACTTGAGCGCAGATACTGAGAGTGATTATCCTCACGAGCAAAATTTCTTTCCTCACCACGACTCTGTGCAGACCTTTCAAGCACAAGATAATGGTGGTAAAACACCCAGCTTACCCAAGTTGAAAACTCCCAGCTTTAGTAGCCATCGCCACGGTGCTAATCCAGCATTGGCGATGAATCTATTACAAGAAATTCAGGAAACTGTCGCCGATTGGCAAACAGAATTGCAAAATATTTTGAAACAGATTCAAGATATTTACTTAGAAGGCCCGATTGTCAATGGCTGGTTAGAATCCAATCCCACCGAACCAGAACCGGGAGGAACCGCAACACTGCGCCATGCAGAAGTTGACCGCTTGATGAACTACGTAGAAGAAATTTGCGCGAGTGGTGGGAAAGTATCTTATCAATCATCTATTACTGGCTACCGTCTCTGTGGTGTGGATGATGCTGGTAAAGTCTGGTCGCGTCCATGTCCAGCAGATCAGGTTCCCAATGTTAGTATGGCGATCGCGCGTTACCAAAAGTTACGTCAACTGTTAGGGCGCAAGCAATCCTTGGAAACCCGCCTGAGTCAACTAGCCCAAACTCTTGTAGTTTTACACAGTCATATTCAACAAACGTGAAGTTTTAAAGATTATTTCCGAAGAAACTCGGTTGGTGGGTCGGTAACTTTTGGTTTAGATTAACTCTCAGCAGTTGTGCGTTGGATTTAAGATTTTAATCTAAAATCCCAAATCTCAAATCCAAAATTAAATCTATGCCAGACACCCAAATCTCTGCTATTATCTGTACCCACAATCGAGATACCTATTTAGGGGCTGCAATTGATAGTCTTTTAGCGCAGGATTTTGCTGCTGATTTTGAAATTGTGGTAGTCGATAATGGGTCTAGCGATCGCACTCGTGAAGTTGTAGAAGAAAGGGCCCACAATCCGCGCCTGAAGTATGTTTTTGAACCCACCATTGGTTTATCTGTTGCCCGCAACACGGGTGCAAAAGTAGCCAGTGGTGATATTCTTGCTTATTTGGATGACGATGCTGTAGCCAGCCCTCGCTGGCTACAAGTTTTATATTTTGCCTATTACAATAATTCTAAACTAGCGATCGCAGGAGGCAAAGTTACTCTCATCTGGCCCCCAGGAATCCAACAACCACAGTGGCTATCTCCAGGACTAGCTGCAAATCTGGGTGCATACGACTTGGGTGACAGTAACATCTACATCGAGCAACCTGGCTCAACACCCAGAGGCTTAAATTACTCTATCCGCCGCAGTTTCTTAGAAGAAATTGGCGGTTTTGATCCTCACCTCGGTCGAGTAGGGAAAAATCTCTTATCTAATGAAGAACTGCAAATGACCGAATTTGCCCTACAGCGTGGTTGGCAAGTCGCTTATCTTCCCGAAGCACTAGTCGCTCACAATGTCGCCCCAGAGCGCCTCCAACGCTCCTGGTTTTTAAACCGAGGCTGGTGGCAGGGTATTAGTGAATGCTATCGAGAACAACTCGCTGGTAAAGCTGGGATCGCTCAATTACAGCGAGGTAGCGAACGGTTTGTGCGTGGCTTGTATAAAGCATTGCAATATTTTTCTGATCCAGCAGAACGGTTTGACAAGCTTGTTTATGCTTACGGTCAGATTGGTTACTTAAATGCTGCTATTCAAGGTCTTTTATCTACATCATCAAATAAGAAATAACCAATAACATAATTTATACTCAATATGTCATCTAAAATACCAGTTTCAGTACTAATTCCAGCTAAAAACGAACAAGTAAACTTGCCTGCGTGCCTTGCTAGCTTGAGCAGAGCAGATGAAATATTTGTAGTAGATTCTCAAAGTACCGACAACAGCGTTGAAATTGCTAAAAGTCACGGTGTAAATGTCGTACAATTCAACTTCAATGGACGCTGGCCTAAAAAGAAAAATTGGTCTTTGGATAATCTACCTTTTCGTAACGAATGGGTACTAATTGTAGATTGTGATGAGCGCATCACCCCCGAACTTTGGGAAGAAATTGACCAAGCAATTCAAAACAAAGAATATACAGGTTATTATCTCAATCGCCGCGTATTTTTCTTAGGGAAATGGATTCGCTATGGTGGTAAATATCCCGATTGGAATCTACGTTTATTTCAGCATCAAAAAGGTCGCTACGAAAATCTAAATACAGAAGATATTCCCAATACTGGTGATAACGAAGTTCACGAACATGTGATTTTGCAGGGGAAAGTTGGGTATCTCAAAAATGATATGCTCCACGAAGACTTCCGCGACCTTTATCACTGGTTAGAACGACACAACCGCTATTCCAACTGGGAAGCCAGCGTTTATTTTAATATTCTCACAGGTAAAGATGATAGCGGTACTATCGGCGCTAATCTATTTGGTGATGCCGTGCAACGTAAACGATTTTTGAAAAAAGTCTGGGTACACCTGCCATTTAAACCCATTTTGCGGTTTATTTTGTTTTATATAATTCAACGCGGTTTTTTGGATGGCAAAGCAGGATATATCTATGCATGTTTGCTGAGTCAATATGAATATCAAATTGGCGTTAAACTTTACGAATTACGTAGCTGTGGTGGTCACTTAAATACTGCAACTACCCCGAAGGAAGGAGCAGGGGAGCAAGGGAGCAGGGGAGCAGAAGGAAAGCTATTGACCATTGACTCCTGACAATAACTAATGACCAATGACTAATGACCAATAACCAATGACTAATGACCAATGACCAACCTTTCGTAGATTTACGCAAATATGACCAATCTTGGTTTGATCGGGGGCGTCCAAGTTGGTATGTTTTATTATGGTGGTTTGTACAAGCGATCGCCTTTCCCCTCACTCCTCAACCGTTAAATATTCTGCGTTCTGCTCTGCTACGAGTGTTTGGCGCTCGTATCGGTAAAGGCGTATTAATTCGACCCACCGCCCGGTTCACCTACCCTTGGAAAGTCACCGTTGGCAACTACAGTTGGATTGGAGATAACGTAGTTTTATACAGCCTCGATCAAATCCACATCGGTGAACACTGCGTAATTTCCCAAAAAAGTTACCTGTGTACTGGTAGTCATGATCTCCAAGACCCTGCTTTTGGGTTGAAAACAGCGAGTATCACCATTGATAATGGTGCATGGATAGCAGCAGATTGTTTTGTTGGGCCGGGAGTGCAAATCGGGGCTAATGCTGTGATTGGCGCTCGTAGTAGTGTTTTTACTAATATGCCCTCTGGGCAAGTTTGTTGGGGAAGTCCCTGTCGTCCTCAGACGGTTCGGATAAAATTTGATCCTCCCACAAACCCGTGATTTTATCGGGTTTGTAGTCAGAGGTGGAGTAGCTTGCTTCCCCTTTCGTGGAGCGATTCCGTAGGAAACGGGTACGCTAACGCCAATTGAATGAGCGTGCAACGTGATAGGTAAAACTCTAAGTCAAGGATGACGTAATTAGTTGAAAATATGGTGCTAAAGTCTTACCCATTTCAATATCTTTGGGTTTTTGTTATAGCGGTAGGTTAAGCCCTCCTTAGTAGTAATAGATTGGCCTTTGCTTGCCTTACTTCTAATGGTACCAATTGAATAATTTGTTAACATCTGCATTTCTTGATGAGAAAGCCCTTCGATTGTGTCTATTTCTACTGCTCTTTCTGGTTGGATTTGGGATTCTTTGTTGGATAAATCATCTATTTTGATTTCAGATTTTTGGGTAGGAGTGATGACAATTTTTTTTGCTTTTTGAAGCCGATAATCCTGCACGGTTAAAAGTTGCCAACTGGAATCTTGTGAAAGCTCTAAAACCCATTGATGATAATCAAACAGGCTTTCCCGATGCCCAACACTGATAAAAGTTGTTTGAGTTGATTGTAACTGTTGATATAAACTTCCTTCATTATTCAAATCTAAGGCACTGGTTGCTTCATCTAATATAGTGAAGCTAGGATGAGTAACTAACAGTCGTGCGAATGCAAGGCGTTGTTGTTCTCCCAACGATAATATATTCTCCCAAGGAACTTCTGTATCAAAGCCATCGACTCGACTTAGCAAGTTTTGCAAGTTGACTTGTTGCAAAACTTCTTTGAGTTCTCGATCGGTCATTTGACGATTTGTATTAGGATAGAGTAATTGTTCGCGTAAAGTTCCCAAAATTATGTAAGGACGTTGCGGCAAAAATAAGACTTCTTCTAGGGGAGGTCGCATCAAACGACCAGTCCCCGCATTCCACAAACCAGCGATCGCTCTCAACAAAGAACTTTTGCCTCGACCACTGGGCCCAACAATCAATAAACCTTCTCCACGTTGAACAGAAAGTGACAAATCTTCGACGATCACCTGCTCATAGTTTGGTGTTTGTAAGGTGACATTATCAAAAGCAAAATAGTTTTCTTCTACTGTTTTAATAGTACTCACATTTTCGGGTTGTTTGGTCACTTCTTCTAACGCATCTGAAAACTCAGTTAAACGCTCAACGTAACTCGAAAAACTTCCAGAAGTGCCAAATTCAGCTATTAATTCTCCTAGAGCAGTAGCAAACAGATAGCTAGCTAAAGTAGCTTGTCCAACTTGTCCAAAATCAATTTCATTACTAATATATAAAGGTGCAAGTAATAACAACGTAAAAAATTCGATAGCAGATTGATATCCTCTGTTAAAAATTTCGTTATTTCTCTCCCAATTAATTTTGCGTATCGCACTTTTTAGGATATTATGAAATCTTCGCTGAATTATATTTAATTCTTGATTTTCTCCTCGAAAAAAAGCTATCGATTCGGCATGATTCCGAACATGAGTTAGTGCATAATTGTAGTCTGCTTTAGATTCAAGTTCCTCTTGATTAATTTTAATTAATTCTTGATTTAAGTAAACAGCAATCAAATTGCCTATAATCGTATAAACCAGCAAAGCAATAGCGACCTTTGGGAAAATTGACCAAAGAATTATTAAAAAAGTCGCCATTTGCAGTACTTTTTCTAGGAAAGTAGCTGAAAAACTGAGGGCATTACTAGGAAGAGGTTCAATTTCTTGAGATAAACGTTGATCTGGGTTATCAATATCAGCTTTAAAATTAATTTTATAATAAGCACGATTAGTCAAATATTTATCTAAAATATGATTATTGAGCCATTGGTACCAATCAAGAGCGATTTTTTTTCTCAGAAATTTAGAAAATCCAACTAAGAGGCTTACGCAGACAAGCCCAACAGCATAAAGCCACACTATGTTAATGAACTTAGAATAATCTTTTTCTTGAATAATTATATCGATCAAATAACGATTAACGAAACTATTAAAAGCAGTTACACCTACAAGTGCGATTATTAATAATATCAGCAGAATAAGCATTCCCCATCCACGAATCACATCTGAGAATGCTCTTTCCCCTGGTTTTGTTGGATACCAGTAAGGTGCTGCGATCGCTCTGACATTTTTCCAGAATTGGATAAAATCTGAAAAAGGATTTGTTCCGGGTTGATTTTGAAGAACTTGGGTTGACATATTATGCAATTAAATTAAAATATTTGATCAAAATTACTACTTTTTAGTACCAGATAATCAGTCATAAATAGGGAATAAGAAACCTGCACTCAGCACTTGAAACTATCTTTGCGCTCAAGCATGTTTTTTCAACTGATATTACCCAATTTTTCAGTGCGACTCAAAGCAGCAAGCACTGCATTAGAAATGGCAGTTCGCATCCCACCTTTTTCTAATTCGTAAATACCAGCAGCAGTCACTCCCCCAGGACTAGTTACCTTGTTTCGCAAGACTGTTGGATGTTCATGAGTCTGAAACATAAGTTCTACACTACCAGCAATCGTATGCAATGTTAATTCTTGGGCTTGTGTCCGGGTTAAACCTATCTGAACCCCAGCATCAATCATCGCTTCGATGTACAGAAACACAAATCCAGTCCCGGCGCTACTCAACGCCGTTGCCATATCAAGGTAATGTTCACTTTGGGTAGCAAATTCCTTGCCTAAGGCTTGTAAAATGACTTGAGTATGCGATCGCTGCATCTCTGTCACACTTGATGATGCACTCCACACCGTAGTTCCATGACCAACCTCTACTGCAAGATTTGGCATGGTACGCACAACAGTAGGATGATTCAACCCTTGGCACAGAGATGGAATACTTGCTCCTGCCACAATACTAATTACTAAAGCATCAGGTGAAACTTTATCCTTAATCATAGCCATAACAGAGGCCAAAACCTGTGGCTTTACCGCCAGTATCACAATGGATGCGCCTTGCACCGCTTCTAAATTGCAGATTGTAGTACGTACTCCATACTCCCTTTCTAAATGAAGACATCGCGCAGAAAGTGGTTCA
This sequence comes from Nostoc sp. JL34, assembly GCF_017114945.1. Taxonomy (GTDB): domain Bacteria; phylum Cyanobacteriota; class Cyanobacteriia; order Cyanobacteriales; family Nostocaceae; genus Nostoc. The sequence goes on from NZ_JABXKQ010000044.1 coordinate 219,010, forward strand.
CTAACAATAATTAGTTCAGGCTTTTGAACAGTTTTTGTCGATAACAATCTATTAATTATAATTTCGCCCATCGTGCCACCGCCGATAAAGGCAATTTGTAAATTTTCTAGCATATCTTCTCTTTCTTACTTAAGTCGTTGATATATTGTTCGCATTAAGATAGATTAGGCTGAATCACAGCTTTTAATACAGATCCTTGTTCTACATCTGTCAGTGCTTGATTAATTTCTTCTAGTGTGTATGAACGAGTAATGATGCTTGACCAAGCAATGTTCTTGCTGGAATCACTGTGGCGTTTTAGTAATTCAATCATTCTGTAAAAATGGCTGAAATCAATTCCCCAAGTCCCGCGAATATCAATATGTTTTAGATTAATTTCTAAGTGGGGATTGATGAGAATTTCACCCGTGTTTGTGTAATGCCCGACAATAACATAGCGACCTCCACTTCTGGTCATATTCAAGCCTTCTTTGACAGCAACGGGAATGCCTGTGGCTTCAATCGTGACATCAGCACCGTGTCCGTGCGTCAATTCTAAAACCCGCTCAATATGTTGTCGTGGATCGTCAGCCTTAATTACTAAGGTTTCATCGACACCGAAGGATTTAGCAACTACTAATCGACTCTCAAATTTATCAATGACAATCACTTTGCCTGCACCTGAGAGCAAAGCTAGAATTGCCACACTCAAACCCACAGGCCCGCAACCCTGAACCACCACAACATCACCAATTTGAATCTGCGCTCGGTCGATAGCGTGTAGTGCAGTTGGTAAAGCACACCCTCCAGCAATGAATTGCTTTGGTGAAACTTCTTCAGGTAAAGTGAGAACTTTCACCCCTGGTTTGAGGTAAATCAGTTCAGACCAACCGCCCAGTAACCCATCTTTCGCTGAGTAGGTAACACCATAAACTTTGCGTTGAGGACAACGAGTGGATGCTTTGGCGACTAGACAATACCAGCAGTTGTAACAAGTTTCGTGGACATCCAAAAAAGTGGCGATCGCTCCAGGCTGAATTAATTTACCATTGACATCATGAACCGATCCACCTGTTTCTACCACACGACCAACTGAGAAGTGTCCAGGGATGATAGGATACGGTACTCCCTCTAAACGCCCATGTAGTAAATGTACATCAGTTCCACAAACCTCTGAATATAAGGTTTCGAGAATGATTCCACCCTTCTCCAGAATCGGGTCTGGTAATTGTTGCACTTTAACTGGCTGATTAGGTGCAATCATCACAGCGGCCAAGGGCATAAATTACTTCCTCACTATATTTACCAAATCGCCAATTGTTTATTGAGCTATGAGAATCCTATTTGATTGTGTAAAAAACCAAGCTGGCTAAAAGCTTACCCTATAGAGGTTTATTTTTTAGTTAAAGTTAACAAGATTCAACTAGGATTGCTATAGTATTTTACCTCCTACTTATCAGCTTCAAGACCACAAAATAATTTCACCATTAGGAAGTAATCCAATCGCCGAAGTAAATGTCACACGTTGTCCATCCATCGGCTCAACAATGTGAAAATTGCGTGTATTGAAAATGAATATATCTCCCACATAAGGTTGAAAGCCGATCGCGTCTGCATCTGCAATTACTGTATCACTATATCCGTAGGAATCGAGTTTATACCGTTCATTTCCTGGTTGCCACTGGCGATCGTAAATGCGTGTTTGACCATGATTATTAGGAGAAAATTTCAAGTACAAATTCCAAGAAAGTTGAGAAATAACTGTACCAACTTCCCATTCAGATTGTTCTAGAGGAGCATAATCAATATGAAGTTGAGTACCCTGCTCTATTTTTCTGATCAGTCCTGCATAATAACTACTGTAGAATGGTTCCGATGCAATTCGCACGGTCGCGCCTGTACACTCTCGGATTTGCATCATTAAGCGTTCTAATGGATTGAAAGAAGCTGCCATAATGCAGTCTCTTAATTTAGTTGCACGTTGTACTGCTTGGAAATAAGCTGCTTTACTAATGCGATTATATTCAAACACCGTGATACCAATTCGCTCAATCTTGGGATTCACATCTTGATAGCAGTCAAAGTTGAACAATTGAGCTTGTTCAACTAACATCTCACACTCTTGGTTTGTGGAAAATTCTTTTAACCGAATTAAAGGAATTCGGTTTTCCAACAGCATTCTTAAAGACTCTGTAGTTAAGGGATACTCTTGCTTGTTGTCCCAAACCTTGCATTTAATCTGGTTAGAAGTAGCCATAATCCAACTCCTAAAATTTAAATCTCAACTCAAATTCAACCTATCTAATTTTGCCAAAGTTAGCTGATATTAATTGGATAGTAATATCTAGCGATCGCTTTTACATCTGTCTGAAAATAAGTAAAACTTGAAGAAGCTTTGCACTGTTGCAGGCTCAGTTCGGAGATATATTGATAAGTGCATTTAGCCTTCCCACTTAATATCTCCGAGATGTGGGTTAAATCAGAGCTTTGTTAAGTAGAGGCTGTAGTGGTGTATGGTCGCGGCTCACTAAGAATTCTGGTCTGGGTTGCCCCTTGAAGCTCGGTATATTGTTGATGCTGTTATAAGTGATGATGAGGAGCCTGCGATCGTAGGGAGAAATGTTGGGTGCCGATCCGTGTACTAAATTACAGTGAAAGAAAAGGACAGAGCCTAAAGGGCCTTTTGGTGCAACGATACCTTTTTCAGTAGCTAGTTTAGCGATCGTTTCTTTACCGAGGGAGTACTTAAGAGCAGCACTAACATTAGACTTCCAGTCATTTTTTTGGTGATTAACTTCAGATGACTCTATTTGTCCTAAGTGAACAAGGCTCTTTTTGTGAGAACCTGGAATAAAATACATAGGGCCGTTAAACTCATTACATTCATCCAAGAAAACAGCAACATTCAATGCTTTAGGGGATGGCATACCATCTTCTCGATCCCAAAATACAAAGTCTTGATGCCACGGCCATATATCTCCTCCAAAAGCTGCTTTAAAGTTGATTTTAAATTGGTAGACATATACATCGCTATTGAGAATTTCACAGGCAGATGTTAGGAGGCTAGGGTGTCGAGTCAAGGAATCTAAAATTTCCGTGGTGGCGTGGCATCCATGAAGAGCGCGCACTGTTTTATTATCCTTTTCTAAAATCTGTCCTGGTATATCTCTTACTATCAAATATTCAACAGTAGCGTGCATTGCCTCAACTTCTTTTGTTGAGAAAAGCTCTGGGATAAATAGTAGCCCATTTTCTCTATAATCTTCTATTTGCTCTTTGTTTAATTTCATGGTTTTCTCCTTCTGATTGCTATAGGATATAACTATTGTTTTGATGTTTAAAATTAACTAATCACTAATATAAACTTGTGTTGATTAACACTGAGTCAGGCGATCGCTCTTTCATAAAAAAATGTTCCTTATCAGCAGAATCTGATTATCAAAACAAGGTTCATACCCCGTCACCCGTAGTTTCCTGTGCTTCTTCAATACAAGCTTTCAACCGTTCGGCTAAGACCTGAACATGTGGTTGATTCATCATCGTGACATGGTTGCCTGGGACAAAATGGATATCCACTGGCTCGGTAGAAAACTTGCTCCAGCCCCAAGTCGAATCCTTCAAAATCTCAGAAATTACTTCACTATGAGACTCTTCAACTGCGGAAGTTTCGCTGGCCCGCAAGAAGGTAATTCGGATTGGAGAAACCTGTTGTGGCACATAATTAACTAGAGAGTTAGCTTTGAGCAATTGCACCATATTATTAAGCTGCGTAATTTCATCATCAGGAGGCAAGATATCAACATTTTTTAATTTTTCTAGAACGTATTTCAGTTGATCTTCCCAAACCAAACATTCAAGAGCATCGTCAGAAATATCTAGGTTCTTTGCGTAAACAATTTCGATTGCGCCTGCCAATTGAGCTAGCCATTTAACATTATCCCAATCAAAACCTTCGGGCTTTTCCTGATAAAAAGGTGCTGTAGTATCAAGAATGGCAACTAAAGAAACCTTATGTCCTTTGCGAAGTAACTGCTGCGCCATTTCAAAAGCTAATTTACCGCCAAAAGAATGGCCTGCTAAAAAATACGGCCCCTGCGGTTGAACAACTAAGAGTGCTTGAATGTACTGGGCGGCTACATCCTCAACTGGAGTAATTGATTCCCATCCTCCAGAAAAAGCATTTGCTTGGAAACTGTAAAATGGTTGGTCTGAACCCAGACAACGCGCTAAGTCATACAAGTAGAAAGGAGTACCAGCAGCTCCTGGAAGGCAAAACAAAGGTGGTTTGGAACCGTTCGGCTGAATTGCTACTAAGGGAGACCAAATTGAGGAATCCGAATCCGCTTGCACAATAGTTGCCAACTGTTCAATAGTTGGATTTTGGTAAAGGCTGGCTATAGGAATATCTTTACCAAACTGCTGTTTAATTTGAGCCATTAAGTAAGGAGTTAAAAGGGAATGACCACCGAGGTCAAAGAAGTTATCTTGTACTCCCACCTTGTCAACTTTCAAAATTCTTGACCAGATTTGTGCTAATTGCAGTTCTAATTGGTTACGTGGTGCAACAAATTTGTCTGAGTCACCGCTATGTAAATCAAGTATTCTCAATGCGCGGCGGTCTACTTTGCCGCTAGGAGTTAGGGGCAAGGACTCCAACATCACAAAACCATTGGGTATCATGTACTCTGGCAGCTTTGCTTTGAGGAAATGGCGCAGTTCGCTAATTGTCGGTGTACAGTGCTGATGCGGCACTATGTAGGCAACTAGGCGCTGATCGCCGGGAGTGTCTTTGTGGGCGATGACACAACATGCCTCCACATCGCCATGTTGGCTCAGTACTGCCTCTACTTCTCCCAATTCGATCCGGAAGCCTCGCACCTTAACCTGATTGTCGATGCGTCCTAAGTATTCAATGTTTCCATCCGGTAAATAGCGTGCTAAATCTCCAGTTTTATACAGGCGGGAGTAGGTGTCAGTGCTAAAGGGATTGGGGATAAATCTCTCAAGTGTTAATTCAGGTCGGTTGAGGTAGCCTCGCGCTAAAGGGATACCAGCAATGTATAATTCTCCTGCTACACCGATAGGTATAGGCTGTAGATATTTATCTAAAATGTATATCTGTGTATTGGCAATTGGTCGTCCAATGGGAGGAAGTAGCGGCCAAGTCTCCACTGAATTAGTCAGAGTAAAAGTGGTGACTACATGGCTTTCCGATGGCCCATAATGATTGTGCAAAGTACAATCATCAGTTAATTTGCTTAACCAATGAGAAATGGCAGGAGTAATTTGCAACTGTTCCCCAGCAGTAATGATTTCCCGCAAATTACTAGTAAATAATTCACCGCCAACAGCGACTTCAGCTAGTTGTTGTAAGCCAACAAAGGGAATAAACAATCTCTCAACCGCTTTGTTTTCTATGAAAGCTAACAAAGCCACTGGATCTCGGCGCAATTCCTCCGTAATCAAGATCAATGTACCTCCAGAATACCAAGTAGAGAACATTTCTTGGAAGGAGGCATCAAAGCTGATTGGAGAAAATTGCAGAGTTTTTGCTCCACGAGAAATTTTCATATTTTCCAGTTGCCACAGGATCAAATTGCAAAGAGCAAGCTGACTCATGGCTACACCTTTAGGTTTACCTGTAGAACCAGAGGTGTAAATCACATAACCTAAGTTAGTTGCTTGCACATTAGAGATGAAATTGTCCTGACTAAACTGGGAAATTAATTGCCAGTTAGTATCCAAACAGACAAGTTTTGCTTGATGCTCAGGTAGTTTCTCAATGAGTCGCTGTTGAGTCAACAATATCGAAACAGCCGCATCTTCTAACATGAAACTAAGGCGTTCTTGAGGATAGTTTGTGTCAAGTGGCACGTAAGCCCCACCCACCTTAAGAATCCCCAGTAGTCCTACGATCATCTCCAGCGATCGCTCCACACAAATACCCACCAACACATCGGCTCCTACGCCCAAAGAGCGCAAGTAGTGCGCCAACTGATTTGCTTTGGCATTCAACTGGTTGTAAGTCAGTTGTTGATTTTCAAACACAACTGCGATCGCATCTGGAGTACGCTCTACTTGCTCCTCAAACAACTGATGGATACACTTATACTTATTTTGAAGATAATCAACTTGAGTGTTGTTCCACTCGACTAATAACTGCTGTTCCTCAGTTGCTGTCAGCAGAGGCAATTGCAAAATTCGCTGCTGTGGATTAGTAACAATTCCCTCAAGCAATGTTTGAAAATGTCCTAACATTCGAGCGATCGCACCATCATCAAATCGGCTGGTATCATAGTTAATCTTCACCAACAATTGCTTACCAGGAGCAGCAATTACAGTTAGCGGATAATTAGTTTGTTCAATGCTGTGAATACTTTCTATAGAGAAACTGTGATTAGGCGATTTTACTGCCTCATCCACAGGATAATTCTCAAAGACAACAATGCTCTCAAATAAAGGCGTTCCTCTAGAAACTTCACTCCAGCCTTGAATATCTACCAATGAGTTATATGAGTATTGCTCAGACTCCACTTGTTGTGTTTGTAAATCCTTCAACAAAGCCAAGACTTGGGTATCATCTGTAACTTGCATTCGTACTGGCAAGGTGTTGATAAATATTCCCACCATCGACTCAATACCGACAAGAGAGGGCGGACGACCTGACACAGTAGCACCAAAAACTACATCTTTTTCTTGGTTGTAACGACTCAGTAGTAATGCCCAAGTCGCTTGCACCAAATTATTTATCGTTAGTTGATGCTGCCGTACAAAAGTCTGTAGGGTAGCTGTTGCTTGCTCTGTCAGTTGGATTTGTTGTTCGCTGTAACTAGAATTTAATCGCTGTCGTTTTGATGATGGTTTATCAACTATCAAAGAAGTGGGTGAGGTAAAACCTTGGAGTTTTTCTCTCCAGAATTGTTCAGCTTGGGTTAAGTCTTGTTTCTGTAGCCAAGCAATATAGTTGCGATAGTTTTGGGCTGGTTGAACGGCTACAGTTTCACCTTGAGAAATTGCTTGATAAAAATATAATAAGTCTTTGAAAATCAAAGGCGTTGACCAGCCATCAAGCAATAAATGATGACAACTCCAAATGAATTGATAACTACCCGCACTCAATTGAATCAGGCTGAGGCTCATCAGTGGTGCTTGATTCAGTTGGAAACCCTCTTTTCGCTGTGACTGTAAGAAAAGCTCTAATTGCTGTTGCTGTTCTTGTACAGATAGCTGTTGCCAATCATATCTGTTGAGATTAATATCTAGCTGCCGAGACACGATTTGAAGTGGCTGGGTTAATTGTTCCCAAACAAAAGCAGTCCGCAAGATTGAATGCCGTGCTACCACTTGCTGCCAAGCTTGCTCAAAAGCTGCTACGTTCAACTCACCTTTTAAAGTAAAACTTAACTGCTCAAAATATACTCCTGAATCTGGAGCATACAAACTTTCAAACAGCATCCCCTGCTGCATGGGAGAAAGTGGATAAATATCTTCAATATTCTTGGAGTTAGTTTTGCCTAAACTTGCCAACAGTTGGTCTAGTTCTAGCTGGTTTAGCTTCACCAAAGAGAAATCTGAAGGTGTATAACCTCCACTCTCTGGTGATGAACAATGAGCAATCAACCCTTGCAATGTTTTAACAAAATCTTGCGCCAGAGTTGCGATCGTGGCTTGCTGGTGGACATTAGTGCTGTAAATCCACTCTATTTGCAACCGTTCTCCAGTAATAACGCTATTAATATCTAATAAATGAGCGCGGTTGTTCTGCAAACTTTGGCTGTGTCCCGCAGACTCACAAGCTGGCTGCATCCAAGAAGATGTATTGAGAAGTTGATCGAATTGACCCAAATAATTAAAACTGATTTCTACTTGCCCACATGCTTGGAGTTGAGCAGCAATTTCTGCATCCTGACTCAGATAGCGCAATAAGCCGTAGCCAATTCCTTTGTTGGGAATAGCGCGCAGTTGTTCTTTGACAGATTTTAAGGCATCTGCTGGATTTTCTGTTGCTCCCAGTTCCACAAGTACAGGGAAAATGGTCGTAAACCAACCAATAGTGCGTGACAAATCCACACCATCAACAATATCTTCTCGCCCATGACCTTCTAAATTGAACAGCACAGAGCTTGAGTTAGTCCATTTTGCCAAAACCAGCACCAAAGCAGTCAGTAGCACATCATTAATCTGAGTGTTGTAAGCCTTTGGCACATCTTGCAGTAAGGCACGAGTTTCGATCTCATTTAATGACACTGATACTGTACTGGCAGACGTAACAGTATTCGCCCCTTGTGTATAGTCAATTGGGATGAGAGGAACTGCGGCGCGAGATTCATTCAGCCAATAAGCCACTTCAGATTTGAGGGCTTGTGATTGTGCATAAGCTGTTAATTTTTCAGACCAATCTTTGAAAGAAGTTGTTTTGGCAGTCAGGGCAATGGCTTTACCTTGAGCAAGTTGCTGATAAGCTGTTTGTAAATCCTCTAATAAAATCCGCCAAGAAACACCATCAACTACCAAGTGATGGATGACTATTAGTAATCGCGCCCTTTTGTCAATACCCAGATGGAAAAAGGCAACCTGCACTAGATTTTCTGACAGATTCAAACTCGCCTGAAAGGAAGCCGCTTTAGTTTCAACAGCAGTTTGTTGCTCACTTTCTGGAAGTGCCGATAAGTCTATATGAGAGAAGGCAACGCTATTAGTAACAGCAGATTCACTTTGCTGCCAAGTGGACTCAGATTGTGTAAAACGTAGGCGCAGAGCATCGTGATGTACTAGCAATTGCTGCAATACTTGCTTTAATAGTTCTGGCTTGAGGTCAGATGGTACTGAGAGCAGAAATGATTGATTAAAGTGGTGCGGCTGTTGTAAATTTTGCTCAAAGAAATAGTGTTGAATTGGTGTTAGAGGTAATGTCCCTGTGACTAATCCTTGTTCTATGTGGATAACACTTGCTATGTTTTCCACTGTCGCTAATTCTGCGATCGTTTGATGTGCAAATAATTGCTTGAGAGTCAAATGCAATCCTGTTTGCTTGGCTCTGCTGATGATTTGAATACTGAGAATAGAATCTCCGCCAAGTTCAAAGAAGTTATCATGAATGCCCACTTGCTCTAGTCTGAGAACTTCTGCCCAAATCTGCGCTAGCATTTCTTCAGTTTGATTGCGTGGGCCTACAAAACTGACTTCCAGTTCTCCACGAAAGTCTGGTGCAGGCAATGCGCGGCGGTCTACCTTGCCGTTGGGAGTAAGAGGCAACGACTCCAGCATCACAAAAGCATGAGGCATCATGTACTGTGGCAGTTGACCAGAGAGGAAAGAGCGTAACTGGCTGACTGTAGGAGTTTGTCCTAAATGCGGCACTACGTAGGCGACTAAGCGTTTATCTCCAGTCGTGTCTTCACGAGCAATGACACAACACGTTTGTACATCCTCATATTGGCTCAACCGTGCTTCAATTTCTCCCAACTCGATACGGAAACCACGTATTTTTACTTGGTTGTCAATACGCCCCAGGTATTCAATTGTGCCATCCGGTAAGTAACGTGCTAAATCACCAGTTTTATAAAGGCGGGAATATAGTTCATTGCTAAAAGGGTTAAGAATGAATTTTTCTTTTGTCAACTCTGGACGGTTGAGGTAGCCTCTTGCTATCCCTGCACCACCAATGTGCAATTCTCCTGGTACACCCACGGGTACTGGTTGCAGATACTCATCTAAGATGTAGATTTGTGTGTTGGCGATCGCGCGACCGATGGGGACAACTTGTCGTTCAATTCCTGCTTTGCAAGTCCAGAAGGTTGCATCAATACAAGCTTCTGTCGGCCCGTAGAGATTGTGCAAGTTCACATTGAGATTACTTAACACGTTCTCTTCCAGAGCAACTGGTAAGGCTTCACCTCCACAAAAGATTTGTTTAAGGGAGTGACAAGTTTCGAGTCCTCCTTGTTCTATAAGTATTTGTAACAAAGATGGTACAAATTGAACAGTTGTTACCTGCTGTTGGGCAATTAACTTTAACAGGTAAGCAGTATCAGCATGACCTCCGGGTTGAGCTAATAGCAACTGTCCACCTACTAACAAAGGAGCGTAGAATTCCCAAACCGAGGCATCAAAGCTAAAGGGAGTTTTCTGTAGCACTTTGTCTTTTTCAGTCAGGGGGAATGTTGCTTGCATCCAGGACATGTGGTTGCAAAGGTTGCGGTGAGAAAGCATTACTCCCTTAGGCTTTCCGGTAGAACCAGAGGTATAAATCACATAGGCCAAGTTAGCTGCTTGCACAGTAGTGAGGCAGTTCGAGTCTTGGCGGTTTCCGTCGAGTCGAAACTGCCGAACCCGAAGGGTGATTAGATTGTCTGGATTTGACTGAGAAATAAACTGCCAGTCAGTATCTAAACATATAATCTGCGCTTGATGCTGAGGCAACTTCTCTTGGAGTTGTTGTTGGGTCAGTAGGACTGAAACTTGAGCATCTTCTAGCATAAAGCTCAAGCGTTCTTGAGGATAATCTGGGTCAAGTGGCAAGTATGCCCCACCCGCCTTAAGAATACCTAGTAGTCCCACGACCATTAAGAGCGATCGCTCTACACAAATACCCACCAACGTATCTGGTTTTACACCCAAAGACTGCAAGTAATGCGCCAACTGGTTAGCGCGACAATTCAATTGCTGGTAAGTCAGTTGTTGATTTTCAAAGACAACTGCTATAGCATCCGGAGTACACTCAACCTGCTCCTCAAACAACTCATGGATACACTTATCAAAAGGATATTCTGCTTGAGTCGAGTTCCATTCAACTAATAACTGATGCTGTTCAACTTGTGTAAGCATTGGCAATTGTGAAATCCGCTCCTTTGGATTAGCAACAATTCCTTCCAACAAAGTCACAAAATGCCCAGTCATCCGCTCAATTGTGCTGCTATCAAATAAGTCAGTGCTATACTCCCATACACCCACTAATCCAGCACCTGTACTGAGCGTAGTCGTTGGCGAAGCCTCAGCAAAATTAGCAGAGTTGTGCATTGATAAACTCAAATCAAACTTAGCAGTTGCCCTTTCTGCTGGTAAAGAACTGATAGTTAAGCCAGCAAGCTCTACTTGAGACATAGGCGCATTCTGGAGTGCAAACATCACTTGGAAAAGTGGCGTATGGCTCAGATTCCGTTCTGGATGCAATGTTTCCACCAGCATTTCAAAAGGCAATTCCTGATGAACATAGGCTCCTAGAGCTATTTCCCGAACGTGAGAGAGTAATTGGCTAAAAGAGGGGTTGCCTGATAAGTCAGCACGCATGACTAAGGTATTAACAAAGAAGCCAATTAATCCCTCAATTTCACTGTGATCGCGGTTGGCAATTGGTGTCCCCACCAAAATATCTGCCACACCTGTGTAGCGGTAAAGTAGGGTATGATAAGCTGCCAAAAGCGTCATAAAGAGGGTACAGCCTCGCTCCTGGCTCAGTTTTGTCAGTCTATTAGTCAACTCAACTGAGAGTTTAAATTCTTGAGTTGCGCCAGCGAAAGTCTGTACAGCAGGTCTTGGTCGGTCTGTGGGTAACGACAACAAGGCTGGTGCATCTTTTAATTGTTGTTGCCAGTAACTTAATTGAGTTTGCAGTACATCTCCTTGCAACCACTCCCTTTGCCAAATGGCAAAATCTGCATATTGAATGGGTAGTGGTGCTAAAGGTGACGGCTCACCTTGAGAATAAGCCTTGTACAGTGCTGCTAATTCTTGGATAAACACACCCATCGACCAACCATCAGAGACAATGTGGTGCATACACACTAACAAAATGTGTTCTGTCTGGGACAGCAGTACTAATGTCGCCCTGATTAATGCTTCATTTGCCAGGTCAAACGGAAGAAGTGCTTGTTCTTGCGCTAATTGCTGTGTAGCGATTTCTTGTTCGGCTGGTGAGAGATGTTGCCATTCAAAAACTGATACTGTCCAATTCGTTTCTGTGTGAATAATTTGAGAAGGTTTTCCATCAACGGTGATGAAGTTGGTGCGTAATGCTTCATGGCGATGAATAATTTCTTGCAAGCTTTGTTCTAAGGCTACTTGATTGAGATTGCCTACTAGACGCAAAGCTATAGGTATGTTATAGAAAGCACTGTTCGGCTCTAACTGGTCTAAAAACCACAAACGCTGTTGAGCATAAGATAGGGGTAATTCTTCAGTCATCATCTTTTGCTCCTTGGTAGAATGCGTGGAACAGTTAGGTCTAAGTTTTGTTGCTGTAACTTCCCGATAGATTGCGCTAGTTCAGCTATTGTTGCAGCCTTGAAAAATTCTGGTAAAGGGAGTTGGACTTTGAAGCGATCGCGGATGCGTGAAACTACTTGTGTTGCCAGTAGCGAGTGTCCGCCTAGTTCAAAGAAGTTATCATGAATTCCTACTTGCTTTAATCCCAGCATTTGTGACCACATCTGTGCCAGTGTTTCTTCGACTGGTGTACGCGGGGCTATATATTTGTCTGAAATTTCGCTGTATAAATCCGGTGCGGGCAAAGCACGCCGGTCTACTTTCCCGTTATGAGTTAGCGGCAACGACTCCAATATCACAAAAGCATTTGGCACCATGTAGTCTGGGAGTTTTGCTTTCAGGTATTGCCGCAGTTTGCTGATTGTGGGTGTACAGTCTTGATGTGGGACTACATAAGCAACTAAGCGTTTATCACCAGGGGTATCTTCGCGGGGGATGACGCAAGATACCTGCACATCACCATGTTGGCTCAGGATTGCTTCAATTTCGCCTAGCTCAATCCGAAAACCGCGTATTTTAACTTGGTTGTCAATACGTCCCAAGTATTCAATATTACCATTTGTTAAATAATGTGCTTTATCACCAGTTTTGTAGAGGCGCGAATGCTCGTCAGAACTAAAGGGGTTGGGAATAAATTTTTGTTGTGTTAACTCTGGTCGGTTAAAGTACTCCCTTGCTAGACCATCTCCCCCAATGTATAGTTCTCCAGGTAGACCAACGCCCACTGGCTGTAGTTGAGAATCTAACACATAGATTTGCGTGTTGGAAATTGGCTGCCCGATGGGAATAGTCGTAGCGTCTTCACTTACTTCCTGCACCAAGTACCAGGAAGTAAATGTTGTATTCTCTGTTGGCCCATAAACGTGCAGTAATCGCTGTGGCGCACCATTTTTCAATACTTCTTTGACCCATTTAGGATCGACCGCTTCTCCTCCAAATAGAAGATGGCGCACTGTATTAAAAGCAGAGGGGGCTTCTTGAGCAATTTGATTGAACAAAGCAGTTGTCAAGAATAACACACTGATACTTTGCGATCGCATAAAGGCTGCAAAGTCTTGTGGCGAAAGTGCCAAATCTTTGCTCACCCCTACTAACCGCGCTCCGTTCAGTAGCGCACCCCAAATTTCAAAGGTTGCAGCGTCAAAAGCATAATTTGAGGCTTGTGCAATCACATCTTGAGCAGAAATGCTCACATAGTTGTTTTCTTTGACTAATCGAACTACACCTTGATGGACAATGCTAACGCCTTTGGGTTGACCTGTAGAACCAGAGGTGTACATTACATAAGCTAAGTTATCAGCTTTGATGCTAGTAGTTGGGTTGTGTTGTGCTTGTTGGCTGATGATATCCCAGTTTGAGTCCAAGGAAATTACACAAGTTTCGCGTTCGGTAAAGCCGCGCCGGAGGCGATCGCCTAGTTTGTTAACTAGTTTTTCTTGAGTCAATATGACTGATAGCTGAGTGTCTTCGAGCATGAAGCTTAAGCGCTCTTGGGGATATTCTGGATCGAGAGGTACATAAGCTCCACCCGCCTTGAGAATTCCCAACATTCCCACTATCATTTCTAATGAACGTTCCACACACAACCCAACCAGTACTTCTGGTTTGATCCCAAGGGTTTGTAGATAATGGGCGAGTTGATTTGCTCTGGCGTTTAACTCGGTATATGTAAGGTGTTGATCCCCAAATATCACCGCCGTTGCATTGGGTGTTTGTTCTACTTGCGCTTCAAACAACTGGTGAATGCATTTATCTTTGGGATATTCTACTGCTGTCTGGTTCCACTCCACTAGAAGTTGATGACGCTCCTCTAAAGAAACAAGAGAGTGCAACTCATAACGTCCTTGTGGCTGGTTCGCCATTGCAGCAAGAACTCTGAGGTAATAATCACTAATCCTGTTGATTTGTTCGGAGCATAACTCACAGGGATCGTATTTCAAATTCAGTGCTACCTCAGAGGAACTGGGACTGACGCTGAATTGAGCAAGAAAAGTAAAGTTTGTTTGTTCAAAAAACTTTCCACCTAGCAGCTGCAAATTATCAAGTCCCAGCACCTGTTCGTAGATATGGAAATGGGTGAAATTAAACGCCGTCTCAAACAGAGGAGATTCACCACCCAAACTCCTCTGTATTTCTGCCAAAGGATAGCGGCGGTGTGGCAACATTTCTCGTTCTGCTGCAAACACTTGTTGCACCAGGTCTGTCCAAGTGCCTCCAGCAAATTGCAGGCGGAATGGCAATGTATTGAGGAATAGTCCCAGGACTCGTTCACCATCACTTTGCTCAGGTCGTCCGTTAGCTGCTACACCCGTTACTACATCTAACTCACCAGTGAGGAAATTTAATACTCGCAGATGGGCAGCCAACAACACACTCTTGAGTGTAACTTCTGCGGACTGAGCCAGTTGTTTTAAGCCTGCAAAAATTTCAGGGGATAAAGTTATCTCTTGCACACCAACTTCTCGAACATTGGTATTTGTTTGCACAAAAGACCAGCGAGGTAATTTGGTAAAAGTGCTGTCGTTTAACCTTTCACTCCAGTATCGCCCAGTTGACGATGAGGCGATCGCTTGTTGCTCTAAAGCCACAAAATCCCGGAACGCAAGACTAAATTGTGGTGATACATAATCGACTCCTTCGCCTAAAAGCGACAAGTAACGCTTAAAAAACTCACTCATCATTGAGGCAACACTCCATCCATCGAGAATAGCGTGGTGGAAACTCACAGTCAGATTAAATGCCTCTTGTGTGCGGCGATGAACAAAGAAACGCACTAAGGGAGGATGAGTCCAATCAAAATGCCGTTTCTTTTCAACTTCAAACCAAGCAGCTAAGGCTTCTTTTTGCTGGGAATGATGTAAATGACACCAATCTTCCACCTGCAAGGGAATCTCAACTTGTTGATGAACCAGTTGCAACGGAATACTGAAACTACTAAGCTCAAATGAAGTTCGCAGTACAGCGTGATAATTGACTAAATCTTGAATAGCAACCTGTAAAAGTTGAACATCAAAAGGGGTTTTGAGGTGGAAACTGAAAATATCGTGATAGACTGCACTATCTTGGCTGTACTCACTGTGGTAAATCATTCCCATTTGCAGCATAGCAAGGGGATAGGCATCCTCTAGACCATCAGGTAACTGCTGTTTGTCTGCTTGAGAAATCAGACTGAATGGTTGAGTTAATTCTAATTCTGTGATGTCATTCTTTTGTGTTTTGTGTGTTTTCAGTTCTTGGACTAGCTCGTGAATCGTCTGATATTTGAATAGCTGTTGGACAGAGAAACTCAAACCTTGTTCTTTAGCTTGAGACAGCACTTGAATACTACGGATAGAATCCCCACCTAAAGCAAAGAAGTTATCATTAATACCTACTTGTTCTACGCCGAGAACCTTAGTCCAAATGGCGGCTAATATTTTCTCTTCTGGAGTGTTAGGCGCGACAAAAACATCTTCTAATTCTGGTCTTGCGGTGTCAGGTACAGGCAAAGCGCGACGATCTACCTTACCATTTGCTGTCAATGGTAGAGCTTCTAACTGCACAAAAGCATTTGGTATCATGTACTCTGGCAGCTTTTGTTTGAGGAAGCGACGTAGTTCTGCGGCTGTGGGAGATTGTTCTGTCTTTGACACTACGTAAGCCACTAAACGTTTGTCGCCCGGTTCATCCTCCCGAACCAGCACCGCGCTTTCCCAGATGGCTGGGTGTTGCGCTAGTAATGCCTCAATTTCTCCCAACTCAATGCGGAAGCCGCGAATTTTCACTTGTTGATCGATGCGCCCTAAATACTCCAACTCGCCATTCGGCAAATAACGTGCTAAGTCGCCGGATTTATATAGTCGTGCTTTTGGGTTATTGCTAAAGGGATTAGAGATAAACCTCTGTGCTGTGAGTTCAGGGCGATTAAGATAGCCACGCGCTACCCCAGCACCACCAACGGACATCTCGCCAGGAACCCCAATCGGTACTGGCTTTTGATGTTCATCTAGCACATACACCTGTAAATCCCGAATCGGACGACCAATTACACTTGCCGTGCCATTCAAATCGGCTTTGCTCAATGGACGGTAGGTGACGTGTACAGTAGTTTCTGTAATCCCATACATATTTACTAACTGTGGCAATTGGTCGCCGTGGCGTTCAAACCAAGGCTGTAAACTCTTTAGTTCTAAGGCTTCTCCACCGAAAATTACCAAGCGTAAGTTCAAATCGCCAGTAGTTGCTATTGACTGTTCGGCTTGAATCAACTGGCGGAAAGCTGAAGGTGTTTGATTGAGAATTGTAACTTTCTCTTGACATAACAATTCATAGAAAGAGTCAGGCGATCGCGTCACCATGTAGGGCACTATTACCAGTCGTCCACCATAAAGCAAAGCACCCCAAATTTCCCAAACAGAGAAATCGAAAGCGTAAGAGTGGAATAGTGTCCAGACATCATCTTGGTTGAAGTGGTACCAAGAATTTGTCGCTGCAAATAGACGAACTACATTTGAATGGTTGACTAAGGTGCCTTTCGGTTGACCTGTAGATCCTGATGTGTAAATGACATAAGCTAAGTTATCAGTTGTAGAGTCACTAACAGGATTGTCTTTACTTTCGGTAGATATGTCTTCCCAGTCTTTATCTAAGCAGACTACACGCGCTCCATGTTCTGGTAAGCTAGTGAGCAATTTCTCTTGAGTCAACAGAACTGATAAGAGTGAATCATTCAGCATATATGCCAAACGGTCTTGAGGATAGTCTGGGTCAAGTGGCACATAAGCTCCACCCGCTTTGAGAATGCCCAGTAGCCCTACCAGCATCTCTAGCGATCGCTCAACACACAAGCCAACCAGCACATCCGCTCCCACGCCCAAAGACTTCAGGTAATGCGCTAACTGATTGGCACGGCAGTTTAATTCAAAGTAAGTCAGTTGTTGATTTTCAAACACCACAGCTACAGCATCTGGTGTACGCTCCACCTGTTCCTCAAACAATTGATGGATACACTTATGCTGGAGATAATCCGCTTGAGTATTATTCCACTCAATTAATAACTGCTGTTGCTCAACTTCTGTCAGCAGAGGTAACTGTAAAATCTTCTGCTGTGGGTTAGCAACAATACCTTCAAGCAACGTCACAAAATGCCCAGTCATCCGCTCGATTGTGCTGGCATCAAACAAATTAGTGCTATATTCCCATACACCCACTAGTCCAGCAGCAGTGGTCTGCATTAACAAAGACAAATCAAACTTGGAAGTTGCACCTGCTGCTGGTAAAGAACTGATAGTTAAGCCAGTAAGCTCTACTTCAGATATGGGGGCATTCTGAAGTGCAAACATCACTTGGAACAGTGGTGTATGACTGAGATCCCGTTGGGGCTGCAATGCTTCCACTAGCATTTCAAAAGGCAAACTCTGATGAGCATAAGCATCCATTGCCATTTCTCGAACACGATTGAGCAATTCGCTAAAACTGGGGTTGCCTGCCAAGTTGGTACGCATCACTAAGGTATTGACAAAAAAGCCAATTAACCCTTCAATTTCACTGCGATCGCGATTTGCGATCGGTGAACCAACCAAAATGTCATCAGATCCTGTATAACGATAAAGCAAGGTATCATAAGCTGCTAACAGAGTCATAAAGAGAGTACAACCTTGCTCTTGGCTTAGTTTTACCAATCTATTAGTTAACTCAACTGATAGTACAAACTCTTGATGTGTGCCAGCGAAAGTCTGCACAGCAGGTCTGGGTCGGTCTGTGGATAACGACAATAAAGCTGGTGCATCTTTGAGTTGCTGTTGCCAGTAACTCAGATGGCTTTGCAGCACATTTCCTTGTAACCAGTTTCGCTGCCAGATGGCAAAATCTGCATACTGAATCGCTAATGGTGTTAAAGGTGATGGTCGACCTTGAGAATAAGCATTGTAAAGTGCTGCTAGTTCTTGCACAAACACACCTATTGACCAAGCATCAGAGACTACATGGTGCATACACATTAACAAGATGTGTTCTGTCTCATTAAGAACTACTAATGTAGCCCTAATTAATGCTTCACTAGCCAGATCAAATGGTTGAATAGCTTGTTTTTGTGCTAATTGCTGTACGGCTATTTCTTGTTCGGTTGTGGATAAATGCTGACACTCAACAGCTGAGACTGTCCAATTTGGTTGTGTTTGGATGATTTGAGTTGGTTGTCCGTTAACGGCGACGAAATTGGTACGTAAGGCTTCGTG
Organism: Nostoc sp. JL34; assembly: GCF_017114945.1. GTDB lineage: Bacteria > Cyanobacteriota > Cyanobacteriia > Cyanobacteriales > Nostocaceae > Nostoc. The sequence goes on from NZ_JABXKQ010000044.1 coordinate 237,468, forward strand.
GCGATAAATAATTTCTTGTAAGCTTTGCTCTAAAGCAACTTGATTGATATTTCCGACTAGACGTAAAGCTATGGATAAATTGTATAAGGCACTGTTCGACTCTAATTTGTCTAAAAACCACAAACGCTGTTGAGCAAAAGACAGTGGTAAGTCTGCATTTTTTGGTCTTGGTAAGATAGGCAGTGCAGACATATCTAAGTCCTGTTGCTGCAACTGCTCAATTGCTTGTGCTAATTCCGCTACTGTCGCTTTGGCAAACAACTCACGCAATGGTAGTTCCACTTTGAAAATGTTGCGGATGCGTGAAACCAGTTGCGTTGCTAGTAGCGAGTGTCCTCCAAGTTCAAAGAAGTTATCATTAATGCCCACTTGCTCTACTTTCAGCACTTGCGCCCAAATTTGTGCCAGCATTTCTTCAACGGGGGTGCGCGGGGCTATATATTTGTCTTTAAGTTCGCTGTGTAAATCTGGTGCGGGTAGGATGCGGCGGTCTACTTTACCGCTAGGAGTTAGTGGCAGGGACTCCAACATCACAAAACCATTTGGCACCATGTACTCTGGCAGTTTTGCTTTTAGGGATTGGCGCAGTTCACTGATTGTGAGCGTACAATGCTGATGCGGCACTATGTAGGCGACTAAGTGTTTATCACCTGGAGTATCTTCGCGGGCGATGACACAACATGCCTGCACATCACCATGTTGACTCAGTACTGCTTCAACCTCGCCTAACTCAATGCGGAAACCGCGTATTTTTACTTGGTTATCAATTCGCCCCAAGTATTCGATGTTGCCATCAGACAAATAACGAGCTAAGTCCCCAGTTTTGTAAAGGCGTGAGTACTTCGTACACTCTTCGTGAACGGAATTAGAGGATTGGTTCTCTGTTTCCCCCCTGCCCCCTGCTCCCTGCCCCCTGCCTCTTTGAAAGGGATTGGGTATAAATTTTTCTTGTGTTAAGTCAGCTTGGTTGAGGTAGCCACGCGCTAAAGGGACACCACCAATGTATAATTTTCCTGCTACACCGATAGGTACAGGCTGTAGATACTTATCCAGGATATACATTTGTGTATTAGCGATGGGACGACCAATCGGAGGAAGTAGCGGCCAAGTGTCCACGGAATTAGTCAGAGTAAAAGTGGTGACTGCATGGCTCTCCGATGGCCCATAATGATTGTGCAAAGTACAATCACTTAGTTTGCTTAACCAATGAGAAATGGCGGGAGTAATCTGCAACTGTTCGCCAGCAGTAATGATTTCTCGGAGATTACTAGTAACTGATTCACTACCAACAGCTACTTCAGCTAGTTGCTGTAAGGCAACAAAGGGAACAAACAGTCTCTCAACAGCTTTTTCTTGGAGAAAAGCTAACAAAGCCAAAGCATCGCGGCGCAATTCGTCCCCAATTAAGAGCAATGTGCCTCCAGAACACCAAGTAGAAAATATTTCTTGGAAGGAGACATCAAAGCTGATTGGAGCAAATTGCAGGGTTTTTGCTCCACTAGAAATTGTCAAATTTTCCAGATGCCACAGGATCAAATTGCAAAGAGCAAGCTGATTCATGGCTACACCTTTAGGTTTACCTGTAGAACCAGAGGTGTAAATCACATAACCTAAGTTACCAGGTTGTATACCAGTGATGGCATTATGCTGACTTGAGTTAGAAATTGCCTGCCAGTCAGTATCTAAGCAAACAAGATGTGCTTGATGCTCAGGCAGTCTCTCAAGGAGTCGCTGCTGGGTTAGTAGCACTGAAACTTGAGCATCTTCAAGCATGAAACTCAGGCGCTCGCTGGGATATTCTGGGTCAAGTGGCACATAAGCCCCACCTGCCTTGAGAATTCCCAACAATGCCACTACCATTTCTAATGAACGCTCCACACATAAACCGACCAGCACATCGGCTTTCACACCCAAAGACTGCAAGTAATGTGCCAACTGGTTAGCGCGACAGTTCAATTGCTGGTAAGTCAGTTGTTGATTTTCAAACACCACTGCTACAGCATCTGGTGTACGCTCCACCTGCTCCTCAAACAACTGATGGATACACTTATCAAGGGGATAGTCAGTTTGAGTATCGTTCCACTCGACAAGTAACTTTCGTTGTTCCGCTTTTGTCAGCAGGGGCAATTGCGAAATTTGCTCTTTGGGATTAGCAACAATGCCTTCTAGCAAAGTTACAAAATGACCCGCCATCCGCTCGATAGTACCTGGATCAAACAAGTCGGTGTTGTACTCCCACGTACTCACTAGTCCAGTGCTAGTGTTTTCCATGAATAAAGTCAAATCAAACTTGGCAGTTGTCCTTTCTGTCACTAATGGACTGACAGTTAACCCAGTTAGATCCACTTGAGATATGGAAGCATTTTGGAGGAGAAACATCACCTGAAACAACGGTGTATGGCTGAGATCCCGTTCTGGCTGCAATGCTTTTACTAACTCCTCAAAGGGCAGGTCTGAATGAGCGTAAGCTTGCGACATCAGTTGACGCACTCGACTCAGCAACTGCTTAAAACTGGGATTACCTGACAAATCAGTACGTAGCACTAAGGTATTGACAAAAAAGCCAATCAAGTCTTCAGTTTCCAAGCGATCGCGGTTAGCAATGGGCGTACCCACTAAAATGTCATCAGAGCCTGTATAGCGATAAAGTAAGGTAACATAAGCTGTGAACAGCGTCGTGAACAGGGTGGCTTTTTCTTGCTTACTAAAATTGGCAAGTGCTTCACTCAGTTCAATTGAAAGTTTTATATGTTGACGCGCTCCTCGGAAAGTTTGAATGGCTGGTCTAGGTCTGTCTGTGGGTAATTCTAGTAAGCTAGGAGCGTTTTTGAGTAGTTGCTGCCAGTAGTTAAGCTGCCTTTGGAGTACCTCTGTTTGCAACCACTGCCGTTGCCAAATAGCAAAGTCGGCATACTGAATTTGTAGCTCAGGTAGCTCTGGGGAAAAGTTATTGCACAGAGCTGAGTAAATGGTTGCTAACTCCCGCATCAATACACCCACTGACCAAGCATCGAAGACAATGTGGTGTAATGTTAGTAACAAGACGTGTTCTACCTCTGTGAGTTGAAGCACAGAAGCTCGGATTAAACCAGAGTTAGCGAGGTCAAAGGGTCGAATAGCTTCTGCCGTGGCTAATTGCTGGCAAGCGATTTCTTTTTCACTTTCAGGTAGTTCTGTTAGGTCTACTACTGACAAATTTAAGGTTAAGCTTTCAGCAATTATCTGAATTGGCTGCTCGTTAAAGGTTCGGAAGTTGGTACGTAAGGCTTCGTGGCGAGCAATAATTTTGTTGAGGCTTTGCTCTAGTGCCACGACGTTTAGATTGCCACGAAGTCGTAGAGCTGCTTGCTCGTTGTAAAAGGGGTTATTTGGTTCTAACTGGTTCAATAACCAGATTTGTTCTTGGCCAAAAGACAAAGGTAAGTTCTGAGTGCGATCGGCTTTGATCGGGGGTAAATCAGTATCAGTGGCGATACCTCCGGTGAGCTTCGCTAACTCATTTTTCTGGTGCAGCCACAAAATAAGTTCTGTTTTATTCTGAACTAATAAGTCACGAGTTTCTGCTGTCAATACTCCCTTTGGAGCATTAGCACGCAACTGTTCACCATCAACCCACAATTTCACACCTTGCTGAGAAAGTTCAGCTACAAATTGCTTGATATTCATATAATTATTACCTTCATACCGTCAACTAATTCGTAATTCATAATTAATAGCTATTTGATGTCGATCATATTGCTATTTCTTCTCTATCAATTGCACCTAAGTTTATATCTGGTTCTGGATGTTGTTTCTCTAGCTTTAGTGCTATTTCAGCTATTGTGGGAGACTCAAACAAACTTGCGAGAGATAATTTGATATAAAAAATATTTCGTAATCGGGACAAAACCTGAACAGCTACTAAGGAATCTCCTCCCAATTCAAAAAAGTTGTCATTGATTCCCACTTGCTTGATACCCAAGAATTCTTGCCAGATATCAGCAATTTTTTGCTCAAGTTCATCGCGGGGAGCTATATATGAATTTGGCAAATCAGGTCTTGAATAGAGTGCAGATAAGTTTTCTGGCTGAAAATTATCCGACTTTCTTTGTAATGAAAGCTGTGATTTTTGGTCAGTCTCATTTTGTCCAAACTTTGTGCTAAACGCGACTGGTATAGAAGCTTGAGCCATAATAATCTTATGCTCAAACGCTTCAGTTTCTGGAAAAGCAGCAACTTGGACAAAATCTTGAGCGCGTAATGCTTCAAACCACTCATTTTTGATAATAAAAGGCTGACCTGGGCTGCGTCTATTATCATCTAAAAGTTTCAACAGCAGACCCCAAGTGATATCAAAGTCTATTTTCGGCTGAGTAATTTCCCACACTAAGAGGAAACCGCCAGGAGCTAATAAAGAGCGCACATGGTGGAGTGTTTGATCTATGTTCCGAGTTGCGTGCAACACATTAGAGGCGATGATAATATCAAAGCTAGACTTTTCAAATCCTTGCTCAGTTGGCGACTTGTCTATATCTAGTAATCGATATTCAACAAATGGATAGTCCTTAAATTTCTGTTGGGCTTTAGTCAGGAAGCCGCTACCAATATCAGTAAAAGTATAGTTGGTTTGTTTTGAAGGCAACACAGGTAGTAATGCTTGCGTAGACATACCAGTTCCCCCGCCGATTTCCAGAACTCTCAGGTGAACTGATGATGGCAATGACCTGACAACTTGTTCCAGGCTTGAGCGCAAGATAGAGTTGTAGTAATTTAGTAATCCCAATTCTGAATTTGAACCGTTGTTTTCTTCTTGATAAATCAGTTCATTGAAAAACTCTAAGGGTTCTTGTTCACCAACAACAACGGCAGCTAAATTTTCACCACAACGCTGTACTAAATCTACTGTTAGAGATTTAGCAGCCATTCTCACTCTGACTTCTTCTAAAAGTTCATGAATCAAATCTTGCGAACATGGCACTAGTCCAGTAAATAACCCCTCCTGTTGCTGTAGTTGTCCTTGCACCACTAATATTTGCAACCATCTACACACTAATTGTTGATAACGAGGAGTTATATGGCATTGCGTTAACAAATTCTCCAAAGAATACTTTTCTTCGGCATTCTTAAAAGCCCCTAATTGCTTGAATGCAAAGTTGATGTAGGCTGTACATAAACGATCCAAGCACTGTCTGTTCTCTTGATATGTTAACTCGTTGAGTTCTCCATCTCTAACACTTGCTTGATTCTGGCCTGCTTCTATGAGCGATGTCCACAATTGTGATGTTGTGGGTAAAGTTTGCAACTGCCCCCCAGTTGTTTTTTGTGGGGGGTCAATCCAATAACGTTGGCGCTCAAAGGGATAAGTCGGTAAGGGAAGACGATAATATTCCTCCTGACTATAGAATCCAAACCAATCTATATTGACTCCAGCCAGCCAGAGTTGACCTAATGTATTGAATAAAACACGAGTATCGGATTGCTTTTCTTGAGGATGACGTACCGAAGTCAACACCGTTTGTGCGGCTGCTTTGTCTGGATGCCTTTTGGCTAATGTAGTGAGTGTGTGTCCTGGCCCCACTTCTAGTAAGACTTGCTCAGGTGTTGCCAATAATTTCTCTACACCTTGGGCAAACAGCACTGTGGAACGCAGATGTTGAGCGTAATACTCAGGATTTGTGGCTTGTGTGACTGTAATCCATGTACCAGTCAGGTTGGAAATATAAGGAATTTTTGGGGGATTTAAGGTAACTTTTTTGACTCGTTCTACAAATGCCTCTAAGATTGGTTCCATCATTTGCGAATGGAAAGCATGGGAAGTATGCAGACGGCGACATTCAACCCCTTGAGTAGCTAGCTGATTTTGTAGTGCCTCTATTGCTGCTATAGAACCGGAAACGACGCACTGCAAAGGTTGATTAATCGCTGCAACAGAAAGTTCCGATCCTAATAGGGATTTTACCTTGTCTGCCGGCAGGGGAACAGAAAGCATTGCCCCACTAGGAAGTTGCTGCATTATCTGTCCGCGTGCTGCTACCAGAGATAAAGCATCTTCTAGGGAAAAAACTCCTGCTAGAGTTGCTGCTACATACTCGCCAATACTATGACCGATCGCAGCTACAGGATTCACTCCCCATGACTGCCATAATTTAGCTAGGGCGTATTCAATTACAAAAATAGCAGGTTGAGCGATCGCTGTTTGTTGAAGTTGCTGCGATGCCTCATCAATCTTTTCCTCACTGGGGTAAATAATATGACGTAAATCTTGCTCTAGCAAGGGTTTAAGAACTTCCGAGCAATAATCAACTTGTTCTTTAAATACTGTCTCAGTTTCGTAAATTTCCCGCGCCATGTTGACATACTGAGAACCTTGACCAGGAAACATAAAGACAATAGACCGTTCTGTAATCTCTGTATAATTGGTAAAAACTTGTTGAGCTGCTAAACTACTGAGATTTTTGACAGCATCTTCTAAGTCTTGACAAATTAACATCCGTCGATGATTAAAACCCCGGCGACCACTATTGAGCGTATAAGCTACATCGCCTAAGTTGAGTTCTGGATGCTCTTTTAAATGCGTGATTAAATTATTTGTCGCCTTCTCCAGTGCAGTTGCAGTCTTAGCAGAAAGTACCAAAAGTTGATAATTTCTCCCCTGCTCCCCTGCTCCCCTGCTCCCCTGCTCTAACAAAGGAGTTTCTTCCAAAATCACATGAGCATTCGTCCCCCCCATACCAAAAGAACTAACTCCAGCACGGCGAGGGGTGTTATTTGTTTTCCATTCAGTTAGGGTTGTATTGACGTAAAAAGGACTGTTGGCAAAATCAATTTTGGGATTAGGTGTCTCAAAGTGCAAACTAGGAGGCAGCATTTGATGTTGCAGTGCTAATGCAGTCTTAATCAAACCTGCGACACCTGCTGCTGTATCCAAATGTCCAAAGTTGGTTTTTACCGAACCAATAGCGCAGAAGCCTTTTTTATCAGTACTTTCAGTAAAAGCTTGAGTTAAAGCTGCGATTTCAATCGGATCTCCTAAAGGTGTAGCGGTGCCATGAGCTTCAATATAGGAAATTGTTTCGGCATCTACACCAGCTATAGCTTGAGCTTCGCTAATGACTGCTGCTTGACCACTGACACTGGGAGCAGTGTAGCCGACTTTCATTGCACCATCATTATTGATCGCTGAGCCTTTAATAATTGCATGAATGTGGTCGCGATCGCTTATTGCATCTTTTAATCTTTTCAATACCACAATACCTGCACCGCTACCGGCAACAGTTCCTTGTGCTTGAGCATCAAAAACACGACAGTGTCCATCAGGAGAAAGAATCATTTCCTCTTGATACAAATAACCTCTTTTTTGGGGAATGCTGATAGAAACTCCACCAGCTAAAGCCATATCACATTCACCATTTAATAGACTTTGACAAGCTAAATGAACAGCAACTAAAGAAGTAGAACAGGCAGTTTGCACATTCACGGCTGGCCCTGTTAAGTTGAGTTTATAAGCAACTCGTGACGGCAAAAAATCTTTATCGTTGGAAATTCCCAATTGGAGAAGGCTAAATGTCTCTAATAATTGATGATGAGGATAGAGATTATTGAGCAAATAACTATTTATCCCCACACCACCATAAACCCCTATTAAACCGTTGTAAGTTTGTGGGTTATAACCAGCCTTTTCTACAGCTTCGCAAGCTAATTCTAAAAATAGGCGTTGTTGTGGATCTATTAACTCAGCTTCTTTAGCACTATAAGTAAAGAAATTTGCATCAAACAATTCAATCTCTGATAAAGCAGCACTAGCTTTCACATAATTAGAATTACTCAGCAAATCTGGAGAAACACCAGATTTTATCAATTCTTCATCTGTCAACCAGGAGATAGACTCTACACCATCACGTAGATTTTGCCAAAAAGATTCAATATCTTTTGCCCCTGGAAAGCGCCCAGCAGTAGCAATTATTGCTATCTCAGAATTGTTTAAATCATTATTATTAACTGAATCTACTTTCATTTCTTACCTTTTTTTTGAGAACGATGCTGTTGTCTAAGTTGTAATTGTTGATTTCTTAAAGATTTACTATCACTATGAGGTTGAATACGAGAACTCTTTTCTGTAAACGTATCTTCTTGATTGAATTTAGTATTCAAATATTGGCTTAAAGTATGTATAGTTGAGTAATTAAACATATCAACTATTGACAGTTGCAAACCAAATCTTTCTTGCAATTGCTGATTAATTTGTACTAGTAGTAACGAATGCCCTCCTAGTTCAAAGAAATTATTGTAAATTCCTACCTTTTCTAGTTCCAGCGCTTTTTGCCAAATGCCAGCAATGATTTTTTCTATTTCTGTATTTGGGATTACATAATCTGAGAGTTCCTGATGTAAATCTGGGTCAGGTAGAGCGCGACGGTCTACTTTGCCGTTAGGTGTCAGGGGTAAGGACTCCAGCATCACAAAAGCGGCTGGCACCATATACCCAGGCAGTTTATTAGAAAGGAACTGTCGTAGTTCGCTGGTTGTGGGTGTTGCCTGTGAATGCGCTACTACGTAGGCGACTAAGCGTTTATTACCTGGAATTTCTTCACGGGCTATGACACAACATGTCTGCACATCACCATGTTGGCTCAGTATTGCTTCAACCTCGCCTAACTCAATGCGGAAACCGCGTATTTTTACTTGGTTATCAATTCGCCCCAAGTATTCGATGTTGCCGTTTGGTAGGTAACGCGCCAAATCTCCAGTTTTATATAATTTACTCTTTCCTATCTCCTCAAACGGATTGGAGATGAATTTCTCTTGTGTCAACTCTGGACGGTTAAGGTAGCCTCTGGCTAACCCCACACCACCGATGTGTAACTCTCCAAGCACACCAATCGGCACTGGTTGTAAATTTTCGTCTAAAATGTAGACTTGTGTATTGGCGATCGCTCTACCAATAGTTATTTTCTCGTCATCATTGCATTTTGCGTTGCCTGTGGCTAGCGTAGCTATCGTGGCACAGACAGTAGCTTCTGTTGGCCCGTAGGCGTTGAAGAAGTTTCTGCCAGCAGACCATTGCTTGATTAATTCAGCAGAACAGGCTTCTCCGGCTACAATTACTGTTTGCAGTGCCGGAAGTTCCGACTCAGGCATAACTGCTAACGCCGATGGTGGTAGCGTGATATGCGTAATAGAATAATCACGTAATAGCTTAATTAACGGCTTTCCTGGCAATAGAGAGTCTTTTGTTCCCAGGTAAAGTGTTGCACCTGACCCCAAAGCCATCACGACTTCCCAGATAGAAGCATCAAAACTGAAAGAGGCAAATTGAAGAATGTGACTATCCCAAGTCAAGCCAAAAGTTTGAATCTGAGCTTGAGCTAAGTTGCATAATCCCTTATGCTCAACCATAACGCCTTTAGGTCTGCCTGTTGAACCGGAAGTATAAATCACATTAGCTAGATGAAAAGCTCTGGCTCCACTGACAGGATTACCTTGATTGTTTTGGGTAATTTGTGACCATACCTCATCTAAGCAGACAAGTTTCGCCCCAGAATTAGGCAATCTATCAACGAGTCGCTGCTGAGTTAACAGTAACGAAACTTGAGCATCTTCTAGCATGAAGCTCAAACGCTCAGTTGGGTAATCGGGGTCAAGCGGTACATACGCTCCACCCGCCTTGAGAATCCCTAACAGGGATACCACCATTTCTACTGAACGTTCTATACAAATGCCAACCAACACATCTGGTTTTACACCCAGAGTTTGCAGGTAATGCGCCAATTGATTCGCACGACAATTTAATTCCCGATAGGTCAAATGCTCCTGCTCAAATACCACCGCTACTGCTTCGGGGATGCGCTCAACAAAGCTCTCAAACAACTGATGGATACACTTATCTTGGGGATAGTCTGCTTGAGTATTGTTCCATTCAACTAATAACTGCTGTTGCTCATATTCTGTAAGTATTGGCAATTGGGAAATTTGTTGCTGTGGATTAGCCACAATACTTTCAAGCAAGGTCACAAAATGACCAGTCATTTGCTCAATGGTGCTGCCATCAAACAAATCAGTGTTATATTCCCACCACCCCACCAGTCCAGTAGTAGTGTTCTCTATTAATAAACCCAAATCAAACTTAGCAGTTGTCCCTTGTACCACTAATGGACTGACAGTCAACCCAGCAAGCTCTACTTGCTGCATGGGTGCATTCTGGAGGGAAAACGCCACTTGGAACAGTGGTGTGTGGCTAAGATCCCGTTCTGGCTGCAATGCTTCCACCAGCATTTCAAAAGGCAAGTCCTGATGAGAGTATGCATCCATTGCCATTTCTCGAACGCGACCAAGTAATTCGCTAAAGCTAGGATTGCCTGCCAAGTTGGTACGCATCACTAAAGTGTTGACAAAAAAGCCAATTAACCCTTCAATCTCACTGCGATCGCGGTTAGCAATTGGTGAACCAACCAAAATGTCTGCTTGTCCTGTGTAGCGATAAAGTAGAGTATCAAATGCTGCCAACAGCGTCATAAAGAGGGTACAACCTTGCTCTTGGCTTAGTTTTACTAATTTATCGGTTAACTCAACTGACAGTACAAACTCCTGATGTGCGCCAGCGAAAGTCTGCACAGCAGGTCTTGGTCGGTCTGTGGGAAATGACAATAAAGCTGGTGCATCTTTTAGTTGCTGTTGCCAGTAACTCAGTTGGCTTTGGAGTACATCTCCTTGCAACCAGTTTCTCTGCCAAATTGCAAAATCTGCGTATTGAATCGGCAGTGGCGCTAAAGGTGACAACTGGTCTTGAGAATAAGCATCGTACAGTGCTGCTAGTTCTTGGACAAACACATCCATTGACCAACCATCAGAGACAATATGGTGCATACATACACCCAAGACATATTCTGTCTCATTAAGCACTACTAATGTTGCTCTGATTAATGCTTCACTTGCCAAGTCAAAAGGTTGAATAGCTTGTTGTTGAGCTAATTGCTGTGCGGCTATTTCTTGTTCGCTTGTGGATAAATGCTTCCAGTCAACAACTGAGACTGTCCAATTCGTTTGTGTATGAATGATTTGAGAAGGTTTTCCATCAACGGTGATAAAGTTGGTGCGTAACGCTTCGTGGCGATGAACAATTTCTTGTAAGCTTTGTTCTAAGGCAACTTGATTGAGAGTTCCGACTAGACTTAAAGTTAGGGGTATGTTGTAGAAGGCACTGTTCGGCTTTAACTGGTCTAAAAACCATAGCCGTGTTTGAGCAAATGACAGTGGTAATTGTGCATCCTTTTCCCTTGGTAAGATGGGTGGGGAAGTTAGTTCTAAGTCCTGTTGCTGTAACTGCCCAATCGATTGCGCCAATTCGGCTACTGTCGCTTTTGCAAACAACTCACGTAATGTTAGTTCTACTTTAAAGCTGGTGCGAATGCGTGAAAGTAGTTGGGTTGCTAGTAGCGAATGTCCCCCAAGTTCAAAGAAGTTATCATGTATGCCTACCTGCTCCAGTTTCAAGACTTGTGCCCAAATTTGTGCCAGCATTTCTTCAATTGGCGTACGCGGGGCAACAAATTTTTCTAGCAGTTTGCTGTCTAACTCTGGTTTTGGCAGTGCGCGGCGGTCTACTTTGCCGTTAGATGTCAGGGGCAAGGACTCCAGCAGTACAAAGGCTGATGGCACCATGTATTCGGGTAGCTTCTTTTGCAGGAAACAGCGAACTTCACTGAGTAATAAACTCGAACTGCTCCAGGTTGGTTTTACACAATCGCTGACTAAAGTGCTACCAGACTCCTGTCGTTGGTACTGGTTTATGGATGGTCGTCTGGCATAGATATTGTAGAGTCCAGTATTTTCTAGTACAGCATCCTGCTCTATAGTTAGGTCGTATCCATGTTCTTTTAGCAGGTCTGCAATCTCCTCCAACCTACCGTTAATGTTATGAACCTCTACAACTATCTGCTGAATCTTTTGCCAATCTTTTTGTTGGATGCCAGAAAGCACATCCCGCTCACTTTTCTCCACGTCGATTTTTAGTAAATCGATCTTCTCAACGCCATGCTCACCCATCACCTCAGAAATTGTTCTTAAGTGGCAAGTGAATTGCTGACTCTGCAATTTCTCTGCTAGCAGTTCATCAATTGTCTGACTAGATACTCCTGTGTCATTTTCTCCAATATTTTGTTGTTTGAACAAAAAGGATTTAAGTACCTCTCGCTCTTGATCGGTATCTGCAAAGCGCCCGGAAATGACGGAAACTTGAGGATAATATGTAAAAATGTCACTCTTTGTCTCGCTGGAAAGGCCAAGATTAAATAGCTTTACATTTAAGCCATAGCCCTCAGTATTTAGGCGTAACAGATCAAAAACAGGTGGAATTGGCTCAAATGCGTAAATAGAAACATCTTTACATCTTTGACCTACGAAGAGTGCGAACAGACCGATATTGGCACCCACATCAAAGATACAATCCCCTTCATTGATGGTAATACCATGTTTTAAATAAGCTTGTTCCTCCCAAAGTTCTTTGTAAACGAATTCTGTTTCGTTTTTATTCAAATGGGCAATCACCGTGCCATTTGGCAACTCATAGAGTAACTCTTCATTCAGCAGACTTTTGTTTTTAAAGCGAAGTAGTTGTAGAACTGGGAAGGCATACTCTTGATCGGGGACAATATAAGCTACCAGACGCTTATTGTCAGGATCGTCTTCTCGGGCGATGACTACAGTTTCTCCCACAGCCTGGTGTTGTGTTAGCGCGGCCTCAATTTCTCCCAACTCAATGCGGAAGCCCCGCAGCTTAACTTGATTGTCAATACGCCCCAGGTACTCAATATTACCGTCACTTAAGTAGCGTGCAAGATCGCCAGTTTTGTAAAGCCGTGAATGCAGGTCATCGCTAAATGGGCTAGGGATAAATTTCTCATTGGTTAAGTCGGGGCGATTGAGGTAGCCTCGTGCCAACCCCACACCACCGATGTGCAATTCTCCTGGTATACCAATCGGCACTGGTTGTAAGTGAGAGTCTAAAATATAAATTTGTGTATTGGCGATCGCACGACCAATGGGCACTGTCCTAAGATTACCATCTGGTTTGCATTGCCAATAAGTGACATCAATTGCCGCTTCTGTTGGCCCATAGAGATTGTGCAATTCACAGTCTAACCGAGCGAAAAAGCGTTCCTGGAGTTCTTTTGGTAGAGCTTCGCCACTACAGATAACTCGTTTTAAGCTACTACAATTTTTTACACTTTCTTCTTCTACGAAAGCCCGAAGCATAGAAGGTACAAAATGCAGTGTAGTCACCTGCTGTTCCTGGATTAGGTTGGCCAAGTAAGCAGTATCTTTATGTCCACCTGGTTTAGCCAAAACTGAACGCGCTCCAGTTATTAATGGCCAGAAGAACTCCCAAACTGAAACGTCGAAGCTAAAAGGAGTTTTCTGTAAAATGCAATCTACTGGTGTTAATTGATAAGCTTGTTGCATCCACAGTAGGCGATTGTAAATCCCCAAGTGAGTGTTCATTGCTCCTTTGGGCTTTCCAGTCGAACCGGAAGTGTAAATTACATAAGCCAAGTTAGTGTCTTGCACACCAGTAATTGGATTATCCTGACTTGACACAGAAATAGATTGCCAGTCAGTATCTAAACATACAATTTGCGCTTGATGCTCAGGCAGCCTTTCAATAAGTTGTTGTTGTGTCAGCAGCACTCTCAATTGAGCATCTTCAAGCATAAAGCTCAAACGCTCTTGGGGATAGTCTGGGTCAAGTGGTACATAAGCACCACCCGCTTTCAGAATCCCCAACAGTCCGACAATCATTTCCAATGAGCGTTCTATATAAATGCCTACTAGCACATCTGCTTGTACGCCCAATGAGCGCAAGTAATGAGCTAACTGATTAGCTTTGGCATTCAATTGGTGGTAAGTCAGTTGTTGATTTTCAAACACCACTGCTACAGCATTTGGTGTACGCTTCACCTGCTCCTCAAACAACTGATGGATACACTTATCTAGTGGATAATCAGCTTGAGTAGAGTTCCACTCAACAAGTAACTGCTGCTGCTCAACTGCTGTCAGCAGTGGTAATTGCGAAATTCGCTCATTGGGATTAGCAATAATACCTGCGAGCAATGTCACAAAATGACCCGTCATTCGCTCAATGGTGTTGGCATCAAACAAATCAGTGTTATACTCCCACAGCCCCACCAGTCCAGCAGCAGTGTTCTGCATTGATAAAGTCAAATCAAACCTGGAAGTTGTACCTTCTACTACCAGTGGACTAACGGTTAACCCAGTCAACTCCAATTGAGACATGGGAGCATTTTGGAGGACAAAGGCCACCTGAAACAGTGGTGTATGGCTTATATCCCGTTCTGGCTGTAATGCTTCTACTAACATTTCAAAAGGCAAATCCTGATGAGAGTATGCATCCATTGCCATTTCCCGAACACGACCCAGTAACTCACAGAAACTAGGATTGCCTGATAAGTTGGTACGCATCACTAAGGTATTGACAAAAAAGCCAATTAACCCTTCAATTTCACTGCGATCGCGATTTGCGATCGGTGAACCAACCAAAATGTCTGCCACACCTGTGTAGCGATAAAGTAGAGTATCATAAGCTGCCAACAGCGTCATGAACAAGGTAACTCCTTGCTCTTGACTTAACTGTATTAACCCACTAGTTAGCTGCTTGGAAAGTGCAAACTGTTGATATGCCCCTGCAAAACTCTGCACAGCAGGTCTTGGTCGGTCTGTGGGAAGCACTAATAAACCTGGTGCATCTGCCAGTTGTTTTTGCCAGTAACTCAATTGGCTTTGCAGTACATCCCCTTGCAACCACTGTCTTTGCCAAATTGCAAAATCTGCGTACTGAATCGGTAATGGTGGTAACGGTATCGGTAATGGTGGTAATGGTGTTCGCGTAGCGTCTCGTAGAGAGGTTTGACCTTGAGAATAAGCATTGTATAGTGCTGCTAACTCCTGAACAAATACATCCATTGACCAGCCGTCAGAGACAATGTGATGCATACACACTAACAAGACGTGTTCTGTCTTATTAAGTACTACTAATGTCGCCCTAATTAATGCTTCAGTTGCTAGATCAAAGGGTTGAATAAGTTGTTTTTGCGCTAATTGCTGTGTGAAAATTTCTTGTTCAGTTGTGGATAAATGCTGATACTCAACAACTGAGAACGTCCAATTTGTTTGTGTTTGAATGATTTGAGAAGGTTTTCCATCAACTGTGATGAAGTTGGTGCGTAACGCTTCATGGCGATGAATAATTTCTCGCAAGCTTTGTTCTAAGGCTGCAACCTTGAGAGTTCCTTGAAGATGCAAAGCTGTAGGTATGTTGTAGATGGCGCTGTTCGGCTCGAACTGGTCTAAAAACCACAAACGCTGTTGGCCATAAGACAGTGGTAATTCTGCATCCCTTGCTCTTGGTAAGATGGGTAAAGAGGTTTTTTCTAAGTTTTGTTGCTGCAACTGCCCCATCTCTTGTGCCAATTCGGCTAGTGTTGCTGCGGCAAACAGACTACGCAATGGTAGTTCTACTTTCAAGTTGGTGCGAATGCGTGAAACCAGTTGCGTTGCTAGTAGCGAATGCCCCCCAAGTTCAAAAAAGTTATCGTAAATGCTTACTTGCTCTACTTTCAGCACTTGTGCCCAAATTTGTGCCAGCATTTCTTCAATTGGGGTGCGTGGGGCGACAAATTTTTCTAGCAATGTGCTGTCTAACTCCGGTTTTGGCAATGCGCGGCGGTCTATTTTGCCGTTAGATGTCAGGGGTAAGGATTCCAGCATCACAAAAGTGTTTGGCACCATATAGCTGGGGAGTTGGTTGGCTAGGAACTGACGTAGTTCTGCGGCAGTAGAAGATTGTTTTACCTTCGGTACTACGTAAGCTACTAAACGTTTGTCGTCAAGTTCATCCTCCCGAACCAGCACCACGCTTTCCCAAACATCTGGGTGTTGCGCTAGTAGTGCCTCAATTTCTCCCAACTCAATGCGGAAGCCACGAATTTTCACTTGTTGGTCAATTCGCCCTAAATACTCTAACTCGCCATTGGGCAAGTAACGAGCTAAGTCTCCTGTTTTGTAGAAGTGAGAGTACTTGGTAGACGCTTCTCTACGAGAGGCTCCGCCAACGCGATCGCAATTAAAGGATTGGTCTTCTTTCGCCCCTTTGCTCCCCTGCTCCTCGGTCACTGAGCGGCTTGCCTTGAGCGGAGCCGAAAGGAGCCGAAGTGCTGCTCCCCTGCTTTGATCGAAGGGATTAGAAATAAACCTCTGTGCTGTGAGTTCAGGGCGATTAAGATAGCCACGCGCTACCCCAGCACCGCCAACGTACATCTCGCCAGGAACCCCAATTGGCATCGGCTGTAAATATTCATCTAGCACATACACCTGTAAGTCAGGAATCGGACGACCAATTACACTTGCTGTGCCATTTAAATCGGTTTTACTCAGTGGACGATAAGTTACATGTACAGTGGTTTCCGTAATCCCGTACATATTTACTAACTGTGGCAATTGGTCGCCGTGACGCTCAAACCAAGGCTGTAAACTCTTCAGTTCTAGGGCTTCTCCACCGAAGATAACCAAGCGTAAGTTCAAATTGCCAGTAGTTGCTGTTGACTGTTCGGCTTGAATCAACTGACGGAAAGCTGAAGGTGTTTGATTGAGAATTGTGACTTTCTGTTGACACAATAACTCGAAGAAAGACTCAGGCGATCGCGTCACCATGTAAGGCACTACTACTAGTCGTCCACCATACAGTAAAGCTCCCCAAATTTCCCATACGGAAAAGTCAAATGCATAAGAGTGGAACAGTGTCCAGACATCATCTTGATTGAAGCTAAAAGATGCTGCTGTGGCTTCAAATAGACGAACTACATTTGAATGGTTGACTAAAACGCCTTTGGGCTTACCTGTGGAACCAGAAGTGTAGATGACATAAGCTAGGTTATCGGGTGTCGCGATGTTTTTCGGGTTTGATTCGCTTTTTTGAGCAATTTTTTCCCAGTCGCTGTCTAAGCAGACAAGATGCGCCTGATGTTCAGGAATAGACTCTACTAATTGCTGTTGGGTTAGCAGCACCGAAACTTGAGCATCTTCTAACATGAAGCTTAAACGCTCAGTCGGATAATCGGGGTCAAGTGGCACATAAGCTCCACCCGCTTTGAGAATACCTAATATTCCCACGATTGTTTCTAGCGATGCCTCCGGCAACGTCTCCGACGAACGCTCCACACACAACCCAACCAGCACATCCGCTCCCACGTCCAAAGACTGCAAGTAATGCGCCAACTGGTTAGCGCGACAGTTCAACTGGTGGTAAGTCAGTTGTTGATTTTCAAATACAACTGCTACTGCATCTGGGGTTCGCTCAACCTGTTCTTCAAACAATTGATGGATACATTTATCCTGGCGATACTCTACTTGTGTGTTGTTCCACTCAAGCAATAACTGGTGTTGCTCAACTTCTGTAAGCATTGGCAATTGCGAAATCTTTTGTTGTGGATTGGCCACAATTCCTTCCAGCAAGGTCACAAAATGCCCCAGCATCCGCTCGATAGTGCTGACATCAAAAAGGTCAGTATTGTACTTAAAAATCCCAGATAAAGAAGAACTTGCTTCTGCGATCGTCAGATTTAGATCGAACTGACCCTCCATCTGAGGCATTTCAAAAGGTTTGAGTTTAATTCCTTCTTTATCTACTTCACCTCCTAACCACAGTTGTTGCGTATGCTCAAACTGCCCCAAGTTCTGGAAAAGGAAGTTGAATACAGCCCCAAAGATAGGAGAACGGCTCGGATCGCGCTGTGGCTGCAATCTTTCTACCAGTAGAGCAAAGGGAAAATCTTGATGTGCTAATGCTTCTGATACTGTTTGGCAAACTTGAGTCAGAAACTCTTGAAAACTGGGATTTCCTGAAAGATTCGCCCGCATAACCACTGGATCGACAAAATAGCCAACTAGTGGCACAAATTCCGGTTGAGTTCTACCTGATGTGGGCGCACCAACCAGAATATCCTCTTGCCCCGTGTAACGATACAAGAGAACCTGAAATGCAGCTAGCAGAACTATGTATTGGGTCACGCCTTCTGCTTGAGCTAGCTTTTTCAGTTGTTCTGTGAGCTTTTGGGATATTTTGAAATTATGAGAAGCGCCGTTATAGGTTTGTATGGCTGGTCTTGGTCTATCTGTTGGCAAGTTGAGTACAGGCAACTCTCCTGCGAGTTTTTGCTGCCAGTAGTTCCACAGTTTTTCTCCTTGAGTACTGGTTAATAATTCTCTTTGCCAACGAACGTAATCTATATAGGAGTGCTTTAGAGGAGTTAGAGATGGCTGAACACCTAACTCTAGTGCAAGATAGACCGTTATTAACTCTTCTATTAGTAATAGTACAGACCAAGCATCAACAGCAATATGGTGTATGGTCACTAACAAGATATGTTCCTGCTGTGAGCAACTGAACAAACGCACCCGCATTATCGAATCGTTTTCGATGTTGAAGGGTTGTTGGTATTCCTGAAAAACTCTTTGCTCAAGCTCCTGCTCTCTCCAAGTAGAGGCATTTATCTGTTGAAAATCTGTGAACTGAGTTTGATGGATCTGTTGAACAACATTATTATCTTGCTTAAAAAATTTGCTACGTAATTGGGGATGACGCTCAAGAATAATTTGTAAACTTTTTTGTAAACTTGTAACATTTATAGGTGAACAGATACGACACGTAAAAGCTACATTATAGGCTGCGCTTTTAGGTGCTAATTGCCACAGAAACCACAGGGATTGTTGACCGTAGGAAAGAGGATAAATATTTAAAATATCTGAGCGATCGCGCAGTAACTGTAAAATTTCAGTTTTGTGCTGTTTGAGTTGAGCAATGACATCAGGAGTTAATAAATTTTCAGAACCATCTATTAGCAATTTTTCTCCATCATGCCCCAACTCAATTCCTTTAAAAGAAATATCTTGTAAAAATTCTAATAAATTCATAATTCTATTTTAATCCTATTACTATTTTTGATATTTACTAGTTGAAATGGCTCATTATTTTCCTCCTGAACTTCTTTATCTAATTCATCATCAGAATCTAAGCTAAGTTCTTCCAATAGATAATCAGTTAGCAAATCTACAGTAGGATACTTAAAAACTAAATTTAGCGGCAAAGAGCATTTTAAACTCTTTTGCAGATGATTTTTCAAATCTAAAGAAGTTAGTGAATCCATGCCTAACTCGAAAAAGCCTTTTTGTAGATCGATAGATTCTGATAGATGCCAACCGAGGACTTTAGCCACTACTGAAAAAATATGATCCTGCAAAAGTTTTCGGCGCTTGGTAATATTTGTTGTCTTTATTTGTTCAAGCATCTCAGATTGCATAACCACAGTTTTTACTGAAGTTTGTAAAAAGTTAGCGAACAACGGCGAAACTGAATTTGATTTTTCTAAAAACTGCACCCAATTCATAGGCATAACTGCAACTTGAGTAGAGGATTGACACAGTAATTGCTCTAGAGCAACTAATCCCTGTTCTGGGTCAAACGTTCCAATACCCCGCGTTTTTGTTTGCTCATCAAGTTGACGCTCTGCGAAGGCTCCTACTTGTGACCAAGCTCCCCAGTTAATGCTCAAACCTGCTAGTCCTTGAGCCTGGCGATGATGGGCTAAAGCATCAAGAAAAGCATTGGCTGCCGCATGGTTAGATTGACCTGCATTACCAAGTAAAGAAGCTATAGAAGAAAACATCACAAAAAAGTCTAAAGGCTGGTTCTGAGTTAAAGTATGCAGATGCCAAGCTCCTTCTACTTTTGGAGCCAAAACTTTTGCAAAGCGTTGCCAGTTTTGTTGTTGTAGAACGCCATCATCCAAAACACCAACAGAATGAATAATTCCGCGCAGTGGTGGTATTCGCTCAATTTCTGAGAGTACTTTTGTAATTTGTTCGGCATCAGACACATCGGCCTGAATAATATTGACTTGAGCGCCAGCCTGTTCTAACTCTTGAAGTTGCTCATGAACAGCGACACTTGCACTACTACGCCCAACTAACACCAAATGTCTTGCTCCCCGTTCCACCATCCAACGAGCTACCAATAAACCCAAACCACCCATACCGCCAGTTATCAGGTAGGTACTATCTTCACGGAAACTTAGAGGTTTGGGTGCTGTTTCTAGATAATCTTTAGGCTTCTGATAGCGAGCTAACCTAGCGACATAACGCAGTTGGTCTGTAAAGGCAATCTGGTCTTCTGTAGTCGGCAACCAAATTTCCTCAAATAAGGCTTGCACCACTTTTACATCTGCCTTTGGAGCTAAATCTACTCGCACACAGTTGAGTTCTGGATGTTCGGTAGCGATCGCCCTTGCCATTCCCCACAAGCTTGATTGCGCTATTCCCTCTAGGTTGGCGATCGCCACTGCTCCTTGAGTTACTAACCAGAGGCGAGGATGAGCAAATAAATTAGCCCCTGTCAATGCCTGGACTAAATGCAAGGTGCTACCACATCCTAGTAAAGATGCCGTAGCTAAATTGGTTGCGGTGAGTTCTGCTGCTTTAACTGTATCTAAACTCCAGCAATGAACGACACCATACAAATTCAAGGGTTTGCTATTGATTGCCTGCAATAGCTTTTGATAATGTTCTGGGTTGCTTGGGTTAATTTTGAATTGTTGCTGGTTTAATTGTTCATATTCCTCACCAACAAATACCAAGGTACAAAGTTGTGAGTGAGTATCTAGCTTGTCAGCTAACTGTTGCACTATACCTTGCTGATCTGCGAATAACAGCCAATGTTTTGGCTCAACTTGTACCGACTCATTTGGTAATGGTGGTACTTGTGCCAGCATTACCATTGCTGGAGATAAAACGCTTTGAGTCTGTTGAGTAGATGATATATTGACTGTGCTTATAAACCCAGTCTCTTGCAATACTTCTTGCCATTGGGTAGCACTAATTAAGGGATAGTCTGGGCGCAAGTGCAAATCGCTAAATCGCCACCATCCTGGAGTTAAGCCAAAGATTAAGTCCAGCCAACGCTGACGCTGAGTTGTTTCTAATAAAATTAATATGCCCTGTGGTGCTAATAATTGCTTGGTGTGTTTGAGGGTTTGTTGTAAATGTTGGGTGGCGTGCAAAACATTGGCAGCCACAATTACATCATATTGCTGCTTTTCAAACCCTTGGCTAAAGGGGTCTTTTTCAATGTCTAATACTTGATATTTTACAAATGGGAAATCCTGGAATTTCTCTTGGGCTTTTTGAGTAAAAGAGATCCCAATATCACTGAAGTGGTATTCGGTTTGCTCACAGGACAAATGTGGTAGTAGGTAAGAGGTTGTTCCCCCAGTTCCCGCGCCAATTTCTAATATTCTTAATCCCCGTCCAGTTGGTAAATGCTCGACAAGTGAAATTATGGCTTGTTGAGCTAAGATATTCATCACTTTTGTCAGTGGCGAATTCTCATATAATTGGGCTGTAGTTGAGTCGTTTTCGGGGAAAAGCAATTGCAATGGATCGCATTCGCCCTGTAGTACTTGGGCTAATGATGGGCCGCAACGTCCTAGAAGAGTGAATTCAGCATTTGCTATTGGATATTGAGTTAACAGGGCATTTAATTCAGCTTGCGGAGCGATGTCTTCTGGTTCGCGGATAACTTGCCATTCCAAAGCTTTTGCCTCTAACACCCCTACTTCTGCTAACATCTCTAGTAGTCGCTTGAATAGCCGTTGATGTTGGCTGACTACTCCTAATTGGTTAGCGATCGCACCTGTTGTGAAGCGCTGCCCTAATTGCGGTTTCCATCCCATTGCTGTCAGGGCTTGCAGCACATAGTTAATACTGAGTGATTCTAACTGACTGACTGCTGCTTCATAAACTTTTACCTGTGGTTCAGCCATCAATTGAGAATATTGTGGCTGAAGTTTAGGACTAATTTCTGCAAGTGCTGGCAGGTAATTTGGAGACAGTTGCTCATTGCTAAAGCGCACTTGAGGTTGCCACTCTACTTCATACAGCCAATTTTCTACAGAATTTTCTTTGAAGTCTAACTGGAGACTTTGCAACAAAGTATTAGGAGTCGCTTTTTTAGCCTCAAAACCTTTGATGTCTGCAATCAACTGCCCGTTAGCGTCAAATAGCCTGATATTTGCTACAAGGTTATCTGAATCAGAGTTCTCAGACTGCGTAGGCGTAGCCCGTCGGAGACATCGTACTGCATGACACCATAACTGCTGACTTTGGGGACGTTGGTAAAATTGGAAACTTTCAATTGCGAAGGGTACAAAAGTGTCTTCACTAGGGAAGAAAAAGCTGGTCAGTTGCAAGCAGGAATCTAGAAGACCTGGATATAATTGATACTCCTCTAAATCATCTACTAGGTCAAGCCATTTAAGCTTGGCTAGGGCTTCTCCTTCTCCACACCAGACACAATCAAGCCACTGGAAGCTTGCACCAAATTGAATCTGCCGCTTTTGCCAACTTTGGGAAATTTCCACAGCAGCTATTTGTTGAGTACAGCGTCTCTGTATCTGTTGGAGAAAGATAGTTTCTGATGTAATGTTAATGCCTTGTGAGATTTTCCCTGTGGCATGGACTAACCACTGGCTTACCTGAGTACTACTATTCGGAACTGTATCAAAGCTGATGAGTTGGAAAGATGCGCTAATCTGCTCAAAAGACAGCACCAGCTGCACCGTGCGCGCTTTATCTTCGGGGATAACCAATGCTTGAGGGAAAACTATATTTTCTAACAGACATGACTCACTGTGGAAAGTCAATCCTGCTGCACCCAATAGCAAGGAGAGATAACAGGCTCCAGGTACAACAATTTGGTTATAAACTTGATGATCTACTAAAAACGGTAGGGTTTTGGTACTGAATTCAGACTCAAACAAGATTTCTTTGCTTAAGGGCAACTGAAGCTTTTTGTCTAATAATGGGTGCAGTTTTGTCGAGTTTTGTTGGCGTTGAGGTTTACGGGGTGTATTCTCAATCCAATAGCGCTGTCGTTGAAACGGATAAGTGGGTAATGTAACTTTCTTGCGGAAATAGTCGCGGTCAAACCCTGACCAATCTACTGCCATTCCACCTACATATAACTCACCCAAACTTGAAAGCAACTGTTGCCATTCTGGCACTCCCGGACGCAGAGAAGGCAACCACAAACCCACACTCTCAGGCAAGCACTCACGACCCATACCCAACAAAATTGGCTTAGGCCCAACCTCTAAAAAGACTTCATGCCCAAGTTGATGCAATATCTGCATACTATCAGCAAACCGCACTGTTTGCCGGACGTGATTCACCCAGTATTGTGCATTGGTGATACTCTTGTCAGCAAGTTGTCCGGTGATATTAGAGACTAATGGTATCTGGGGTTGGTTGTAAGTTATTTGACTAGCTACTTGTTCAAACTCCTTCAATATGGGTGTCATGAATGGAGAATGGAAAGCATGGGATACTTGTAACCGCTTCGTTTTTACCCCCTGTGTTGACAGTTGCTGACAAATAGCAGCAATGTCTTCACTGGCTCCCGAAATCACTACACTTTCCGGCCCGTTGATGGCTGCTAATGCCACTGTGTCATGAAATGGCGCTATAACTTCCCGCACTCTTTCCTCTGAAGCCATCAGTGAAACCATCTCGCCTCCAGAAGGCAATTGCTGCATCAACTGTCCCCGATAGGCTATGAGTTTAAGTCCATCTTCTAGGCTGAAAACGCCAGCCACACAAGCAGCAACATATTCGCCTACACTATGACCCATTACCACATTTGGTTCAATACCCCAAGATTTCCACAGTTGATACAGGGCATATTCAAAAGCAAATAATGCTGGTTGGGTATAGGCGGTTTGATCAATAGGCAGAGGGGCAGAGGGGCAGAGGGGCAGAGGGGAAAATTCTTCTTTCTCGCCTGCTTGGACAGGATAAAGTACTTCTAACAAAGAATGCTTCAGATAAGGGCGGAGAATTTCATCGCACTGCTCGATAGTTTGGCGGAAGATGGGTTGGCTATCGTAGAGTTGGCGACCCATATTGATGTACTGGGAGCCTTGACCAGTGAATAAAAAGGCTATCTTTGCTGGCTTTTTGCCGGGTCGATCGCTAATTAAGCCGGCGGTGTCTTTCCCAGATACGAAAGCAGTGAGTTGATTAACCAGCTGATCTCTAGAGTCGGCCACAATAGCAAGGCGGTAGTCAAAATGCGATCGCCCAGTGTTGGCGGTGTAACAAATATCTGCTAGCGATATCTTCAAATCAGATTTTAAATAGGTTTGATATCTTTTTGCTAGTTCTTCTAGAGCCTTATCAGTTTTTGCCGAAAGTGCCATCAAGTGGCTTGGACGCTCAATATTCGTCACCACTATTTCTTCTTCTGGCACTGACGACTCTTCTAGGATTACATGGGCATTAACACCCCCAAAACCAAAGGAACTTACCCCTGCTCGTCTAGGAATAATTTTTCCTTCTTTTGTCTTTAAATGTTGCCAGTTTTTTGTTTCTTTTACTATATAAAAGGGACTACCATCTAACTTTATTCGAGGATTTAATTGCTGAAAGTTGTTAATTCTTGGCAATTTTTTATATTTCATTGCCAATAATACTTTTATGATCCCGGCAATACCTGCTGCTGATTCTAAATGTCCAATATTTGTTTTTACTGAACCTAATCCACAATAGCTTTCTGCGGTTTGTTCAATACCATAGTGCTGATACAGTTGTGTATATGCTCGTTTTAAAGCATTAATTTCAATTGGATCGCCTAACGGCGTACCTGTTCCATGAGCTTCTATATAAGATATTGTATCAGGTGTAATATTTGCCTTTATACATGCAGACCTTACAACTTGTGATTGAGAATAAGCATTGGGAGAGGTTAAAGTACGAGCATGACCACCATGATTTATGGCGCTCCCTTTAACTATTCCATAAATATAATTTTTATCCTCAATTGCTTTTCTCAAAGGTTTTAATAAAATGACACCTGCACCTTCACCTCGCACATAACCATCTGCTTGAGCATCAAAGGTTTTGCATTTACCTTCGGGTGATAACATACCCAACTTACTAAAAGAGATATAACTAGTCGGTGTGCACAATACACTGACACCACCAACTAATGCCATCTCACATTCATTTTGATTGAGTGAATTCACTGCTTGGTGTATGGCTACAAGTGAGCTAGAACAAGCAGTATCTATAGGAATACTCGGCCCATGAAAGTTGAAAAAGTAAGAAATTCGATTGGGAATAATAGAAGTATATGTACCTGTAGAATTATATCCTTCGATAACTTCGCCCTTATCTTGTAATTCTTTATAATCGAAATTACAAACGCCAACAAAAACACCAACGTTATTTCCTGATAATTTTAATGGTGAATATCCAGCATCTTCTAAGCATGACCAACTCAGCTCTAGCATGATCCTTTGTTGAGGATCTGTTCGCAGAGCTTCTCTCTCTGATATCTGAAAAAATTTCGCATCAAATTTATCTACATCTTCGATAAATCCTCCCCATTTACTAGTACTTTTATTGGGAAGTTCAATATTTGAAGAATAAAAATTATCAATATTCCATCGCTCTTGAGGTATATCTGTTACACTATTAACTCCTTTTTCTAAACTTTCCCAAAACTCATTATAATTATTTGCTCCTGGAAATCTACACCCTATACCAATAATGGCGATCGCCTCTGACTGAATGTTAATAATTTCTGCTTCATCGTTCATAATTAAACTCACTAAAAACTAACTCTAATTCTTTAACTGTATTAGCTTCTACATTTTCCTAAATATTCTATTTATTTAAATCAATATTACCTTGCTGCGCCTTGGATAAAAATGAGTTGACTTATATAACAAGGCTTAAGCTTTTCTATAATAAGTAAATCTTTAATTTATTTGAGAAGAAATCTTACAGATTCAGTCTTGATTACATTTTGCATAAATAGCCTTGATAATGGCTTTAATTCCATATCCCATTGGACTATTTCCTACAAGCGTTATTAGACCAAACATCTTTATACCTCCTACGATACCAAACGGAGTTCCCAGCGCTGTAAGGGTGGCTGCGATCGCAGTATAACTAACTCTTGATATGACTGATGATTTTACTCTTTTTTGATAAAGACTAATTTATTGTTGAAACAAACTTGTTTTCTTTAAATTAACATACTTATAATTTCAATTTAAGCATAATCTCATTTTTCTAGAGAAAATGCAACAGCATTTAAAACAATTAAGTTAAGACAGTTAAGACAGTTAAGACAGTTAAGACAGTTAAGACAGATATTTTTTCTTAACTGCCACTTAACTTTCCTAACTTTCTTAAGTTTCTTAACTGTCTTAACTGACCTTGAAAAAATATTTAATTAATGATATACGTTTAATGGGCAAGGTCTATCAAATACTTGTCGCTTAATGATTTTTTCTACTTCTATTTGGGAGACATCGCACCCACACGATGAGCAGAAGCATGGTGTTGGATGTTCTACAACATTATCTGGATGCAACACTTGTTCCAATGTCTACCCTGGATGACCTAATTGTCCCCCTGATGGGCGTTTTCCTTTCTCTGTTAAACTTTTCGTGCGAATTATTGTCGCCTTCTTTTTGAGTCCGTCACTTGAAGGTGGCTCTGAATTATTGTGGCTATCTAACCCCAAACGTCTCTCTAGCTGTGCTATTTTTTCCCGCAGTGCTTCATTTTCTTGCTCTAGGGCGTGTCATTAATTGAGCCAAATAATAGAAACAGCAAGATAAATTGCACCGAGAAAGTTGGCAGCACGTTTGTCGTAGCGCGTTGCAATTGCTCGATACTGCTTGAGTTTGGCAAAGAAGTTTTCAATCAGGTGACGAGCTTTATACAAATCTTGGTCGTAGTCACGAGGATTATTACGGTTACGCTTGGGGGGAATCACTGCGGTTTTGCCTTGTGCCGAATCAGTCGCTCAATTACTCGCTCCGAAGCATCATAGCCTTTGTCTGCTAACACTGTGTCAGCAACAATGTTGAGTAGCAGTTGGTTGGCTCCATCAAGGTCGCAAGCTTGCCCTGGTGTCAGGTAGAAGCTTAGTGGGTTGCCCTTTATGCACATTTAGCAGCAATTCATTTTTGGTTTTTCCCTGATTCCCAAACTTACTTTTAATTGACTAGCAACAATAGCAAATATCTGATTTATTGTTACACTTGTAACAAAATTTATTCATTTTCCATGAAATAGTAGTTGGCATTTATAAGTAATTATTCTATTGTGATTCTCTATACACAAGCAGCAAGTTGATAATTACATACTTAGGTAATGTTAAGCATTGCTCAAAATTGGTAACAATTAGATTTAGAAGATTGTTAGGCATTGCTAAGATTAAGGCTGACACAAAGACGTGGAGATCCGGTAATTATTTGCTACGCAAATTTCAAAATCATCTCGCAATTATGCAACGCCGATTTTTATTAAACAGCTATATGTTTCAACAAGCTAAAATTGCAAGTAGCGATCAACTTACAGTGCTATAACCCAGAGGCTAGGTACTTTTTATACTCATGCTTGCGGTTGATGTTTTATACAAGTCCTACTTGACACATGTAAGTAGTTCCTGGAGATAGTTTACTTTTAATTAAATCTTTTTACTTTCAAGTCCGAAATTCGCGCGTATCTAAAAAATCTAGCAAAAGATGTGATATCTCAAATCAGCCAGGAGATAGTCTTGTGATTGATGAGGTGAAAACAGCTAAACCAGAAGATTATCTAAATTATCTAACTGGTAGTGGAGAGATGAGGGCGTTGATGTGTAGGGTGTAGCCCATCCCCTATAGGCAAACAAATTTGAGAATTTTTAAACCAATTGAAATAAGAGGCAAGTATGAATTTTCAGAACAATGAACAAAATGTCATTTTAATAGTCGATGATACTCCTGTTAACTTACAAGTATTATTCGATTTATTAGAGTATTACGACTTTAAAGTTTTAGTAGCTGAAGATGGAAAAAGTGCCGTTACAATGGCAGAATATGCCCTGCCTGACCTGATTTTATTGGATATATTAATGCCAGGAATCGACGGTTTTGCAACTTGTCAACTTTTGAAAAAAAATCCAGCCACTCAAGATATCCCCGTAATATTCATAAGTGCCATTACTGACAAGGTGGATAAAGTCAAAGGTTTGAAGCTTGGCGCAGTAGATTTCATCACCAAACCTCTAGAACATGAAGAGGTTTTAGCTAGGGTAAATACCCATTTACGTTTACGAAACCTCACAAGAACACTCACAGAGCAAAATAAACGTTTAGAGATGGAAATCTTAGAACGGCAGCAGGTAGAGGAGAAACTGTTATCTCATTCCGCTGCATTAGCTGAGTGGAACAATCGCTATCAAGCACTAATTCAAGCGAGTGGTCAGATTCTCTACGACTGGAACTTGCATACCAACGAGATCAAATATGCTGGCAATGTAGAGCGAATATTAGGTTACTCTATGCCTGAGATGTTAGGAGGTTTGAACCGTTGGCTAGAGTTGATTCATGCTGAGGATAAAAACTTATTTATCGAAGAGATTAACCGTGTTTTATTCACAAAAGAACGATTCCACCGCATTTCTCGTATATGTCGCAAAGATGGCACTTATATTACAGTTGAGAATAATGGATATATCTTTTTAGACTCTACAGGCAAAGTTGCTCGGATGGCGGGCTTTGTAATTGATATTACTGAACAGCAAGCTGCGCTACGCGATCGCAAAAACGCAGAACAGAAAATCCGTGAGCAAGCTGCTTTGCTCAACATCACTACAGACGGGATTATTGTTCAAGATTTAGTTAACCAAATTCAATTTTGGAATAAAGGCGCTGAACATCTCTACGGTTGGATGGCAGAAGAAGCACTGGGCAAGAATGCCAATCAGCTTTTATATCGAAAGCAGAATTTTTGCCAACTCAAAAACATCCAGAAAACTTTAGCTGAGAGTGGTTCGTGGCAAGGTGAGTTACATCAAGTTACAAAACAAGGCAAAGAGATAATCGTTGCTAGCCGCTGGACACTGGTAAATGACGATCAGCAGCAAGCCAAATCTATCTTGATTGTCAACTCCGACATTACAGAGAAAAAGCAACTCGAAGCGCAGTTTCTCCGGGCCCAACGGATGGAGAGTCTTGGCACGCTAGCAAGTGGTATCGCCCACGATCTCAACAATGCACTGACACCCATGATGATGACAGTACAACTTTTAGAGGAAAAGCTCCCCGATCAAAAAAGTCAGCAATGGCTGACAATTATGGAAACAAACGTTAAACGTGCGGCAGATTTAGTTAAACAAGTACTGTGGTTTTCACGCGGATCTGTAGGTAACTTTAAAACCTTACAGGTGCAATATTTAATTTCTGAAACTGAAAATATTGTTAAGCAAACATTTTCCAGAGCTATTGAGATCCGCATTGATGTTCCTCAGCAAAACCTATGGAATATCTTTGGTGATGTTACTCAGTTGCACCAAGTACTGATGAACCTCTGTATCAATGCTCGTGATGCCATGCCTGATGGCGGTATTCTAGAGATTTCTGCAAAGAATTTTTGGGTTGATAGCCACTATGCTCGGATAAATATTGATGCTAAGGTGGGTTCTTACGTGATGATTGCCGTCCGTGATACAGGTACAGGAATTAAGAGAGAAATTGTAGATAGAATTTTTGAGCCATTTTTCACAACAAAGGAACTGGGTAAAGGCACAGGGCTTGGTCTTTCAACAGTGCTTGGTATCATCAAAAGCCACAGCGGTTTTGTGAATGTAGTTACTGAAGTGGGCAAAGGCACAGAGTTTCAAGTTTGCTTACCCGTGACGCAGACAATCGATGCAGATAGGAAATTAGCTGGAGAGAATGAATTACCCGCAGGGCACGGAGAATTGATTCTTGTTGTTGATGATGAAGATTCAATTCGAGAGGTTACTCAAACCTGGCTAGAAAAAAATGCCTATAAAGTTCTAGTAGCTAGTGATGGGATTGATGCGATCGCACTCTATACAAAACATCAACAAGAAATTAGTGTCGTGTTGGTTGATATGATGATGCCATATATGGATGGGCCAACAACTATCAATGTGTTGAAAAAAATTAATCCAGACATCAAAATTATTGGTGTTAGTGGATTAGCCTCCAATCATGAAATGATTAAAATACTCGGTAATAGCGTTAAAACCCTTTTGTCCAAGCCCTACACCTCAAGCGACTTGTTAAGAAATTTACAGATGGTGATTAACACAAAGTAGAGTTTGTCATTAGTCATCAGTCATTTGTCATTAGTGAATAACCAATGCCCAATGCCTAAACAAAATAGTAAGTAGCAGTGGTAATATATTTTCATGGCTGCTCTAATCCTTGCTATTGATGAACAAACTATTGGATGAAACGCTGTCAATCAAAATTGCTGAACAGATAAACAGCAAGGCTAGCACTCCGTTTGATAATGCTTACAAAGCAGCATTGTCTACTGAGGGAGCAAGATATATTCAGGGATTTTTAGCTTTTCCTGGGAAGCCATACAGACCAATTGAACACAGTTGGGTTGAGCTAGGCGATGCCTCCGATATCCGTATTGTCGATCCCACATTACCGCACCTGAACAAAAACCCTCAAGAACTCTGGTATTTTGCAGCACAAAGGTTCACTGTTAAAAAACTGAAAGCAATCATTGAAGAATCAAAAGAAGATTATCCAGAAGATGACCCATTGCCAATCTATGGTGATCCACCTTATGAATATTACGGTGATATAATGTTAGGCGGTCAAGACTACTTGGCAGCATATCAAGCCGCAGAAGCTAAATGTAGAGAAATCAATGAACTCAATCCTGAGAGGAACTAACAAAAGTTAATTAAATAATTACGAATTATTTAATCCGATTTTCCATCACTGCCAAAGTATTCCCTATAGCCACAAATTTTGTCTCCACGCACATCAAAAGAAACTGCTACCCGATTTTTGTAAGGCTGTCCAAACAAAAGCCCCTCATCCCGAAACTCAAAGACAGCCGTCGTTTCATTGCTAGTAACACGGTCTAAACCAGTCAAGTTCAAACCAGGATTAAAGGATTCAAAAACGTACTCAAAAAATTCTTTTGCTCGCTCTTTTCCGACATTTAAACCGTGGAATTTTCCCATTGGAAACCAAAGGGTAAAATCTTCTGTGAGCATATCTAACAATGCTTCCCACTCTCCTGTTGCCATACCATGCGTCAGATTTTCAAATGCCTGTTGAGCAACTTTTAAAGTATTTTCTGAATCTTGTGTCATTCTCACCCCCGACTGGATATAAACTAATACCGTGTTACTTAAAACCTCACTACCACTTTGCCACAATTATGACCACTGAGGAGATATTGTACCGCGTCGGGTATTGATTCTATACCTTGAAACTGTGTTGGGTCAACGGCAACTTTGAGTTTGTCTGTGTAGAAGAGGTTTAAGAGGCGATCGCCTGCTTCTGGCATATATTCTTTATAATGAGTCATGAGGAAGCCTCTCACAGAAGCTGCTTTCCAAAATAGCTGGTGATAAAGACGTGGTTGTGTAATTTGTTCTATATGATTTGTGTATTCGGAGATAAAACCAACCACTACTAAGCGTCCCCGCACTGCCAAGTTTTCAACGCAGGTATCAAATACGGTTTTTCCTACACAGTCAAAGATTAAATTAATCCCATTAGGGTATTCTTGCTTGAGGACTTGATTGAGATTTTCTGTCCGATAGTTGATAATGCGATCGCACCCTAATTCTCTCAGTAACTTTGCCTTCGCCTCAGAACTACAAGTACCAATAACATGATTACCAGCTAATTTTGCCAATTGCACCGCAATATGACCAGTTCCCCCTGCTGCTGCTGTCACTAAAACCACTTCATTATTTTTCATTTCTCCCACTTGTTCCAGTGCTACCAAAGCTGATACACCTGTAGGCATCAGTGTTAGCAGCTCTGGTGTTGCTTGCCGCACCTTCACCGCTAAGTTGGCATCAATAACCTGATATTCTCGATAGCCGCCACCACGCCAAGTTGTGACTACAGCATCACCTATTTGAAAATCTTTGACATTTTCACCTATAGCGATAACTTTCCCTACAGCTTCCACACCTAAATCAAAGGGAGGAATTAAGTTAAGATAGGGAACATCACCACGACAAAGTAAAGTGTCAAACCCACCATTAACGCCAGCAAATTTGTTTTGAATTACAAGTTCACTAGCAGCAGGTTGGGAAATAGGAATTTCGACAATTTCAATAGCAGATTTAAAATCTTGATTAAGTTGCTTTGCTCTTAACTTTCTGTAAGTTTTTACGTACATTGCTAAATCTTCGGTTTGCCTTACTCCTCAATTATTAGTTTTAACGTAGATAATAATCCTAAATCATTCATGAAAATCTCTATTCATTCTCTCTGCGGTTCGTGAGAAAAAAATTTCATGAGGTCAGGGAAGGCAGACTATTAGTTTTAAACCTATCTAGGCGGATTTTGATTGTGTAGCCGTGATTTATAGTCGCCTTCTCAGATATTCTCTCTCTAGGATTATAAGGCTTTATCCCACTCTAATTGATGAGCTAAACCATACTTGATAAAATCTTCTACTGTAGCTTTATCACTTTTACCAAAAACACCTAAGCTGTAAGGATTATCTTGCATCCGTTGTTTGACTTGTTCTTTCTCAAATCGGATTACTTCCTCTCTAGGTTTATCCGGTTTAAAAAAGTCTACAACCAAAACAGTTCGATCATAATTAGTGTAATTATGCGGGCAGTGTGGATAACTGTGATCTAAAACTAGGAATTTTCCTTCATGCCAATAAAGCTGCTCATAGCAGATTTTCATAGCCACATCTCCCTCTGGCACAATTAATCCTAAATAGCCACGGTTCATATGAGGATTATAGTTCACATGCAGCCTGATATCTAAGCCTGGATGGAATGTACCATAGTACACGTTTCTAATTATCTCATCATTACTCAAGTTAACTTTTGCTATCACTTTAGCTAAATTTGGGAAATATTTCTCTCTTAATGCAAGTGCTTTTTGTGATGCATCATCTGACCGATAATCAGGATATTGTATTTGGTACGCTTGAATATATTGTTCAATAAACATACCTTGAAATAAAATACCAAAAGCACTATATTTGGCATCACCCTTGGTTTTAATCGTTTGACTTTTAGGCCCAAGAATATTATGAGTTAACTTTAACTCGTCATCAGAGGCATTCTTAATAAAGTGTGTAAACTCATCTCTAATCACTTGCCAGTTATCTACAAAACTTTTAAGAAAAGTAAATTCCTTTGGGTCTATGTGATACTCATTAAAACTTTCCATTGTCTTTTCTCCTGAAGGTGATTTCATAAAAAAGCGTTATATAATAATGGGATTTGGTCTTCGTCCTGATTCGATGTTGGAATTCCTGACTAAACTCATTTTAGTGTGAGGTCTACTGTGTCTGAAACTCCCGTATTAGATCAAATTATCAAAAATGTGCGGGTAGTTCGTCCCCATCAGGATGCAATCGAACTACTTGATTTAGGAATTAAGGATGGAAAATTTGCTCAGATTGCTCCTAATATTAGCCCAGACACAGCTAAAGAGGTATTTGATGGCAAAAATTTACTGGGCTTTCCTGGAGTTGTGGATGCCCACATGCACGTCGGTATCTATCAACCCCTTGATAAAGATGCTGTGACTGAAACCAAAGCAGCTGCAATGGGAGGTGTGACTACTAGCTTAAATTACATCCGTACAGGGCAGTATTATCTTAACAAAGGCGGCTCCTACCGCGATTTTTTTCCAGAGGTGTTGGCCTTATCCGCAGGTAATTTTTTTGTAGATTACAGCTATCACATCGCACCTATAGCTAGTCAGCATATCGACGAAATACCTTTATTGTTTGAAGAACACGGTGTATCTTCGTTTAAAATCTTCATGTTTTATGGCGGCTATGGGTTGCATGGTTTGTCAGACCAGCAAAACCTCTTTTTGATGATTAATAAAGAGGAACGGTACGACTTCGCCCATTTTGAATTTATTATGCGTGGTCTAACTAGCTTGATGGAAAAACATCCAGAAGCGCGAGATACTATCAGCTTGAGTTTGCACTGCGAAGTTGCAGAAATTCTCAACGCTTATACCAAAATAGTTGAAACTGATTCTAGTCTTAGCGGACTACACGCCTATAGCGCAGCGCGTCCACCTCATTCCGAAGGTTTAGCAATTTGCATTGCTTCTTATTTGGCACATGAGACTAACTGTGCAAATATCAATTTGTTGCACCTGAGTTCGCGTAAAGCAATGGAAGCAGCTTTGACTATGCAAACTGCTTTTCCTCATATCAATTTTCGGCGAGAAGTTACTGTCGGACATTTGTTATTAGATGTCGATACCCCTAATACAATTTGGGCAAAAGTCAACCCTCCTATTCGTCCCCGTGCCGATGTGGAATACTTATGGCAAGCAGTACTTAATCATCAGGTAGATTGGATAGTTAGCGACCATGCTTGCTGTTCTGCTGAACAAAAAAGAAATGTTAAAGACCCGAATAATATTTGGTTAGCAAAGTCTGGTTTTGGCGGTACAGAATATTTACTTTCTGGTGTATTTAGTGAAGGTAGTAAGCGAGGGATGTCTTACAACCATATCGCTAAATTGCTATCTTGGAACCCATCCCGGCGCTTTGGTTTGTTAGAAAAAGGTGATATTGCTATTGGCTATGATGCTGACTTGGTGTTGGTAGACCCCAATGAAACCTTTGTGGTACGTGCGGCTGAGTCGGAATCACAACAAGGTTATACACCTTTTGAAGGAATGGAGTTAACTGGAAGGGTAAAAAGTACCTTTCTACGAGGAAATCTTATCTACAACAACGGACAGATTTTGGGTTCACCCACTGGACGTTATTTAAAAAGACCTTTTAGTAATCCCCACGGAAACCTTACTGCTTAAAAAACCTATGTGTCTTGAGGTGCATATGACAAAACTGTTGCAACTTTTGATAAATCCCTATCAACGCGGATAAAGAATAAGCAACCATCATCTGTTCTGTGCCAAGGAGAGGTGGTAAAGGTGGGGATATAGCCAAAGTAATCCTTTAGAAATCGGTAGTCTCCAATATCACAGTATCCAGCTAGGCAATACCCCTCCTCGTTATAACATTGAATCATTGGGGACTTGCCATCATAATGTGGCAAGATAGCAAGCAGCCAGACTCCACCCCCGTTGCTATCCTTCCTTAGCCACTTCTTATTTGCTTGTACAAATTGAACTGTTTCTGTATTGCCCCACGGTAGCAATTTGCTATCCAATGCTGGGATAAAGCTACTTAACCTAGTATCTGGATGATTATTTAGTGCATATTTATACTTGAGAGGGCCGTTTTCCATCCAGAGGATTTCTGCTTCTTCGTCACCTAGCACTTTCCAAGGGCCTACTCTCATTCCTGCGGGGATAAAAGAGTAGCCATGCTTGCTTAACTGCCACTCTCCCAGTTGGATTGCACCTCTAAGCACGAAAATCTCCAAATCAGAAGTAAAGAAGCCAGATGGTGCTTCAAACTGCCGTGGTATTACAACTCTTGAGGTTGATGCACCATTGTCATGCCAAGTAAGTAAGCGACGGCTTCCAGCTACTACATTCTCTGGCATTCCACTGATGCGCCATGCGTGTTCCTCTGGTGTCGCATTCGTATCAAAATACTGGTACTGGCGAGGTACATACTCTTTGGAGATAGCTGTACGCCTTCCTGATAGGTTCATCCGCCCTCTTCCGTCTCCACCCCAATCTTCTTTTACAGATGCTACATGCAAAAAATCATCAGTTTGGTTTTCTTCTGCGGAATTAAAATTTATCTTCTCTTCGCCCATGACTTCACATTCTCCTGTTGAGATGCTTCTCCCTAGGCATTCAATTTTATATTGCGTTGACTGGATTTTCTTCTAAAAATTCAATTGCTAATTCAGTAAATTACCTTTTTTGTGCTACAGTTTGTAACCATTCAATCAGGGGTCTTAAAGTTCCTGGCAATGCTGACTCACTAACGGTCACCGTATGCTGTTTACCGTTATCTTCTACTGTTAACTTATACTGAAAGCGATCGCTCTCTTGATTTGGCGAAGTAATTAGTTCAGGTAGCCTAAATAAATCAGCAACTTCTACTAGTCGCGGAAGTGTTGCAGCTTCATGTGGCGGGAGAGTGTCTGTATCAACGGTTGTCTTCTTGCTGATCCCGGCAAAGCCGCCCGTGCGTTCAAATGATACCCGCATTGTTTTGCTCTCCGTTGGGTTATTTAATTGGGAGATGATAGTTATCACCTCCCACTTTAGCAACAACAAACAACAGATTTATCAGTCCTGAGTACTGACTATTTACAGACGCGATTAATCGCGTCTCTCCTAACTCTAAATAACTCCTACCTTTTGCCAAGCGTTCTGCACAGCTTTCTGCTCATTACTGTCATTACCGTAGAGTTCGCCAGCAATTTGAATGGTGACGCTGGCAGCTTTTTTAAAATCTGCTTTAGCATTCAAGCGATCGCGTAAAGCAATATACCAGATTTTACCAACTGTTTCCCAAGCATAACCACCAATCTCAACAGCCGCTAGATAAAAGGCATAGTTAGGGATTCCTGAGTTGATATGCACTCCAGCATTATCTTCAACGCCAGTATATTTATCTTTTACATGGGCTGGTTGGGGATCTTTACCCAATACTGGATCATCGTATGCTGTTCCTGGTGTTTTCATTGATCGCAGGGCAACACCTTTGACAGTCGGTACTAAAAGACCTTCACCAATCAGCCAGTCTGCCTCTTGTGCAGTCTGATTTTTGGACTTTTGTTTCACTAAGGAACCAAAGACATCAGAAAATGACTCATTCAGTGCCCCTGGTTCGCCATAATACTGTAAGCCCGCTTCGTACTGAGTCACACCATGAGCTAACTCATGTCCAATTACATCAATTGATTTCGTGAAACGTTGAAACAGTTCTCCATCACCATCACCATAAACCATCTGGTCACCGTTCCAAAAGGCATTGTCATATTTGACGCCATAATGCACGGTGGAGTCTAAACGTAGTCCTTTGTCGTCAATGGAATTGCGATCGAAAATCTCATAAAATAATTCATAAGTCGCACCAGCAGCATCGTAGGCTTCATTCACTGCTGCATCACTGCTTGGTGGATCTCCTTCAGCCCGCACTAGTGTACCAGGAAGTTGCTGGCCATATTTGGCATCGTAGATAGTGCGACGCTTCTCACCCGGAGAAGGTGCAAAGGAAACATTACCTATGACATCTCTGCGTCCGCGAAGCTGTGCCGAAACATTTAATGTATGAAAAGCCCAACTACGCTGCTGGGGATTCCCATTTACAACGACATTTTCCAGCATGTGGGGCGGGATAATACAACAAATCGGGCATCTAGAGGAAAGTGGATGCTCATGCTTGAACCCGGCTGATTTCTTTTTATTTCGAGCCATCCAAGATATTCTCCTTTTGAAACTAAGTGATGGCAAACAGTGGCTTTAACTCCACTGGAGAAAGGAGCAGAAAAACGAATCCAAATCGCGTGTCCCTGGTTTCTTTTCTGAAGAAAATTTTCTACTCTGTATTTTCGGATAGGTCTGTAGAGGATTGATAGTACCCTCACGGGTACTTCTGATGTGGAAATATTGTATAAAAACACAAAGCTAGCTTAATTAGCGCAAGTTTCAGCCAAAAACCTTGCGTGAGTTAGCAAGACCTCCTTTACAGACCTAATGCGTTTATATATTAGTTCTGATCGAGAGAATTAATGTTATTTATTGCTATTTTGTTACTATCAAGCTATTAATGCTATAAATACCCATTAGAGATAGAAAAATCCCAAATCTAGACATCCAAAACCTCAAATTTTCACAGCCAGCCACCAAAGACCGCCAGACCATAATATTTCCAAGGCACTGCAACTATCTTAAATCCAGCTTTGCTCAACATTTGTAAATGAGCATCTAAAGTAGCTAGCTGGTCTTGACTAGAGTAACCTTGGGTGCTGCTCGCACCAAGCTTCGCGCGAATCTCTGTTGAATTAGTTCCCTGTTGAACTGACCATTCCTCTCGTACCGCCTTGTAAACTTCTGCTAAGGCTGGTGATTCTGGTAAAGTGGGGTCAGCGTTCCAAAAACAGCCGTCTTGAGTGAGGCTAGCAGCAATTCGCTCAAATAACTTCAATTTCATCTCATCGTGGAGATGGTGAATTGCCAAGGATGAGACACAAGCATCAAATTTGCTACCAATATTCAAGTTCTCTGGATTATTTGCCCAGTCGCCAAAGTCTGCTTGTATACCAGTCCAGCGTTGTTGATATCCAGCTGCTGTGATTTTATCTTGGGCAAATTGCAACATTCTAGGTGAGTAATCTAAGGCAATTACTTGGGCATCTGGAAAGCGGTTGAGTATCTTGAGACTAAGTTCGCCTGTACCGCAACCTAATTCTAAAATACGCCGACTTGTGGAAGGCAGACAACGGGCAATTACCTCCAACATCTCATCGTATCGGGGTAAGAGTTGGCGAATACCAGTGTCAAAATCAGTAGTGTTGGCGAATACCTCTCCAGGAAATAACTGTTGCATGGGGATCGAAACTCATAGGTACACTAATCAATATTAATCATCCATCATTACCGAGGTATATAAGCTAATCGATCGGAGTAACTTTTAGTATTAAAATATATGGACTAAAATATATATGGACTAAAATATACTTTTTCAAAAACAACCTACAATATTGCTGAGAGGTTGCTAAAGTCGTCAAAGTGAGGGTAATTCTGTGGAATTGGGGTTTGAATGGCATGAAAAAAAGTTTCTACAGAATGCCAATCCAGTATTCGCATTATCAGTTGCCGCCAAGCCACAAAAGCAGAACGGAAAGTTTATGAACAAAGTTAATTCTGAGCAGCCGGAGATCACAGATAATGATATGCTTCCAGAATACGATTTTACAGATGGTGTTTGTGGGAAGTATTACCAAGCTTATCGGTGTGGACATACTGTTACTATTCATCAAGCTGATGAGACAACTGTTTTACAGTACTTTACTCTTGAAGATCGGGCAGTGATGCTTGATCCCGATGTACAGAAGTATTTTCCTAATGGAGAAGCTGTCAATCAGGCTTTACGCACATTGATTAGTCTGTTCCCGAAAAATAACAAATCGATTACACCTGAATCTGTTGAATAATCTGCATTGTTTCCACGCTGACGGTGCAGACTCTTTGTAGTAAATCTATTACCTGTTCTTTGTAATCTGCAAAGCGATATGTATTAAATTTTTCAGCAATTGTCGGGTCTTTAGGTTTCTTTTCTTTGTATTGATCTAATATCCATTCTAAAGCACAACGGTTGCCAAGGCGATATTCCCAAGCAATTTTGGGGATACCTTCTAGAGTGGTGACATCATCTAAAATAATGCTTCCATTGACTGCATCGGCTTTGAGTTTTGCCTTTGGTGTCCTATTTTTAGCGAGAGGTAAATCAATTCGTTTTAAAGGATGGGGTTGGACGGTTTCATAATGGATGTGCAAATCCATCAACTGTTTACCCCAGTTAACCCATTGGTGAAAGTCATCATAGAAGGGTATGCGGGGAAATTCTCGTTTCAAATTAATTTCGTATTTGGTGCGATAGGCGGGATTATGTAAGACTGCGTAGGTGTAGTGAAAAATATCTAACTTGGTAATTGTCGAGTCGTTGTAGTGAGTTTGGAATTGTGCTAACCCCCAATCGGTGATATTGTCGATGCGGTTCCCGTCTTTGTCGTAGCGGTAGAGAGGAAGGCATTGAGAATCTCCTGTTAGGTGCAAGTCAATTAATAAATCTGATGCAAGACAGTGAAAAGGTTTATTTGAGCCAATATTAGAAATACCAATCAATTGATTGTGATTATTTAAGGTTTCAAAAAATATATCATAATGATTTTGAGTTAATCTATGATTGAAAGTTTTTTCTGTGTATTGATATAGCTTAAAGTATGGCCTATATAGAGATAACTGAATTAACCTTTTGTTAAAACTAACTTGTTTTCCGCTATGCAAATAACTTTCTAGTGAAGAACTCCATTTAATAGAGTGATCCATAGTTTTATTTTGAACAGATAAGTTATACACTCCTATCATTAGTTTAATTTTTTCTGTTAAAATCGGATAACTAAGATCATATACCCATTCATCTCTATTTGTAACAACTCCTATTGTAAACAAATTAAATACAGCTTTTTGTCCTTTGCCAGCTTTTACATCTTTATCAATTAATGGTAAAAGATTTTCAAAATCATTATCAGATTGTTTAATCCAATTATGATTTTTATCTGGGGTAATATGATCAAAATGAATATCAGTAAACTTAGTTTCAGTTAAAAACCTTAACTTTTCCTCTGCTGTATCAAAATCTGGGCGGCGAGTATGAAATATTTTGCAAGGTGTACCATTGCTTACTTGCCTCTTTATCATAAAAATAATTGCAACGCCAGTTTGAATACCAAAAATATTATGTGTCGTACCTAATAGCTTAGGATTTTCTCTAATGTCTCCATGCAAATCAACAATATAAATCTCACTAAATTCATCACTAACAGCTTTTCTAAGTCCGTCGAATGTCCTAGCGTCAATAAAAGATGAATTAGTGATAAATGCTAAAATTCCATTTTTACTTAATCTATCAGTAGCCCAACGCATAAAACGAGTGTACATATCATAAAGTACAATCCGATTTTGGGCTTTACTATATTTGATATAAGACTCTTTTATAAGCTTGTCTATTGCTTTATAAGCACGATTAGCATTATTTTGATTAAAGTTGTCTTGCCTTGCATTATATGGAGGATTCCCAATAATCACCGATATTGTGCTTTCATTTTGCCGTTTAATTCTCTCTGTATTTTCTATACTCATAGAAAATAAATCTAATTGTTTGCCGGCAAATGATGTATGATCCAGCGTATCGACAAAACAAATATTTTCAAACTCTTGATATTCACCCATTTTTTGCTTATAGGAATATTCAATGTTTAAGTTAGCGATGTAATATGGTAAAATCGCTACTTCATTACAATGAATTTCATTCTTATATTTATATTCCAGAGTGTTTTTAGGCAAATAATCAATTAATTCAGTAATGAAAGTGCCTGTTCCTGTAGCCGGATCTAAAATTTCGACATCTTTATCAGCAAGCAGCTTACCAAAATTTTTATGAACTAAATAATCTACACTTTCAATCATGAAACGCACGATTTCATTTGGCGTATATACAATTCCTAGCCTGTCAGCCGCTTTCGGGTTATATGCTTTATAGAAATTCTCATAAAGCACTTTTAAAAACTTCTGCTTTTCATGATGATTGTAAATATTCGCAGCAGTTCTTCTAATGACTCCATAGTAACGCTCAATAGTACCAAGAGTATTTTTTTTAGTGCTACCTGTAAAAAAGGTATCTATCACCCCTTTTAATTCACGAGCAATATTATTTTCTCGATGAAACTGAGATTCATTGAAGATGCTAATAAAGATATCTTCAGTTAAAATATGCTGAATCATCATTTCTCTAATATCCAGCAAAGTAACTTCAGGATTAATTGATTCTTTGCAGATACCCCAAAATTTAGCTCTGGCTATTTTAAAAGCTGCGTTTGTTTCGATTTGACTCTCGATTAAGTTACGCAAAGCATTTAAAACAGCCGGTAAATCTTCCTTAAAAATTTCAATCGCCTCACGAAAATCTTTAACTTCTGGGCGAACATAATTTATAAAATATGTAATTATACTATCCAGCGCCGCAGTATCTTTCATCGGAACGCGCATGGTTTCTTGTCCACTCTGAATTAAAACTGCTGTTTGCGAGTCTTCAAACAGAATGTTGCTATCTGGGTAGCCTTTTATAAGTTTTTTGCTAATTTCTTCGTCGAGATTATCGTATTCATCCTTGCTTTCCCAATAGCCCCAATCCAAACGTAAAGCATCTTTAACAGTGCCATCTGGATAAACAAGTTTGCCGCTAGGTGTTTTATAATCTAGTTCGGGAATAACCCTAAATTCTCTAGGTTTGCAATATTCATTAACTAAGTTTTGAAATGCAACCCGAATCGATGTTTCTTTACGTGAACCGCCATATTGAATAATTCTTTCTACTTCTGTGTGATATTGACTAACCAGAAGTTTGGACATACTTTATCAAACTTTTATATTTTTTAGCTCATGCTTAATGTAGCCTCGGTAAAAAAATTATAGATTGCTAATAGCACGGATTTTATGTATGGTAGTACATCTATACTCTTGTAAGTATACTGATGTAAATATTTGCAAATTAGAATTATATAAAAAGTAGAAATATTGGTTTTTTACATCTCTTAATAAAGTTAGATAAATAAGATAGTAAAAAACTTAATTATGTTGAGTTATTTTACTCTGTAACCACAATCTACTTGGTTAAGCGATCGCTCTTGCATTTATGATGAAATCAGCTAAAACGATTAGTTCAGCAAGAACCTGATCTTTTCACTAACCTCTATCTTCTGTCAGGTGCGAACTTGACATTAAACGTACTAATCTACCTCTAATGGAAAAAGCTTCGCTGTCTTTGGTTGTGCAAAAGATGGATTTTAGTCAGACTCTAATTACAAAAAGTGATGCCATTCTTGATCAATGGGTAGAAGCAGTTTACCAGGATCAACAAATTGAAGCTACTAATGAACTTACTTTCAAAGCTGTACGAGATAGCTTACCCCGCGTTTTGAAAGCATTAGCAACAGTACTTTCTGAATCTGCAACCAGCGATTTGCAGACAGTAGTAGATGCAAGTTTAGAACACGGCACACTTCGCGCCCAACAAGGATTTGAGCCAGCGGAAATTGCGCGAGAGTATCGTTTACTCCGGTTTGTGATTTTTTCTTTTTTAGAAGAAGACTTATTACAGGGATCTGCACAAGAGGTGCTAAGGGCTGTTCGCCTGATTGATACAGTAATTGATGAAGCGATCGCTCGTTGCTTTAACAGTTATACTCAAGGACGATTACAAGAGCTTAAACAACTCCAAAGTCAGTTGCGGTTGACTAACCAAGAGCTAACTCGTTTGGTTCGTGCTAATAAAGATAATCTTTCTCATTTAGCTCATGAACTGAAAACGCCCCTGACTTCAATTATCGGTTACGCAGACTTATTTCTGCGCCAGCAGCGTCAACAGCCAGAAATCAAGGACACCTATGCAAATCTTGAAAGTATCGAGCGAGTT
This sequence comes from Nostoc sp. JL34, assembly GCF_017114945.1. Lineage (GTDB taxonomy): Bacteria > Cyanobacteriota > Cyanobacteriia > Cyanobacteriales > Nostocaceae > Nostoc. Next base: position 280,707 of record NZ_JABXKQ010000044.1, read on the forward strand.
CTTAAGAGTGGTAGACTTCTTGTCCGGTTAATTAACGATACTCTGAAAATTTCGCGCTATGATGCCGGACAGATGAAATTGCAGCCGATTATAACCGATATAGGTATTTTAATCAACTCAGTTTTAGATATGATTGACCCACTAGTGCGTACTAAAGAATTATCCTTGGTTGTTGAATGCGATCGCGCCCCAAGTCAAGTTATCACAGATCCTCTTCGGCTTCAGCAAATTCTGACAAATCTGCTAAGTAACGCAATTCGCTACACAGAATCTGGTTCAATTCATTTGCAGTGCTGGACGGTATCTCAACACCAGTGGGCTATCTCCGTTACTGATAGTGGTATTGGTATTTCTCCAGATGCTCAAGCACAAATCTTCAATCCCTATTTTCGAGAAGTAACTGCTCCCAAAGTGCAAAGTTCTGATGGTACAGGATTAGGCTTAGCAATAGTCTCTCGATTGGTTCAGTTAATGGATGGTGAAATTAAAGTAGATTCACAGCTAGGAAAAGGGTCTACATTTACAGTACTTTTGCCATTAGAAGCAATCGCTCAGGTATAACTGTCGCTTTGCTACAATTCAAAATTTAAAACTTGAGAGTAAAATCGCAACTTAAATTGGTGCGTTAACGCAGTGTAACGCACCCTACAATTGGCACATCTACTCGTCGATTTGACCAACGCGGCGGATATTTAAAATGTCGCTCATTTTCTTAATTTGGACGAACACTTGCTCTAGTTGAGAGCGATCGCGTATATCTATTCCTAAGTCCATCAATGCAGGTTGACCAATAGAGGTTTTCACCTGAGCATGGCGGACATTAATTCCTTGGTCACTCAACCGTGACAAAATATCCTTTAGCACCCCTACGCGGTCAAGGGCTTCAATTTGAACATCTACTGGGTACGTGTGCGGACGACCGCTATTTTCGGCGGCTGGGTTCCACCTAACTGGTACTAAGCGCTCATACTCCACAGTCTCCAGATTATGGCAGCCTTGGCGATGAATTGAAATCCCCCTACCTCGCGTCACCACACCAATAATTGGTTCGCCAGGAATCGGGGTACAACACCCAGCTAAATAATACACCAACCCCTCTACCCCAAAAATTGGCGAATCAGTGGAGCGGGAAGTAGTTGCAGGTGCATCTCGCAAAGCTTTTGATGTAGTTGGTTCTTTGGGGATAAATGGCGACACAGTAGAAACTGGTTGTTGTCCCTTCGCTACTTCTCGCCAGCGATTTAGCACTAGGTTCAACGTCACTTCTCCGTAACCCAAACCTGCAAGTAAATCGTCTACGCTGTGATAGTTACACTTTTCGGCGACAGTCTCCATCGCATCTGACTTTAGCAAACTATCAAAGCCAGTTTTACCAAGTTCCTTTTCTAATAATTCTCTTCCACGGGCGACATTTTCTTCCCGGCGCGATCGCTTGTACCATTGTTTTATCCGATATTTCGCCGCTGAAGTCCTGACAAAGTTCAACCAATCCAAACTCGGATGGCAGTTCTTTTGGGTCATAACCTCTACAATATCGCCATTTTGCAGCCGCGTTGACAGTGGCACCATTCGCCCATTCACCCGCGCCCCTGCACAATGGTTTCCCACTTCTGTATGAATGCGATAAGCAAAATCTATAGTAGTAGCACCAGGACTTAAAGGGACAACATCGCCCTTAGGGGTGAAGACATAGACATCATCTTCAAATAGATTGTCTTTGACACTATCAAGATATTCTTGTGCATCCTTGAGATCAGTTTGCCATTCCAGCAGCTGCCGCAGCCAAGCAAACTTGTCATCTGTCGCTGTCAAATGGCTAATACTAGAACCACCTGTTTCTTTGTACTTCCAATGGGCGGCAATCCCATATTCAGCGATATGATGCATTTCGATTGTCCGAATTTGCACCTCCAAAGGACGGCCAGTTAGTCCAATCACCCCAGTGTGCAATGACTGGTAACGGTTCGGCTTTGGTAGTCCAATATAGTCCTTAAATCTCCCAGGAATTGGGCGAAAAGCATCATGAACCACCGCCAACGCCCGATAGCATTCTTCATTGGTTTGAACAATAATCCGCAGTGCCGCCAAATCGTAAATTTCGTGAAATTCCTTTTGCTGGCGGTGCATTTTTTGGTAAATGCTATAAAGGTGCTTGGGACGACCGCTGAGATCCTGAAAGTGGATTCCGGCTTGGTGCAAACGTTCTCGCAAAATGTCTGTCGCTTTGGCCAATTTCTCTTCTCGCGCCGTCCGTTTTTCAGAAACATGCTGCTGCATTTCGCGAAAAGCTTCCGGTTCCAAATATTTAAAAGCCAAATCTTCCAGTTCCCATTTAATCCGCCAAATCCCCAAGCGATTAGCTAAGGGTGCAAAGATATCTCGCGTTTCTTGGGCACTGCGGCGGCGGCTGGCCTCTGACATATATTGTAAAGTTCGCATATTATGCAAACGATCTGCCAATTTCACCACAATTACCCGAATATCTTGCGCCATTGCCAAAAACATCCGCCGGAAGTTTTCGGCTTGGCTTTCGGTTTTGCTAGTGAAATTGATCTTAGAAAGCTTGGTGACACCTTCAACCAATTGCCGTACTTCTGGGCCAAAGCGTTCTTCTATTTCTTGACTTGTAACTTCTGTATCTTCAACGACATCATGGAGAAATCCAGCTGCTATCATAGCAGCACTACCTCCCAAGTCACGCAGCAAGTCAGCAACAGCAACGGGATGAGCAATATATGGTTCTCCCGATTTGCGGTATTGACCTTGATGCAGTTGGTAAGCAAATTCAAATGCGCGACCAATTAATACAGTATCACTATACCTTCGGTCATCTTCTGTTGCGCCGCTAGTTGTCGATGACTCCTTCAAACATTTTTTCAACCATTCCGGAATGGCTAGATCAACTGATGAATTTATAGCTATGCTGCTCATACAATTGGGTTTAGAGTGGATCGGTAGATAAGTGAAAAATAAATAAAACTGGCAGCATCGCCTTAAAAAGATGCTGTTGCCCGAAATAGGGTAGAAAAAACAGTTTAAGGATGATTTTCCAATTGCTAATGGTAATCATCCAGTTTCAGTTTCAAGGATCATAAAAAAAGAAAATCCATTGATGGCAAACAAAGCCTCAAACCAGAATTTGAGGCTTTTAGTGGTGATAAGTCTTTAAGAAAGTTTATTGTAGAAGAAAAATTACTTGACATTAATACTATCTTAACTAGCACTGGATGTCTTTAAACCGTGAGAAATATCTGGTATTCGTAACCTTGTTAGAGCAATTCCGCTCTGATGCCACAACTACTCAAATCGTTGCGCCCGAACTGCGGCAGCGTGTAGCCTCGTTGCAGCAATTTTTTGGGCAACAAATTGTGCCTTTGGCTGATGAAAACTGGCGAGTACAGTCTTATCAAACGGAAATGAGCAAGCAATTGCGCTTGTTGGCAATAGATGTAATGTTTTTCCAAGGAGCGCGGCAGGCATCTACTGCACAAACGAGACTTCAAACGATTAGCGATCGCTTGACAACCCTCATTCAATATTGTGATGCCATTCTGCAACCAGAAGCGGAGGGAGAAAAATAACAATTGTTCACCTTTTTCTCTAATTTCTCCATCATCTCATTTATGACCTATAGTGAAAAGTTATTTTGCTAACAAGTTGAATTGGGCATTGGGGAGGCAGTGCGGTCTTCTCCCAAGGGGAGACGCTAAAAGCGATGGGGTTTCCCCAAGTGGAGCAACTGCCGTCATTGGGCATTGGTTATTCTCGTTGTCCCTGTAAAGTTCTGATCTAAGGAAGCCTTATCTTAGTCTTGTTCGCATTCGCCATGCCCCATGCCCTATGCCCCATGCCCAATACCTTTGAGGAGAAGATTTATGGTGCGGCGCATGTATGCTTCTACTGGCTCGGTTGTGGGTTTAAAGATCAGTGCATAATATAATGAGCCGCTCACCAGGTCGATAATGAGTTCTACGTCTGCATTATTCTGAATTTCGTCTCTAGACTTGGCACGCTCAAGTACTTTAGAAAAGGCTTCACGTCGGAGTTTTGTATATTTTGTCCAATAGACCTCTGCAAACTGAGGATTGCTAGAAGCTGTACTGATGATTAATGCGAGTGTCTGACGACCAAGGGGACTATCTATTTTTTTGGCGGCATTATTAATCAGGATATCCATGTCTCCCCAAAAGCTGCCAGTATCGGGGATCGCTAAATCATCTCTCAAACTTTCTATTGCGTCTGCAACTAGTTCTTCTTTGGAAGTGTAACGCCGATAGATGGTTGTTTTACCAACTCCAGCACGAGAAGCGATCGCTTCTATACTCATACTTTCATATCCTACCTCTGCAAGCAGATCCAAGGTCGCTTGCAGAATAGCTTGGTCGGCCTGGATGCTGCGTGGGCGTCCAGAGGTGCTATTAATTTGCTTACTCATAAAAATATCATCCCCAAGCAATATCTTCTTGGCCATTTGCTCCTATTTTTGGGCATAGAACATACCAGATGGGAATAAATCAGTCCAGAAATCATTTCCCATGCACTAAAACAGCAGCAATGACCATCCATCTTTAGCATAGGTATTTCTGCCACTTTTCATGGAAAACTCTCTTGACCGTTTTTATATGATACGCTACCGTAGCGTATATATACAATACTTAATTTTAGCTTTGGCCAACCAAGGCATTGCTTGACATCTCCCAAATATTACTTGTGCTAAATAATGGCTACCAACATTAAACATTCTAGTTTTGACGAATTTGGTTATGTCCACGGGCCATTGAAGTGGGCGATCGCATTTACGGCTTCTCTTGGTGCAATCTTAGAAGTAATTGATACTAGTATTGTCAACGTAGCTCTCACTGATATCCAAGCAACTTTGGGTGCAACTGTCAGTGAAGTGGGTTGGATAGTTAGCGGATATGCGATCGCTAATGTCGTCTTAATTCCCTTATCTGCATGGTTGGGAGATTACTTTGGGCGTAAAACCTACTTTATCTTCTCACTGATTGGTTTTACGATTTCCTCTATTTTATGTGGGCTATCCTTCAATCTACCAATGTTGATTGCGGCTCGAATTCTCCAAGGTTTATGCGGTGGCGGATTGCTAGCGAAAGCCCAGGCGATTTTGTTCGAGACTTTTCCCCCAGCTGAACAAGGTTTAGCCCAAGCAGTTTTTGGCGTGGGTGTGATTGCTGGCCCGGCAATTGGCCCAACCTTAGGAGGATTCTTAGTAGATGGTTTAGGCTGGCGCTGGATTTTCTTTGTCAATATTCCCTTTGGGATCATTGCAGTAGCCATGTCTTTGGCGTTTTTGCCAAAGAATAAAGACAAGAGCGATACCCAAAACCAAGCTGTTGATTGGTGGGGAATTGGGTTTTTAATCGTGGCTGTGGGTAGCATACAAACTGTATTAGAAGAAGGGGAAACAGACGACTGGTTTTCCTCTCGTTTCATCGTCTCTCTGACTATCCTCGGTATTATCGGCTTGGGGTTGTTTATTTGGCGAGAACTGAAAACCGATCACCCGGCTGTGGATTTGAGAGTTTTGCGTCACCGTTCTTTAGCTGCGGGAAGCGTTCTCTCAGCAGTGGTAGGTATGGGGCTTTATGGCGCACTCTTCGCTGTGCCGATATTTGCTCAGAGTGTGTTGCACTTTACAGCAACGCAGACAGGACTATTGTTAGCGCCTGGTGCTTTAGCGTCTGCGATCGGGATGGTTTTATTAGGCAAACTGACTAGTATCGTTGATGCCCGATTTTTAATTGCGATCGGTGCTGTCGGCTCATCTGGAGTCATGTTTCAATTGGCAGCTATTACCCCACAAAGCGGGACAGACGATTTATTTTGGCCATTGGTATGGCGCGGAGCTTTTACTGTATTTATGTTTCTCCCTTTGAGTTTGGCAGTTTTAGGGCCGCTACCCAAAAAAGATATTTCTGCTGGTTCTGGTTTCTACAACCTAACTCGACAACTAGGTGGCAGTATCGGCATTGCTTTACTTACTACTCTGCTTGACCGCAGACAGACTTTTCATCGAGATATCCTGTTAGCAAAACTTAGCCCTTATGACCCAGAAACCAGTCAACGTCTCGACTTGCTCAATGGGGCACTTCAAGGACAAGGCATTGATGCAGCAACAGCACAACAACAAGCACTCGCTTTATTAAGTCAAACAGTAGATACTCAAGCTGCTGTTTTATCTTACGCAGATTGCTTTCGAGTCGTAGGCATAGGATTCCTTTGCTCATTACCCCTATTATTATTCCTGGGTAAAGGCGGTGCAGGAGTGAAAGCGCCAGTCGGTCACTAAGCTAAAGGAAATTGCGATCGCATCCCTATTGGAAATAAAACTACGTAAAAACGCTGAAAATCACAGCAAAAAGTTAATACACACGGATGTATCGGCATAAAAAAAGTAAAAGTCCCACTCAGTTTTGAGCGGGACTATGTGAAGTTTTATTGCTAAAATTAGAAATATTGATTTTAGAAAAAGTTCATGATTGTAATAATGCCAACGCTGGTTAATACCATTAAAGCGCCCATAATTATAGACTGGCCTAATGGATTGCTGAATTTTGCATTGTTCATTTAAGTAAAATCCCTTTTATTAATAGTTCCTTAACCATATCAAAATCAGTATAAATATCTATAAAAGTCTTGTAAAACTTAAATTACCGTAAAGTTTCTTAGTAAATCTTTTATTTTTACGTACGTAACAATTTTTACTGGGCATTAGATATGGTTATTTTTCTTGTCCCTTATCCCCATTCCCACAATGTAGTAATTTCCGAACGAAATGATTACCTTATCTCCGAGCGGAATACGCGCCTTTATGGGATAAGATCAAAATTAATCAAGGTAAAAATATTTGAATAGAAGATTATCATGACAGTCTCCACGGCATCTAAAAACCAAGCGATCGCTTTTGACTTAGAAAAATTAAATGAGCAATTTGAAACTGCCACTCCTAAAGAAATACTGGCATGGTCTATAGAAAATATCCCAACGGGACTGGTGCAAACAAGCGCCTTTAACGTGGATGACATGATAATTACCCATATTCTTTACAGTGAACTGAAGCATCCCGTTCCTGTGATCTTTCTCGATACCTTGCACCACTTTCCTGAAAGCCTGGAATTAGTAGGCAAAGCTATACAAATCTACAACCTGGATCTGCAAACTTTCAAAACTCCAGATGTAGATACCCGCGAAGCCTTTGAAGCCAAATACGGTGACAAACTTTGGGACAAGGATATTGCCAAATTCCACCACATTACAAAAATTGAACCATTGCTACGGGGTCTAGACGAACTCAACAGCGTCGCTTGGATCACCGGACGCCGCCGTGACCAAGCAGTAACCCGTGCGAATATGCCCATATTTGAATTTGACGGTAAAGGTCGGCTGAAAGTAAATCCCATAGCTACCTGGACACGTCAAGACAGTTGGGTTTACGTGGCTGAACATGGAGTCATCTACAATCCCCTCCACGACCAAGGTTATCCCAGCATCGGCGACCAACCCATCACCACCAAAGTAGGTGAAGGCGAAGACGAACGCGCCGGACGCTGGCGGGGAAGTGATAAAACAGAATGCGGAATTCATATTTAGTCATTGGTCATTTGTCATTTGTCATTAGTATTAGACAAAGGACAAATGACTAAGAACAAAAGACAAATATGATTAAAATCCTCCATCTCTCCGATATCCACATGGGAAGCGGCTTCTCCCACGGACGAATTAATCCGGCAACGGGATTAAATACACGATTAGAGGATTTTGTCAATACACTATCTATATGTATTGACCGAGCGCTGACAGATACCGTCGATATGGTGATATTTGGTGGCGATGCTTTCCCGGATGCTACACCACCGCCTTATGTACAACAAGCTTTTGCTAGCCAGTTTCGCCGTCTCATGGATGCCAATATTCCAACAGTGCTGTTGGTAGGCAACCACGACCAACATTCCCAAGGACAGGGAGGGGCGAGTTTAAATATTTACCGCACTTTGGGAGTACCAGGATTTGTTGTCGGTGATACATTAACTACTCACTGCATCCAAACCCGTAATGGCAAAGTGCAAGTAATTACTCTGCCTTGGCTGACTCGTTCTACCTTAATGACTCGCCAAGAGACTGAAGGTTTATCTTTGGCGGAAGTCAACCAACTATTAACAGAACGTCTACGAGTTGTTTTAGAAGGGGAAGTTCGCCGTCTTGACCCCGATGTGCCTACTATTCTTTTGGCTCACTTGATGGCTGACAATGCAACCTTGGGCGCAGAACGCTTTTTGGCAGTAGGTAAAGGCTTTACTCTACCCTTATCTTTGCTGACGCGACCTTGTTTTGATTATGTAGCCTTGGGACACGTCCACCGCCATCAAAATCTGAATAAATCCAACAACCCGCCGGTAATTTATCCAGGGAGTATTGAGCGGGTAGATTTTAGCGAAGAAAAAGAAGACAAAGGCTATGTAATGCTAGAGCTGGAGCGGGGAAGGGCTGAGTGGGAATTTTGTCCTTTGACAGTTCGGACTTTCCAAACCATTGAGGTGGATATCTCGAAAGTAGATGATCCGCAAGCGGTGTTAATGAAAGCGATCGCCAAGTATGATATTCAAGATGCTGTAGTGCGGCTAATTTACAAACTCCGCTCTGAACAGATGGATTTAATTGACAGTTCCTCTCTACATACTGCTTTAAGTCCCGCTCACACCTACACCATTCAAGCAGAATTAGTGAGTCAGTTAGCCAGGCCCCGAATTCCTGAATTGAGTGCAAGTAGCAGTATCGACCCAATGGAAGCGTTAAAAACTTACTTAAATAATCGCGAAGACCTCAAAGAAATAGCAGCATCAATGATGGATGCAGCCCAAAAGTTGCTAGCAGATGAAGTGGAAGTTTGGCTAGAAGCAGCAACTAATGAGTAGGATAAAGCCAATTAATTGACTATACTCCACTCTCTCAAACTTATGACACAAACAATCCTAGCAAAGGACATTGACCTACGCTTTTTAATCGATAACTTTGGTATTCAGTTAGTTTTGGATGGCTCATTCTTTCACGAATGGCAAGAAGATTTACCAGAAATTAATGATTGAACTTTGTCTAGAAGTTGAGGAAGAACAACAGGATTCACTCGACTTTGTTGGTATTCAACGAGTCGCAGTTGAGATATGAGTCAATTCCCAAGTGTTACAGGAAGGGAAGTTATTGCAGCCCTGAGTAAAGTTAGTTTTGAAGTGGCTAGGCTTTCTGCCAGTCATCATTATGATGATTTTGAAGGTCAGATTATTATATACAAATAATAGTCGTAATAAGCGCGATCGCTATATATCATACTTAAGATGCTATTATGCAGCTACTTGGTTTTAAAAACAGCTTTACTGACTAAAAAAAGTTGAGTTTCCACTACTGTTCTGTATTACTCATCACATATTTTTTAGCAAATATTATGTACGCAGCGGGATTGTTTCGCTTTCAAGCAGAAAAGCCCGTTTTTTGAAATACCTTGCTAAATCAGATTTATTTGCTACTTTTGAGCATAAATTGCTCACTGAGTAAAAAAATTGAAGTCAAATGATAAATATTATTCTATATACCCTATAATTCTCATAATCACGGTATCCATGTAGAAATACCGTAGATTTAGGGGTGATTCTAATGAGCAAGTCGCAACAACCGACACAATTAAGTAAATTCCTCAATGAGGGAATGCAGGCTTATGCAATGAAAGCCTTGCGAACTATACAAGTATCGTATCAAAACGCAATTAGAAGTTGGTTAGATGGACGCAGTATCCAAAGTTTTGTAAGTCTGTTTTTAATAAGTATTTTTTTGACTATAGCAGTTGCCTCCTGTTCGGGAAGCAGTTCAGCTAGCAAAAATGATGTTAAGTTAAAACTCGTTTCATTCTCTGTCACCAAAGCTGCACATGATCAGATAATTCCCAAATTTATCGAAAAGTGGAAGCAAGAACACAACCAAAATGTCACATTTGAGCAAAGCTATGGTGGTTCTGGCGCTCAAGCTGCTGCTGTCATTAACGGTTCCCAAGAAGCAGATATAGTACATTTGGCACTTCCCCTCGATGTCAGCAAAATTGCTCTTGCAGGTTTAATTAAATCAGGTTGGGAAACCAAAGCACCGAGAAGTGGTATTGTGAGTAGATCGGTTGCTGCGATCGTTACTCGCGAAGGCAACCCGAAAGGCATTCAGACTTGGGCAGACTTGGCAAAAGATGGCGTGAAAGTGATTGCCGCTAACCCAAAAACTTCTGGTATTGCTATCTGGGAATTCTTAGCTTTCTGGGGTTCGGTGACTTTAACAGGTGGTGATGAAGCGACAGCGCTAGATTATGTCACCAAAGTTTATAAAAATACCCCGACTCTAACGAAAGATGCCCGTGAGGCTAGCGATTTATTCTTCCAAAAAGGTGAAGGAGATGTCTTAATCAACTACGAAAATGAGGTGATTTTGGCAGGTAAAAATGGGACGAAGTTGCCTTATGTTGTACCCCAAGTCAATATTTCTATTGACAATCCTGTAGCGATAGTTGATAAAAACGTCGATAAACACGCTACAAGAGAAGTTGCACAAGCATTTGTTGATTTTCTTTACTCCACAGAAGCTCAACGGGAATTTGCCAAATTACAATATCGTCCTGTGAACCCCAGCGTTACCCAAGAAGTAGCATCACAATATCCGCCAATTAAAACTTTATTCACATCTCAAGATTTAGGTGGTTGGGAGATTATTCAGAACAAGTTTTTTGGAGATGGGGCAATCTTTGACAAAATTCAAGCTGTGAACAAAGCATGATAAAAGAGATATCATGCTGCATTCTCTACATTTTGCCGCTAGCCAAGCATAAGTAATTCTCAATCACTTTATCTCAATTGATAATTTATGAGCTTTTGTAACCGATTTCAAAATGGCTTTTTCTTAACATCTTTAATGCTTCTTGCCAGCAGTATCACTGCTTGTAACAGCGGACAAGAATTGAAAAGTCAAGTCAGTATTGATGGTGCTGCTGTAGGTTTTCCTGTTTCTTTAGCAGTTGCAGAAGAATACGGCAAAGGCAAACCTGAAGCTAAAGTTAGCGTCGCCTCAAGCGGTACTGGTGGTGGTTTCAGTAAATTTTGTAATGGCGACATTGATATAGCTGGTGCTTCTCGTACCATTCGAGATGAAGAAATCAAAAAATGTAAAAGTAAAAATATTGAATTTGTCGAGTTACCTGTAGCTTTAGATGGTATAGCCGTAATTGCTAACCGTAAAAATAACTTCGCCAAATGTCTAACTATTAAGGAACTGGGCAAAATTTGGGGCGCGAAATCAGACGGTAAAATCTTGACTTGGAATCAAGTTAATCTCAAATTCCCTAACGAAAAACTGAAGCTGTATGCTCCAGCTTCTGATACTGGAACCTTTGATTATATGACTCAAGCTGTTACTGGTAAAGCCAAGAATGGCCGTACAGATTACACCCCTAGTCACAATCAAAATCTCCTAGTACAAGGTGTTTCAGGTGATGTATCAGCCTTGGGTTATGTTGGGATATCTTACTACATTCAAAACCAAGATAAACTCAATTTAGTTGCTGTAGAAAGCCCTACAGGAAAATGTGAAAAGCCAGTTCCTGTAGATAATGTCATCAAAAATATCTACACACCTTTGTCTCGTCCTCTATTTCTCTATGTCAGTAAAAAATCCTTAGATACCAAGCCAGCAGTTAAAGAATTTGTAGATTTTTATCTAGAAAATTCTTGGAAGTGGGTAGATAGTGTTGGTTATGTGGCGCTACCTGATGAAGCTTATGTCAAGGTAAAACAAAAATTTGCTACTGGTGAAACAGGGACAAAATTCAAAAAAGCAAAGCCAGGTGAACCAATCACAAACTTTATTTAAATAAAGTTCTAGTCATTGTAGTCTGAATGTAGTTAAAAAATTAACTGTTTATGCAAAATCTCAATTCTCAAGACGATCCTTATCTACTATCCAGACAATCATTGGATAAAAATCCATCTGAAGATATTTCTGAAAAGATTGTTGGGGTAATTTTATTTGCTTGTGCTTTAGTTTCGGTTTTGACGACTTTTGGGATTGTCCTAATTATCTTTCAAGAGACATTTGGTTTTTTCCAAGAAGTCTCCTTTGCTCAATTCTTTCTTGATACTAAATGGACGCCTCTATTTGCAGAGAAACATTTTGGCGTTTGGCCCTTGATTAATGGCACTTTTTTAACGACAGCTATTGCGATGGCAGTTGCTATTCCTTTGGGGTTATCTTCTGCTATTTATTTAAGTGAGTATGCTCAACCAAAAGTAGCAGCAGTTTTACGTCCAGCAGTGGAACTTTTAGCGGGAATACCAACAGTAGTATATGGTTACTTTGCGCTATTGTTTGTCACACCATTGCTACGGAATATTATCCCTCTAGAAATATTCAACGCTTTGAGTGCAGGATTAATGATGGGAGTAATGATTACCCCTACGGTTGGTTCTATCAGCTTAGATGCTATTAAAGCAGTTCCCCGCTCTTTACGAGAAGGCTCTTATGCTTTAGGTATCACTAAACTGGAAACCATTTTTAAAGTAGTTCTACCAGCCGCGCTTTCTGGAATCATTGCCTCAATTATATTGGGTATTTCTCGCGCTGTGGGTGAAACAATGACTGTTCTCATCGCCGCCGGACTACAGCCAAAGCTGACTGTGAATTTTGCGGAATCAATAGAAACAATGACAGCTTACATGGCACAAATTTCTGGAGGAGATAGTCCACGTGGGAGTCTCAATTTCAAAACCTTATATGCTGTAGGTGCTGTTCTGTTTCTCATCACCCTAGCTTTGAATATTGTTAGTTACTTGATTGCAAATCGCTTTAAAGAAAAATACGATTAATAAGTATGGCTACAAGTTATCAACCAAATAGTTCTCTAGATTCTACGGCAGAATTTAACGATAATGTTGAAAGTAGAGAGACATTAGGAAAAGTATTTGAAGTAATTTTTTTGTTAGGATTACTGATTGGTTTATTTATCCTAGCATTGCTACTTTTTGATATTTTTAAAGACGGATTAGGTAGATTTTTGTCACCCGGCTTTCTGACCGAAACTCCTTCTCGTTTTGCTGACCAAGGTGGCATTCGCCCTGCAATTATCAGCAGTGTTCTTTTGGGAACTGTTGTAATTTTGGTTACTGTTCCTATTGGTGTCGGAGCAGCTTTATATCTAGAAGAGTATGCACCTAAAGCTTGGTGGACAGCGATTATTGAGATTAATATCAGTAATCTCGCGGGTGTACCTTCTATTGTTTATGGATTGCTGGGTTTAGGAGTTTTCAATTATCTGCTTGGGTTTGGCCCCGCTTTGATTTCTGGTGCATTGACTTTATCTTTGTTGTCTTTGCCAGTGATTATTGTCACTTCTAGAGAAGCAATTCGCGCCGTCCCAGATTCCCTGAGAAATGCCTCTTATGGATTAGGTGTAACCAAATGGCGAACTATCAGCAGTCACGTCATACCCTATGCTATTCCCGGTATTTTGACAGGAGTAATTATCTCTGTATCTCGTGCTATTGGTGATGCAGCATCTCTAATTGTTGTTGGTGCTGTGGGTTTTCTCACTTTTGACCCTGGTTTGTTCCAGAGATTTATGGCATTACCCATTCAAATTTACAGTTACATCACTCGTCCTGAACCGGGTTTTGCTGGTGCAGCAGCAGCGACAATTATTGCGTTGTTGCTCTTGATTTTAGCTTTAAATGGTGTAGCAATTTATATCCGGCAACGCTTCTCAATCCGTTAGGTAATTAAATATCTAATTGAATACATTCACAGATATTAGGAGATACGCTTTCATGACTTATAGCAATAGTAGAAGTCAATCAGATAGTGCCACAATCGACCAAGGTAGTAGCGTTTTCAATGTTGAAGGTGTGAAGGTTTTTTATGGAGGATTTTTAGCACTTTTAGATGTTTATCTAAAGATTCCTGAGAAACAAATTATTGCTTTTATTGGGCCTTCAGGATGTGGTAAAAGTACCTTACTGCGTTGCTTCAACCGGATGAATGATTTAATTCCTGGAGCTAAGGTTGAGGGTAGACTGAATTATCGCGATCGCAATATTTACGATCCTAAGATAAATTCTGTCAAATTACGCCGCCAAGTCGGAATGGTTTTTCAAAGACCGAATCCTTTCCCGAAGTCGATATACGAAAATATTTCCTTTGGTCCGCGGGCTAATGGTTACAAAGGTAACGTTGATGAATTGGTGGAAGATTCTCTCAGACGCGCTGCTATCTGGGATGAAGTCAAAGACAAACTGAAAGAGAAAGGAACTGCATTATCTGGCGGACAACAGCAACGACTTTGCATTGCCCGTGCGATCGCAATGAAGCCAGATGTATTATTAATGGATGAACCATGTTCTGCTCTCGACCCAATTTCTAGTCGCCAAGTAGAAGAGCTCTGCTTAGAACTTAAGGAACAATACACCATTATTATGGTGACACACAATATGCAGCAAGCCTCTAGAGTCGCAGATTTCACGGCTTTCTTCAATACAGAAATTGACGAGCATGGTAAACGTCGTGGAAAATTAGTTGAGTTTAATCCTACAGCCCAAATGTTCAGTTCTCCTCAAACCAAAGAAGCTGAAGATTATATCAGTGGACGGTTTGGTTAAAGAGCTTGTTCTAAGTATTTAGGATAATAGACAACCTTGTACAATAAGGTAAAATTTTGTACAGGGTTTTATTTTGTGATACCAGACTCACTAAAATAGCGATCGCACTACAGACTCAATCTATAATGCGTAGGAGAGTCACCCTATGCTGGATAACACTCAAAAAATTTTGTTTGAGTTTTGGGGAACTCCAAGAAATAAATTATCCAATATTGTGGGGTGGGCATCTTGCCATTAGTGTCAACTTAAGGTTAAAACCCATTTGTCAACGATAGGTTTTGTTAGGAACGAAGTATAAAGGTGAACTTTTTTCTGACTTTTATACGCAAGCTGGGAGTGATGCTAATAAACAAAGCATTAATAGTCCATGAAAAAGTTCGTTTTTTGTCCCTTTCAAACCGAATTTTTAAGCCTAAATGCTTATTGACATAGGAAGTTTGAGCTTAACTTGACACCTATGGCATCTTGCCCGCCTTATGGACTGGGCAGGCGAGACGCCATTAGTGTCAACTTAAGGTTAAAACCCATTTGTCAACGATAGGTTTTGTTAGGAACGAAGTATAAAGGTGAACTTTTTTCTGACTTTTATACGCAAGCTGGGAGTGATGCTAATAAACAAAGCATTAATAGTCCCTGAAAAAGTTCGTTTTTTGTCCCTTTCAAACCAAATTGTTAAGCATAAATACTTATTGACATAGGAAGTTTGAGCTTAACTTGACACTAATGGCGAGACGCCCACCCCACAGGAGTTAATTGGATATTTTTTATTTGGAAGTCCCTAAGTAAGTAATCGGGATAATGAAGGGATAGGATGTGCATGATTCACTTCTGTGTTCCTGATTCCTAATTCTGTCTTGATTATGGCTTACACCAGTCCCGCACCCAGTAGTGACCCAACAACAACTCGACAACTGGCTAAATCACGATTAAATCGCTTATCGAAGAATGATAGGCTGATGTTGCTTTGCATTAGCTTAATTCTGGAAAATATGCTGAGGCTTAATAGTATTAAATTGAAGTAATATTTCAGATTAGTACTTATACTGTGTATATGTTTAAGCCTTTGTCATTTGCTTTACTTGCAGCTACCATTCTAGTTGCATCAATCAATAATCCCAGTGCTACCTTAGCTCGAACTTGTGCCTCTAAGTGTGGGTCGCACCCAATTCAGTTTACACCTGGGCAATACATCCGAGTTGAAGTTATAAATAGCACACCTAACCTGATTAAAATTCAAAAACCCTCTGGGACTGATGCAATATCCTTGAATCCAGGGCAGAAATTAAATCTAGAACAAATAGAGGGTACTGAGCCAAATACATCTCTGATATTTTGGAGCGAAAAGGGTTTATCACTACAAGCAATAGTCTCCAAACCTAACTTTGGGACATTGCGGCTAGAACTCCGTCCGACCTGGCGCTCTCCAGGCGATCGCTCGTTATATATTATGGATGACGGTAGAATCAGCGTATTTTAATAGATAGCAAAATAATGTTATTAGTTATGAGTTAAGAAATAACTTTCAATTCAACACTCATAACTAAAAAATCCTAACTTGTATTGTGC
Source organism: Nostoc sp. JL34 (assembly GCF_017114945.1). GTDB lineage: Bacteria > Cyanobacteriota > Cyanobacteriia > Cyanobacteriales > Nostocaceae > Nostoc. Next base: position 296,963 of record NZ_JABXKQ010000044.1, read on the forward strand.
TAGACCGACCTGTATCTGAACTATCAAAGCCTCGCAGGCGCTTACCCGATCAGCGCTGGCAGATTTATCCACAAAAACCAGAATTTGCCCAAAATCTGGCGGTTTTGACAAATCTTTCTTCGATTATCAGCCAGTTACTAATTAATCGGGGTATGGAAACACCAGAACAGGTACAAGCATTTTTAGATCCAGAGTCTTTAGTTTTGCCTTCGCCGTTAGAAGATTTCCCAGATTTGGCAATTAGTCTAGAGTTATTGCAAAATGCGATCGCTTCTCAAACAAAAATTGCTATTTGTGGTGATTACGATGCTGATGGGATGACCAGCACTGCTCTACTTTTGCGTAGTCTCCGCACTTTAGGCGCACAGGTAGATTATGCTATCCCCAGCCGGATGCACGAAGGATACGGTATTAATAAACGCATAGTTGAAGAATTTCACAGCGAAGGTGTAGGGCTAATTCTCACTGTAGATAATGGTATCTCTGCGTTTGAACCAGTTGCTAGAGCTAGAGAACTTGGTCTTGCAGTGATTATCACCGATCATCATGATATCCCTCAAAAATTACCGCCAGCTAACGCTATCCTCAACCCGAAACTAATAGCCGAATCCTCACCTTATCGGGGTGTTGCTGGTGTTGGTGTTGCTTATATTTTGGCAGTGTCTCTAGCACAACAGCTAGGGCAGACTAAGGGATTGATCCAACCGATGCTAGCATTATTTACGCTGGGAACGATCGCAGATTTAGCCCCCTTAACTGGCGTAAATCGCCGCTGGGTGAAACGTGGTTTACAGCATTTACCCAAATCCAACTTACCTGGTATACAGGCGTTGATTCAGGTAGGTGGAGTGCAGGCGAGGGGAGAGGAGAGAGCAGGGGAGCAGGGGAGCAGGGGAGCAGGGGAGGAAATTTCTAATCCAAAATCCAAAATCCAAAATCCAAAATCGCTGAAGCCTGAAGATATCGGGTTTCGCTTGGGGCCGCGAATTAATGCTATTGGTCGGATTGGTAATCCCCAGACTGTGATTGAATTACTGACTACAGATGATATGGGGGTGGCGCTGGAAAGAGCAATGCAGTGCGAACAAATCAATGCTTCTCGCCAGGAAATGTGTCAGCAAATTGAACAAGAAGCGATCGCTTATGTAGAAGCAGAATTTGTTACTTCTTTACAAGATAACCGTGTATTAATTGTTGTTCAACCAAATTGGCATCACGGCGTTATTGGCATCGTCGCCTCCCGTTTGGTAGAACGCTACGGTGTTCCCGTGTTCATCGGTACTTATGAAGATGAGGGACATATACGCGGTTCAGCACGCTCAATTCCAGAGTTTCATGTATTTGAAGCTTTAGAATATTGTCACGATTTACTAGGCAAATTTGGTGGACACAAAGCAGCCGGCGGATTCTCTCTACCAGCAGAGAATTTACAGATGGTGCGATCGCGTTTGATTGAGTTTGCTAACCAGTGTCTTGAACCTCAGCATCTCAAGCCTCTGCTTAAAATTGATGCTGAAGTCAACCTCAATCATCTCAATCAGCAGCTTTATCAACAGCTTAATGCTCTACACCCCTGCGGTATGGACAACCCCGATCCAGTTTTCTGGACACCTAATGTCCAAGTGGTTGAGCAAAAAATAGTTGGTAAGGGTCACATCAAACTTACAGTTGCCCAAATTGTTGATAATCAGGAGTATCAAATTAAAGCGATCGCTTGGCGTTGGGGCGACTATTTCCGCTTACCATCGCGAGTGGATATCGCTTACAAACTGCGAGAAAATTACTTTAACGGCAATACCAGCATCGAGCTAGAGTTAATCGGCGTCAGACTGCCAATTCAGATTCAACAATTTTTTGTTTCGCCACCTACCACATCAAGCACCACCTTTGAGTACAAGCAGCGACAGTATACTTGTGGTTTCTATAAAAACGGTATTGAAGCAGAACTAAGAATTAAAAATTCTGAAGGGAAAGTATTAGCCATGCAGCCAGGACATATAATTGGTTTGCTGGGTACTAATCGTCAAAATGCCAAAGAAGTTGATATTTCTCAACCACAGTATGACAATATTATCCAAGCTGCTCTTCAGGCGTTATCAGTATTGAGTGCTGATTCATGAGTTATCAGTTTTAAATTCCAAAATTTTCTTCTACTCAGCACTCAGCACTCACTACTCAGCACTCTTATAGGTTGCCGTTGCGAAATGCCAGCACAAAGATCACTGCTGGGCCAGCAATCACAATTAGCGCCACTGACAACAATTGGAAGATAACTTCCCAATTGATACTGGTAAAAGCGTTAAACAAGTCAGATACAGCGTCAAACATTTTTCCTTTTCTCCTTTCAATTGTTTTAAAAAATTCAATAACTTAATTACAAAACCCGCGATCGATCATATCTGGCTATGGGCTGTTAGATTTAATTTACTTAACAAAATTATAAGAAAAGACATAAAAACGTAAAATAGGGGGATTGGGGATTGGGGACTGGGGACTGGGGACTGGGGACTGGGTATCAGATACTAATTACTGAGGACTAGGGAAGAGTTTCCCTAATCCCTAATCCCTAACTCCCAATCCCTAATCCCCAATCCCTAATCCCCAATCCCTAATCCCTAATCCAAAATGTCAACTTGGCAATGTATAAAGCAATGTGGAGCCTGCTGTAATCTCGATCCAGCAGAGCGTCCAGACTTAGAAGACTACCTCTCACCACCAGAACTAGAACTCTACCTCAGCATGGTAGGCGAAGGGGGATGGTGCGTTAATTTCGACCATACCACGCGAGAATGTCGCATCTACCCCAATCGTCCCCGCTTCTGCCGTGTGGAATCAGAAGTGTTTCAAGATATGTATGGGGTTGAACCCGAAGAAGTTAACGATTTTGCTATTGACTGCTGTCGCCAGCAAATAGAAGGAGTTTATGGCGATCGCAGTCTGGAAATACTCCGCTTCAATAAAGCTGTAGGGCTGTGACACTCACACTCCTAGTTTTAGTTTGTGGAGTTGCAATTTATTACAACAATCTGAGAATATGATAGAAATATGAAAGCAACCTAGCAATAAAACTACTGCCTGTGAAACTTGACTCTGCTCCTTTGGACATTTCTGGCGGATCTCAGACTCAGATCGAGCTAGAACTGAAAGATAGCAATGATTTTAACTTAACTCCTGCGATCGCTCCGTCAGTTCAGCCTGTAGTTGCCGATAGTCCTCAAAAGCAGCAATCAGTGCTAGTAGTTTTTGGTACAACTTTTATAACCATTTTTCTAGCAGAAATTGGAGATAAAACTCAGCTATCCACTCTGTTAATGAGCGCACAATCTCATTCGCCGTGGGTGGTATTTATCGGCTCGGCGGCGGCGCTAATAACCACTAGCTTATTAGGTGTACTTTTAGGTAGTTGGATAGCCGATCGACTCAGCCCGAAAACTGTAGAAAAGTCAGCCGGCGTGATGTTGTTAGTAATTTCTCTAATGCTATTTTGGGATGTATTTACTAGTCATTAGTCATTTGTCATTATAAAAAAATTACCCATCTCCTTTAATTATATGGATTGGCATTTATTAGGACTGAGCTTTATTACGGTTTTTTTATCAGAATTGGGTGACAAAAGTCAGCTAGCAGCGATCGCACTTTCAGGACGTTCTAATTCTCCACGGGCAGTATTTTTTGGTGCAGCAGGCGCATTGCTGTTGACAAGCCTGTTGGGATCGTTAGCAGGGGGTGCAGTAGCCGAATTATTACCTACACGCGTTTTAAAAGCGATCGCGGCTGTGGGATTTGCCATTCTTGCTGCACGCCTGCTGTTATTTAACAATCAACCATCGGCAGATTCTGAACAAACACCTTAAAGAAGAATTCAGAATCTAGGAATCAAAATTATTCTTCGTAGGGTATTGGAACCCGCCAAAGTTCTAAAGCAATATAATATCATGTTCGGGTAAAGACTTATCATTTAGACCGCAGGGGTGCAGGGGGCAGGGAG